>NZ_CCYH01000039.1 GCF_000820765.1 Candidatus Soleaferrea massiliensis AP7
GTTTTACTTGGTAAATAAAGTAAAGCTGCCGCTCTACAGCGGGTCAGCACCCACATAGCCAAGCGTCACTTGGCTAACACCGTGAAACCACTGAGATACAGCGGTAAAACCGCTATTCCGCAAAAGTATCCCTATATAAATTTAAGAATAAAAAGAACCGCCATGTATGGACAGTCCATACATGGCGGTTTGTTCTTACTGTTCTTCTTTGTGGTTCTTGCGATAGGCAAGATAACTTTCCAATATCAGCACGGCCGCCACCTCGTCGACCACATTCTTGCGCTTCTGGCCGCGGGTGTTGGTTTCATTCAGGATGCCGTGCGCCGAAACGGTGGTGCACCGCTCATCCCAAAGCTCCACCGGCACATCGACCTTCTCTTTCAGCTTCTCGGCGAACTCCTCGCACTTGAGCGCGCGCTCCCCCACCGAGTTGTTCATATTCTTCGGATAGCCGACGACGACTGTTTTGATCTCGTATTCCTGAACCGCATTCGCGACCTTCTGTACCACGCTCTCAAAATTCCGGTCGTGGATCACGCCCAGAGGCGAGGCCAGAAATTCGGTGCGGTCACAGGCCGCAAGGCCGGTGCGGGCGTCGCCCAGATCTACCGCCATAATTTTCATATTGTTATTCCTTATCCTTTCTCCACCAGTCCTGATGCGCAAAGGTGGATATGTCATCGGTCAGATGCCGGTTGCAGTTTCTCAGCAACTGCCTGCTTTTCAGATTCTCGTCGAACTCGAACAGATTGATTGCGGTGTTGTCGCACCAGTCCACATCCTGCAGCTTTCCGATATCGTTGTAGGTCAGAAAGCACAGCATGTTGCGGATGGCGCATCCGTGCGACACAATCGCAATGCGTTTTCCGCGGTTCCTGCCGACGATATCCAGCACCGCCCGGCTGACCCGTTCATAAAGCTCCTGCATGCTTTCGCCGCCGATCGCCTGAAACCGCTCGGGATGGTTCTCCCAGTTGTCGTTGATCTCGGGATATTTTTCCGGGAAGGTTGACCAGAACTGGCCCTCCCATTCCCCGCCGTTGATCTCCTTGAGGCGTTCATCCACCTCGATCGGCAGATCGTGGTACCGGTTCACCGCCATCGCCGTCTTCATCGTGCGGATCAACGGGCTTGCGTAGATGCAGTCCAGCTCGATCTCCCGGAACCGCTCGGCAAGCCTTTCGAGCTGTTTCTCGCCGATTTCGCTGATCTCGGCGTCGGTGAAGCCCTGAAAGATGCGTTTATGATTTCCTTCCGCCTGGGCATGCCGCACCAGGTAGACCGTCGTTTTCTCACTCATGGATTTCCTCCAAACAGGTATTACCAGGGTTTGACCTGGCCTACAATCTCTGAAACATGCCGGATGCCCTGTTCATCCAGCCAGGCGTTCATGCCCTCAGCCACCTTCAGCGGCGTGTATGCGTCGCTGAACAGCGCCGCGCCGATCTGGATGGCGTCTGCGCCGGCCATCATCATCTCGACAGCGTCCTTCCAGGTTGCGATGCCGCCCATGCCGATAACCGGAATGCCCACCGCCTGCTTCACCTGCCAGACCATCCGCACGGCAACCGGGAAGACCGCCGGGCCGGAGAGTCCGCCGACGTTGTTTTTGAGGACCGGCCGTCTCGTCTGGATGTCGATGCGCATGCCGAGCAGCGTGTTGATCAGCGAGACGCTGTCCGCGCCCTCCGCTTCGACCGCTCTGGCAATTTCCGTGATGTCGGTGACATTCGGCGACAGCTTGACGATCAGCGGCTTTTTGCAGCGGCTGCGCACCGCTTTGACGATGCTGCCCGCGCTCTGGCAGGACACGCCGAACGCAAGGCCGCCGGATTTGACATTTGGACACGAGATGTTCAGCTCGACCATATCGATATCCGAATCGGACACCTTTTCAGCGACCTCGCAGTAATCCTCGACCGAATGGCCCGCGATGTTCGCGATGAGCACCGTGTCCTTATCCTTCAGATATGGAAGATCATATTTCAAAAAATGATCGATGCCGGGGTTTTGCAGGCCCACGCTGTTGAGCATGCCGGCCGGGGTTTCCGCGATACGCGGCGCCGGATTGCCTGCGCGCTCCTCGAGCGTTGTGCCCTTCAGCGAGATGCCGCCGAGCTTGCTCAACGGATAGAGCTTTTCGTATTCCTTGCCAAAACCGAAGCAACCGGATGCCGTGATGATCGGGTTTTTAAACGGCACGCCCGCGATATTGACCGAAAGATCTGCCATCAGAACTGCACCTCCTCAGCTTCGAAGACCGGGCCGTCCTTACAGACGTGGCTCATCGATTCTTTTCCATCCTTCTTGGTTCTGCACGCACAGACCAAACAAGCGCCGATACCGCAGCCCATACGTTCCTCCAGGGAAACCTGCAGGCGGACGCCGTGCTCCTTTGCGATCTGTTTCAGCACCTTCAGCATCGGGGCCGGACCGCAGGCATAGATGATATCCGGCGTCTCTTCTTTTAAGTAGTCGTTTAAGATGTCGCTGACAAAGCCTCTGCGGCCATAGCTTCCGTCGTCGGTGGAAACCGCGGCGCGGCCATACTGCTTGAAATCCTGTTCCAGGATGACGGCCGATGCCGATCGGAAGCCCAGGATGGCCATTGGGTTTTGATACTGCTTCGCGACTTCCAGCATCGGCGGCACACCGATTCCGCCGCCGATGACGACGGCCTTTTTGTCCGGTTCCAGGATGTCGAAGCCGTTGCCGAGCGGAGCGAGCATATCGACGACGTCGCCGACGTTCAGATGGCTGAGCGCTTCGGTGCCCTCTCCGCGGATTTCGAACACGATGCGCAGAGTTCCCTTTTTCCGGTCGATCTCACAGATTGAGATCGGCCGGCGCAGGAAGTATCCTTTGCATTTGACATGCACAAACTGTCCCGGTTTTGCCATCTCGGCGATCTCCTGGGCCAGGATGGTGAAGCTGTAGGTGTTTTTTGCAATCGCTGTTTTTTCTATGATGGGATAGAGTCCCTGTTGATAGCTCACTTCCTCACACCTCCAAGTGTACTCTTTTTATCTCCTGCCGCCGTTATATTCCGGCGGTTTTTCTTGCATCATTACATTATGGCTGGTTTTATTCTGTCCCTAAAAGACATATGTACGCCGGTGCAGTGTTTTTTAGAAGTTTCCTGAACGGATACCTCTAAAAACGGTGTTTTCTGCACCTTTGTGCAGTGGCTCTTTGTACTTTGCCTCCAAATTTGGCAAAGTACCGGCTTCTTTGCACCGCAGTGCAATGGCTGTCTTTTATATTGCCAAAACGCCTTAGCAAGATGGCAGTTACTCTTTTGCGTGGCCAAAAGAGGTACCAGAAAAGGCCATTCAAGGGGTCTATCGCCCCCTTAAAAATCCCCCAATCACGCAGCTTTTCCGGAATTGGGCAGTTCCTGCTTCCAGATGACGGCAAGGCGCCCGCAATGGCTCGTCTCAGAGGCACCACGACGCATAGTGCTCCAATGTATCGCCGTTCTGTCGCTGTCAGCTTCATCTTCCATCGAAGTGCAGTTCTCGTCTAGCCTCATTGTCCCCACCACGCCATAGCGGGCATTGTTCTTTTTAGGATAGAATGGCTTTAAAATGCAGCTATATACAAACGAACTCACATTTTAATATGGGATTCAGTTACCTCTCAGCCTTTTGGTCTCGGGGTACCATGAAAACAACCTTTAACCACAGAAACTTCCGCTGCTAGACCTGCCCAACCACTCTGCCCAAAACCAAACGCCGCCCGCAGGCGGCCGTAGCAGATACGGGATATCAGAGGGGGATTTTCAAGGGGGGCCATCTGGCCCTAAGTGCCTCTGTGCATGGCCCCCCTTGAACGGCCTTTCTTGGTTACTTCTTTGGCCGCGCAAAGAAGTAACCACCACACTGCCAAGTGTCACTTGGTAACAACGTAAGACCACTGGACTTCAGTGGTAAAAAACCACACTGCCAAGTGGAACCTGGCAAACATACTGTGACCGCTGAGACTCAGCAAAACAAACTTAAATCTTTGTAATATCGATCAAGTCAACATCCTCGATGGTCTTATCCATCGCAAGGCAGTTGACCAGCGCCTTGGCGGTGTCCAGCGACGTCAGACAGGCGATGGACCGCTCGACGGTCTTGCGCCGAATCCTGACGCTGTCCCGCGCCGGGATTCTTCCCTTCGCCGATGTCGAGATGACATAATCGATCCTGCCGCTTTCCAGCAGATCCATGACATTCGGAGATTTCTCACTCAATTTGCGGACCGCGTTGGTCGCAATCATGTTCTGGTTGAGCGTCAGCGCCGTGCCCGGCGACGCGTACAGGTCGAAGCCGAGCTGTTCGAACTTCTCCGCAATCGGGATGACCTCCTGCTTGTCCTCGTCCCGCACCGTGATGTACACGCCGCCTTTCTCCTTCATCTGATAGCCCGCCGCGACCAGGCCCTTTAGCAGCGCCTCTTCAAAGCTCTTCGCAATGCCCAGCACCTCGCCGGTCGATTTCATCTCCGGACCCAGGTGGGTGTCCACATCATGCAGCTTCTCAAAGCTGAAGACCGGCACCTTGACCGCTGTGTAGATGCCCTCCGGATAGAGTCCGGTTCCATAGCCGAGATCGCGGAGCCTTTCGCCCAGCATGATCTTCGTCGCCAGGTCGACCATCGGGATGCCGGTGACCTTGCTGATGTACGGGATGGTTCTCGATGAACGCGGATTGACCTCGATGACGTACACTTTGCCGTTGAACACGACATACTGGATGTTGACCAGGCCGACGACCTTCAGCTCCTTCGCCAGCCTGCCGGTATAGTCCACAATCTGCTGTTTGATGCGGGAAGAGAGGTTGTAGGTCGGATAGACTGAAATCGAGTCGCCCGAATGGACGCCCGCCCGCTCGATGTGCTCCATGATGCCCGGGATCAAAAAGTCCTCGCCGTCGCAGATCGCGTCGACCTCGACTTCGGTTCCCATCATATATTTGTCGATCAGCACCGGGTTTTCCAGCTCGTGCGCCGTGATGATCGCCATGTATTCCTCGACGTCCTTATCCGAATGCGCGATGATCATGTTCTGGCCGCCCAGCACATAGGATGGCCGCAGCAGCACCGGATAGCCGAGCTTTCCTGCTGCCTTCAGCGCTTCTTCGCAGGTGAAGACCGTCTCGCCCTGCGGGCGCGGGATGCCGCACTTCTCGAGCAGCTCGTCGAACCGTTCGCGGTCCTCCGCCGCGTCGATGCTGTCCGCGCTGGTGCCCAGGATATTGACGCCCAGGCTCATCAGGTGCTTGGTCAGCTTGATCGCGGTTTGACCGCCGAACTGGACGACCACGCCCCACGGCTTTTCCGTTTCGATGATGCTGGTCACGTCCTCCGGCGTCAGCGGGTCGAAATAGAGCCGGTCGGAGGTGTCGAAATCGGTGGAGACGGTTTCCGGGTTGTTGTTCGCAATGATCGCCTCATAGCCCATCTCTTTGAGCGCCCAGACACAGTGCACCGAGCAGTAGTCGAACTCGATGCCCTGTCCGATCCGGATCGGGCCGGAGCCGAACACCAGGATTTTCTTCTTGTCGCTCGCGTTTTCCTCGATGAACAGCTTCGCCTCATTCTCCTCATCGAAGCTCGAATAGAAGTATGGCGTCTTCGCCGCAAACTCTGCGGCGCAGGTGTCCACCATCTTGTAGGAGGCGTAGTGCTTTTCGGGGATCTTCTGCCCCGACAGCTGTTCGATCGTCTTATCCAAAAAGCCAAGCTTCTTGGCTTCGATATATACTTCTTCGGTCAGCGCCCCATCGGCAAGCGCCTTCTCCATCTCGGCCAGATGCCTGAACTTTGCCAGGAAGAACCGGTCGATCTTGGTGATATCGAAGACCTTGTCATAGCTGAAGCCGCGCTTGAGCGCTTCATACACGGCAAAGATGCGTTCGTCGTCACAGCAGTGAAGCTGTGCTTCGAGTTCTTCATCGCTGAACGCCGCAAATTTCGACAGGTTCATCGTGTCGAGCCCCAGCTCGATGGAGCGGACCGCCTTCATCATGGCCTGTTCAAAGCTCGTCGCGATCGACATGATCTCGCCGGTCGCCATCATCTGTGTGCCGAGCGTGCGCTTCGCATAGACAAACTTGTCGAACGGCCATTTCGGGAACTTGACGACGACATAGTCGAGCGCCGGCTCGAAGCAGGCATAGGTTTTGCCGGTCACCGCGTTCAGGATCTCGTCGAGCGAATAGCCGACGGCGATCTTGGTCGCAACCTTCGCAATCGGGTATCCGGTCGCTTTGGACGCCAGCGCCGAGGAACGCGACACGCGCGGGTTGACCTCGATGACCGCATACTCAAAGCTGTCGGGATGTAAAGCCAGCTGGCAGTTGCAGCCGCCCTCGACGCCGAGCTTGGAGATGATGTTGATCGACGCGCTTCTGAGCATCTGGTATTCCCTGTCGGTCAGCGTCAACGCCGGGGCCACGACGATCGAGTCGCCGGTATGTACGCCGACCGGGTCGACATTCTCCATGCTGCAGACCGTGATGCAGTTGCCCTTCGAGTCGCGGATCACCTCGAACTCGATCTCCTTCCAGCCGGAGATGCACTTCTCTATCAAAACCTGCGTGATCGGGGAAAGGCGCAGGCCGTTTTGGGCGATGTCCCTGAGTTCAGCTTCATCCTGCACGATGCCGCCGCCGCTGCCGCCCAGCGTAAACGCCGGCCGCACAATGACCGGATAACCGATCGTTTCGGCAAACGCGACCGCGTCGTCCACGGTGTTGACCACCTTGGACGGGATGCAGGGCTCCCCGATGGACTCCATGGTATCCTTGAAGATCTGCCGGTCCTCAGCCATATCGATGGTTTCGGGATCTGCGCCCAGCAGCTTGACGCCCTGTTCCTCCAGGAAGCCTTCCTTGGCAAGCTGCATCGAAAGGGTCAGCCCGGTCTGTCCGCCCAGGGTGGACAGGATGCTGTCCGGCTTCTCCTGCCGGATGATCCGCTTGAGCACCGTGAGGTTCAACGCCTCGATGTAGATCTTGTCGGCCATCGCCTTGTCGGTCATGATGGTCGCAGGATTGGAATTGACCAGCACCACCTCAAGCCCCTCTTCCTTGAGTGCGCGGCAGGCCTGCGCGCCGGCGTAGTCGAATTCGGCGGCCTGTCCGATCACGATCGGGCCGGAGCCGATGACCAGCACCTTTTTGATATCCTTCCTCAGCGGCATGCCGCGTCACCTCCATCCATGAGCTTTAAAAATTCGTCGAACAGGTAGGATGTGTCCTTCGGCCCGCCGCAGGCTTCCGGATGGAACTGCACGGTGAAGGCCGGGGCGTTATGATAGCGCACACCCTCGCAGGTGGCGTCGTTTGCGTTTTTGTGGCTGACCGCGCCGACTGCTTCATCGATCGAATCGGAAACGACCGCGTAGCCGTGGTTCTGACTGGTCACATAGGTGCGGTCCTTTCGAAGGTCGATGACCGGCTGGTTTGCGCCGCGGTGTCCATACTTGAGCTTTTCGGTCTTCGCGCCGTTCGCAAGCGCCAGCAGCTGATGCCCGAGACAGATGCCGAAGGTCGGGATGCCGTAGCCCGTCAGCTCCCGGAGGTTTTCGATGATCGTTTTGTTGTCAGCGGGGTCGCCGGGGCCGTTTGAAAGCATGATGCCGTCCGGATTGAGCGCCCTGATCCTCTCCGGCGCGGTCAGAGCCGGCAGCACCCGTACATTGCAGCCTCGGTCAAGCAGGCAGCGCAGGATGTTGCGCTTGAAGCCGTAGTCGAGCAGCGCCACCTCGTACCGGCCGTTTTCGGCCTTGTGATACTCCTCTTCCCGCACGCTGACCGTCTGCACGGCGTCCTCTATGTTGTATGAGCGGATCTGTTCGAGCAGCGCATCCCTGTTCTGCGCGACATCCTCGGTTGTGATCATGCCGTTCATGACGCCGCTTTCGCGGATGATCCTGGTAAGCCTTCTCGTATCGATGCCATACAGGCCGATGATCCCCTGTTTCTTTAAGAAGCTGTCGATATCCCCTTCGCTGCGGAAGTTGGACGGGGTTTCGCAGTATTCCCGCACGATATACCCCTTCACCCAGGACTTCTTCGATTCGAAATCCTCATGGTTTGCGCCGTAGTTGCCGATCAGCGGAAAGGTCTGGGTGACGATCTGCCCGTAGTAGCTCGCATCGGTCAGCGTCTCCTGATAGCCGGTCATGCCGGTCGCAAAGACGACCTCGCCGATGGTACTTCCCTTGACGCCGAAGCTCTTTCCTTCAAAAACCGTGCCGTCCGCCAGCAGAAGATAGGCTTTCTCAGATGTTTTCAAGTTCGATGACCCCCTCTTGGTTACGTTCCAAACTCCTCGTTTACACAGAACGAACCGGCAGCTATCTTTCAATACGCGCCGGTTTGTCCCACTCTATTGCAGCTTTGCTTACAGCCTGACATTGCCTGCGGGAAGCTGGATGCCCATATCCCGGTGACCGGCTGCCGCGGTTCTGTTTACAGGCGGATGTCACCGACCGCACCAACGATGTCGTCGCGCATGCGGATCGCCTCCCTTCTGGCCGCCTTCGCAAAGTTCTTTTCGCTGCATTTTTCTTTTTTCCAGGCGCACATGATCCCTCTGGAGGAATTGATGACCGCGCCGAGTCCCCTCTCATCAAAAGCACCGGCCACATCGCCGGCGCCGCCGCCTTGCGCGCCGTAGCCCGGCACCAGGAAGAAGGTGTGCGGCAGCAGCTCCCGGAGCTCCGTAAGCTGCTTCGGATAGGTTGCGCCGACCACGGCACCGACCGCGCTGTATCCATACTGTCCGATCTGGCCTTTGCCCCATTCCTCGCACATGCTTCCCATGATCTGATAGACGGGCTTGCCGTCAATCAGTCGGTCCTGCAATTCGCCGGAGGATGGATTCGAGGTTTTGCAGAGTACAAAGATGCCGCGGTCGCGTTTCTCACAGATATCCAGAAGCGGCTTAATGCCGTCGGTGCCGAGATAGCCGTTGACCGTCAGCGCATCGCCGCCGAACGGCTCAAAGGTCTTGTCCTGCACCTCGATGGTGCCGAGATGCGCCGCGCCGTAGGCCTCCATCGTCGAGCCGATGTCGTTGCGCTTGCCGTCGGTGATGACGAACATCCCGCGTTCCTTCGCATAGGCGATGGTCCTGTAAAGCGCCTTGACGCCCTGGTAGCCGTACATCTCGTAATAGGCCGCCTGCGGCTTGACGGCGGGCACGATGTCATAAAGCTCGTCGATCAGCTTTTTATTGAAGCGGAACAGCGCGTCCGCCGCGCCCTTTAAGTTGTACCCATACTCCTCGAAGGATTTCTCCTTGAGATATTCCGGAATATAGTCGAGCTTCGGATCAAGCCCCGCAACCGTTGGATTTTTGGTCTGGGCGATTTTCTCTATCAGTCTGTCCAGTGACATGGCTTTCCCTCTTTCTTGATACTGTTCGAGTCCTCATCTGCGGCCCCGACTGTTATGTTGATCTCTATACGGTAATTTTTGATTATATCTTTCTGCCGTCTTCAAAGACAAAGCTGCCCTCAAACGCGACGCCGCAGGCTTTTGCAATCGCCTGCAGATCCTTTTCCGTCAGATTGTCCCGTTTCAGCTTCGCCCCAATGTTCTGGGACGATGTCTTCGGCTCCAGCTGATTGGCCAAATCGGCAATGGTCATTTCCTTAGCTGCAAGTAGCATCTTCACTTTGATCGCCAAACCCATCCATATCGACTCCTGTTCTGAAAGGATATTGAACTGCGGCAAACCGGCCTCCGGCCTGTCTTAAAAGGATCATGGATATTTTTAATCGACTTGCCAGCCTATTCCTGAAAAGACGTGAAACCCTAGTAAACCGACTGTCAGCTTTTTTCTGAACAGATATTGAAATCGACTATCAGCCAATATTGTTCAAACAAAGCTCCTTGCCGCAGCCACTTTGACTTTCACATAAAATGGATGCTGTTCAGTCACAGCCGTGAAAAGTCCGCTTAAGCTCATTCCATCAAAACTGTTCCAGCGTCTCTTCCTGCTGAACGCCGGCATCCTCATAGCTGATGTTTCCGTTCAGGATGGTGTATTTGATCCGTCCGCTGACTTTCATGCCGTCAAACGGCGTGTTGCTGGCACGGGATTTGAACTGCCCGGCGTCGATGGTCCACTGCTCGCCCGTACTAAACAGCACCACGTCCGCAACGCCGCCGACCCGCAGCTTTCCGGCGTCCAGCCCCAGAATCTGCGCCGGGCGGGTGGACATCATGTAGATCAGGCTCTGCAGCGGAATCACCGCGCGTTCGACCAGGTAGGTGTAGCAGAGCGCAAACGAGGTTTCCAGCCCGACAATGCCGTTCGGCGCGGTGATGAATTCCGCCTTCTCCTCCCTGGTGTGCGGCGCGTGGTCGGTCACAATGCAGTCGATCGTGCCGTTTGCAATCGCCGACAGGATGGCCTGCCGGTCCTCGCTGGTGCGCAGCGGCGGGTTCATGCGGTAGTTCGCGTCGCGCTTGAGCAGCTCATCCTCGGTCAGGATGAAGTAATGCGGGCAGGTTTCAGCCGTGACATGCACGCCGCGGCGCTTCGCGTCCATGATCAGCGCAACTGAGCCCTTGGTGCTGACATGCGCGATGTGCACACGGGTGTCGGTCGCGCCGGCCAGCGCGATTTCACGGGCCGTCACGCAGTCCTCGCTGGTGCGGTCCATGCCCGGCACATTGAGAATCTTTGAAATCATGCCCTTGTTGACGATGCCGTTGCTGATGATGCCCATATCCTCGCAGTGGGAGATGACGAACGAACCGATCTGGGTCGCCTTCTCCATCGCCTCCTGCATGATGCGCGCGCTTTCGACCGGGCGGCCGTCGTCGCTGAACGCGATCGCGCCGACGCCCTTGAGCCCTTCAAAATCGGTCAGCTCGATGCCGTACAGCTCCTTGGTGATGCTGGCAACCGGGTAGACCTTGCATTTGGCGTTCTGCGACTTGTTGTTGATGTAGTTGACGATCTCAATGCTGTCGGTCACCGGGCTGGTATTCGGCATGCAGGCGATTCCGGTGAAGCCGCCTGCCGCGGCCGCCTCGCATCCCGAGTAGATATCCTCCTTCTGTGTGTAGCCGGGGTCGCGCAGATGCACATGCATGTCGATAAAGCCCGGCGCGGCGTAGAGTCCGGTCGCATCGATGACCTCGGCGTCCTCCGCTTCGATCGATTCGTCGATGCTGCGTATGAACCCGTCCTCCATCAGGATATCGCCTGTGAGGTCGAGCCCTTCGCTCCTATCCAGGATATGCGCGTTTTTAATCAGTAGTTTGGACAATCAAGACACCCTCTTTAAGTATTTTGACACGTTACCTTCATTACCTTTAGTTTACCACATTTTATCATAAAAGCGGGTCGTTTGTTTGAAATATCTTTTAACTCTTGTGTTTCCCGCTGTCGATACGCCTCGAAAAAACAGATGCCAAACATGGTTTGACATCTGTTCCCTTCTCCCCCATGCGGGGGTACTCATCAATCTTTGAACACTGCGCCCTTGGAGCCGGAGGTGACAAGCGACGCATACCGCTTCAAATAGCCGCTGAGCTGCTTCTGCGGCGCCGTCCAGTTCTTTCTTCTCTCTTCGAGTTCTTCGTCGGAGACTTTCAGCTCCATATGGCGGTTCGGGATGTCGATCGAAATCGTGTCGCCCTCCTTCACCAGCGCAATGGTTCCGCCTGCCGCCGCTTCCGGGGAAACGTGGCCGATTGCCGCGCCCTTCGTCGCACCGGAGAAGCGTCCGTCGGTGATCAGCGCAACGCCGTCCAGTCCCATGCCGGCCAGCGCCGCCGTGGGATTCAGCATCTCGCGCATGCCGGGGCCGCCCTTCGGTCCCTCGTACCGGATGACCACCACGTCGCCCGGGTTGATCCTGCCGGAAAGGATGGCGTCCGATGCGTCCTCTTCGCAGTCGAAGACGCGGGCTGGGCCTTCATGCACCATCATTTCGGGGAGTACGGCGCCCTGCTTGACCACCGCGCCCTCCTCGGCCAAATTGCCGCGCAGGATCGCGATGCCGCCGTCCTTCCGGATCGGCGTTTCAATTTTATGAATCACGTCGCCGTCGGCCTCGGGCGCTTTTTGCAGCCGGTCGCCGACCTTGCCGCTGACGGTCAGGGCTTCCTCATCGATCAGACGCTCCCTGGAAAGCTCCTTGAGCACCGACTGGATGCCGCCGGCCGCGTTGAGGTCTTCGATAAACACGTCGCTCGCCGGGCTCAGCTTGCACAGCTGCGGGGTCTGGCGGCCGACGCGGTCGATCAGGTTCAAATCCATGTCGACGCCCATCTCGTGCGCGACCGCGGTCAGATGCAGCACGGTGTTGCTCGAGCATCCAAGCGCCATATCGCTGCGCAGCGCGTTCAGGAACGCGTCGCCGGTCAGGATGTCGCTGACCTTGATATCCTGTTTGTAAAGCTCCATGATCCGCTCGCCGGTCTCCTTCGCAAGGCGTCTGCGCGCGGCAGAGGTCGCCGGAATCGTGCCGTTTCCGGGAAGCGCCATGCCGATCGCTTCGGTCAGGCAGTTCATGGAATTTGCGGTGTACATGCCTGAGCAGCTTCCGCAGGTCGGACAGGCGTTCTCCTCGAGGTCTTTGAGCTCCTCGTCGGTGATCTTTCCTGCCGCATAGGCGCCGCCCGCTTCAAAAGTGTCGGACAGGCCGATGCGCTTTCCCTGAAATTTGCCCGCGCTCATCGGGCCGCCGCTGACAAAGATGCTCGGCAGATCGAGCCTGCAGGCAGCCATCAGCATGCCCGGCACGATCTTGTCGCAGTTCGGGATGAAGACCACTGCGTCCAGCGGATGCGCCATCAGCATGACCTCGATGCTGTCGGCGATCAGCTCCCTGGAGCAGAGCGAATACTTCATGCCCTGGTGGTTCATTGAGATGCCGTCGCAGACGCCGATGGTGCTGAACTCGAACGGCACGCCGCCCGCGTTGCGGATACCGGCCTTGACCGCCTCACAGATATCGTTCAGATGGATATGCCCCGGTATGTAGTCGCTCTTCGAGTTGACGACCGCCACGAACGGCCGCTTCATCTCGCTGTCGGTTACACCCATCGCTTTGAGCAGAGCGCGATGCGGCGTTCTCTGCGGACCTGCTTTGATCAAATCACTTCTCAATGGTCACATCACCTTTCTATTCAGGACAATGTTGTCCATAAAATCACATTGGTTCTTATAATACCCGCTGACTTCCTCGCTGTCCCGCTCCCGGATCGCGGTAAACGCCTTCATCGAGACGTTCAGCCCGTCGGGCAGGTTTTCAGCAATCGCCTTTGGATCCAGCCTGAACTGCGGGCCTTTGACACCGGCCGTACCGGCGTAGATATCCTCGAGCCGTACCAGCTCGGTCTGCGCGGGAAGCGCCGCAAAGGCCTCCTCATCGGTGATCAGAAGCACCGTCTCGTCCGGCTCCAGCAGCCGCGAGAATTCCTCGGCGCTGCCGGCTGTGAGCCTGATCGCGCGGATATCGAGCACAACGGCGCCGTCCCGGTTAAAATCGGGCAGATAGGATTTGAGTCCCGTCACGATCTCCTGCTGCTTTTCCCTGTCGATTTCCCCGGCTGTGGCGAGCACCACAACCGCGTCGGGCTTCTTTGCAAGGAACGGGATGCAGGCGACCAGGCCAGCCAGCAGCACAAGCACCGGCACGCCGATCACCATGGCCCGTTTGAAGGTGGTCATCCTCAATCCCTCGGCTTCATGGTCGGGAAAAGTTTCCCAACTAATTTACATGCCGTCATAACGATTCAAATCCTTTCATTTCTTTACTTTCCCATTCTTCACAGTGCTTCGTATCACATCAGGAAAAAAAGAAAATCGTTGTCAAATTGTTGTCTTCGCAGAAAGTTTGTTGTCAGCTTACTCACACTGAGAACCCTTCCTAAAAGATGTCCAATTTGGATAAGTTTTCAAAAGATTCCTTTTTCTTTTGATCTGTAGCTTCGGCATAGATATCCATCGTAGTTTCGATATTCCGATGGCCCATAATTGCCTGAATTACTTTTAAGTTTGTTTCATGTTCGCAGAGTCTTGTACAAAAGGTATGCCTCAAGTGATGACAGGAGAAATCTGGAAGAATAATTGGCTCTCTCCGCTCGCGCTTGGCATTGATGACCTCTTCCGCATTGTACCCGCTGATAATCCGTTTGATAGTACGATTCACCGCCTGCGGATTTAAAACAGAACCAAAACGATTGATAAATACAAAACCCGTCATTCCATCGATCTCGGTTTCATTGAATCCCGTTTCTTCCTGCTCCTCATGCTCCATGTGGAAGGCGTCACATACAATATCAAGCATCGGAATCGTTCTGATACCTGCATCTGTCTTTGGCTTCGATATTCGCAGAACAGACTTTCTTGATTTTCCAACCGGGTAATAAACCAGACTGTGATTGATGCTAAGAATCTGATTATCAAAATCAAGATCTTCCCAGCGGAGACCAAGTGCTTCTCCAATTCGGCATCCAGTTCCAAGTAAAACCGTAAACAACGGCCACCAATGATAATACACCGGATGATTGGATATATACTCCAGAAATACTCTCTGTTGCTCAATCGTTAAAGCATGTCTCACACCTCTTGACTTATCCGCCTTCTTGCTAACTTCCTTCATAATTCCGTCTGACGGATTTTTCCGAATAATTTCATCTCGAACCGCCAATTGGAACGTCGGATGCAGCAAGGTGTGAATCGAATCCAGTGTCCCTAACGATAACTCTTCCTCTTTAAGTAAATAGCAATAAAACTGGAGTACATCTGAATACTTAATGTCTGCGATTTTTTTCTTTCCGAATGTATGTCTGACAAAACGATCATACATATAATCGTAATTACTACGGGTGGTCGCCCGCAAATCATACTTCGTAGAGATATACCGATCATAGGTATCATTTATGGATGCTTTCCCTGCAACATACAGATCCAGTCCATCCAATTGATCCTTCATCAGCTGCTTTTCTTTTTCTCGAAGCGTTGCCAAATCCTGCGCATATATGGACCTACGCCTACCCAACGGATCAGTATAGGTGTACATATACCGCTTATCTGATGCCCTCTGTACTTCTCCTTTCCTGAGTGCTCTTCCCCGCTCATCTTTTCGTGTCTTTGCCATGTCTGTAACCTCCTTCATAAAATGAAGAAGGGACTCACAGCACTTACTTTCGCTTGGACAAATACTCTTCCAAACTTCGCAGGGCAACCTCTGTCATTGTAATCTTGTGTTCAGCAGCATACCTGGTCAACTCAGCATGGGTTTTTTCTGATAATCGAACCGTAATGGACTTACGCTTTGCATTGTCCTCCTTTGGTCTACCCATTTTTGTCATACCGCTACCTCCACATGTCTTCATTATACTTATCGTAAGACAGAAAGTCAAGTCCCCAAGTGCTTAAAGTCCCTCTATATAAAAAAGCCATAATGTCTCACCTACTTTAATACTCTCGGAATGACTCCAAAAATTTTTCAAAAATTTCGCAATTCACTAAAGCAATGCCATCAATCTTATAAACAGCTTTTGCTTCCTTTGCGAGTTCTTGAAACTTTGTCAGCCCAAGGCTGTACTTCTCTGCTCCTTCTTTGTAGCGCACAAACTTTTTTGCATACTGCTTTGTTTGCTCTACGTCTTTCCTTTTATAGCCCATAATCAGCCTCCTTACTATTAAAATCAAAATAAATGCCCCCTTCTCCGCCTGTGGCTGTCAGGTCCATAGAAATTTCATCTCCCCGCCTGCATTATGGCCGGGCTGCGAATTACAGAAGTATCATTATCCCCGGCCGGATCATTGCGTTATATGGGTGCCGCCCATATATCAGTGCTTCTGGTTTTGCTCGCCACACAAACGGATAGCCGCTTCTCGGTTCGGGAACGTAGAGTTGGAAGCTATGAAATTGTCAAGGTACCATGGCATGGGGATGCCTTTACCTATAAAAAGCCTCATCAGCTCTCAAATCTCGAACAGAATTCAAAAAAATGAAAACGGTCTCAGAAAAATCTGAGACCGCCTTCGTCTAAAAGACAAACTTTGAAATATTGAGCGCAATATGTATCAAAATATACTGTCTTAAATCTTCATCTATTTGCCCGTCAACCTTACTGTGCTTATCAATTAATGGTGCATACAGTAGAAATAGTTGCTCTAACGCCTCATGACTGCCGGAAACTGCCGCCTGAAGCATCTTTTCAAATTCCATGTGATTCATAGTTTATCACCGTCCTTTGTCAATGCTATGCGCAGCTTCTTCAATGCCTGATAGCGCTGGTCGTAAACATGCTGCGGAGAACAGTTCAATATCCGTGCAATTTCCTCCGGTTTTCTCTCTTCCACAAACAGCATTGTCAGTATCTCCTGCCGCTTTATCGGCAATTTTGCAAATGCCTCTGCCAACCGTTCTTCTTCAAAATCAAAAGCGGATTTTGGATTCGCATAATATGCAGCTTTTTCAGAAACAGCTAAAGCGCTCTCTGGCAATTCCTCAATTGAAACTATATTTACCTTGGGTTTTTCCCGTTCCAAATATTTGAGTCTGGCGCGGTAAACTGTTGTTTCCAGCCATGCTGTGAATCTGGCCCGTAGCTCGTCATGTTCAGACTTTTGCTGATGGTTCATATTTGTACCTCCTTACGGGGCACACCACCAGGGCAAAAGTCAAGACACGCCGTAGTGGCGTGCCTTAATTTTCAACTTGTTACCTTTTTACAGTTGTCAATGGCTTAATCCATATGGGATCACCTCCTTATTTTCAGATAACAAAAAACGACCATACTGCATTTTCATGTAGCATAGCCGTTCTATAAAGCGTAAACTTTTTCTGTTTTGTTATATGCTCATCATTCATCCGTATGACTGAACTTTTCAATGGTATTTAAAAATTCAGCCAGACCTTCGCAAGCGTATACACGCTGCTTTACCGGATACTTCTCGATGCGCTCTGCAATCTCTCGCAAATAGACCTTCTCAGGTTCTGTATAATACTCCCTGAGCAATTGATCTACCGTTACAGAAAGAGCATTTGCAATACGTACAATCATATCCAGGCTTGGAATTCCTCTCGCATTTTCAATCTGGCCGATATGACTGTTACCACAATCACAAAGCTCCGCCAAATCTTCCTGGCGCATTCCGCGCATTTGTCGGTACTTCCTAATATTCTTACCTAAAATAACATAGTCCATGGTTCTACATTCTCCTTACATTTTTATTTTATACAATCTGGCAATGGAATTGAAGAACTCAACATTCCAATACACGCACTATAAGTGGAATATAAACTTTTTCACATGGACTTTTCTATTATTAAGTGTGTTAAATAACCATCATTATCCTATCGGATGCACTGTAGTTTTATGAAAACACATCCAGATTATCCAACATCTGTGCAATGTCTGCCTCCAGAGTATCTGTCCCATTTCCCTCTGAAAATGCGATTAAGGATTCGTCCTGATGAACTGTTGCAAGTCTCTCCTCAACAATACGCCGTATAATTTCTTCAATTCCATCCCGATTATAGCCAGACGTTAGCTTGACCTCTATTTTACAATTTGTATCCTGCAAATCCGGGTTAGAATTAAGATAATCGTTAAGGGCTGCAACAACAACTGCACTTTTTTTGTTTCCTAACCTTTCAAGCAACTCTCCAGCCTTTACTTGTTCCTCTGAATCTGCGCCAAATTGAAGCGAAAAGCGATATTTTCCATCCTTTTTCATTATACATCCCTCCGTCCCTTATCCAAGCGGACGAAGTGAAAGCGTTTTCCTGCCCAGCATTTCATACCCCAGTGCGTTCGCATTCGGAGATTCAACAAAGTCTGCCTTTGCTACCAAAGGCGAGCTCATCAGGAAATGTTTTAAAAGAATACTTCCCCCGCCGATAAAAACTGCAGGATTGGAACGCAGATCCACTTGCAATTCTCTAAGCTGATTCAGAATATCCTGTGCATGTAACTTCGTTGCTTCACAAATTGTCTCTTTGACATCCTCCGGCAGAATGGTATTCTCGGACTGGAGAACTGCACTAATATGCTCATCTTCGATACGCATATCATGAAGTGCACCAACTTTTCGTATGATTTCGTTGTTCATAGTAATAATGCCAGTTTCCAGACTTCGGCAAAACTGCAGATCTGGTTTTCCATTCTTCAAGAGCAGCACATCTGTGGTATAGCCGCCAATGTCAACGACAAACATACGAACAGTATGGACAACCAAACTGCTCTGGGGAATAACAGCGGCATATGCCTGCGGGAACACCATGACACGGTCTATCTTAATACTGTATGGCTTATCACCATAAACAAATTTGATAATTCCATCTCTTTTGAAATAACGAGCGAATTTATCTTTTAAAACCCCAAAATGCTCCGGCGGCAGACCAACAGCCAGCTGAATCTGCTCTACCGGCGTATATTGCCCTCTGTTCTCCAGTTCTTTGGCGATTGCGAATAATGTCAGGATGAAATAACGGTCATCCTGTGTTTTGTCTCTCATATAACTTAGGCGGCGTCCGCTCAGGGTCCAGTATTTTCCTCCATACTCCAGAATCTCATCCGTCATAGGCGGCTTAACCGTATGCTCTGAAAGCCCTGAAATAAAAGAGTGGTTTGTGGTCTTTATGGCGTAATTGCCATGGTCGATTGCGATTAACATATGTATACCTCCTGCAAAGTTTATTCTTATACTTATCATTACACGATTTGCTATGCGTATTTACAACTTTTATACGCATTTGATTAAAAAAAGCATACGAAAAAGGGTGAAGCATTTTGCTCCACCCCAGTTCTTAACGTTTCTTTTGAAAACAATATTCCCAGATGTAGTCATCCAGCCCTTTATAGCGTGGATCCCACAGGTAAGTACCAAACCGAAATCCCATATTATCAAGAAGGCTGAGAAGATTGTTATAACCGTTTTGCACATGGCTGTTCGTTGCAAAATCCATATCAAAAGCGGTCTTGATCTCTACTACCCCTTCTGCACGCAAATCACTGAGCGTCCTCTCCAGCTGCGTCAGGGAATTAACACCAGGAACCGCCAGCACCGTCAAACCAGTCAGTGCATGTATGATATCGGCCTTCATTGGTCCCTCTGTCAGTACCAACATAGATCTAACCGGGCCTGCAAGATGCGTCCATCCTTCGGCAGGGCAACCATCCGGCCGCTCTGTACTGGATACCCAGCGAAATTTTCTCTTTTTTACTTTATCTCTGCGTATCTGGAGTCCCTGAATCCTTCCTAACCGGTCTCTCATTGGGATTAAGATACCGCGTTCTTCATGGATGAAAGTCCATGTGCTATTTTCATTTCTATAAAAACCAGGAACCCCAGCTAAGTACATCCCTTCAGACTGAAGTTTGCTGGCAATCGCTGTCATACCGACCACAGGTGTTGTCCTGTATTCAAGCCGGAGGATGTCATCTTCTGACAGCCCTCTGCCAAGCAAATTTTCTTTATGATCTGCTGCCAGTGTCAGTTTGCTAAGAAGCGCACTGTATGTGGCGTGACGGGTATCAACATCCGTTATTGGACATTCCGGTTTTGCCTGCGGCTGTATCCTCTTTTTAGGTTTTGGCCGGTTATCAGGCATTCCCAGTTTCTCCACCAAAGCCTTTCGCACTTTGTCACGCGGAATCCCGGTATATAAGGAATATAAATCAAATATACCACCAGATATTCCGCACCGCGGGCAGCGATACACTTCTTTTTTCAAATTGATGTTCAAGTGTTTTTTTCGAGGATTTTCATCGCAACAAGGACACTGAACATAATAGGAACTTTTTCCAGACGGCGGCATCGGTATTCCAAGCAGTGAGATTACATCCCACATATGATATATCTCCATACTGCCTCCTTTCTGGGGGACGACCAAAAAAGTCGTCCCCCTTATTTTTAAACCCGTTACGCCGTCGCCTGTTGCATTGCATACTCACAAATCATCCGGGCGGCTTCTTTAATTTCCTCACCACCGGTGAATTTCGTTGCCACCCACTTGATTGCGCCAGGATCCAACGCTAATACCTCTCCAAGCGTTTTTCCATTGAATTTTGAGATTGGGCAAGGCACACTCATTGCCTGTGCCATCTTTTTTTCCGGAGTCAGCTCCTTTTGCACCGATTCGTTTACAGTATACTCCTCTTGCGCCGGTTCCAATTTTTGTTCTGATGTTTCTTGTTTCTTTGCAGCTTCTGTTTGAGGCTGAGCAGCAGTGATTCCCAACTCATCCACTGCAGCAGACTCAAAATCTTCACCTGCCATAGAAAACTGAAGACCAAAACCTGCGTTTCTAAGAGCAATTCCGACAGCAGCTGTCTGTGCCCATTCCCGTGGGGAAACAGAAGGTTTCTCCTCACAGTATCCTCTGGAGGCCGTTGCCTCTGCCAGATAGCAGTCAGCAGCATCCTTATAGTTCGGATACACGCGAGCTGTTGCTACGAAACAATCCTTTGCAGAATTCACCTGTACAGCAATTCGTCCTTCCGGATATTTCAAGCGAAACCACGCCATCTGTATCATTACCGGAAGGCGCTTACGCACCTCTCCAGTTCCCAAATCCGTATAATCCACAGCAAACGGCGTCGGATCAAATCCATCCACCTTATGTATGGTTTCGATTTTGGCGAGCATTGCCGCCTTCTCATTCGAGTTATTCTGACTCATAATCATAGCCTCCTTATAAATTGATATATGTGTTCCGATACTGCATCCAAACTGGCAAAATCGTATGAACATATTGACTGATACTTGTTTTGTACTGCTCCTGTGTCCCTGCCTTAAAACTGGAAAACCGCTTTCTGCCCTCCTGCACAACATGCTCAAAAGAGTTAAGTGCTGTTTCACGACGTTTCTGACCCTCTGCATCGGCTTTCAATCCGAATCGTCTTTCAGTTAAGGTGAAACGTACATACGCATCTACCATTTGAAAGTGATAGCCCATGACCTTTGTATCCATAGTAATTGGTGCGGACTTACAAAACGATTGAAATGTCTCCAAGACACAAATGCGGTAATTCAACTCCTGCATAATCAACAGGTCTTCCGGCGGAAGACTATTCTCAGCAATCTGTGACCTGATAGTATTCTGTTTCTCAAGATATTGATCTAAAATTGTAGCCATAGCTGCTCCTTTCTTCAAGCAAGCTCCTGCAACCGCTTAGCGAGGCAGGTGCCGCGTTTTTCTGTGTCAGTTTTTCTAATGGAAATGCAGAGTGCCTTTTTCTCCCCAACAATAGCCACACGCTCTTTTCCACGTGTAATTGCCGTATAAACGAGCGGCCTTGTCAGCATGATGGAGTGTGCGCACTGAAGGTTGATGATAACAGACTGGTATTCTGATCCCTGTGATTTATGGATGGTAGAGGCATAACCTAAATTCAGCATTTCCAGTTCACTGGAATCATACTCTTTTACACGCCCATCACCAAAGTCCACATGAACCGTAGTTTCATCACCGATACGGATAATTTTTCTGATATACCCAATATCTCCGTTGTTGACATCATCATGGTTTTTGATCTGCATGACTTTGTCCCCGCACCGGAATTTTCGGTTTCCAAAAACAACTTCCGCTTTCTGCGCATCCGGCGGATTTACCTTCTCACGCAGCCGTTCATTTAACGCATTGACTCCGGTTTCCGTCTTTTGTCGGTATGGCGTAAGCAAAGCCACATTATCAACACCGTACTTTTCAGTTTCCTGCAGATATAGATCTACAATGAGTTCGGCAGAATCAGCGAGCCTGGGAGAATTGATAAACCGAAAATCGCTCCCATACTCCAGACCCACATTCCCATGGCGTATCAGCTTGGCGTTTGCCGCTATACGGCTTCCCGCATTCTGACGGAACACCTTGTCCAACCGCACGACCGGGATGCACCCGCTGGCAATCATCTCGCTGAGCACTGCGCCAGGCCCTACCGAGGGCAGTTGGTCCGCATCTCCAATCAGCACCATCTGGGCACCATATTTCGCTGCTTTAAACAGGTATTCAGCTAAATAAATATCCAGCATGGAAACCTCATCTACCACAATCAAATCTGCAGTAAGTGCGTCAGGGGCATCGTAGTCTCCATCCTCATCTGCCATCAGGCCGAGAGCCTTATGGACGGTTGAAGCCACAACACCAGTTGCCTGCTCCATTCTCCTTGCTGCTCTTCCAGTAGGAGCACAGCAACAGATTTCATTTTTCGGATTACTTTTCTGGTAAATATCCAAAATTGCTCTCTGTATCAATGTTTTTCCGGTTCCGGGTCCTCCGGTGATAATGCAAAGCCCCTGTGTCAATGCTATTTTTACTGCTTCACGCTGCTCTGGTGCAAACTTCATTTTCAGCTTTTGCTCTTCCGCATCTATGGCAGCATCCAGATCTCCGTAATTGTGCATTTTCCAGTGCTTCATCTGTTGATGAATGGCATAGGCAAGCTGTTCTTCCACATATGCGGTTTTTGCCCTGTACACTTTGCCCTGATAAGACACCAACTGTCCGCTGAAAACCAGTCTGGCGGCACGGTTCGCCACCATATCTGCCGTCAGTGCAGGCGTATCCAGAATTTTTAGACAGTTTTTTACAAATTCATGTTTCTCCTGGCACAGATGCCCTTTACCTTCCGCCTCTGACAGCGTATACAGGATTCCTTCATCCACGCGTTCTGTTGAAAGATGGTCAAACCCCATGCTCAGAGCAATATGGTCTGCCGTCTTAAAACCGATCCCGGCCATATCGCAGAGTTGGTAAGGATGTTTTTTGACAATATCCATCGTCTTATCCCCATACTCTTTATACAGGCGCACCGCTCGATTGGGCGTAATGCCGTGCGGTGACAAAAACGCCACCACATCCCGTGCACCACGATTGACCAGATAAGAATCACAAATTTTTTTCAGTTTTATCTCACTGATACCTGGTATGGCAAGGAGCTTTTCCGGCTCTTTATCCAATACCTCCAAAGACTGTTGACCGAAAACTTCGTAAATTTTCTCCGCTGTCTTGGAACCGATCCCTTTAATCTGCCCGGAAGAAAGGTATGCAATAATGCCTTCCTTCGTCGGTACTATCACTTCGTTATAGCTCTCTACTTCAAATTGAAGGCCAAATTTGGAATTTTTACTCCAATGTCCACGCATGTCGTAACGCAGGCTGCTCGAAACAGGCAGGCAATATCCTACTGCTTTCACTTGCGTAATCAGATTACCTGTGCTATCTTTAATCGTTTCGCATGGGTGGTAGAGCGCAATCATATAACCACTATCATCAACAGTCGCAATGCTTGGCGGATATATGAGTTTTTCAAATTCACATAACAAAATTTTTACTCCTTTCTGAGTCGTGTTTTAGATACAAAAAACTCCCGAATCGTATTCAAAAATACAATGGGAGTTTTTTATAAAGCTACAGTCAGTTGTTTTTTCATCAGAATATCCCCGCCTTTTCAAGATATGCCATGGGAGAAGAACAACCCATCAGAACATTTTCTCGATCAAGATGGACGCTGTGTTTATCATAGCCCTGCTTTGTCAAATTTTTCTGCACTTCCAGATATATGCTTTCCTCAAAGGTCATCATAGGCATCTTGAGGTATGCCGCATGAGCAATTTCCCCACTCATCCCACTGCTGATCCGATTCCCGCATATAAGCAAAACATCACTTTCTTCCAACAGCTCCAATCCAAATTGAAGGGCGATGGATCTGTCCGCCGGCACTTTGTCGCATAAAAGCATCGGAAGATACGCATGAGGCGCACTTGCATTCATACCCATTTTTTTCATGGCATAATACATATATGCTCTTGCTATTTTTATATTTTCTACCATTTCCTCATCCGTAACTGCGCTAAGAGGCGAGCAGATATACGCCCGTTTTTTACACCTGTCGTTTTTCAGAAACTGATAAAGCAATTCCTGTTCCCAATAATCATGATAAATATTTTCCATTATAGTCTCCTTCCTAAATTGGCTGGACCGACACCTTTACCTTGCGGCTTTCCGAGGCTTTCAGAACATCGGTATAGATTGCCGGGTATTTTTCCTTTAAGGCTTTGGAATCGGGCCTGCGAGTTGTTTTGGTTACAAAATCAATCAGAAGCTTATCGCTGCTCGTCTCTAAGACGCCATGCTCATGCTCCTTCATGACTTCGGCAATTCGCACGCTATGTGCTTCAATCTCCTTTTCATATGTTTTGATTTCTTTATTGCATTCAGAGATTTTTCCCTGAAGCATTGCGATTCTGCGCAAAGGCGATTCGTACTTACGTGAAAACTCTATTGTCGGAAGCCCGGCCTGACTCGTACCATAAATCCTTGCCAGTGACTCCAAAGCAAGTTTTGGGGCAACATCCGCCATGGTCGGCGGTTTGTCATTTTCCAAGCTCCAGATCCATTCGTCCAAACGTTCAAAAATCATATCCTCTTTCGCCTTATCACGAATAATCTCTGGCATTGCCAGATCATTGTCCGGATTGTTTCCCCAAACTGCGGAAAAGGCGCCGATATTTACATCCGCTACTGCAAGATAAAACCTCAGCTGCAGTTCATAGTAGAGCGGAATTGCTCCATCTGCCCATTCAGCCGCTTTGTGATACGTGCAGCTTTTACACTCCAAAATTCCCGGCTCGCTATCGGATGCCCGTATAAAGCGCCGGTCAAAATTGGCGAGAGCGTAAGGATGATCTGCGTGCTGATACAGATTAGTATCTTCAATAACGATGTTGCCTGTCTTTGCACCATACCAATAGGCAGCAATCGGCTCTAAAAGATGCCCCATCTGCAATTGGTTGGCATTGTTTTTTTTAGCAGGCTTCATTTGCCCTTTTTTGATTTTCCACAGCTCCAGTGGAGTCGTCCATGGTGATACGCCAAAAATGGCTGCAACATCACTTCCTCCCACAGTATAGGGAATATTTCCTTTCGGACCATGCATACGGCATTCCAGCCATCTGTCATTGGTCATACCGGCGGTGTCGCAAAGAATAATCGGTTTTGCCATCAGTAACTCACCGCCTTCGCAAGGTCATAATCGCTCCATCTGAGTGAGAGCGCACGGGCCATATTTTCTTCTATGACCAACATCTTGCTTTCCGGCGTGTTCTCCGTCCTCAAAATAAACGGGATCTCCTGCATAGCAAGAAATACGTCGTGGGCTGTCGCCGGACCACCTCCGTATGCCATCTCGTACATAGCTATGGCCTCAACTGCAGCCTTTTTTGGCAGACTCAGTTTTTTGCAAACCCTGGTCATTGCGTTTATCGGATAATCCAGATGAACCTCCAGCAGTTTTTGTAATTTGGCAATACTATCCCCAAACTGGGCAAAGAGCTGATCCAACGCCGCATCAAAATCGGAAACCTTAGACTGATGCCTGTGGTCAACTGCAATACACCCCCCGATATGGATGGAGCGCTTTCCGCTCACCAAAAGAGCAGAGACCTTTGCCGAAGCCACACCGGTATCCGAACTCATAAAACGAACACCCGGAGTCAGTTTGGAGGCCATCGCTGATTTCCCTTGAGAATCCAGCAGCTTTGTATACACCTCCAGTAAATCCTCTTTCTGATCCGGCATCGTCCATGATGCGCTTACCATGGCATGATCGCAGTATCCAGACTCGAATACATTTCCGTTGAATTGTGCATCCAACTTTCCCTTCAGTGCAACAAGAAGTTCATCGACTGGCAACACTGAATAATCAACCGCATCTCCAGAATGGACTGCTGCCACCTTCTCATCACGAATGAGAAGAAGCGCTTCTGACGAATAAAGTTCCATGCAGGCATTTAATACCTCTGCCAGAGCCTCACGACTGAGCTTAGGTAGCGCTGTGCCTCCGATTTTTGCCCGGTCAAGCAGACTTTTGTAGGCCGTCATACGTATCGGGAAAAGTTCTCCATTAATACGCATGGCCAGACCAAGATTTTCAACTGTGTCATCCACAGCATCCTGTGTGGTTCCTGCCGCAAAAGCTGATAGATTTGTACTCAGAACAGAACCTTTTCCCAACGGCTGGATCTCAAGGTCGCTGACCTTAGCTTTCACCCAACGGCTGTTCATAGACTGTTCCTGGTGATAATCAAGCATTCTCCGATAGGAACTGAATGTGGTGTAAAAACCATCCTGACATTGTTTTTGCATATTACATGCTCCTTTCTTTTCTGGCGGGATTGCCGCCTTGATATATAACAAAAGCCAGCAATCCAAAAAGACTGCTGGCTTATGCCCAAATATAAATTGGCCGGAAAACAAAAAAAGTGCCATCTGCAAAATTGCAAATGACACTTTGATAAACTCTGTTAAACTGTGTTCAGCCTTGGCTAAACTTGATACTGGTATAAATATTATAGCAGAATTTATCTCCATAGTCAATCTATTTGAAAAAGAGCACGTAGTTGGCTATTATACTTCTACGTTAATGTGCGCTGCTTTACTCGTATATAGTTTCTTTGAACCCGCCAACCAGAGTGAATAGTTCAATAAAAGTTTCATTAATATTCGCCATATAAATATTCTCACTCAAAAATTTTACAACTGCAGGGTTGATTATTTCCATTACAAGGCGCTCTTGTTTGTTGATGAGGAAAAACTGTTGGGTATCGCCATTATAATAAAACCGCTGGTTTTCGCCTTCCCATCTGTCAAGCATATAATTAAACTTATCTATACTCATGTTTTTGCCCCAATCATATACCCAGCATTCTTTTCCATCTCTGATAATCTTTTTATACGTTTCAGGATTATAATAAACAGACATATTTTGCCTCCTATTCATATAATATATTTGCATTATAGCAAAAGAATCATCCTTTTTCTATCTCTATTAAAGCAACTGAGGGATGCCTCCTAAAGACATCCCCCAGACCCAGATACTATGCTGCTTTTTTGTTTATAGACCACATTCCTCTTCCATTATGAAAGAAGTATGCGGGATTGATCTGCAGCGTCTGGCGGATTTTTTCTTTCCACCATTTGTTTGCCCGTGCTTTTTTATGCGGCTCTATTTTCTCATAGAGAAATGTGAGTGTCACCGGTTCGCTGCATTGTTCTAAAACAGCAGCAACTACGTCCCGCCATGTTGCACCCGGCATATCCCGGATATCGACCTCCGCTTTCTTTGCCATAATAATAGGAACCAGAAGCGGTGAATCCTTTCGGACAATCATCACATATTCATGCAGAATCGGAATGAATTTACCGCTATACTGGACCTGATCTGAAAAACAATTGTGCTGGGCTTTGATAATAATATTTTCCAAAGACCCCGGCTTGATAATTTCGGAAAGCATACTGTAAAGCACGCCTTTTTTCTTAATGTCACCCATTAAAACCGCCATCCTGCCGCCCTTCTCAAGAGCTGAAAACTGTTTCATCATGGCGTAGTTCATTTTTTCAACAAAGCATTCCCAGTCCGGTATGCGCGACAGATCATGCTGCCTCGGGTCATAGCCGTAGTTCTTTTGGACATCTGAGGCTTTATACATGACATCCGAATAAGTGACAATATCCCAGTATGGAGGATGCCAGAAAATAAATTCTGGACGCTCCGGGATATCGCAGGTCATGATGTCAAAGCCGCTGTGCAGGTCATAAATATGGCTGCCAATACCCAGTTTGTCCGCCGCTGCTTTGGTCGTCCCACTGCCGCACATATAGTCGCAGATTTCTTCCGGTCTGAAGAATCCCAGAAGATCCTCAATCAGTCTGGGAGAGCAGTTCCCCCGATAACGGTTATTGCCGCCCTCACCACGCTCCGGATAGGAAACAATGCTAGTCAACGGTCTTGATTCGCTTTTATAAGGCATAATGCCACCTCCCTCTGTGTATTTATGGTTCCCATGGTCTGGCCTCCATTTTTGCATACAGACAGCACTCTTTACATGCTTCACTTCCATTTCCGACACACAGCGGGTATGGATTGTCCTGTTCCGGTGTATAGCAATCCGGATGCGTATTTTCTTTCAAATACTCATCCACAAACTCATGTGCAACCTCTGATACAGTCTGCCAGTAAGATTCCCAGTAGGAATCATTTTTGTCCAGTTTGTTCTGAAGTCTTTCTGGGAAATGGGGGTCCTGAATCATACGGTTATACTGTTCATCGGTAAGCTTATCCAGCTCATCCCAGTCTGATATCTGAGATACAAAATCTTCCAGTTGACAGGATGTCTTGTAAATCTCCGCCATCTCTCTGACAAACCGGCTGGATACGCAGATTTGCTGAGAGATAATAGCAATATGATAGTGGCTTTCGCAGTATTCACCGTCAATGTAGCATTCATAAAGAGACTCCGTGGAATACTCCACAAATTTCTCATTATCTGTCCATTGGGGAATACAACCGCTTTCCTGTTCTTCCTTCAGCTTCTGTACCAATAAACGTTTTGCATCGTTAAAATCCGTATAAACTTCGGATGAATTTCCCTGTTCGCCATCTACCGCCCAATCTTCCAAAAGAATATAAATCCTCGGATGCTGACGGCATTCTTTCAGATCATCAAGCGGCTCCACCATAGACGGAGCCATGATGACAAAATCCAGAATGATGTCGTCAATAGTCTTTTTCTGGCCATACAGTTCAGAAAAAACATCTTCCAGCTTTTTTACTTCATAGGGCAGTGCTGGAACTTCAAAAGAGCAGTATATATCCGGCGTTTCATTTTCCGTTTCCTTATCCTCTCCATCACGGATTTCCGTAATCGTTCCATACAGGCCCTCATACTCGCTTCCCGACGTTCCCACAATGGGAGCGCCGACAACATAGGTTGTGCCTTCATATTCAAATTCAGCACCGATTCGATTGATAATCATTTTAAT
>NZ_CCYH01000040.1 GCF_000820765.1 Candidatus Soleaferrea massiliensis AP7
TTTTTGTGAGTATTTTCCTTAAAATGTGTATTCTACGCAGAATGCGTTTGCTCCTGCTGGCGTTCCTTTAGCAACGCTTCCAACTCAGCCCGGTCAGTCGTAATCATTTCCTGCTCCTCTTTGGAAGCTTTGATTACAACAGGAACTTTGTTATTGTTGGAGCAGACCAGCGCTTCACCCCGTTCAAACCGGGTAACAGAACGGATCTCTGTTTTTGTCAGCTTCAGCACTTCCTGCACATACTTGGCCTCATCCGGCTCCAGATTCAAAATAATCTTGTTCTTACTGTTATTGATGATTGCACGTCCATACTTGCCGTCCTCAAGCCCAAAGAAGTCAGATAAATCCTGTGTCGCAGAGGCGGCTGCTCCTCCGAACCCTCTTATGGTTTTAAAGATGGTTAGACAGAACTCTGCCGCCATCCGATTGGAACTGGCGCCAATCAGCTGCCATATTTCATCAATCATTATGGCTTTCTTTTTGGTACGGTCTGCCTTGACCGTATCCCAGACGTAATCCAATGCAATAAACATCCCGACCGGAAGTAATTTGCCTTTCAATTCTGAAAGGTCAAGCACGATATACTTATTACTGAGATCCACGTTTGTCTGCTGGTTGAAACTCTGGGCTGAGCCTGTCACGAATCGGCTGATGATAATGGCAATGCGCTTTGTCATCGGGTTCTCCAACAGTTCCTTGTGAAGATCCCCGATAATCGGCATTTTCTTCATCTTTGGCGGAGATACGCTGCGATCTATATACAGTGAATCATTGTCATGAGTAATGCCGAACTTCGCATAGGTCTGAATCAAAGCCTCGTCCAACATCTGCTCCTCCTCATTGGACATATCCGGTATCAAGAGTGAGAAGAAAGTCATCAGCTGCTGAATCTTACGAGCCAGCATAGAATCCATTTCGCTGTAATCAATCTCATCTATCAATTCCATCTCCGGGGAGATGGTATGCCGGATCTCCATGATATTGATACAGTGCGGAGAACCAGGGGCGATCTTAATGAACTCGCCGCCAATTTTCTTGCAGGCCCTGCGGAATTCATGTCCCTTGATTGGAGCCAGGATAAAACACTGGATTCCTCTCATTCTCATGCGGAGCGCCAGAAGCTGCATGGTAAAGGTCTTACCTGCGCCGCTGGTACCTAAGAGGTTCAGGTTGGCGTTCTTGTTTTTCTTCGTATTGAACAGATCCACGATACACAGTGAATTATTGTGCCGGTTAATACCGAGCAACACACCCGTATCGTCCGACATTTCAAAAGAAGTAAACATATAAGCAGATGCGGCGCCGCTGGTCAGCACATTCCGTCTCGACTTCTTTTCCAGTGATGGTTCAATCTTCAAAAACGGCATCACGGAGCGAAGTGCCGCTTCCTGCTGAAATCTACAATCACTTACGTACATATCCATGGATTTTAACATATCCACGATCTGCTGCTTACGCCACATCAGTTCCTCATAGCCTTTGGCGGAAACTGTGATGAACACAGACATATAGAACAGATCCTCATTGTTATTGGCAATTCCGTTCTTGATAAAGTAGCCTGCCTGTATGGAATTGGTCAATTCCTCATAGTCGGTACTGGTATCCTGCATACTTTTCAGCTTTGTTCTGTTAAGTCGGATGCGCTGCGCCACCTTGTCAATGGTCTTGCTTCGGTTCTCACGCCTCAGCTGTATATCTATGTCAATCCCGTCCCCGGCATTGATAAGGGCCGACATCCATCCTGCCCGCACCATACCCGGATAACCATTCCCTTTTATGAACAAGAAGGAATAATAAAGCCCATCCATCACGACATAGTTATAGTGGGTCAAGTCAATTCCACGCGGCGACAGAAAGTGCGCCATGCGAATCTGCGGGATAGGATCCACGCCAATGACCTTGTCTTTCGCCGCCATCGTATCCACGACCACACGGTTCACACGGGACGAAAACGGCTCATCCACACAGGACCGGCGGTTAAAAAACATATATAAAATCTCCGCAGTTGCCTCATCCGGGTCTTTCTGTTGGAGAATCGTATTCCCGCACTGCAGGAAATAAGCGCGGGCATTCTGCTCCGCTGTCTGCATCATGCCATAAATCTGGGAAAAATCATCCCCATCCCCACGACGAATCTCTTCATACTGGAAAATCAAAAAGAAGCGCCTTGTAAGCGCTTCTCTACTTCCCACATCCTTAATCAGGCGGATATAGCCTTCTCCAAGATGTCGGCATTCTTCACTTTCCTCTATTTCCAGTTCTTCATGGATCATGGCAATGTGTTTATCTGAGTCTGCCTTTCTTGTCATACTCTTAAACTGAAGCCGCATAGGAGAAATTTTCAACCAGCTGGCAAAAGACGATATGATATTAAATTGTTCTTCTCCGGAACGCAGCATAAAGTTAATCGGCTCAATTTCAAGAATCCGAATATATCTCCCATCGGTCGTTTCAATAATACCGTGCTGGAGACTTTTAACTGGAATGAAGTCCTGGACAAACTCCAGCTTTTCCGGTTTTTTTGCCTTTTTTCTTTGCTTTGCCACCTTTTTTCTTTTTTCGGAGCTGTTTTGGATCATATCTGTATCCCACCCTTCTGTAATGTAGTTTTCTCCTGCTCGCAAAATATCGGATGATGTGTCCGATATACTGAAACAGCGAATCGCCGTCAATCCCCATCATGGAAAGAACCGCAAGAGGTAAAAGTGTAAGAGTCATGACAACAATGCGAATCGTTCCGGACATGGGAATCAGCATCAGTTCCGGATATCCCAAAATAATTAACAATATCCCTGTTTCTACTGCATTTCTCGGCTCCAGCATTCCGCCAAAAATCTTGCCGGAATCTGTGTAATTTGCCGGTATAGCATAAATATTACTGTACTCTTTTTCATCCAAGATTTCTCACCTGCCTATCCTGTAAATTGTAGCTGTTGTCTTGTATCTGCCCAAACGTAATGCTTCATTATGATCCGGCACAAAAATATCCACACGATGGATATCATTCTCAATGCCGGAACCACCGCGATCTTCTACGGTATACATGGTTCCGTTTATCATAATCTGCGTGCCAAACGGATAATGGCTTGACATTGCAACCATGCCACGAGCCACCTTTTTACCACTGGCAGTAATCCCGTCTGCGTTGCTTCCGCAGCATTTTGCACATGCACAGTAATGGGTAACATCTACTTCTAAAGTAGAAATCGGCGTTCCTGAAACCTCACCGGATACCGGCGCATCAAAATCCACATTAACAGGCCGGCGTAAAGAAAGCAATGATTCGTAACTGGGCGTATTCAGGATTACACCCTGTCCGCCGGAAGAATGCACCCACATCCGTTCTCCGCTCTCATCGTACCCGGCAAAAATCAGTACATGGTTCCATCCGTTTCCATCAGATTCTGCTAAAAATCCTAAATCACCGGGAAGCAGCTCACTTGCTGATACCCCAACGGTATTTGGATACTGTCCGGACGTACCTGCTCCGATATCTACACCCACAGCTGTATTAAATACCCATGTGCTGAAGCCTGAACAATCAAGCCCATACGGGCGTATTGTGCCTGTTGTAGAAGACCCTGCAGCTGTTACCAGCCTTGGCGTATTCCATTCATCGTTCCAGCCGGGTGCCGACTTCCCACCCCAAAAATATGGAACCTTGCCCACAAGGGACAGGGCGGTGCTGAGGATATGCTTTCTTGTCGCATTACAATTCTGTCGGTTCACAAAATCAATCAGCTCGGCATCCGTTAGAGGAACCGTCTGTCCACTGCCTACAGAACCATACAGCGTCCGTTTTAACGCATTCGCCATGTTCTGAATTACCTCGCCATAAGTGAGGTTAAACTGATCATATTTTGCATTCAGGTCAATGCCAAACGCTTTGGAAATCACTGTATTGTCAAACGGATGAATGGTACACTCCAGATATTTGATAATCTCAGTACCAGGGCTCAGGGTTTCCTGCCCGTTTGCCACATAATAACTTGCTGTGGTTGTGCCTGTAATCTTCCCACCGGAATAAACAGGGATATCCACCGCTACCTCTTTATAGGCATCCACCGTGACAGCCGTATCACTGCTATGTGCTTCATCCGGGAGATAGTAAGTTTTTGATGCTGTCTCATACCGGTATTGAGGTGTGCCGTTAATCGTACCTGTCTGCACCTTGTTTGTAATCACAGTGAGCGTTACTGATTTATAGGTGTAATAGGAAACAGGAATGGTTATCTCTTTTTCCTTTTCTTCTGCTGTAACGGGAAACATATCTCCAGCACAGCCTCTGAGCTTTGATACCATATCGTCCTTGCCAGTGTTTTGCTGTTGCATGGACGCTGAATAAGCCGCCAGTATGTAACAGACATCATATCCGGCGGAACTCTGTGCATAATTGACCAACGCATCCATTGAAAGATCGTAATCATATCCACCGTCTGTAATCAACTTATCCGCATAGGCAAGCGATTGGTTATATCCTTCATCTACCACATCGGAAACAGCACCTGACATCTCCGTATAGGCTGACATCAGAGTTGCGCCTTCCGCCGGCTGCGTACCATCCAGCCCAAAAATACTGTTTGATACAATCGTCGGCAGGGAAACAATCATGGTAATCAGGAACAACAGAAACAAACAGATACATATCAGTATCTTGAAAAGAGTATGGCGCATTGCCCATGCCGCAGACAGGATAGCGCCCCACGGACCACCAGCCGCAGTACCGGCAGCGATTTCTGCAGCTGCCTTTCCGCCCTCCACACTGGCTTTTACAGTAGCAGCGGCCACATTAGCTGTAGCCTCTGCACCCTTTACTGCCGTTTGCTTTGCTGCTTCCTGTCCTGCCTGCTTCGCCGCTTTTGCCATTTGTCCGGCGGCCTGTCCATAATTATCAGAGCCATCACCGATTTGCTGTTTCTCTGGCTCAGCCATGCAATCCACCTCCTTATATCAAGCTGCTGCAAGAGCAGCGTTATTTCAACATGAAAAATGCAAAACAGCCGAACCAGTATCTTTCTCTGATTCGGCTGCCTGCACTTATTTTACCGTTTCCGCCTTGGCGGCTTAATTTCCCCTTTGCTGCGGGGCTTTGGCTCTCCAAAGCGTGATGGCGTATTCTTATAACGAACAGTTTCCACAGATACTGTTCGTACACTGTCACCATCATAAACCGGTTTTCCATCCTGATAAACCGGTTTGCGTTCTACAGCGGCTTCGCCGCGAATAGCGAACCACTGCCCTCCGCGGGCATCTTCAAACACCTGATAGTCCCCTCGGGGAGCCGCATACTGAGATGTATCATAGAACATGGTTCCCGATCCATTTTCATGGCGAACCTCAAAATGACCATCCATACGTCCGGATCCATCCACAGAGGATACCTGTTGTTCATATCCTGGCATAAATGCCTGGAACTGTGCCTGGTTATATGCAAAAGCAGCCTCGCCCTGCTCAAATACAGGCGCTTCAGCGTGTTGCTGCATAGCGTACCAGTCTACACCGTTTGCCGACTGCATAATCGTATGTGGTGCATCCGGCTCATCATAGTAAGCGCTGTTGTACCACATGGTATTGCCAGAATCGGAACTTGCTTCGATTACGCCATCGCCAACCGTCCTGAGGGTCGTTCCTTCGGAAGCGTCTGGGAAAGTTGCTGCAACCTGTGCCGCTTCTGACGAACTTCCCATAAATGCCGGCGCATCATAAAACGCACCTGCTCCGGCTCCGCTTGCCATCTGATACCACTGGCTTCCATCGGATGCTGTAACAACAGAATGCGGTGCATCCGGTTTCTCAAACTGTGATGCGTTATACATTTCAAGCGCTGTACTCTTTCCATCTGCGCCAATTGAAGTTGTACTGATCTGACCACCTGTAATCTGGGTATCTTTCAGCTGCTGACCCTGCATCTGAGGCATATAGTTGCCAAGGCTTCTGTCTGCAATGTCACCGGCAATCGTTCCGGAAACACCGGGATTTCTTGAAGCTACAGAAGAAATGGAGTCACCTGTAAGCGTGGCACCGTTGCGTGCCGCCATGCCACCAAAGGCACGACCGACAAAACCGATGCTGCCGCCGGCACCCATACGGCTTCCGCCATCCACAACCGCATCACGGACAAAGGAATTTGGCTTGAAACGTGATGCGAACCCGGAAGCAAATCCACTTGCAGCTGCACCCGTTCCGGTTGCAGTGCTTGTACTATGGAACATACTGCCCGCATTTCTCACACCGCCTCCAACACCGCTGATCACCCTCGCTGCCATCATAAGCTCCATGCCCATACTGGAACCAGTCTGGGCTACATTCAGCCCCATGGCCGCCAGATAGGAGTCAAATTTCTGTGCCGTTTTTAAAAAAGCCAATGCACAGAACAGCCAGAGAAAAATGCTTCCCTGACCTGTGGAAAGAGCACCGCCGTTTCCGATATACTGTCCCATGGAACTATTAAAGCCCCTGAGGAACCATACATTCATCACCAACAGCAAAAGCTGTGATCCCACCATACGGCACCAACTCTTGAAAACCGGCGCTGTTGTTTTGGAAGCACCCATGGAAAAAGCCAGAGGGGAGGTGTAACAGAGCACGCCAACCACAATATAGCGTTCAACGGTTTCCAGTAACAGCTTAAAATAATTCCAGCCAAGAGCGATCTCTAAAATAATGAGAAGCAGCAGCCCTACCACTGATACGATGGCTACAATGGTTGTCAAACCATTAGACAGTGCCTGTTCCACACCCGCAAAAGTAAAGTCCTCTGCCGACATGGTAATCTCCATCAAAGCCGTATATGGCGCTCGGGCGATATCCAGCACAATCATAAAAATCGGCTTTGCATAGCCGATCAATAGGGCAAAAATAGAACCTCTTGCCAAAAGCACCCACGGATTTTCTGCCTCCGTGATTGGTCCTCCAAAGACACGGAAAAGCTGCCATACCGTTACAAGGAACAGAATCGCCCATGCTGTGTATTGCATGACTGTAAATGCCTTAGACACAAACGGAAAATATTCTTCCATCGCTGTCATATCTGTTCCCAGCGCCTGAAGGAACAGACCGGATACTGCATCCATCATTTGTGAAACAATGCTGCTGATCCATGTCACGATTCCCTCAAAAATCCAATCAAGCATCTATCATCACCTCCTCCATCTGCTTTCTCTTTTTTGGTTATCCTGTGTAATTGCCACCAGCAATAAGGGGCTGCAGATAGGCGACGATGAACCCCAGGGAATTGAGGACAATCCACGTCACTACAATTCGTTTAAGCCATGACGTTGCCTCATCGACTGCGCGCTGGTTTCTGGAAATCATCCTGACAATCAATGCGATGGCCGCCGCTGTAACCGCCACAATCGTGCTGATTCCAACCAGCTGGCCGTAAACATCCTTCATGATTGTCGAAAAACGGTTCCAGATTGTGTCAGCCATAACAGGCTGCAGCGAAATAAGCATTGCAGACGCCATACTGACCAACGACCAGTAGGCGGTCTTCATACGCCCTCCGCCTCTTTTGATTTGTTTAACCATGCCGAGTACCTCCTTTTTTGATTTTAGGCAATAAAAAATGCCGCTTCTCAAAGCATTTCAGCTTTAGAAACGGCATCTTTGTCTGCCCAATCCCAGTTTGGGATGATACAAGTATAGCACGGCTTTATTCCCCTGTCATCGGCAGAACTTATGCCATTTTTGTGCCAATTTATTCACCCTGAATTTGTCATTCCAAATGTTCAAAAAGCGTCAGAAGCTCCAGCCATACATCCACATCCTCACTTGGGGCTGACCACAGGCGAATGGAAAGAATGGAGATTGCCTGCTCACGAAGCCTGTAATAGTGCCTCTGTGACAAGTCCAGCCGAAACAGAATCTCCTCCAGTTTCAGCTTTTCCGGTGCCAGATAGGCCGTATAGATCAGCTGATACAACTTTTCGCCCCGTGTCGGCTCCTTGCGGAGAACTGCCATCGCTTCGTTAAACCGATCCAGTAGCAATCTTGACCTTGCCGCTGCCTCCAGACGGCTCTCCATCCGTTTGTTCCCAATAGCCATCTCCAGATCCAGCCTGTCCACCATTCGGTCAAAGCTTTCAAACGGGGCCTCCAACTCCTGCAAAATCTCCTCTGGGTAACAACTAAACACCCAGACCATCTTCCGGTAATTCTTGAGGAGCATCTGGGTATTGTGATAAGCATTTCGCTTTTTCTCCTTTTGAGCAGCACGCACTTTCTCATCATCAATTTTTTGGTCTCCAAGAATCCCTCGCTTTGTAAGAAGGGAAATAAATGCGTCTGACTGCGCTAATATCCTGTTTTCCTGTTGTTCATACAACTTTTTTTCATCCTGCTTGCTCATATGTAAAATACTCCTTTGCTATTTTCGTGATATCCACCGGCTCACATGGCCCGCGGATTTTACTCGTTTCTATCACTGCCTGTGTTATATACCCTTTACCTTGGCAGTCATATCCACAATTCTTACAATTCCTACACGGAGAAAGATACGCGCGTATTATAGGGTCTGAAAGTGCAACGCGATTTTCAGCGTTCTGTGTGTCTGCATCTGGCAGGTTGCTTCTGGTCAGTCTGCGGCTGTACCATGTGATGAGCTTGTTCATATGCTCATGGTCTGAACCCGTTTTATGCGTATCTGCGCCATAAATGCGTATTTCATCAAGAATACGTTGTATTTCCTCCTGGTTTGGAACTGAAACCTCTGATCCTGTCGGATACAATTTATTAAAAATGAGACAGCCATAGGAACCTGGAAGACGGTATAGAGCAAAGACATCCCCATACTTTTTCATGAATCTCCATACTTTCGTCTTTTCCCAACCCCAACGCTGTCCCAAGGTTTCCAACGTGAGTAAGGCTCCGTATTTTCCATGCTGGATGACCGGAGCCATAAAAGAAAACGCATTGTTCGGATCTTCATACACGGAATGGCACCAAAGATCCATCCAAGCGTCAGCTTCTTCAAAGATATATTGTTTTTCCGCAAGGCGTTCTGTGATATTGCGAGGAAGGCAGAGAAAACCATATCCATCCGTTGCATAAACAGCACCCTGCATACATTCTTCTCCGGAACATTTCACTACCCAGTCTGTTATCTGATAGGTCAGCTTTTTCGTATTAGAGTCAAGCGTATACTGTACATAACCTAAGCCAGACAGTGTCTGAAGCGCCTCCAGAGCTTTCTGACGGCTTTTTAGGCCGAGAATACTCTTTAGCCCTACAACGCCTCCTGACCACATTCCGGGGCTTACAGCGTTTATATGCCCGCAGTAGAGGGCTTGTCCCTTGCGAAATGCTGCACGGGATGCCAGACGCGCCCATGCACCCATAATCCCCTTTCCCTCAGGAAGATAATTTCTGGGCAGCTTTACCCACTGGTATTTCATCAAACATTTCACTTAGGTTCCCTCCTTTCATAATTATGGGCATAAAAATAGGGCGGTTCCTGTTAAAGAAACCGCCCGGCGATATAATTTAATTAAATCCTTACAATTAATCCTTCAAGCCTGTCCGTCTTAATCCCAGTTAAATACCAACCATTTCCCATTTCAATTCTGGCAGGCCTCCAGTCTCCATTGATAAAGACATCCATACGCTCCCCACACTGAAGACCTCCGTAATAATCCTCCAAATCAAATCGAATGTCCATTCGCCCAGTCTGGGCATCTAAAGTTAATGCTCCTTGTCTCATATCATTATCCTCACTTTTCATACTTTCATCTTGCTCAGACGCATCATCTTTGCGCCTCAAGATTCTGAGATACTCTTCAAAAATATCTCGGCGTATTAAAACCCGCTTTCCAATCTTATACACTGCTCCTGCCTCATGAGCCAGTCTTGTAAAAACTTTCAAGCCCAGTCCGTAATAATCAGCGCCTTCATAATAGGTAACGAACTCACGCTGTATCATCTTCGCATCCTCATCGTCCAACATATCCGAAAACATCCATAGATTTCCGCTCATTCTTTATCCTCCTGTGAAACCAACGTACTCGGCTCATGAAACTGTTCCAGATACTCATCAAAAATATCCCGGTTAATCAGAACGGTTCCATCCATTCGATATATGGCTCCCGCTTTACCAGCAAGTTCCAACAGCTTCTTGTGTGTAATGCTATAAACTATTTCCGCATCCTTATACCTGAGAAACTGTCTGCGCAATCTTTTTGCACTTTCCCGCACATCATTTCGCTTTTTCAATTCATAATAGGCTTTCGTCTTGTCACTAATCATAAAATGAATCCTCCATTCGATTTGTTGTTTGACAGAGAGTTGCACCAAACGAAAAAAGAGAACACCTTTGAAATTTCTTTCAAAAAGTGTCCTCTCAGCGATGTGTGCTGTATTGCGTTTCAGCCTCCAGCTATTCATTCTGCGTCGCAATTCTTCGTATTGATATGAAAAATTGTTGTCAATTTGTTGTCAACTTGGATTTGAGAAGCCGGAAACCCTTGATTTTACTGGGTTTATTCCTTGACGGGCTTCATTGTCGGGAAGAGCAGGACGTCGCGGATCGAATAACTGTTGGTCAGCAGCTGGATCAGGCGGTCGATGCCGATGCCAAGGCCGCCCGTCGGCGGCATGCCGTATTCGAGCGCGTTGATGAAATCCTCATCGATGTCGCAGGCCTCATCGTCTCCGGCGCTCTTGAGCTGCGCCTGCCGCTCAAATCTCGAACGCTGGTCGATCGGGTCGTTGAGCTCGGAGAACGCATTCGCGTGCTCACGGCCGATGATGAACAGCTCGAAGCGTTCGGTATAATCCGGGTCGGAGGGCTTGCGCTTCGCAAGCGGGGAAATCTCCACCGGATGATCCATCAGGAAGGTCGGCTGAATCAAGTGCTCCTCGGCGAACTGCTCGAAGAACAGGTTCAGGATGTCTCCCTTGAGATGGTGTTCCTCATATTCCACATGGTGTTCCTTCGCAAGCGCGCGCGCTTCCTCAAGCGTTTTGACCGTGCTGAAGTCGACGCCTGCGTACTTCTTGACCGCGTCCACCATGGTCAGTCTCTCAAACGGTTTTTCCAGGTCGATTTCGGTTTCGCCGAACATGACCTTGCCGGTGCCCAGCACCTTCATCGCAACGGTGCGGATCAGCTCCTCGGTGATATCCATCATGCCGTTGTAGTCGGTATAGGCTTCATAGAGCTCCAGCAGCGTGAATTCCGGGTTGTGGCGGACCGACATGCCCTCGTTGCGGAAGACGCGCCCAATCTCATAAACCTTGTCGAAGCCGCCGACGATCAGCCGCTTCAGGTGCAGCTCCAGCGCGATGCGCAGGTACATGTCGATGTCCAGCGTGTTGTGGTGCGTGATGAACGGCCTCGCCGCCGCGCCGCCCGCAATCGTGTGCAGCACCGGCGTCTCGACCTCCAGAAAGCCCTTGCTGTCTAAGAACGCCCGAATCTCCTTGACGATCATCGAACGCTTGACGAAGCTCTCCTTAACCTCCGGGTTCATGATCAGGTCGACATACCGCTGGCGGTACCGAAGCTCGGTGTCCTTGAGCCCGTGGAACTTTTCCGGAAGCGGCTGCAGGGATTTCGAAAGCAGCGTCATCTTATGGGTCTTGATCGAGATTTCGCCGCGGCGGGTGCGGAACACCTCGCCCTCGACGCCGATGATGTCGCCGATATCCCATTTCTTAAAGGCGTTGTAGGTTTCTTCGCCCACGCCGTCTATCTTGATGTAAAGCTGAATCTTGCCGGTTGCGTCCCGCAGATCCAGAAAGCTCGCCTTGCCCATGCTGCGCCAGCTCATAATGCGGCCCGCAATGCTGACCTCCTTGCCTTCCAGCTCCTCAAAGTTCTCGAGGATCTGGCTGGTGGTCGCCGTCCGCTCATAGGTTGTGATGGCAAACGGGTTGTTGTTCTCCTCTTTGAGCTTCGAAAGCTTCTCCCTGCGGATTTTTAAAATTTCGGACAGTTCCATTTCGCTTCCCTGTTCCGGGACGTTGTTGACATTCTCGGCCATTCTACACGACTCCTCACTTTTCTTTTGACGCCAAATCCGGCAAAGCTGCAAAGCGGCGGCAGATGCATCGCCTTCCCCCGTCTTGCAGGGAGGGCGGCTGATGGTTTCCCGTTTTTTCTCTTTGAAACCCAAATCCGTTTCCTGCTGTGCCTGTCATTCTGCTTACGTTCCAGCGTCGTTTTATCATCCACCCGCGCCGGCTGTCCGGCAGGGCGCGTGTCATTTCTTCCTTCAAAAATATCCGACCGGTATGCCTTTAAAAGCGATACGGCCGGACAGATATTCTTTTGCGCCTGTCTTTGTTACATCTCTTAAAAACTACCTATTTAATATTATAAAAATGCAGGCTTGAAAAATCAAGCCCGCATTCCCACTTGTGATAAAAAGTTTACTTGGATATCTCAATAATTTTAAAAGATATCGTGCCGTCCGGCACCTCGACCTCGACCTCCTCGCCGACGCCGTGTCCCAGCAGCGCTTTGCCGACCGGGGATTCATCTGAAATGCGTCCCTCCTCGGGATTCGCTTCGGTCGAACCGACGATCTGATATTCCATCTCCTCGTCAAACTCGACGTCCAGAACCTTCACCTTGGAGCCGACATTGACATGCTCGGTGGACAGATCGTCCTCATCGAGCAGCTGGACATTCTTGAGCATCGCTTCAAGCTGCTGGATTTTGGATTCGATCATCGCCTGTTCGTTCTTCGCTTCGTCGTATTCGCTATTCTCAGAGAGGTCGCCAAACGAGATTGCAACCTTGATCTTTTCGGCAATCTCCTTCCTCTTAATTGTCTTTAAAAATTCGAGTTCCTCCTCGAGTTTCTTGAGTCCTTCATCGGTCAGCAACACCGGTTTTGTGGCCATCATACATCTTCCTTTCCCGTGTGTAAAACAATCTATCTCAAACACAGTGATAGCAATATAGTCGAAAAACCGATATGGCGGAGAAACTCCGGAATATCGGCTCTCTTTAAGTTCAAGTATCTATTATAATCAAACCGCGGCGGCCTGTCAAGTCTTTCATACAAAAAACGGTAAATAAAGTTCGGCCCGTCCGCCCCGGCTTCCAGCCTTTCACAGCTTCATCCGTGCACGGAAATGCGCGGCAACATATACTATGCCCGCTTTGCGCACCGTTATTACAGCATGCAGCGCAGGAATTCCTGCGTGCGCTGTTTCTTCGGATTTTTAAAGATCTCATCCGGCGTTCCCTCTTCGAGAATCTCGCCGCCGTCCATGAACAGGACGCGGTTTGCAACCTCTTTTGCGAAGTTCATTTCATGCGTGACGACGATCATCGTCATGTGCTCCTTCGCCAGATCCTTCATGACCGAAAGCACCTCGCCGGTCAGCTCCGGGTCGAGTGCCGAGGTCGGTTCGTCGAACAGCATGATGTCCGGGTTCATCATCAGCGCGCGGGCAATCGCGACGCGCTGCTTCTGACCGCCCGAAAGCATGGCCGGATAGCTGTCCGCTTTGTCGTAGATGCCCACCTTGGTGAGCAGCTGACGGCTCTGCTCCTCCAGCGCCTTTTTGTCCAGCTGCTTGACCAGCCTGGGAGCAAGCTGCAGGTTTTTTTCGACCGACATATTCGGGAACAGGTTGAAGTGCTGGAACACCATGCCCATCTTCGACACAGCCCTCTTGAGCGTGTCCGGCGCGCTGTAGACGCCGTCCCTGATCATATCGTCCCCTTCGACGCTGACGGTACCGCCGTCAATCTGCTCCAGGTTGATCAGGCAGCGCAGCAGCGTGCTCTTGCCGGAGCCGGACGAACCGATAACGGCGACGACGTCGCCCTTGTCGACCGTAAAGTCGATTCCCTTGAGCACCTCCAAGTCGCCGAAGGATTTTTTAAGCCCTTTGATTTCAATCAATGCCATCTCTCTTCGCCTCCCTATTCAAACTTCAGTTTCTTTTCCAGTTTCCGAAGCAGCATGATCAGCAGCGTATTCAGAATCAGGTACAAAACAAACGCGAAGACATACGGCAGGATCGAAAGATCGCGGTTTGCCGCGGTTTTGGTAAAGTACATGATTTCCTGAATCGAGATGACAAACGCAAGAGGCGTATCCTTGAGCAGCGTGGTGATCTCGTTTGTCATCGACGGCAGCACCACCTTGAACATCTGCGGCAGGATGATGTGGAAGGTTGTCCGCACGCGGGAAAGGCCCAGCACCTTGGCCGCCTCATACTGTCCCCTGTCGATCGACAGCAGGCCGCCGCGGTAGATCTCGGCAAAATAGGCCGTGTAGTTGAGCGTAAAGCCCAGAATTGCCGCCGTGAACGCATCCAGCTTTAAAAACGCGCCGATGCCCGGAATGAGCGGCAGGCCGAAGTAGATGAACAGAAGCTGCAGAAGCAGCGGCGTGCCGCGCATGATGTAGGTATACGCCATGGCGATGTACCGCACAATCCTGATTCTGCTGTTTTCCATCAGCGTCACCAGAAAGCCCAGCGGAACGGACAGCACCAGTACGATCAGGAAAAGCGAAAGCGCGGTTCCGGCGCCCCTTAAAAGCGGTTCTCCAACCCTTACGAAATACTCCCAAGTCATGAATACGTCTCCCCCTCACTCTATTTTCACACCGATATAGCAGGAAAGCCGGATTTCATTTCGTCAAATCCGGCTTTCTATGGCAGGCGTTCTCACCGACGCCTGTGATGCTATGATGATTTTATTTGAAGTTTTCCTCAAGAAATCTATTTTCGCCAAACCATTTTTGAGAGATCTCGGCGACCTTTCCATCCTTGATAAGCTCTCCGAACGCCTTTTCGACTGCGTTCTTCAGGTCGTTGTTGCCTTTCTTGAAGCCGACCGCATAGAACTCTTCGGCCAGGGTCTCGTCGAGCAGCTCGAAGGTATCCGGCTTCTTGGTCATGTAGTATCTGGCGACAACCTCGTCGAGCACGGCGCCTTCCACCCTGCCGATCTCCAGCTCGTTGAGTACCGATACGTTGTCCGCGAACTCGACCTTCTCAACGCGGTCGCTCATGCCGTCCTTATCCATCGCGTCGACAGCGGAGGACGCCTTCTGAACCGCGATCTTTTTGCCGTCCAGTGAAGCCTTGGTCTTGAATTCGGAGCCCTTTTTCACCAGGATGACCTGATCGTTCGCGAGATACGGCTCGGACAGGAGCATATCCTTTTCGCGCTGCGGCGTGACCGAAAGTCCGTTCCAGACACAGTCCACATTGCCCGCTTCCAGCTCGAGCTCTTTTGAATCCCAGTCAATCGGTTTGAGTTCGACTTCCATACCCATCTTCTCACCAACCGCTTTGGCAAGGTCGATGTCGAAGCCTGCGATATCGTTGTTGTCATCCCTGAATCCCATCGGCGGGAACTGATCGTCAAGACCTACGACGAATTTTCCGCTTGCGCTGCTGCCCGAATCCTGGCTGTCACCCGGATTCTGGCTGCTTCCGGCGGAACATCCAACCAGCATGGCCGCCATCATCATGGCCGCAAGCGCGGCTGCTAATATTTTTTTCATCTTTTACCCCTCCACTTTTGCACAGTGATTCGAATTTAACATAGTATTGCTATTTTACACTTTATTCTGATAAATTGCTAATCTTGTAGACTGCAAAAACCCCGCCAATACCGCCATATTTCTTTTGTTTTCACGGATTTTCTCATCTGATCGCCGTTTTTCGATTTCTTGGCATTTCAGCATCAAAAACGATGCTTGGTATTTGGCGGATTGTCAAGTAGCACTTGGCTATGTGGTCTCCGGACCGCTGTAGCTCAGCGGCTTCGCGCTGTTTGCCAAGTGACTCTTGGCAGTGTGGTCGTTACTTCTTTGCCGGCCAAAGAAGTAACCAAGAAAGGCCGTTCAAGGGGGCCATACACTGTGCCGCTTAGGGCCAGATGGCCCCCTTGAAAATCCCCTCTGATATCCCTTTTTCCGTTTCGGCCGTCTGCGGGCGGCTTTGAGTCGGAATGATTCCAGAATCGAAAAACGCCGTAGGCGCTTGCTCCACCGCCAGGTGGTCGGCCGCCTGCGGGCGGCGTTTTGCTTTGGGCAGAGTGGCTGAACGGCTGGCAGCGGACGCTAACGCTCTTTACGGCGGTCTTTACCGGTACCCCAATTCCCGCAGCCGCTGCGTAAATGATTTCCCAACCTCAGAACGCCATAGACGATTGCTCTACTGCTAGGCGGGCCGCCGATTTAAAACGGTGTAAAAATCGTTTTTTGACAGGCTGAAAAAAGGACGGTTATAACCGTCCTTTTTCTACTCCATATTAGAATTCCTATGCCTTCTGTACGCCGAAGGTCACGTTTTCGCCGTTGACATCCCACTGCTTGACATAGCCGGCAGGCTCAGCGGCGATGAATTCCTCCGCGAGCACCTCGCCCATGATGAACGCGCTGTTCTTCTGCATGACGCTGTCCGCATAGCCGTCCGCCTGGTAACCGACTTTGATGCGGTCGGTCACCTCCATACCGGACTCCTTGCGCATGGTCTGCAGCTTGCTGACCACCTCGCGGACGAAGCCCTCCTCGCGCAGCTCTTCGGTGATGCTGGTGTCGAGCACGACCGTACGGCCCTGTTCGCTGACGGTGTAGGAGCCTTCCTTCTGCTCGACGCTGATGAGCAGGTCCTCTTCCGAAAGCTTTACCTCTCCCGAAGCGAGACCGAGTGTCAGCACGCCGGTTTCATCCAGCGTCTTCTTCGCGGCGGCGCCGTCCAGCTCGGTGAGCGCCTTCCTGATTTCATTCAGCTGTCTGCCGTACTTCGGACCCACGGTCTTGAGCTGCGGCTTGAAGCTGTAGTCCATAAACTGTGCGGTATCCTGCACAAACTCGACGCGTTTGATGTTCAGCTCATCCAGGATGATCTTTCTGTATCCCTCGTCCAGCTCGCGGCTTCCGGCAACATACAGCGCCGGCAGCGGCTGGCGGTTCTTGATGGCCGCGCCGCTGCGGGCCGACCGGCCCAGCGTCACGATCTCAAGCACCTCATCCATATCCGCTTCGAGCTGCAGATCGATATACGCTTCATCCGACACCGGATAGCTGCACAGATGCACGCTTTCCGGCGCGTCCTTGTCCACCGTGCGCACGACGTTCTGGTAAATCTCCTCGGTCATGAACGGGATCATCGGCGCGGCGGCCTTTGCCACGGTCTGAAGACAGGTGTAAAGGGTCATAAACGCATTCACGCTGTCTTTATCCGACTCGTCCTTCCAGAAGCGTTCGCGGCTGCGGCGCACATACCAGTTGCTCAGGATATCTACAAACTCCTGCAGGCCGCGGGCAGCTTCCGGCAGGCGGTAGTTCGTCAGGTCATTGTCCACATCCTTGACCATGTGATTCAGCTTGGAAAGGATCCAGCGGTCCATAACCGACAGCTGATCGGGCTGAAGCGTATGCCTGGTCGGATCGAACTGATAGATGTCGGCATACAGCACATAAAACGCATAGGTGTTGTACAATGTGCCCAGGAACCGGCGCTGGCCGTCCAGCACCGCTTTGTCGTAGAATTTATTGGGCAGCCACGGCGCGGAGTTGGACAGGAAGTACCAGCGGATCGGGTCCGCGCCGTACTTCTCAAGCGCCTCAAACGGGCTGATGGCGTTGCCCTTGGATTTGCTCATCTTCTGGCCGAACTGGTCCTGCACATGTCCCAGCACGATGACATTTTTAAACGGCGCTTTGTTGAACAGCAGCGTCGAAATGGCCAGCAGCGAATAGAACCAGCCGCGGGTCTGGTCGACGGCTTCCGAGATGAAGTCTGCCGGGAACTGTTTTTCAAACAGCTCCTTATTTTCAAACGGATAGTGATGCTGCGCAAACGGCATCGATCCGGAATCGAACCAGCAGTCGATGACCTCCGGAACGCGGCGCATCTCGCCGGAGCACTTCGGGCACTTGATGGTCACCGCATCGATGTACGGGCGGTGCAGCTCGATGCCGTCCGGGCAGTTATCGCTGAGCGCCTTGAGCTCCTCAATGCTTCCGACCGCGTGCATATGCCCGCAGGAGCACTGCCAGACATTCAGCGGCGTCCCCCAGTAGCGGTCGCGGCTGATGGCCCAGTCCTGCACATTTTCAAGCCAGTCGCCGAACCGGCCGGTTCCGATGCTTTCCGGAATCCAGTTGATGGTCTTGTTGTTTTTGACAAGGTCGTCCTTGACCTCGCTCATGCGGATGAACCAGCCCTCGCGTGCGTAATAGATCAGCGGCGTGTCGCAGCGCCAGCAGTGCGGATAGCTGTGTTCAAACTTCGGCGCGTCGAACAGCAGGCCGCGTTTTTTCAAATCCTCAAGAATCGGTTTGTCCGCATCCTTAACGAAGACGCCTGGCCAGTCGGTTTCAGGCTTCATCTCGCCCTTGCCGTCCACAAGCTGCACAAACGGCAGTCCATAGCGGCGGCCGACCTGCGCGTCGTCCTCACCGAACGCCGGCGCGATGTGTACCACGCCGGTACCGTCGGTCAATGTGACGAAGCCGTCGCAGGTGACATACCAGCATCTTTCATTCGGGCTGACAAACCGGTACAGCGGTTCGTATTCCTTATTTTCCAGCGCTTTGCCCGGGAAGGTCTCGAGCACGGTATAATTTCCTTCGCCCAAAACAGTGTCCAGTAGCGCTTCAGCCATGTACAGGAATTCATCCTGATACTGTACTCTGGCGTAAACCTCGTCTGGATTCACGCAGAGCGCGACGTTGGACGGCAGCGTCCACGGCGTGGTGGTCCAGGCCAGAATGGAGGTGTTCTCCTCATCCTTGACGCGGAAGCGCACGATGGCCGAACGTTCCTTGACATCCTTATACCCCTGCGCAACCTCATGGCTGGAGAGCGGGGTGCCGCAGCGCGGGCAGTACGGCATGATCTTATATCCCTTGTAAAGCAGGCCGCGGTCGAAGATGTTCTTGAGCGCCCACCATTCGGATTCAATGAAGTTGTTGTCATAGGTGACATACGGGTTCTCCATGTCGGCCCAGAAGCCCACGGTGTCGGAGAAATCCTCCCACATGCCCTTGTATTTCCACACGCTGGATTTGCAGTGGTCGATGAAATCGGCCATGCCGTATTCCTCGATCTGCTCCTTGCCGTCCAGTCCAAGCGCCTTTTCGACCTCCAGCTCGACCGGCAGGCCGTGGGTATCCCAGCCCGCCTTGCGCGGGACGTTTTTGCCCTTCATGACGTGATAGCGCGGCACCGTGTCCTTGATAACGCGGGTGAGCACATGGCCGATGTGCGGCTTGCCGTTTGCGGTCGGCGGTCCGTCATAGAAGACGTAGCTGTCCGCGCCCTCGTTTTCCTTCAGGCTCTTTTCAAAGATGCTGTTTTCGTTCCAGAAATCCAGAATGTTCTTCTCCCGCTCGGGGAAGCTCAGATTCTGTCCAACCTTTTTGTACATGCTCTGCTCTCTCCTTTTCATCGTTTGCGCACAAAAAAACCCCGTCCCATAACAGGACGAGGAACTCGTTATACCACCCATTACAGCATACCAGCATATGCGCTCCCTATAACGGGGGAATCCGGCAGGGCCTACTTGCATACATGCGTTTGGCCTGCGACTCGGGAGGGATGTTCAGTCAGCCTTACTCGCACCGGGCTCGCACCATCCCCGGCTCGCTTTGCCTTTCACATCTGACCTGCTTGTCTCCGTCAACGTCTTTCTCATATGGTAGATAGGATATCACAAAAACCGCGCCAAGTCAAGCCGCAGCCCGCATTTTTCTGCTGTTTTCACTGATTTTGAGAAGGGCATCCAAACATTTTTGCAGCCTTTCAGCCCGCTCGGACATTCTCTCCATATAAAACGCCACGCGAATACAGCCTGACATTCTCCGAGACGGTGTATACAACAGCATGGGGATTTGAATCGTCAGTTTCGCATGCCGGATTTTCATATTCACACCAGTTTTGACAGGTATTACATCGGCGTCACCACCGGTATCCTCTGCCATCCAGCATGTCTTCGTTTGGCTCTGTCTGAAATCCGCCGTTTGAACATCTTTGTCCAACACGAAATTCCGAGATAAGCACCTTGGCATCTCCTGAACCAGAATACACAGCACTGGATTACAATCCAGCCGTTTCGTACACCAGCTAGACAAGCTTTCACAGACCTTGATGCGCGTCTCACAGCGCCGCAGACATTCTTCCCTGCTGTGAACCAATATTTTCCCGCTTCCGATCATCCCCGATCCAGAAACGCTTTCAGCCTGCGGTAAACCAAACCGACCGGGAAACCCATCACGTTGTAGTAATCCCCGTCGATCTTCTCCACCAGCAGCGCGCCCTTTCCCTGGATGCCGTAAGCGCCCGCCTTGTCGAACGGCTCGCCCGTGCCGATATACCAACGGATTTCCTGCTCGCTGAGCGCGTGGAAGCGCACCAATGTGCAGTCAAAGAACACATCGGATATACCGCCGCGCACGATGCAGACGCCGGTATAGACCTGATGCTCGATGCCGGACAGCATCGATAGCATCCGGACGGCGTCCTCTTCATCCTTTGGCTTGCCGAGAATCTCGTTTCCGGCACAGACGATGGTGTCCGAGCCGATCACGATTTCATCGGGATGCGCGAATGCGACATCCTCGGCCTTGAGCCTTGCCAGATACATGCTGACCTGCCCGGGATTCCCGAGCAGTCCGGCGGGAATCTGTTCCTTCTTGCGGGAAGGACAGATGGAAACCTGTTCGCAGAACAGCCGAATAAGCTCCTGCCTGCGCGGGGACTGGGAGGCAAGCAGGACCGGCTCTTTGATGCGGATGTCCCCTGTCATCAAATCAGGAAGTTTAAGAAGCCCAGCGCGCCGTAGGCGATCAGGCTCACAATCGTACCGGCGATCAGCACGCCGATGACGATGGCAAGGAAGGACTTCCAGAATCCCAGTTTAAAGAAATCCGCCAGCAGCGCACCAGTCCATGCGCCCGTACCCGGCAGAGGAATCGCTACAAAGAAGACCAGCCCCCAGAACGTGATGTTCTTGTGCTTGGTGACCAGCTTGTCCAGCTTGCGTTCCACCCATTCCACAACCCTGCGGGTGAACTTGAACCGCTTGAGGAATTTCAGCACCTGGTTGATGAACAGCAGGATAAACGGAACCGGCAGCAGATTGCCGACGATGGAAATCAAAAAGTTCAGTACGGGATGGACGTTCAGCGCGGCGCCCAATGGAATGGCACCTCTGAGTTCGACGATAGGCAGCATAGCGCACAAAAAAACGGCGATGTTGGCGTTGAACATTTTCGTGATGCTGGATACAATACCACTCATACGGATTTACGCTCCTTATTTTCTGCCGGACCCGGGCGGGACCGGTCATTCTGCGGGGAATTTCCCCAATTTCAGCTTAATGCTGACTATTCTAACATGGCTTCATATAATCCATCTGTCCAGTTGGATATATTTCTATGAATTTTCTGCTAATATTGCCTCGCACAGCCTGTCAAGATCCTCCATTGACGCAAGCTCGCTGCAGTGCCGCCGAAAGGATGCCGCCGAGCGCAGCCCCTTCATATACCAGGCGGCGTGCTTCCTCGATTCCCTCATGCCGACGCGTTCCCCTTTATACCGGCAGACCAGGGCGACATGCCGTTTCATAACCTCCAGCCGCTCCTCCAGGCTTTTCGGTTCGGGAAGCGTTCCGGTCGCAAGGTAGGTTTTGACCTCCTCAAAAATCCACGGGCTGCCGAGCGCGCCGCGGCCGATCATGACCAGGTCGCAGCCGGTTTCCTCATACATCCGCGCACAGTCCATGGCGCTCATGACATCCCCGTTTCCAATGACCGGGATGCTGAGGGCCTCTTTGACCTTCCGGATGATTGTCCAGTCTGCGGGCGGCGCATACATCTGCGCGCGGGTCCGCGCATGGACTGCTACCGCAGCCACTCCGGCGTCCTGAGCCATCCGCGCAAATTCCACGGCGTTGACATGCTCGTCATCCCAGCCCTTGCGCATCTTCACCGTGACCGGGACGTCGACCGCCTTCACAACGCTGCGGATGATTTCGGCGGCAAGCTGCGGCTCCTTCATCAGCGCGCTGCCGCTGCGGTTCGATGTGATCTTCGGCGCGGGGCATCCCATGTTCAGGTCGATGACGTCGGGACGGTACCGCATGGAAAGCACCGCCGCCTTTGCCAGAATATCCGGCTCATAGCCAAACAGCTGGATTGCCATCGGGCGTTCCTCTTGGGTGATCTCCAACAGCTCGGCGGTCTTCTTGTCGCTGAACAGCATCCCTTTTGCGCTGGCCATCTCGGAAACCAGAAAGGATGCGCCGAATCCCTTGCAGACCTGCCGGAAGGCGCGGTCCGCAACCCCCGCCATCGGCGCCAGGCAGGCGGTCGGTTCTATCTGAATCGTTCCAATTTTCAACGTTATCCCTCGTCCTTTTATCAGTATTTTATACGCGATTCTTCCCCGGTAAACAGTCATACCGCATTTTCATGCAAAAGGTCAAGAACATCGCACGATATGTTCTCATTGCGGTCATAGAAAAAACGATCATTTCGTGCTATAATACCATTATCATACAAATGAACGGGAGAAGGAGATCATCATGAACATATTAGCAATCGGCGATATCGTCGATACCGCCGGCTGTCAGTTCCTGCGGGAGAAGCTTCCCACGCTCAAGAAATTCTACGACATCGGCGTGGTGGTGGCCAACGGAGAGAACTCCGCGCCCGGAAACGGCATTTCGCCGCAGTCGGCGGAGCATATCCTGACCAGCGGCGTGGATGTCATCACCACCGGCAACCATGTCTTCCGCAAAAAGGAGATCGGCGAATACCTCGACCATCACGACTTTGTCATCCGCCCGGCCAACTACTCGGAATACGCAAACGGATTCGGCTATTACCTGCTGGACCTCGTCCGTACACAGGTGCTGGTGATCAACCTGTTGGGCCGCGTCTACATGTCTGAGGCGGACAACCCGTTTGTCTGCGTCGATAAAATCCTGCAGAAGGTCCAGGCGCCGATTGTCCTTGTGGACTTTCATGCCGAAGCGACCTCCGAAAAGAAAGCCATGGGCTATTTCCTAGACGGCAGAGTCTCGGCGGTGTTCGGCACCCACACCCATGTGCAGACGGCCGATGCGTGCGTCCTGCCCGGCGGAACCGGCTACATCACCGATCTTGGCATGACCGGACCGGTCCATTCGGTGCTGGGCGTCAAGGTGGAGAGCATTGTACACAAATTCAAAACCGGCATGCCGGTGCGGTTTGAAACGGCATCCGGCGCATGCAGCCTGTCCGGCTGTATCTTCTCTGTAGACGACAAAACCGGCAGATGCGAGACGGTCACGCCCATCCATATCGCATAACGGAAGTCTTGGAAAAACGATGAATGGCATCATGTATCATTGGAAGAAGAATCACTGAATACAAACGTACTCAGCGCCATGCATCATGTGTATAAGAAAAAATCCCGGCTATCAATGTATGCCGCGGTTATGCACACAGGCAATAGAAGAACATTTAGATTCAAATGTTTTCAGCAGCCATACTCACAAGCTGAAAAAAATATCCAGATACAAATATTTCAGCAGTTATACACACAAACCAAAGAAGAACCTTTAAACACCCGCGTATTTAGCGGTTTGCAATGAGTCAAAGATAAATGTCTATACAAACCGATCAGCAGCCATATACGCGGTTCAAAGATGAGCATTTGAATATCAGCGCATTCAGATGTCCGTGTCGCCGTCTGCGCACTGGCGGCATAGCCGATACCAGCTGTATAACTATGATGATCTCTCAGGAAAGGACTGTCTCAAAGGTCTGCGGACAATGCACGGTTTCTTCGGAACCGCTGTCCGGCTTTTGAGACAGCCCTTTTTATCTTTCATTCGATAAGTCTATCAGCTTTTGTTGGCATATTTGAAGTATACCTTTCCTCCAAACGGTGTAAACCGCACACCGGTTACGCCGCTTCCCATCACATAATACAGGTTCTGATAATACAGCGGGACAACGACCGCATTGCCTATCAGCATAACTTCCGCCTGCTTATAGGCGGATACCACGCCGTCGACGTCATCCTGATTGATGGCGGAATCCAGCAGGCTGTCATATTCGGAGGACTGATAGCTGACAATGTTGTTCGGATTGCCCTGCCTGAAGTAGCTCAGCGGAGCATTCGGCGTGTTGATCTGCGCGTCGATCCGGTAAACGGCCATCTCGAAGTTTCCGCTCTGCAGGCGGCTTTCCAGCTCATCGTTCGGCAGCGGCTCCAGATTGATGTAAGCGGACAGGTTCTCCTGCCACTGCTGCATCACATATCCGATGATGTACCGGTGCGGCCCTTCCTCCGGGCAAAGCAGCGTAATTTTCGGCAGCTTTTCAATCCCCAGCTCCTTCATGCCTTTGGCGAAGGCGGTTTTGGCTTCGCTTGGCGCATACGGAGGGGACAGGTCCTCCGCCGCAAGCTCCCGGTAGGAGGTCTCCCCAATCTTCACGGCCGGCGGCACAATGCCGTCCGACGGAAGCAGGTAGGAGGTCAGCTGGGGTGTATATACCTCCCGGTCTATGGAATAGCTGAACGCCGTGCGAAGATTCTGGTTGGCAAACAGCCCGTTCTCATCCTTCAGGTTAAACGCCAGAACCCAGGTGGCATCTTCAAATGAATCGACGTTCATGCCCTTCTTCTGCAGTTTTTCAAGGTCCTCGCTCTCCACGGTCGCCGCATCGGTATCCCCGCTCAGAAGGCGGTCGGTCGCGGTTTTCTCAGTCTGGATCGAGATGTCCACGCCGCGGCAGGTGGCAGGGAATTCCGACCGGTACTCCTCGTTCCTGCGCAGTGTCAGATAGTCGTCATGCTCCCAGCCGCGCAGATAAAACGGGCCGTTATAGATCAGCATATCGCCTTCCAGGCCGTAGCGGCCCTTGGTCGACAGGAAAAATTTTTCATTGCAGGGCATCGCAGCCGATGCCGTGGTCAGCTGCAGGAACATCGGGTTCGGATGGGTAAGCTCCACGACAAAGGTATGGTCGTCCGGCGCGGAAACGCCGAGATCATCCGGCGGCAGCGATCCGCTGTATACCTCAGAGGCATTGCGGATTGCCATGTAGAACCCGGCAGTCGGGCATTGGGTATCCGGCTGCAGGATGCGCTGGAATCCAAAGACAAAGTCATGCGCGGTCACCGCATCGCCGTTGGACCATTTCGCATCGGTGCGCAGATGAAAGGTATAGGTTTTACCATCCTCCGATATCTGATAGCTTTCGGCGACACCCGGTTCCAACTGTCCGTCGCTGTCGGCACGCAAAAGTCCCTCGAAGGTGTTTTCCACCACCATCAGGGACTGTTCATCGCTTGCCAGCTGGGGGTCAAGATTGGCGGGTTCCGCCGCAATATCATAAAGCATGATCTCGCCGCCGGAGCTGTTGGAGCTCCCGCAGGAGGTCTGCGTAAACAGCATTGCTGTCAGAAGAACGGAGGCTATCAGCTTGCGTGCATTCATCGCAAAAAACCTCACTTCGCTTCTTAAATTCAGAAAAATATTCCATCCATCCTATTCTACCCGTCAAAATCGGAAAACATGCGGGATGGCATGGCTTTCTTTGTTTCTCATTGTACCATGCAGATGGCTTTTTCTGCAATATAAACAGACATTTGTTACATTTTTTTAATGTTACAGTCGAAAAGCCGCGAAGCGGGCGGCATACCCTTGTCATACTGGACAACGCGCACTGTTTGATAAACATCCGATAACTGCCGCCGTGAAAGCAACACGGCGGCAGTTCAGCCTGATTTAAAACGCTGCATCAGCTTTATTTAGGATATACCGCCTTTGTATATCCTAATGCTCCTGAGATTGGGGTTCTTGCTTCACCGCCTGCACAGCGGTTTTCTTTTGTTCACCAAGTACCACTTGGCAAAGTGGATGTTCTTCTTTGCGCGGCCAAAGAAGTAACCAAGAAAGGCCGCCAAAGGGGGAATGCCGCTTCGGTAGAGAGAGAATGGACGTCATTCCCCCTTTGGAACCCCCCTCTGCCCGTCCGCATCATATTTAGGGCAAGGAAACTCAGCGTTCGCTGGGTTCCAACGTCCGCAGCGTCGACAGTAATGTCTGTATATCCGCTCGCCCTATATTCCGAATCCATCAGCAGTATGACCAGCTTTGTGCTGTGTGGTAAAGGTTTCGTTTTGTGCTTTAAATAAACAAGGTGGTTGCCCGATGTGCCTGTCTAAGAGAGTTGAATCCCTGTAGATCCTCTGTAAGATGCTTAATCGAAGATTACGTGATATATTCGTGACCGATGCAATCTGCAAGAATCGATGTCAATCAACGAACCAGTAAAGGTATTGGGGTACTATGAGCACAACCTGTAACCGGGGAAGCGTCCGCTGCTAGCTATGCCCAACCACCTTGCCAGAAACAAAACGCCGTCCGCAGGCGGCCGAAGAGGATAGCGGGATATCAGAGGGGATTTTCAAGGGGGCCATCTGGCCCTAAGCGGCACTCTGCATGGCCCCCTTGAACGGCCTTTCTTGGTTACTTCTTTGGCCGGCAAAGAAGTAACTGCCACAATGCCAAGTGCCACTTGGTGCACACAGTAAACCGCTGTGCCACAGCGGTACAACAACCGCGTGTATCCGGTATTTTCATAAACCCGGATACACAAAAACGGCGCGCCGTTGATCCCGGCATGGGATCGCCAGCGCGCCGTTTTTGTCATATCATCAGTGCAGTTCCTGCAGCTGCAGTTCGGTAAATCCAATCGGATGTCCGCAGACCGGGCATTTCTGCCACGGTTCGGTCAGCAGATGCTCGTGTCCGCAGACCGAGCATTTCCACAGGACCGGCTGGTCCTTCTTGTATGCGGTGCCGTTTTTGAGCTGGTCGTGAATCTCGGTGAAGATTTTATTGTGCTGGGCTTCAATCTTGGAGATCAGGTTGTAGGATACCGCAATCTCTTTAAGGCCCTCCTGCTCGGCAATCTGGCCGAACTTCGGATAGATCACGGTTGCTTCCTCGTGCTCCCCTTCGGCGGCGAACTGCATATTCTCCATCGTGCCGCGGATCTTGTACGGATATCCCGCATCGATAAACAGATTGTTGACAATCTGCGGCGCATGGGAATTGATATGGTCAAAAAAGACCTTGGCATGCGCATATTCGTTCGCGGCAAGCTGGGAAATGACATAGGCAAGATAGGCATATCCCTCTTCCTTGGCCTTGATCGCATACATATCATAACGTGTGCGCGCCTGGGATTCTCCGGCAAAGCTTCTTGCCAGATTGATAATGGTTTCTGATTTCATAAAATCCATCTGCAAGTCTCCTTTATAACATGATTTGACAGTGACATCCTTAGTATGAACGCCCCGCAGGAAAATATTCGGCGAACCGGAAAAATCTAGCCGTGTTATCCGTCCATCATGAGACAGATTACACACCTGGAAAAAGAGGTGGACAGGCCAAGCAAAATATGGTAAAATATTGAAAACAATAAAAAGTTAATAGAAATCGTATTGCGCAACATATCTTTGTATTGTATAATATATAATATAAAAAACAGGTTATGAAAAGTATCGCGAAGCCGTCTGAACATGGGACAGCAGAAGAACGAGACAAAAAATGAATAGCGAACGGCTGGCAGCAGGGAGATGTGTATTGGATGATTGGAGATTTACACTGCCACACGAGGTTGTCTGACGGGTCCATGGGGATTGAGGACGTTGTGTTCTATGCCAAGCGCATGGGGCTCGACTTTGTCGCAATCACCGACCACGACACGATGGCGGGCGTCACCAGAGCGACAGTTTTGGGACAAAGGTACGGCATCGGCGTCATACCCGGTGTGGAGATCTCCTGCGTCGACACAAGGCGCGGCCATCGAAAGGTGCATATGCTCTGCTATCTTCCCAAAAAGCCGATGCGTCTGGAGAGCATCTTCCAGAAAACGCTGAACCTGCGCACACAGGCCGGCCAGCGGATGATTGACAAGGTCGTCCGGCTGTTTCCGGTCACCAGGGAGCACATCCTGCGCTACAGCGCTTCGAGCAAAAGCATCTACAAGCAGCACATCATGCAGGCACTGATGGATCTGGGATACACCTCCTCCATCTACGGCGAATTGTATGACAGGCTGTTTTCCTCTAAAAACGGGCTCTGCTATGAGTATGTCGAATACCCCGACGTCTACCAGGTGATCAACATGATCCGGTCGGCGCAGGGCATCGCGTGTCTCGCGCACCCGCGCACCTATGACAGCTTCGAGCTGCTCGAGGAGCTGGCCGCCGGCCATCTGATCGATGCGGTTGAACAGCACCATCCGCGCAACCTCGACGGCGACGATGAACGCATCGGGGAAATCGCCGGGCAGTATGGGCTGATCACAACCGGCGGGTCGGACTTTCACGGTTCGTACACCTCTCAGGTTTGTCCGATCTCCTCACGCATCACAACCGAGCTTTCGATCAAGCGCCTGTTTTCATTAAGCGAGAGCTTAGGCGCTGAGAAACGCGCCGAGGGACCTCAGAAGGAGTAACCATGCAGTATCATTACAAGCCCAGGGGCGTCTGTTCCCGGGAGATTATTCTGGATGTGGAGGACCACATCATTCAGGACGTGCAGTTTATCGGCGGCTGCCACGGAAATGCGCAGGGCGTCGCGGCCCTCTGCAGAGGCCGCAGAGCCGACGAGGTGATTTCCCTGTTATCCGGCATCCGCTGCGGTGCAAAGAACACCTCCTGCCCCGCTCAGCTGGCGCTGGCTTTGCAGGAGACCGAAAAATAAAACGACAGGATTGTTTGAATTCCGCTCAAAAATCCGTCAAAGGAAGTGTTAAAAATGTGTATGCATGAAGACGACAGCGACATCAAGATTGCGCCCGGACATTTCGAACAGCATGTCGAGCTGGACTGCGACGAAGAGGCGGATGAATTTTTGACGGAAAAAAACAACGGGAACATCGCGAAGGCGCATGACCTCGGCTACAAGCTGGCCGAAGAGGTGCTGCGCGAGGACGGGGAAAGCCTGTTCGGCATCGACGACACCGAGGACCGGCTTGCGATCAAGCACCGCCGCATCCTGTTCGCCTATGCGGTGGACATCAGCCTGGAGGAATATCTTCCAAACTCGCTGACCGCCCAGACCGCGCTCAACAGCTTTTATGATCATTTAAAGGAATCCGCGCCGCTGTTGTACAACGACATCAGTGAATCCGGCGCGTTCACACTCTATATTCTGTGCCGGCGCACCCATACCGATCACATTGAGGACTGCATCGGCAGAACCTTTGCAAAGCTCTGCGAGCAGGAGGACGTCAAAAGCTATCAAGCGCTCGGAAGCGCGCTGTTCGATAAATATATCACAACGACCGAGCGGATCATCGGAAAATTTCAGTTCGCGTCCTGAATTTGTAAAACAGATGTTTTAATCAGCTGCCCACAAAAATGTGCCCAGTCCGGGACAGTCATTTGTTTTCACAGAATGGAACACCGCAGACTGCACACAGGTGACCGCAAGGATGTTTTATGCGGTCCATCCGCAGGCAGACAGGGTTGTCCTCCCCACTGCGGCACCGTACGCAGATACATTTTTTGCTGTGCGGCCGCGGACTTAGCAGAACCGGAACGCGGCATATTTTCCATCCGCCAAGGACGAAAATTTTCAGCAGCCATTTTGACAACAGGGATTTGTTTGCATACAGGCCCGTTTGAAAGGTATCCAAACCCGGTCCGGATATAAAAGGATGCCGGGTTTCGGAAGGGCTGTTTGACGACAGGAAAAGGAAAAAAGGATACCTGATTTCTCAGGTATCCTTTTGTGCGTGGTGATACTATAGATATTTCATCTAAGTATTAGTCGCAGCATCCACAGCCGCCACAGCCACCGCATCCGTTGTTACCGCAGCCGTTGTTGCAGCCGCAGCCGCAGCCATTGCCACCAAAGCCGTTGCCGCCGCAGCAGCAGAGCAGGAGCAGAATGATAATAATCCAGGAACAACCGCCACCGAAACCACCATTATTACAACACATAAGGAATTGCCTCCTTAATAAAGTTTTCAAGATATACTATGTGATCGGGCGAAATTGTGTTACAACATCCCCGCGAAATTTTTTGCGGGGTATATCGCCGGGCAAAACGGACCATATTCCTAAGGAAGCATGCCGCACGCGGCAGCCTTGCCAATTCATCTTGAGAGGAAGAGAACGCTTATGTTCCGATTCAACGGATTCACGCAGAAAGCCAACAATGCACTCAATCTAGCCATTTTGAAAGCTTCCAGCCTGGGGCACACCTATATCGGCAGCGAGCATGTGCTGCTCGGACTGCTGGGAGAGGGCACCGGCGTCGCCTATAACATCCTGACCGAAAACGGCATCACCGCGGAAGAGCTTGAAAAAAAGCTGGTTGAAACGGTCGGCAAGGGCATCAAGTCGATCCTGACGCCCAACGACTTCACGCCGCGCTGCAAGCGCATTCTGGAGCGTTCGATTCTGGAAGCGCGGATTCTCGGCCACAACTATGTCGGCACCGAGCACGTCCTGATCGCGCTGCTCAAGGAGACCGACAGCTACGCGGTCCGCTTTTTAAAGGACCTGTACGGCAACGTCATCGACAGCGTCTACTATGAACTCATGGAATCGATGGGCGCGGAGCTGGGTGAGCTGGCGCCGTATAAGGGCGCGCAGAAGGCCGCCTCCAAGCCGGAATCCGCCGGCAAGCAGACCCAGACACTCGATAAGTTCAGCAAGGATTTAACCCAGTACGCCCGTGAAAACCGGCTCGACCCGGTCATCGGGCGGTACCAGGAGATCCAGCGGGTTGTGCAGATCCTCTCGCGGCGCACCAAGAACAACCCCTGCCTGATCGGCGAGCCGGGCGTCGGCAAGACGGCCATCGTTGAAGGGCTGGCGCAGAAGATCGTGGCGGGCGAGGTTCCCGAAACGCTCAAGGAGAAGCGCGTGGTCGTGATGGACCTGTCCGGCATGGTTGCCGGCACCAAGTACCGCGGCGAGTTCGAGGAGCGCATCAAGACCGCGCTCGAGGAGGTCGTCGAGGCCGGCAACGTGATCCTGTTCATCGACGAGCTGCACACGATCATCGGCGCGGGCGCGGCAGAGGGCGCTGTGGACGCGGCGAACATCCTGAAGCCGCAGCTTGCGCGCGGCGACCTGCAGCTGATCGGCGCGACGACGCTGGATGAATACCGCAAATACATTGAAAAGGACGCAGCCCTGGAACGCCGGTTCCAGAGCGTACTGGTCGAGGAGCCGAACGAAGCCGACGCCGTGACCATTCTCAAAGGGCTGCGCGATAAATATGAAGCACACCACCGCATCAAGATCACCGATGAGGCGATTGAAGCGGCGGTCAACCTGTCCTCCCGCTATATCGCGGACCGGTTCCTGCCGGACAAGGCGATCGACCTGATCGACGAGGCGGCCTCCAAGGTTCGCCTGAAGGTCTACACCGCTCCGCCGAACCTCAAGGAGCTGGAGGAAGATTTAAAACGGCTCTCCAATGAAAAGGAGGCTGCCATCAACGCGCAGGACTTTGAGCTTGCCGCGAAGATCCGCGACAACGAAAAGACGGTGCGCGAAGAATTGGAACACAAGAAGACCGACTGGCAGGATTCCAGTTTCCGCGGCCAGGAGGAGGTCACCGCCAAGGACATCGCGGAGATTGTCGCCGGAATCACCGGCATTCCGGTGGTGCAGATCTCGATGGAGCAGTCCCAGCGGCTGCTGAGGCTGGAGGATGAGCTGCACCGCCGTGTCGTCGGGCAGTCCGAAGCGGTTTCGGCGGTCGCAAAAGCCATCCGGCGCGGCCGGGTCGGGCTCAAGGATCCCAAGCGCCCGATCGGTTCGTTCATCTTCTTAGGCCCCACCGGCGTCGGCAAGACCGAGCTGTGCAAGGCGCTGGCCGAAAGCCTGTTCGGGGATGAAAACGCGATGATCCGCTTCGACATGTCGGAGTTCATGGAGAAATACGCCGCTTCCCGGCTGGTCGGTTCTCCCCCGGGATACGTCGGCTTCGACGAGGGCGGCGAGCTGACTGAAAAGATCCGCCGCAAGCCCTATTCGGTCGTGCTGTTCGATGAGATCGAAAAGGCGCATCCGGATGTCTTCAACATGATGCTGCAGGTGCTGGAGGACGGCATCCTGACCGACTCACAGGGCCGGCGGGTCAGCTTCCGCAACGCCGTCATCATCATGACCTCGAACGTCGGCGCGCGGCTGATCACCGAGAAGAAGAACCTCGGCTTCATGACCGGACCGTCCGCACAGGACGACGCGTCGATCAAAAGCGACGTGATGAACGAGCTGCGCAAAACCTTCAAGCCGGAATTTCTGAACCGCGTGGACGATATCATTGTCTTCCACCGGCTGTCTGAAACGGACATCGCAGAGATCGCCGGCAAAATCCTCGACCAGCTCGTGCTGCGGGTGCGGGAGCTGGGCATCGAGATATCGTTCACGCCCGCCGCCGTCGAGAAGGTGTCGAAAACCGGATTCGATCCGGTATACGGCGCAAGGCCGCTGCGGCGCGCCATCCAGTCGGAAATCGAGGACCGGCTGGCTGAACAGATCCTGTCCGGCCAGGTCAAAGCCTCGGACCGCGTGCAGTGCGACGTTCAGAACGATGAATTTGTCTTTCTGCCGATTCCGTCGGTTTCATTGGAGAAAGAATCAGACAGCTTAAGGGAGGAAACATAAAGATGCAGGTATCCGATCGTTATGAAATGGAAACGACCGTCACAGAAAAGCTGCTGGCCAAAAACGTCGGCAGCGGGGATGTCAGCGTCTTCGCGACGCCGATGATGATCGCTTTGATGGAAAACACCGCGTCGAAATGCGCGGCGCAGACGCTCGACGAGGGCATGACCACGGTGGGCACCTCGATCTGCGTATCCCATTCGGCCGCTACGCCGGCCGGCATGAAGGTGCGCTGCGAAGCGATCATCACCGAGGTGGACGGACGCAAAATCACCTTCCATGTCGCCGCGTTCGATGAAGCGGGGCTTATTGGGGAGGGTACGCACACCCGGGTGGTCGTCAGCCGCGAACGGTTTGACCAAAAAGCAGCGGCAAAGCTGCGATAGGACAAAAAGGGCGTCTGGAATACGCGATTCGTATTCCAGACGCCTTTTTATAGGGTATCATACATGCGGCAAGATAAAGCCTGACGCCGTTTCCCGTGTGCCGATGCCGTAAAACACATTCTTATACAGAAACACGGCACCGCGGCTGATAAAAAACGAGATATTCATCCGTGCCTGCACACGGTGGTCAAAGCAGCGGCGCGTGTTTTATCCTTTTTCAAGGCTTCCAGGCGCGTCTGCAGGAATGGCCGTTGTGCCGCAGTCAGCGGCACTCCTGCAAGCAGACACACCGTAACTGCCAATGCCACTCCGGTGACTCTTGGGGCTAACTCTCTTTTCTTGCCGAATCCTTTATCCAGCGTCCGAACGGAGCATACATCCAACGCTTCAAATCCGGAAAGCTGTTTCCGGTATCGGTGAAGAAACAGGGCGCACAGTCAATCATCATCCATGATGGTCACCCGCAAAAATAAACGCGCAGGGCTATACAGGAAAGCCCCTGCGCGTTTGCTTTTCTTTATAACGATCGATCTGCCTTCTTCTTCAGAACAAGCGCCGTTCCCATGACGCCGATCCCGGCAATACACAGCAGGACAGCTCCAAGATGCAGGCCGCCGCGCTCACCGGTGGCGGGGATCTTCTGATTTCCATTGTTCGGATTGTTCTTGACGGCGCTGTCCGTCCCGGAGGATGAACCGGCATCGGAAGCACTGTCATCCCCTGCGGATGGCCGGCTGGCTGCGGAGACGGTGCTTTCAGCCCCGGAGGACTGACCGGCAGAAGCGTCCGCGCCGGTTCGGGTAACATATACCTTCAAGGAGGGCTTCAGCGTTTCCGTGACGACCGAGGCGCCGTCCTTTGTGAGAACCCTGACCTCCTGAACAAGAAGGTCCCCCGCCTCAAAGGTCTGCGGGCAGGACAGCTGCAGGGTGATCTTCATCGTACCCGAAAGCTTGTTGCCGGACTCAAAAAAGCTGGTCCAATACAGGCCGTTGGCCAGCACCGGCGGCGCCGACATGCTTCCGGACGAACCGGAGGAGGCCGTTACGGCAACGCCCTTTGGGCAGGCTATCCCAATTTCTATTCCGGCATATGCGTTCTGCGGTTTGATCTCGATCACCGCTTCAAAAGCGGTCTGTGTGTCCGACAGTGCGATATGATTTTTTTCTAGGCTGACTTCCGATGCTTCTGCGAACGCCGTCAGCGTAAGCGCCAAGGCCATACAGCAGCAGACAAATATGGAGGCAATCTTTTTCAAAAGGATCATCCTTTCTCAGTAAAGTATATAGGGAATTGGGGATCATCATATCCTGACAAGCCCCAATTCCCGCATGTGCTGTCCGACGTGTATATAGCTTAGTCAACAAACCCGGTCAGGATGATGAAGTCCGCCGTGTCCACAGTGCCGCTGCGGTCAATATCGCAGGCCGCGTCTGTGCTCTGATATCTGCTCAGCGCGATGGACAGGTCGGCCAGCGTGACCGAACCGTCCCCGTTGATATCCGAAGCCGCGCGGTATGAGATGATCTCAATGGCGGCCTCTCCATCGGCTATCGCAATGGGTCCCTCGAAGGTGCCGTCCTCATTGGTTGCAGATGTGTTGATGCGTTCAATCGTCAGCTTGGTGTTCCCGGCAGCCGCCTTGTCTTTGAGCCTCAGCACCACCTGCATCACATCCGTGTCGCCGAAGACGGCGGCACTCGTTCCAATCACCATCCGCGCGGTGCCTTCGGTGCTCTTATCTGCCGCAATCACCGTATTGTCCAGCAGGGATTTCACCTGTACGACCTCGAACGCATCCGCGTCATAGGCCACCGCCGCGTCGATGGAGTTCAAGCCGTTAAGCCCATCCATGGACACCGTGCAGGTTACCGTGTCCGCGTTTTCAACTACCGCCAGCGTCTTGTCGGTATGAATCCGTGCGCTGCCGGCGTTCACGGCGGTAATTCCAAACGGCTGTGTAAAGCTGATGCCCTCGTCGCCCTTCAGCTGGGCGCGGACATAGCTGTTGATCCTTCCCTCATAATCGTTGAGGTCGATCGTGTTTCCGGTTGCGATGACCTCGCCGTCGGCAATCCATTCGATGGTGTGATACCGCTCACCTTCAATTGTGATTGTGTCTTGGGCCTGATCCACCGCGATATTGGTGATGATGGGCGGCAGATAGTCGTTGATGGCCGCGATATCGGTTACGGTGTAGCCTTCCCTTTTGGCTACCTTCGCGCTTGCGTAAAATGTGCCGTTCTCCATCGAGGCCCGCACATTGGTGGCGGTATTGGACGGGAGAAGCATCATGTTGTAGCTATGGCCCGTCGCGGCGTTGGAATGGGTGTCATCGTTGGAGAAGCCCCAAACGAAGCGGCCCTCCGGCATGGTTTCTTTCAAAATGTTGTCCCACAGAATTCGATCGGAGTAGGAATCCCCGTCGAGCTTATTGATGATCTCCATGCCCACGCAGGCGCTGTACTTGTTGAACAGCTCGACATACTTCCGGATTGTGGACGGATTGTTCGAGGCATCCTCTCCGGTGGTTCCGCTGGTGTTGCTGCCGCCGGTATATCGGCCGGGATGATTGATATGGCAAATACCGCCCAGCTCCTGGGTCTTTGCGATGTTGCCTTCCAGCGTTGCTCCCGCCTCGTTGTTGAAAGGCGTGAAAAAGGTGTTCAGATGGTCGCTCACCGACTGCTCGTCCGAATTCATAATGGCGACCATGCCGCGGCCGTCTCTGCCGGCCCCATTGGTTATTTCCTCCAGACGCTCGTCCGTCAGATAGGTGCGTCCCTTGCCTGTCGGATCGTCCTTCCGGTTCCAGGTGGTGTTTGTGACATTGTGGTCGGTTAAAGCCAGAATGTCAAATCCCTTTTTATAATGCTCCTCTACGGTGTCGGCTGGCTGCGGAGAACCGTCGCTTTCATTGGAATGCGCGTGAAAATCCGCTTTGTACTGTCCAAACGTGCTCCAATTGACACTGGCATAGGGGCTGTCGATGGTAAAATCCAATACGCCCTTTCCGTCCTGCTGCTGAGCAGCCGCTCCAGTAACAAACGCACTGGACAGTACTGCTGCCGCTAAAATAGCCGCTGTGGTTTTTTTGAACATCATATTCACCCTTCTTCATTGTAATCGCAAATTACTTTGCAATTCCATTTTACCGTTTTGTGTATAAAGCAGCTATCATGCTCAGGTAAAGCTTGTATAAAAAGCGCGTGAGATGATTATAAATTTCATTGCGCCATCCATCCCGTAAACCACGAGGGCTGCACCGGCAGATGGGGGCACAACCCCCTGCTGCGGGATGCAAAAGGGGCCGTTCTGTGTACTGCTGCGCCGATATGCGCGGGACCCACATCATGCCGGCAGGATGGACACAGCAATCTCATCAAAGACATTGCCCAGCATGCGGGATGCAAAAACCCGACGCAGTGCCGGCACGATGGACATCATCAAAGACACGTCCGGCAGCGGTATGTACAACCCCGACATCATGCCGGAAAGATAGGCACAGCGTTTTCTTCAAAGACACGTGTCCAGGAATCGGTATGCACCAGCCTTAAAAGGGCATCATCCCACTTCTTAAAAGCACTGAAAAAAGTATGCGTCACGCGCATTTCCGAGATCATCACGGTCAAAGGCGTTTGGTTACCGTAAAACATTTTTGTCATCATTCGCGCCGGCCGGCGCTTGCAGCAAAAACTGACAGAGTTTCTCCACCGGCAGAGCCGATGGTTTTCAAAACACAAGAAAAGCTCCCTGAATTCCATTCAGAGAGCTTTTTTCTAACGATTTCTGAGAGCGTCATTGGTATTCTCACTTGTAATCTTAATGTACCTGACCCAGATATAGTGGCCCTGATCAATCGAAAATCCGGTTTCCTTTTCAAAGCCGCTTTCCTGTGGGTTCTTTCCCTCCGCAAGCTCCTTGGCCAGCAGCAGCGTCGCCTGCCCCTGCCTCTGCGCGTCGTTGTAGGAGGTGCCGAGCAGCACGCCTTCCTTGATTGCCTGGATGGCCGAAAGGGTAGCGTTTACGCCAACAACCGGGACAAAGGTCCTGTCGCTCGTAAAATATCCCTGTTCCTTGAGCGCTTCGATCGCGCCGATCGCCATGTCGTCGTTCTGCGCAATGACGGCCTCAATCTGGTCGCCGTAGGTGGAGATGATTGCCAGCATACGTTCCTTCGCCTTCTGCCGGTCCCACATCGCGGAATCCTCCGCCAGCTTGTCAACCTGGATGCCCTGCTGTTCTATGTAGCTGATTGAGTATTTTTTGCGCAGCTCCACATCCTGGTGGCCCGGCTCTCCCTTGATCATGACATACTGCATTTTGCCGTCGGAGTTCTTGTCCATCTCGGGATGTTCCTTCCAGTATTCCGCCAGAATCTGTCCGGCAATCATACCGGACATGGATGCCTGCGCGCCCACATAGTAGAGCTTGTCCCACTTCTGCAGGTCCTGCGCAATCGGTTCCCGGTTGAAGAACACGATCGGAATGTTTTCCTGCTTTGCTTTTTCAATGATCACACCGGCTGCGGTGCGGTCGACGGGGTTGATGGCCAGAACATCCACGCCCTGTTTGATAAACTGGTCGATCTGTTCATTCTGTTTGTTCTGGCTGCCCTGGCTGTCCCAGATTTCGACCCTCACATTTTCTTTATCTGCGGTGTTCTTTATCGCACTGCGAACCTCTTCCATAAATGTATCATCAAAGCTGTAGACAACTACACCTACTGAAATTTTTTCGTCGCCTCCCGCAGAAACATTCGCGCATCCGGTCTGCGGCAGGATCAAACAAATACACAGCAAGATCACCATGATATGATTCCTTAACGTGCTATTCACATCATAAAACTTCCTTTCCATCGAATTCGATCCCTGATAAAAGTGTATCATGTATACCGTTCAATAGCAATTCAATATTCTACGATTTATTAGCAAATTTCTACGCACTTTTACAATAACACGTCATTCATTCGGACTGTCGATCAATGGCAGCCATATTTTTACGGTCGTACCCTCTTCCAGTTCGCTTTCCACTTCCAGACCGTATTCGCTTCCATAAAACAGCTGGATGCGCTCATTGACATTCTTGACGCCGACGCCCGAACGCGCTTCGGATTTTTTGTTAAGGGTCAGCAGGTTCTTTGCGGTATCCGCATCCATACCCACGCCGTTGTCCTCGATCATGTACAGAAGCCTGTCGTTCTCGACGCGCACCGTGACACGGATCAAGCCGGGATCCACCATGTATTCGATGCCGTGGTACAGCGCATTTTCAATGATCGGCTGCAGCAGCAGCTTCAGCGTATAGTACTGGTAAACCTCCTCGCTGACGTCAAAGGAGTATTCGAACTTGTTTTTGTAGCGGATCTTCTGAATCACCAGATAGTTCTTGGCATGCTCAATCTCATCCCGGACCGGGATGATGTTCTTGCCCTTGGACAAACTGATTCTGAAGAAGCGCGCCAGCGAGGTGGTCATGGTGATGACCTCGCTGTGGTTGCCGTTTTCCGCCATCCAGATGATGGAATCCAGCGTGTTGTAAAGGAAATGCGGATTGATCTGCGCCTGCAGCGCGCTGAACTCGCTCTTGCGCTTTTCGCGCTGTTCGTGGATGATCTGATCCATCAGGTCCTTGATTTTGAGGATCATGGTGTTGAAGGTGTCGGCCAGCTTCTGCGCCTCATAACAGCCGTCCACATCCAGGCTTAAATCAAAGTTTCCATTCTCCACCAGCTGCATCGTCTCCTCAATCTCACGGATCGGATCGGCGATCTTTTTGGAGATCAGCGACGATGCGAAGATGATTACAAGAAGCCCGGCCAGCAGCGTGATGATAAAGAAGCTGATCATCTGTGTGGTGTAATCGGCTATTTCATTCATGCCGGAGACGCCGACAATCCGCCAGCGTGAATAGCTGACCGTTTCAATGTAGACAAACCTCCGCTCACCGTCCAGATACTCAAAAAAGCTGCCGTAAATCTGATCCCGGACCGAGCTTACATTCTCTTTGAAATCTCCCGAATCGATTTCCTTCTGGAACGGATGGTACACCACATCGTTGTTGGCGTCGATGAAGTAGATATAGCCGTCCTCGCCCAGCTTTGTCTGCTGGCAAAGCTGATCGATGGTGTTGAAGTTGAGGTCCACAAGCAGGACGCCGGTTTCCAGCCTGTCGTCCTTTTTATACTGAATGCTGCGGCTGACCGAGATGACGGTTTCACCGCGCTGGCTGTAAATCTGCTGTACATGCGGGGATGAAAAGTAGGTGTTCTCCGGCTGCTGCTGCGGCTTTTTAAACCATTCCTCATATGAAACGACCGTATACGGGGGCAGCGATGAGAACGGCACACCCGCAACCTGGTTGCCCATGCGGTCAAACAGTACGATCGAGACGATATCCGTCCTGGATTTGAGCAGCACCTCCATCTGGCTGCGGATAACCGATTCGCTCACGTCATTTTCATAGCAGATGTCGGCGATATAGTTGGAGATGTCCATCATGCTCTGCAGATAGGTGCCGACATTCATATTGACCTGTCCGATGATCTGCTTGATATAAAAGGTCGCACTGTCCTCCGCACTTTTAGAATATCTTGTCAAGGTGGTGACGCCGATCACCAGAATTGCGATGAAAGCCGTCAAAGTCATGGAGATCATGATCAAAAAACGGATGCTTGTCCGCTTATCCCTTGATAACAACTTATCCTTACGCACAAAAATGACTCCCATTCCGATTGTTATTATGCCTTACTAAATGAACTGCGGTATTCTGTTGGGGAAACGCCAAAGGTCTTTTTAAAGCTGTGGCTGAAATAATTTGATTCCGAATATCCGATTGCATCGGATATCTGAAACGCCTTTAAATTGGTGGTCCTGAGCAGCTCCTTGGCAATCTCCAGCCGCTTGCTGGACAGGTAATTGGAAAAGCTCACACCCATCTTCTTTTTAAACAGGGTGCTGAAATAGTTGGGGCTGACATGCAGGATTTCACAGATCTTATTGACGGAAAGCGTGTTGTCGCCGTAGTTCTTTTCGATGTATTCGATCGCCGAATAGATAATATTGTTGTTGTTGTTCTCCCGTTCGGTGGAGATCTCCTGAATGATGCTGACACAGACATCGTGGAACCAGCGCTTGACCCTGTCCAGATTGTTGAGCGTCAGGATTTCCTGAAAGGCATTGAAATCCCCGCTGAGCAGGTCCATCGTCTCGATGCCGACATCCTTGGAGATGCGCAGGATGCAGGTCAGCATCTCCAGCAGATAGATCTGATATTCCTTATAGGAGGCAATCACGACATTTCGGAACATGGCGTCGAGAAGCTCGTCGATCTCCTGGACCGAACCGAATTTGATGCAGGAGATCAGCTTCTTCTCAAATTCCGGCTCGACCGACACCTTTCGGGGATGCTTCGGCTCAACGTCGTCAATCAGGATCACCTTGTTGTCGTTCATAACCGCCCGGTAATCCAGCGCCTTCAGCGCATATTCGTAGGAATTTTTAAGCTGCGAGCAGTCCTCGCAGAGATTTCCGACACCGACAGTAATTGAAAACATCAGATATTTTTCAATGTTGCGGCTGACCTCTGAAAAAGCGTTGCTGACCATTTCGAATGCCTGCTGTGAGGACTGGGCCTGCGGCATACAGATGGTCACGATGTACTCATTGTGCAGAAATGATAAGCCGAGCTTGTGTTTTTCAACGATCTCCTGCACAATGTTCATCACTGCAAAACGCATCAGGTTCTTGTCGAAATCGTTGCGGTGATTGAATGGGGAATGTTCATCACAGGACAGATAATCGATCTTAATCACCGAAACAAGCGTGTAATCCCCCGCCAGCCGGATGCCGTACACCTGCGCCTGATGCTCGATCGTTTCACGGTCCATGGCGCTGCTGATCACAGAGGACAAGAACTGCGCTTTGAGCACCGGAAAGCTCTCTTTGTAATACTTTTCAAGCGACTCGATGTCCTCCATGCGCGCCCGTTCCTGGTCCAGCATGCCTTTCAGCTTTTCAAATAATGCCGTGATATCTTCGGCGGACAGTGGCTTTAACAGATAATCGGCAACGCCGTACCGGATAGCCTTCTGTGCGAATTCGAACTCATCAAAACCGGTCAGGATTACAGATTTGGTCGTCGGAAACTTCTCCCCGACAAGCTTGGCAAGTTCCAGCCCGTTCATAAACGGCATGCTGATATCCATGATGACCGCATCCGGATCGGTCTTCTCAATGACCTCCAGAGCGTCAAGTCCATTGGCCGCTTCCCCGGTCACCTGAAACTGGACCTCTTCCCAGTTGACGGTTTTTTTAATTCTTTCCCTGACTTCTTCCTGATCGTCTACCAAAACTACACTGTACATTGTTTTCACCATACCCGTTTTAAACTGATTCTATAATATCATTTTTATCCCTATCAAACGCATATCTTTTTCTCCATGAATCGAGGAAATTCCACAGTTTTGTTTCTTTCATTATAACACATATTGACCATCTTTCATAGAATCATGACAGAAATATTTCAAATAAAAGTACATCCATCTTTACATCTCTTTGCACGATTTGGTTAAATATTGCGCTATGATATAGAAGAATTTTCCATATATTGAAAATCGGCTTTGGTTTGTGCCTGTATCGTTTTTTCTGTTATGCGTTATTCGGGTATCCCGTTCTTGAACGGCAGCAGATAGACTGTAGCGTATCGCTCTGGGTTCACCTGATACTGATAAAAATATAAGCAGACGCAGATGCTTTCTGCGCATCTGCGTCTGCTTATAATATAGTTAACTTTAATCGCATCCATTTTTCCGCTACAGAACCAATGCAATTTATAACGCATTGGAAAGCATCGCAACGTCAAAGAGCGATAAAGTACGGGAAACAGCTTTCCTGGATCAAAATACTAAAACTCCTGTGCTTTATGTTGAAAACTGAGTTAATGGTTTATTTCACATAAATCTCTGTGCAAAAAGGCCATGAATGTCATACATTCATGGCCTTTT
>NZ_CCYH01000041.1 GCF_000820765.1 Candidatus Soleaferrea massiliensis AP7
TCTTACTATTTTTTCTCTTTCTCTATAATATCTAAAAATAAGCACAGGAGAGAAAGGAAAGCACCGCTGCCTTTCTCTCTCCCGCTATGCTTGTCTGGCACTGTAGATATCGCAGATTTAGAAATCTATCTGCAGGTCGGGGTCGTCCTCGTTGAAACTGAAGTACTGCATAATCTCAATAATGTCCTTCCATGCTTGGTCTATATTGTCCTGCATGACTGTGGGATTCGCAGATTTTGCATTGGCAAGTACTTCTTTTCCATAGTTGTATCTTCTCCAGAATTCTGCAACGACAATATGATGGACGCCATCCAGTTCGCCGGTTGCAATATCTTCATCTGCTAACTCAAGGGTATACTCTAAAATTGCGGTGCTCAAAGCTGCCGCCTGTACCGCTGATGCGTGTTTAACCGGTACTTCCGCCGCACTGACACTCATACCCACAGGAACCATGGTTGCCAATAACGCTGTGGCCATAACTGTTGCAAGTATTTTCTTCATTACAAATTCCTCCTATATCATGATTCATATGAGAAACACTGTGGACGATGCGCATCGACACTGTTATAGAAAGCGAATTCATTTTCACAAATATCTCTCATTAGTTTGTGGTAAAAACGTATCATAATCAACCCCAGATTCCATCTTCTTCTTTTTTATGTTATAATAGTAGAAACTCAGACGAAGGGAGTACATATCATATGATAGAGAATTTTGAAGAACTCAAACAGATCTGCAATGGCTGCACCAAATGCGGCCTTTGTGAAACCCGCACCAATGTTGTATTCGGCGTCGGCAGTCCGAATGCCGAGGTCATGTTTATCGGCGAAGGTCCGGGCGAAAACGAGGATCTGCAGGGCGAACCGTTTGTCGGACGCGGCGGACAGCTTCTCGATAAGATGCTGGACTGCATCGACCTGACAAGGGAGAAGAACATCTACATCGCCAATATGGTCAAATGCCGTCCGCCGAAGAACCGCGACCCGGCGCCGGATGAACAGGAAGCCTGCATCGGCTATCTGCGCAACCAGGTCTATCTGATCAAGCCCAAGATCATCGTATGTCTCGGCCGGATCGCCGCTCTGAAGATCATCGATCCGAACTTTAAGGTCACCAAGCAGCATGGAAGCTGGATTGTCAAAAACGGCGTCCATATGATGGGAACCTTCCATCCCGCGGCGCTGCTGCGCAATCCGCACAATAAGCCCGAAGCGTTTGAAGATTTCCTGAAACTCCGGGATAAAATACACGAAATCTGCGATCATACCTATTAAATCAGTAGCAAATTCGGCCTCCAATGAATAGTATGAAACTGTAAAGAATCTTTTCTCCGTGTAATACGGCGTGTCCTGCCCATGCGCCGCCCTGTTCCTCTTTGAAAAGGCTTCGCTCTTCATTCTGTCATACGAAATTGGAGGTATTATGATGTCTTATGACGCTAATGCAATACATTTTTTTCTAGGCGCAAACACATCTGATGGTTTTGTCTTCCGTCCCGATGAGCTCGGCAGCGCGGATGGAGGCTGGCATAAATTTTTGATCAAAGGCGGCCCCGGCACCGGTAAATCCACGCTCTGCAAACAGGTGGCAAAGGCCGCGTCCGAATTTACCGACAACATTGAGTTCCTGCATTGTTCCTCCGACCCGCATTCGCTGGACGGCGTCATCATCAGTGATTACAAGATTTCACTGTTCGATGCGACCTCCCCGCATGTCGTCGAGCCGAAATATCCGGGCGCGTTCGAATCGGTCATCAATCTCTGCGACTGCTGGGATGAGGACGCCCTGCAGCAGAACCGCGACGAGGTAGTCGCGCTGTTCGCGGCAAACCAGGGATGTCACGCGAGATGTTCCAAATTCCTGGCAGCCAGCGGTTCTTTGCTCAATGATACATATCATATCGCGCTGGAATGCACCAACATCCCGAAGCTGTCGCGGTATGTCACCCGGCTGATCAGCCGCGAGCTCAAGGCGAAGGCGGCCGGCACCGGCCAGGAGAAGGTCCGGTTTTTGAGCGCCGTGACCGTCGGCGGACTGATGATGTTCACCGACACGGCCAAGGCTTACTGTGACCGCGTGTATGTCATCGACGACAATTACGGATCGGTCTGCCGTCTGCTGCTGCATAGCATCCGCGCCTATGCGCTCAAGAGCGGCTATGACATCATCACCTGCTACTGCCCACTTTCCCCGTATGATAAGATCGAGCACCTGTTCATTCCGGAGCTTGGTCTCGGCTTCATGACCTCCAACAAGTTCCATCCGCTGACCTTTGAGGCCTATAAGCACATCAATTCCAACCGCTTCCTGGACCTCGAACAGCTTAAGAAGCGCAAGCAGCGCATCCATTTCAACCAGCGCATCATCAATGAGATGCTGGCGGAATCCGGAAAACTGGTCACCCAGTCCAAGGTCATCCACGATGATCTGGAGAAGTATTATACCCAGAACACCGATTTCGACAAAGTTGCCGCGAAGATCCAGGAGACCACCGACAAGGTGCGGAAAATCATCCTGGCCAGCGATGAGGCAGCATCCCGGTAAATGAAAGCGCAGCATTTGTTTGTCCGGACATTTTATATAAAGAGAAGGCATCCTTTTTATTGAAAAAGGATGCCTTCTCCTTTTTATTGCGCCATTCTTCATATTGGTACATCTGAAGAAGCCGGAAATGCCGGTTTTTCATGGCAAAACAGGCATTTAATTAAATGTGTATACCATTCATTTGTCAAAACAGGCTGTTTCATGTAAAATTAAAAGTTTTTTCGTGCAATGTTAACGAATCTTTATAAAACCTATTGACAATCATAGAAAAATGTAGTAATCTTAACTCAAGATAAATGGTAAATAAATTCTGATATGGAATGTACTTTCAACAATAAATGATCTTTTTCGACATTCATATTATTTCAAGCCCTTACAGGATATAAGATTTCGTTCTTATACATATTCTATGATGGGAGGGAGTGATTCCAATGTACTGTGTAGTGGACGCCGACTACAAGAAAACATATTTTTAGAACAAAATTACAAAGGAGTGTTAAAAAATGAAAAAATCCCGTACTATGAAGAAGATCGTAGCAGCAAGCTGCGCCGGATTATTGGCTATTGCAATGTGTATTCCCTCGTTTGCTGCAGGCACTTATAGAAATTTCTGGCTGGATAGAGGATATAATCAAGGAACATCTCGTTCAACCTTTACAGGTGGTGAGACAAGAACTATAGTTGCTGAAGTGCGCAGTCGTTCTAACTGGTCCATTGTCTCCAGTGATTCAAACAAAAGCTACTATTCTATGACTGTAACTGCACCTGGCAGTTGGAATTATTCCAACTACACCAACACCGGTAGTTGTTTTTGATACAATAGTGTGTTATTTACTGTAATATAAAATTGGGTAATCAGCAAACAGGCGGCACGTAGGTCATGCCGCCTGTTTGCTAGTGAAACTCATTAGAAAGGAAGCATTTATATGAAAAAATTGTTGCTTCTCCTTTTATCCGTTAACATAATACTTCTCTCTTTTATCGGTTGCAGTGATGATAAATTTACTGATCAGCCCAGTTACATTCCACCTGGGCTTCCCGAGGGTGCAATGGTGGATGATAGCGATTTTTCTGGTGACTACGATATCAACGCACTTGCCGCTGGAGACGTTCAGATTGCTGGCAGAACACATGGACTTTTTGACATAACAACATCCTTATTTGTGAAACGTTACAATGATCTAAATCCGTCTTATAAAATTAAAGAAACTGTTGAAAGCGAAAAATGGTCAAATGAACCAAAGCTATTTCAGTGCAAAACCGATGGGAATTATACCATTTATATTCTGTCCAACATAGAAGTTTATTGTATTTACTTTTCCTATCCTGTAGCAGAAACTAGGAATGGGGCATGGGATTACGAAGAAGATATTGATAAAATGTTATCCGTCTTTGATACAGCTATGCCTGATTTATATGATGAGAATAACAAACTCTCTCTGAAATACCTGTCCAAGTGGATGGATGTCGGAAGCAAAGAGCAGAATTTAGACCCCATGTATCTAGAAATCTTAAGAAAATATATGAACGCAACTTTTCAAATTCGAGATGGTATTGCATATGTAGCCGCCGGGGTAACATGGTTTGAAGTCCAAGATAACTGGAATAGCTATTTTTAATATTCCTACTCTGTACATTTGATAAAGAGTCTATATCAATATATATCATCTTTATCTGTCTCAAAAAAGGGGGTAGAACAAAAAGATGAACAAATCAACCCATTTTAAAATCCCGCGGGGAGATATGATCCTGCTGCTGTGCTTTCTTGCTGTCGGATTCTCCACCATGCTGGTGTTGTCCAACATGCGAAATTCCGACCGGATGAATTTTATTTCCGCCGGCTGTTATTCTTCCTCCGCAAGGGATGCCACGGTTGAGGACGCCGGGGACACCGCCAGCTTCAAAAATGCGGTTGGGGTGCTGCAGACGCCAATGCTTCTTTATCGAACGGGACTCGACGAGGAAAGTGATCTGCGGGGCGTTCTGATTCATGGAAATCCAGATATTCTTCCGCCGCTACTGGAAGGCCGTTTCTTCAATCAGGATGACAATTATGCCGACATACCCACCGCTGTCATCGGCCGCAATTTTGAACAGGAAACCTTTCAAAAGGATGGTATCCGGATGATTCGTATCGGCAAAACGGACTATGAAGTAATTGGTATTTTAGGTATTCGGCAGGTCACTCGTCTGGACGGTCTGCGCATCATCAACATGGGCGCCGCAGAACAGCAGTTTGGGCTGGACGGAAACTATACGCTTGATACCAATACGAAGCGTGAAAACTCTCAGGCACGCGCGGAACTGGAATCTGCAACACGCAGCAGCATGAAATTGACAGTATCTCCTCGACAAGACCGCAAACAAACATATTTTCAAATTGACCTTTTCGGAAATTCACGTAATGTTACAAGGGATTCTAATGATTACGCGCGTTCCGAGATGACCTTCTACATCTACATAGTCATTCTCATCGTCTTTTTGCTGTGCGCCCTGACCACGACCGTATTCTGGATGCAAAAACAGAGCGGCAAAGCCGCCATTGAGCGAATGCTCGGTTTATTTAACGGCGAAATCATTATGAGACGGTTGTGCCATTATCTGCCCTTGTGCCTGACTGGCAGTCTGTTGGGCATTCTGGCCGTCTGGATTCTCTATATGAGCGGAATTCTGGGTGTCTTCTCCATACTGGATCTACTGATTTCCGTAGGGGGAACCGTACTGAGTGGAACGCTGATTTTGCTGTGTGTGCAGGTCTATTTTTTCAAAACAGATCTTGCACAGGAATTGAGGTGATCGATATGACAACCCTCAAAGAGGCTTGGAATAACTTTACAAGCAGCGTCTTTTTGAATCTTTTACTGATTTTACAGCTTGCAGTCTGCTCCTGGCTGTTTATCCTGCTGTGCAACAACTTCATAGATATGGGTTCCGGCGACAGTATAAAAAATGACTTTACCGTTAAGGATGAGACCTTCTATTACTCATCAGCACACATTACTGCGGATGAAACCATCCCTTCATTTAGAATGCAGCAAGACTTTATCGATGATCTTCGCGCACAAAAAACTTTTACTTATATGAAGCTTGACGGTTCTCTGAGCACTCAGGTCCGGGAGGATTTTTGGGTAAAATCAGATGCGGAGCAGAAACTCAAACAAGCAGGAGGCAATTCCAATCCCGATAATATGTTGTTTGGTTCTTTGCAAACAACGTCCAGACAAAACAAAAGCGAAGCCACACCTTCATCTCCGTCAGATGCCATTGGCGAATATGAAGGTGACCCCATGCTGGATGATCGGGATGATGTAGTCTGGCGAGAAATCAAAAGCACACAGATGGACTATCAAGCTTTTCAGTATTTTCCACTGCAGTATGACGTAGGCCAGGGATTCCAGAAGACGGACTTTCTGCTGCATAATGATCAGAAGGTTGTACCAATCATTCTTGGTTATCATTATAAAGGGATTTTTCAGGTTGGTGATATCCTTCCAATGAATTTAAACGGTCTTCCATTTCAAGGAAAGGTCATCGGTATTCTTTCGGAAAACTCGTATACATACTATACTGCTGAACAGCTGCAGCAAAACTACATTCCTCTTTTGGACAACAGCATAATATGGCCGTATTTTGACCTTGAGAAGATTATTGGAACCGATGATCTTGATACTGAACCCAAAGATGTTCAGGATCGAATTTTCTTCCAGTCAAATATCTATAGTAATTTGACTACTGCACATCTGGTTGCGTCTAAAGAGGTCAGCAACATCGAAGTAACCAGGCTTTATAATCAAATCTGTGAACGGCACGATATACTGCGCTTTGGACCGGAGATTAACGCACGAACGATTGGTATGTCCATGTTGGCTGGAGAAACAGAGGAATCCATCTCCATCCTGCTCATTTTGGTTTGTGTTATGGCTTTCTTTAGTCTCTTCATCCTAATTACAAGCATGTTGACTAAGATTGACCGCAACATTCGTACTTACCTGATTCAGATGATGAATGGTGCTTCTATTTGGAATATTGTGGGACAGTATATCCTAGAAATATTGATGGTCTCTGTTCCTGCCTGTATCGTGACAGCATTGTTGATGTATCGGCAGATTTACTATAATTTCACCTTCTTCGTTGTCCTAATTGCTATTTCGTTAATAAGTGCAGTACTGTCATCTGTCATTGTCGCTGTCAAACTTGGGAACCTGAAAACCGATGAACTGCTGAGGAGGAAGGAATAATGGCTTTCATTACATTACAAAACATCAAAAAGTCCTATGGCAAAGGCGACGCGCTCGTCCACGCGCTGAAGGATGTCAATCTTCAGATTGACAAAGGCGAGATGGTCGCCATTATGGGCAAAAGCGGTTCCGGAAAATCCACCCTCTTAAACATCCTCGGCGGGCTCATCAGCAAGGATGACGGAACCTACTTTTATGACGGGGGGGAGTTGGACTTCTCCAAGCAGAAAAATCTTGTCCGCTTCCGCCGGAATCATGTCGGTTTCATCGTGCAGTACTTTGCACTGATCAACGACCGGACCGTCTTTGAAAATGTCGCGCTGCCGCTGCGGTATCAGAAGCACACCCGCAAGGAGATCCGCTTAAAGGTCAAAAAAGCGCTGACCGACATGGAAATCCAGCAAAAGATGAAGAACTATCCGGATGAGCTGTCCGGCGGCCAGGCACAGCGTGTGGCGATTGCGCGCGCGATTGTCAAGGACCCGCAGCTGATTCTGGCGGATGAGCCGACCGGCGCGCTGGATGAAGAAACCGAACAGAAGGTGCTGGATGTTCTGAAGAAGCTCAACAAGGAGGGCAAAACCATCATCATGGTGACGCATGACCAGAAGGTGGCAGACATCTGCAACCGGGTGGTGCACATCCATGACGGCAGGATTGTCGATGAGGCATCGTAGCTGGCAATCATATATATCTGAAAAGGAACAGGATCTGACTGTCAGATCCTGTTCCTTTTCTTTGCTGGTGACGCACATCATCTATGAGATGCTGGCGGAATCCGGAAAACTGGTCACCCAGTCCAAGGTCATCCACGATGATCTGGAGAAGTATGATACCCAGAACACCGATTTCGACAAGGTCGCCGCGAAGATCCAGGAAACCACCGACAAGGTGCGGAAAATCATCCTGGCCAGCGATGAGGCAGCATCCCGGTAAATGAAAGCGCAGCATTTGTTTGTCCGGACATTTTATATAAAGAGAAGGCATCCTTTTTGTTAAAAAAGGATGCCTTCTCCTTTTTATTGCGCCATTCTTCATATTGGTACATCTGAAGAAGCCGGAAATGCCGGTTTTTCATGGCAAAACAGGCATTTAATTAAATGTGTATACCATTCATTTGTCAAAACAGGCTGTTTCATGTAAAATTAAAAGTTTTTTCGTGCAATGTTAACGAATCTTTATAAAACCTATTTACAATTATCGAAAAATATAGTAATCTTAACTCAAGTATTATGGTGAATAAAACCTAAAATGGTATATGCTTTAAACTGCAAATGATCTTTTTCGACATTCATTTTTTAACTCTCGCAGGATGCAAGATTTCATTTCCATATATATTCTGTACAGAAGTACTGATTCCAAATGTACAGTGTGTGGATACCGGCTATAAGGAAGCTTATCATTAGGACAAGATTACAAGGGAGTGTTAGAGATGAAAACATCATGAAAAATGTTGTCATTTATTCCGGTAATCATGTTGTTGATAAGCATTATGATGTTCGCACTGAGCGCCAACGCCGCTGAGTATAAGACCACAACCTTAAGTGCCCACTCTATCCCAGCAAATTCAACCACTCTGTACCAGCCCGGAGGCAGAAACTATTTTCCTGCCAGACCTTCCGGATACACTGGTGGTTCCTATTCTGTTACAATGAATTACTCCGTATCCTCTCCGTACGCAATTGGACATCAGAGTTATTCTTCAGGTTCACGAACACAATCAGGTATTGGCACTTCGACTGTAGGAAAAGCTGGTTATTATCCATCACCAACCTTTCATGATCGAATTTATTGCACAAATGGCTGGCAAGCAAGAACCATGTATGTTACAAGCGGTTCAATTTCCGCAACCATCTGGTAAGTAAGACACGGCTGCATACAATTGCCGTATGCAGCCGTGAAGATTTATAATCGGAGGACTTGTTATGCTGAAACAAAGCCTGCTCTTTGTCCTGCGAAAACCGGTTGTGACAGCAGTCTTACTGCTCATTTTTATATTGTTTGGTACAGTTGAATTTGTCGGTCTCACAATGGGATGGTCTGCTTATACCGCTAAGACAACGACCATTCAATCAATTGGGTATCAATTAATTCTTGCAACCAACGATAACAGCAAACCCATTGAACTCAGTACAATGGATGCTGTGGAAAATCTCGCCCATGTTGTTGGGATCAATTATTTTTTATCCAATACAGCCACTCCTGTAAACTTTGAAATAGTCTACGATCACGAAGGCGCAGATCCTTCAAAGCAAATGGCAAATGATGATCCATTTTTTTCCTGGGAGGTAGGCGATGTTAACTTTGAAGGCAACATTAGAATTGATTTATTTTCCGATTTCAGACGCGGACTTGCGAAACTGACTCAAGGAGAATTTCCTTCTGAAAAAAACCGTGGAGTCCTAATTGAAGAGCGTCTGGCTAACAAGAATCACTTCAGCCTTGGCGATAGCATCATACTTCAATCCAAGAATGGAACACAAAAAGAGTTCTCCGCTAAAATTGTTGGTATCTACCGTACTGATGCCACCTACAAAATAACGGATGACAATTATCTCGGCGAAAAAATCTACACCGGCAGTCCTTACAATCGAATTATGTGTGATGTGGAGACCGCCAGAGAATACAATCCTAAAAATTCAGATTTTCTTGGACTCGAAATCTATGTGGACAGCCCCAGCAATTTGCAGTCCGTTCAGCATGAGGTAGAAAAACTGGTATCATCCAAGGATTGTAAAATTACAAACATGACCAGTTTACAGTATGAGATTATTGGCAAACAGGTTGAATCGGTCTATTCTTTGTCTCAAACTATCATTTTCTTTACCTGCCTGATTGCCGTTGTTATTCTGCTGTTTTCAATCTCACTTTACTCCAAATCCATCATCAAAGAAGCCGGTATTTTGTTGGCGCTGGGAGCCACAAAAAGAAGCGTCATCCTGTTCCGTGTTTTTCAATTGTCTCTAACTGGTGTGATCGGCACCCTGCTTTCCCTGATTCCCGGAAGTATGATTGTGTCGGCCTTTTCATCCAATCTGCTACCCAAGGTGGTGGAAGACGTAAACACCGCGACCATCAGTTCCTCGATCACAAACTCTGACATCGTTCTTCCACCGACCATCACACTGGAGCATTCGCTTTGGGTGCTGCTGTTTCTGTTTGTCATCATCCTTGCGGTTGCTCTGCTGTCCGGCATTTACACTGCATTCTATATCCTCACCTGCAAGCCCAGGGAAATCCTGTTGCATGACTAAAAAATGGAGCCTTATAGATCTGGAACACAAGCTTTAAATGCAGCATTTGCAGTCTCCGGATATCACCGGTATAACCTACAAATTCAAGAACCTTTCTTCTATTAATGGATCTTCAAATGTCTTTTTATCGTTACAAAATATAACAATTCCAATAAAATACTATCTACACGATCATGTGGGTGCAGCCGTGAAATTTTAATACGCGGAGGACTGTTATGCTAAAACAAAGTCTGCTTTTTATCCTGCGGAAACCAGCTGTGACGGCAGTGTTGTTGCTGATCTTTATCTTATTCGGCACCGTAGAATTCGTTGGCCTTACAATGGGATGGTCTGCTTATACCGCCAAAACAGAAACGATAAACGCAATCGGATACCAGCTGCTTCTTGCGGCCAACGACAACAACAATCCCATTGAGCAGAGTACAATTGATACTGTCGAGAAGCTCGATCATGTCGTTGGCACAAATTATTATTTACTGAATACTGCCATTCCAGTAGATTTTGAAATGGTATATGATCACGAAGGTGCGAACCCCTCCACGCAGCCGCCGAACGACGACCCTTTCTTTGGGGAGGTTGGTGAAATCTGCTTTGAAGGAAACAGCAGAAATGATTTATTCTCAGATTTCAGACGTGGATTGGCAAAATTGATACAAGGGGAATTTCCTTCTGAGGAACACCGCGGCGTCTTGATTGAAAAACGCTTAGCCAATAAGAATCATCTGAAGCTGGGCGACAGCATCACACTGCAGTCCCGTTCGCAAAAAAAGCTCACCACCAAAGTTGTCGGTATTTTTCAGACAAACGCTACCTTTGAAATCACAGACGACAATTATCTGGGGGAAAAAGTTTATGCCGGAAGCCCCTATAACCGGATCATGTGCGACGTGGAAACTGCCCGGGAGTTTCAGCCCAAAGGCGCAGATCCTCTCTCACTTGAAATCTATGTGGACAGTCCCGGCAATCTGCAGTCCGTTCAGCATGAGCTGGAAAAGTTTTTATCCCCAGATGATTACCAAATCACCAACATCACCCGTTTTGATTATGAGATCGTAGGCAAACAGGTTGAATCGGTCTATTCTTTGTCTCAGACCGTCATCTTCTTCACCTGCCTGATCGCCATTGTTATTCTGCTTTTTTCGATCTCACTCTACTCCAAATCCATCGTCAAAGAAGCCGGTATCCTGTTGGCGCTGGGCGCAACAAAAAAAGGCGTTATCCTGTGCCGCGTTTTTCAATTGTCTTTGACGGGCGTGACCGGCACTCTGCTTTCCCTGATTCCAGGAAGTATCATTGTGTTGGCCTTTTCCTCCAACCTGCTGCCCAAGGTGGTGGAAGACGTAAACATGACAACCATCAGTTCTTCCATTACCAATTCCGGTATCGTCCTGCCTCCAACCATCACACTGGAGCATTCGCTTTGGGTGCTGCTGTTTTTGTTTGTCATCATCCTCGCGGTCGCTCTGCTGTCCGGCATTTACACTGCATTCTATATCCTCACCTGCAAGCCCAGGGAAATCCTGTTACATGACTAAAGAATGGAGCATTGTATCATGGAACTGAAACATGTGAGCTTTCAATATAAAAACAACGATCGTCAGATTCTGGATGACATCAGCATCACCTTTGAAAACGGGACCTTCTACTCCATCTTCGGGCCTTCCGGTTCCGGCAAAACGACGCTGCTTTCCCTTTTAGGCGGTCTGGATGTGCCCAGCACAGGCGAAATCCTGATCGACGGCAAAGGCTATGGGCAGATTGGTTACACCAAATTGAGAAGACATGAGGTATCCTTTGTCTTTCAGTCCTATCATCTTCTGCCGTACATGACCGCTTTGGAAAATGTTATACTGCCGATGTCCATTTCCAAATCGCATCGGGAGGATCGGAAGGAGTATGCAAAAAAACTGCTGTTTGATCTTGGCCTGCAGGAAGATGAGATCCATCGAAAGACCAAGCATCTCTCCGGCGGCCAGCAGCAGCGGGTCAGCATTGCGCGGGCGCTTTCCTGTGACGCACGCTACATCCTGGCCGACGAGCCGACGGGAAATCTGGACCGCAAAACTGCTGAAGGCATTGTGGACATCTTTGGAGCACTGGCCCATGAACACGGAAGATGTGTGATTGTAGTCACCCATTCTCAAGAAGTTCGGGACGCCTCCGATGTCGCCTTACGCCTTTACGACCGCAGTCTGACCATGTAAGGCGGTGATGAATTGGGCGTATTTCATTATGCCGCAGTCAGGTTTCTCCATCGATGCGGCAGTTCGATCCTGCTGATCCTGCTCTTTGCATTCGTAACCGCGGAGGTACTTTTCTCTGTCGCCATGAACACGTCTGTTCAGGACATGGAGAAAAGCATCCTCTCATCGACCAAGGGCCGGATTCTGTTAAACGGAAGCGCTCCGCTTGAAGACGCACTCGCAGATGCCCGGCTGTTGTCTGAAACCGACGGCATCGATCGTGTGGATTCCTGCATATCCGGCTATGTTACCCGCACTGACGGGAAAGTCATCCAGCTTTCCGGTAATATGGACGCGCTAGGCGATTCGCTTCATGTCGAAGGCCATATCGAACTCGTTTCGGGTGTGTGGCCTTCCATCGAGAACCGCGGCGCCCTGATCCCCGATGAAAAGAAATCGGAATATGGCGGCAGGGTGCATCTCCTTCACGACGACACCGATGTCGAAATTCCCGTCATCGGAACCTATGCGTTCAAGGATATAGAACTGGAAGATCAAATCATCCTGTGTGACTACCGAAGCGCGGCAGAAGTCATACAGCCTGAAAGCGATGCCGGTCAGTTGGAACTCGTAACCCATTCCGTAGAGGATACCGATAGGATCACAGAACAGATCAAATCTATGAAGCTGAATGGAAATTACACCGTTATCAACACGACCGACAGCGTCATAGAGAGAGCGCTCAGCTCTATGGAAGATATCCTGTCAATCTCCCGCTCTGTCCTCCTCATTGGCCTGATATCCGCGTTCATCTTTATCCTGCTGATCATGCTGCTCCAGCTGAAAAGCTATCAGCTTGATATCGGGGTGCTGCTTGCGCTGGGTGAAACAAAAATCAAGATCTGGCTGCGTTTTCTAATTGAATTATCTCTTGATCTGATCGCCGGCTACGCCATCAGTCTCGCAACGGCACTTTTTCTGGGAGGGCCTCTTCTTCAACAGTTTTTCCAGAGCATCATGCCTGCGGGCGGCCCCGCATTTTCATCTGGGAACGTTCTGCCGTTATCCCTGGCACTGCTGATTCTGCCGCTGTTCCTGATGACGCTGCTGCTGATCTCCTTTTTTATCCTGTGGATGATGGGGCGATATCATCCCAGAAAGATCTTTGAACAGAGCTGATTTTATGTATCTTTCTTCTATAAGAAAAGCCCCGACGGTGAAAGGATCACCATCGGGGCTTTTTTTCATAACACGCTTAGATTCTGGCCACGCCGGTATCCCTTGCGGCCTGTGCGACCGCTTCGGCCACCGCCGGTTTAACCTTCTCATTGAAGGAATCCGGAACGATGTAATCCGGCCGGAGCTCCTCTTCGGGAATGACATTCGCAATCGCCTTCGCCGCCGCGATCTTCATCTCGTCGTTGATGTCGCTTGCGCGGACGTCCAGCGCGCCGCGGAAGATGCCCGGGAACGCCAGCACATTGTTGATCTGGTTCGGGAAGTCGGAACGGCCGGTGCACATGATGCGCACGCCCGCTTTCTTCGCCTCGTCCGGCATGATTTCCGGCACCGGATTCGCCATTGCCATGATGATCGGGTCGGCCGCCATGGTGCTGATCATCTCCGCGGTCAGCACGCCCGGCGCAGACACGCCGATGAAGACATCCGCACCCTTGATGACGTCTGCCAGCTGGCCCTTCTTCATCTGCAGGTTCGAAATCTCCGCCATCTCGGCCTTGATCGGGTTCAGGCCCTCGCGGCCCTTATAGATGGCGCCCTTGGTGTCGCAGAGAACCGCGTTCTTGAGGCCCATCTTCATCAGCAACTTGGTGATCGCGATGCCCGCCGCGCCCGATCCGCTGACGACAACCTCGATATCGGAAAGCTGCTTGCCGACCAGCTTCAGCGCGTTGAGCATACCGGCCAGCGTGACGACAGCCGTGCCGTGCTGGTCATCGTGGAAAATCGGAATATCACAGACCTCTTTGAGTCTTCTTTCAATTTCAAAGCAGCGCGGAGCCGAGATGTCCTCCAGGTTGACGCCGCCGAACGAACCGGCCAGCAGTTTAACCGTATTGACAATCTCATCCACATCGTTGGAACGGATGCAGAGCGGGAACGCGTCGACATCGCCAAACTCCTTGAACAGGACGCATTTGCCCTCCATAACCGGCATGCCCGCTTCCGGGCCGATATCGCCGAGTCCGAGAACAGCGCTTCCGTCGGTGACGACCGCCACCAGGTTGTGTCTTCTGGTGTAGACATACGAGAGGTCCACATCCTTGTTAATCTCAAGGCACGGCTCCGCAACGCCCGGTGTATAGGCGACTGCCAGATCCTCACGGTTTTTAAGCTTGGAACGGCTGGTCACTTCGATCTTGCCGGCCCACTCTCTGTGCTGCTGCAGTGCGAATTCTTTCTTATCCATGAAAATGATACCTCCTGTTTATTATATCTTTGAATATGTTATACAATGGAATCGATGGTGGCTCTGATCGCCTGCGCGGACTTCATCAGCATGGAACGCTCCTCTTCGGAGAAGTCGCTTTCCAGCCGGCGCAGTACGCCGCTGCGTCCCACAATCGTCGGCAGGGAAAGGCTGACGTCCTGCAGCCCGAACGTGCCGTCGGTCATGCTCGAAACATTCAGCACCGCGCGCTGGTCCTTGATGATGACCTCGGCAATCTTCGCAATGGCCGATGAGATTGCAAAATAGGTCGCGCCCTTGCGCTCGATGACCTCCGCACCTGCGCTGCGGACCATCTGCTCGATCCTCTTTTTATCGATGTTGATGTTGGTGCCTTTGCAGTACTCTTCCAGTGTCAGTCCGGCGATCCGAACGGCGCTCCAGACGGCAAACTGGGTCTCGCCGTGCTCGCCTGCAATGAATCCGTGGATGTTGCGCACATCGACACCCGCTTCCTCGGAAAGCAGATAGCGGAAACGTGCCGTATCCAGCACCGCGCCGGTTCCGAACACCCTGCCCTTCGGCAGTCCGGATTCCTTGAAGATTTCATAGGTGAGCACATCCACCGGGTTGGCAACCACCAGAATGACGCCGGTGTTGTAATATTTCATGATCTCCCGCGTAATTCCCCGGGCAATTTCGGTGTTCTTCTGAGCCAGCTGCATACGGGTTTCACCGGGCTTGCGGTTGGCGCCCGCCGTCACGATGATGATGTCGCTGTCACGGACCTCCTCGAAGCCTCCCGCATGGATGAACATCTCGCCCATAAAGCTCATGCCGTGCGCGATGTCCCTTGCTTCTCCCTCTGCTTTATCCTGGTTGATGTCAATGAGCACAATTTCGGAGGCAAGGCTTTTGAGCGCCAGCGCATAGGCGGTGGATGCCCCTACGAATCCCGCTCCGATCACTGCGATTTTAGATCTATTTGTTATCATGATAATTCTCTCCAGTTCATGCGAAAAATCGTACTCTCCCATTATACTGATTTCATATTGTTAATTCTATGTCAAACATGTAAAGCTTTTATTGGATTTCATGATTTTTTATGTCAACTATATCTTGTTTGAGAAGATGAAACCGAATGATTGTCCTGTTCTTAATATGATTCCGTCTTGAGTCTTGTTCAGGAAAAACATTCAAAAACTTGGTCTTCATCTAAAATAAGATCATTAAAGCGTACACTATTTTTAAAACGACTTATACTTGGGAATCATATTCTTATGAGTTTTAATGAATAAACCAAATAAAAACAGACCCTATCTCTGCCAATTGCTTGAGATAGAGCCTATTTTCATTCACTGCTTCAGCCTTCCGGCTTCCACACAGTGTTTCAATCTAAAATATTTCGATATAAGCTTCCATACCGCAAAAATCAATAACACGATGCTAATCCACTGAGATGTAGACAAACCTCCAATAAAACCGCGTATTACATCCCCCCGATAGAACTCCAAAACAAAACGTACTGCTGAATAAATAATCATATAAATGTAGAGCAAGCATCCCTTTTGTCTTCTTTTAGAAAACAACACCAGTAAAACGAAGAAGATGCATAAATTGCATAACGCTTCTATGAGCTGGATCGGAATTCTGACAACGCCGTTGATGTCTGGCTGCAAAGTATTATTATATACGATAAATCCCCAGTCGCTTTCCATCCCATAACAACATCCGCCAAGAAAACATCCAACCCGCCCGAATGTATGGAAAAGAGGGACTGAAACGGCAAATATATCTAATATCTCCCCGGTTTTCAGGGACTTAGAATATTTAGAATGGATGCAAACACCGATTGCAGCTCCTATAAAACCGCCATAATACACCATTCCTCCGAAATACTGTCCAAGCTGATATAAAAACTGCTTGGCATCGTATTGGGATATGTGTTTAAATAATTCTATCAAATTTTCTATATTGGTCATTCCGTACATTAAATGACCGCCAATTAGCATTCCCATTCCCATTGTTACCATAATCAGTACGATATCCTCAAAACAAATTTTATATTTTTTTCCCAGTATAAATGCAATTAGTCCGGATAACAGCATTCCAATGGTAGCCATTATGGCGTATGTACCGATATCCCTTCCATATATATTAAAGCTTGGAAACATGATAACTCCTTTCGTAAAAAAGCAGCCCTTCTGCAGAACAGAACGGCTGCTTTTTTCTTATTGGTTTCTAGGCATCCACCTCAGAACAGCGAAGAAACGCCACTAGAAGCCGCTGCACATGCTACGCACAGGGTGCAGGACAAAAAACCAATCGCTGCAAGAATAAGTCCGATAATAGACAGTACCATGCCTGCGGTTCCAAGTCCTGTAGGAGCCCCTGCTGCGACAGCCATTTTATTGCCTTTCGCCGCACAAACGATGCCAATGATTCCACTGATCAACGCCACAATGTTAATCATATAAAACCACGCAAAGACAATCGCAACAATTCCTAAAACCAAACCTGCAATCGATAAACCCTTACCACTTCTTTCCACAAAAAAACCTCCTCTAAGTTTTATAAAACTCGGAGAAGGTTGTAAATTTATTTTTATTCTCCGAGTTTTGGGCAAAAGCCATCCTCAGAGGTTTTATCTTTATAAAGGTTACCACATTTTTTTTACAAAAGTCAAACAAATTCTTCTATTTTCTCTCTTTTTTATTTAAAGTATATGCATGTTTTTTCACTGAAAGGAAATGTCTCGCCATCGTCTTCACAGCATGCCGACCGCGCCGACCGCACTTACGCATCCGTCCGCCGCCGCGGTGATGAGCTGCCGCACATCCTTGGTACGGTTGTCCCCTGCCACAAAGATACCCGGCATATTGGTCCTGCAGTCCTCGCCCGCTTTGATATAGCCGTTTTCATCGAGCTCCACCAGATGTTCAAAGATCTGATTGTTCGGCTGAAGCCCGATTGCGACAAACACGCCGGAAACGGAAAGCGCGGCCGATTCCTGGGTCTTGACATTCTGCACCGTAAGCCCGGATACCGTGCCGGCGCTCTCGCCGTCGATACGCTCCACAACATGGTCGTACAGAATCTTCACGTTTTCCCTCGCCTGGAGCTTGTCAATCAGCACCTGATCCGCACGGAATTGATCCCGCCGGTGGATGACATAGACCGTCCGGCAGATGTTTGAAAGGTAGATCGCATCATCCACCGCTGTGTTGCCGCCGCCGACCACCGCAACATCCCTTCCCTTATAGAACGCGCCGTCACAGGTTGCGCAGTAGGAGACGCCCTTTCCCGAGAATTCGGCTTCGCCCGGTTTATCCAGCAGCCTGCGCTTGACGCCGGTTGCGATGATCAGCGTGCGCGCCTCATAGGTGTTCTGCTTGGTTTTGATAAGCTTGATCTCACCATCCAGCTCAATCGACACGACGGTTTCAAACAGCACCTGCGCGCCGGCCTTGGTCGCCTGGTCATAGAGGTTCTGCGAAAGCTCCACGCCCGAAATGGCCAGATAGCCCGGATAATTTTCAATCTCCGGCGTATTGACAATCTGCCCGCCGTATACATTTTCCTCCACTACCGCAACCGATTTTCCCGCCCTGGTCGCATACACCGCCGCCGTCAAGCCCGCGATACCCGCACCAATAATCATAACATCGATCATGCCGTTTCCCCCTTATTCATTCGTATGTAGGTATAGTATACCACAACATCGATTCCATTTCGAGCACAGACCACAGCTTTGCTCCTCAATTCTGTTTTCTCTTGTAGGATACCCACATTCTATCACATTATTTGCGGCAGGGATGTGACTTTGTTACAAAGGGACATTCCAAGTGTCTACTCATAAGTGTTTGGATAGGGTCCTGTAAATGTCGATTGGAATATATCCACACAGTCTCCTTCCGTTCCCGTACGTCCAAAAGGACCTGCGGCAGCTGCCGCAGGTCCCTTTTATTTGTGAAAATTTGTGCTTAAATACCGTTGAGGATATCGAGCTTGATTCTGACAAGGTCAAAGATGTTGATCCTGCCGTCATGGTCGTAATCGGCGGCCTGACGCTGCGCAAGCTCCACACGCTCATCCGCGCTGCCAAGGTTTGACTCAAACCTGCCGAGGATGATGCCCTTGGTGAGTATCAGGTCGGTGAGATTCATCGCGGAATCTCCGTCCACATCGCCGGCCACCGAGAGGTACAGAGTATCCTTGATCGTTGAGTCAATGACAAGCCGCAGCTGATAACCGGTTGCAAGCTGTCCTTCGCCGCCGATGTAAGCGCCGCTGACATCGGTGACCTGGAATTCGCCCACGCCGTTGGTGGTACCCAGCTTGGCAATCAGCTCATTGACGGTGGTGCCGACCCCAATCTTTGTGACGGTGCCGGTTTCACGGTTGACGTCGATGTCTTCAGAGGTTGCGATGATTTCATCCGGCACCTTTTCTTCAGCGCCCAGCGTAACCTTCGGCTCAATCCAGTCGACGTTGCCGTTTCCGTTGCTGGTGCTCGGGCTGCTGTATACCGCTTCCAGACGCAGCTCCTTGACGCCCTTGATATCGACGTCAAAGTCATAGGCCTCGCTCTTCACGTTCATCCCGCCGGAGGTCGCAAGCTTCACGCCGTCGCCGTAAACATTGAAGGTCGCGCCGACCGATTTACTCCATTTACAACCGTCGATGCCCACCTTAGCGGTGAAGCGTTCAACCGTCAGATCGCTGAGATCATAGTAGATGTTCGAGTTTGTGTTGACGCCGAAGCCGTTCGTATAATAGACCTGCTGTCCGTCTACCCTGACGCTGAGCCTTGTGGTCGGCGTCCCGCTGGTGACGGCATAGCCGTTCGTGATCTTGCCCCATCCGGACGCGGATTTGCTCAGATATGGATATTCGGTCAGCCAGATGTATTCGGCTTCCTGGAATTCAATGGTGTAGGTCTGGGAAAATCCAAACGAATTGGTCGCCACGATGGTCGCAGTTCCCGGAATGCTTTCTGCCTGCGTCACGGTCAAGGTGACGTCGTCGCTGGCCGGCACGGCGGTGATCTGCGGGACGGCCGAGTCGGCTTTCTTCATAAAGGAATAGGAGGTGACCGCGTTATCGAAGCCCTTGATGGATTCGCCGTCCATCTGGATATCGCTGAGCAGCGCGGTGGAATCCTTGAATACCGTCTTGCTGTCGGCAGTGATCTCCTCTGAGGTCATTGCCGAGATGGGTTTCATGCGGTAGAGGAAGGTGTACGAGCCTTCGTTCGGCATGGTGTACTGCATCTGGACCTCCGGTCCGCAGCTGCCGGTTCCCAGGCCCATCTGATGCAGATCGAGGGTCACGACGGTGTTCTCGGTCTTCTGCACCTGATAGCCGTGCCGGACGCCGTCCATCGCTTCGGCGGTGTAGTGCAGCGCACCGCTTTCCATCAGTGTATCGGGACTGCTTGCGAACATCAGGCCGTCGCCCTCGTCGTCGGTGATGGCCATCCATCTGACATCGGTCTTATTGCCGGTTTCCTGCGGCTTGATGTAGTCATAGTACTGCTCTTCCACGGTGCTCTGATAGACGCCGACGTCGTAGCCGGTCTTTCTGTCCCAATAGTTCTCAAGCGGGCCGCGGCCGTACCAGTTCATGTTTTCAAAGCCCTTGGGCATCTGCAGCCGGACGCCGAAACGCGGGAACATGTTCAGGTTGGCGCCGCCGACCACGGTATCCTTGACGATGATGTCGCCGGTCGGATAGACCGTGTAGGTGATGGCGTTCTTGGAGTTGTTCGCGCTCGGCATGGTCTGCTGAACGGTGATCATGACGACCTTGTCCTGCACACTGACGCTGACGTCGTCCACCGTCATATCCCTGACGGCGTTCCGCCATTTCGTATCCTGTGTTTTATCGTTGTCGGTCGGCGCTCTCCAGAAGTTTGGCTCCAGTGTATCCGCAAGGAATTCCTTGCCGTTCTGGGAAATTGAGGTGATTTCACCCGCCGCCTTGTCAAAGGTCAGCGCAAAGCCGTCGGCGGCGGTGATGGACAGGGTGTTTTCATCCTGCTCGACCTTCTGGAATGCATTCATATCTTCGGCGTTCAGCTCCGGCAGGGTTCCCTCTCCTTCGCCGAGCTCGAGCTCAAACTGTTCGGAAGCGATCACATAACCGGCATCCGCCCAGGAGACGTCCTCCTTCAGCGAGAACTCGATGTTCAGGAAATAGTCGACGCCCTTCTGTACCGTCTCAAGCTCGTACGGTACGGTGACATCCGCGCTGGTCGGTCCGTTGGCGGCGGCGCCCGCGACATCGGCGGTCATATCGCCGCTGCCGATCTCTGTGCCGTCGGCCATCAGCGACCAGTGCATGTTGTATTCGTTTGTATTGACGCCGAGGCCCTCGTTGGTGATGGTGACGATGCCGTTTTGCGCATCCTTCAGCGCCATCTGAATGTTTTGGTACTGTTTCTTGATCTCTGCCATCTCCGGCTTCGGTTCGCCGTCCGGGCCAAGCAGACCGTTTGCACAGAAGTTGTTCTGACCTGTGCGGTTGCCCCAGTCGCCGTCATAGCCGAAGAATTTCTGGGAAGGATTTCCGACTTCCGGCGTTTCGACGCTCTGATCCTTCCAGTCCCAGATAAATCCGCCCTGCAGGTTTGTATAAGAACGGATGATATCCCAATAATCGCTCATGCCGCCGCCGGAATTGCCCATGCTGTGCAGGTACTCGCACACGACATATGGCTTGGTGCCGCTTCTTCCGTAGCTGGTGAACGCGCTGTGATACGGGTACATGGTTGACTGCACATCGCAGGACGCGTTGTTGAGTCCCTGATAATGCACGATTCTGGTGCCGTCTCCCGAATGGAAGTAGTCCAGCATCTGCTGAATGGACCTTCCGCCGCCGACCTCGTTGCCCGGCGACCACATGATGACCGACGGGTAGTTTTTATCCCGTTCCACCATGTTCATGGCGCGGTCCATCGTCTGCACAATCGCGAACGGCTGGTCTCCGGGAACGTTGCTCTGACGGCCGTTGTGGGACTCCGCGTTTGCCTCGTCCATGATATAGATGCCGTATTCGTCGCACAGGTCATAGAATTTCGGATCATGCGGATAATGGGAGGTTCTGACCGCGTTGATGCCGTTCTGTTTCATAAGTTCCACATCGTGGATCATGGTTTCCATCGTCTGATGATGTCCGGTCCAGCTGTCCATTTCGCCGGCATTGACGCCCTTGACGTACAGATAGCTGCCGTTGAGCTCCAGATGCGCCCTGTTGGTGCCCCGGTCTGCGACATAGACTTCGCGGAAGCCGACGCGCACACAGGTGGTTTCAATCGCCTTCTCGTTGTTTCTGAGCTGCAGCACCAGCTTATAGAGGTTCGGCGTCTCCGCCGACCAAAGCTGCGGGCTTTCCACAAATTTGGTCATGCTCACCGTCGCCTTATTGCCGTCAAAGCGGATATCGGAAGCGCTCATATCGTCGAACACCAGGCTGCCCTGGGGATCATAGAGCTTTCCGGTAACGGTCAGACCGTCCTTCAGCGCGTCGGACGCGCCGAAATCCCTGAGATCCACGTCGACGTTCAGGTCCGCGTTGACATATTCGTCGTCGAGATCGGTCACAACCGTGAAGTCGCGGATCTCAACCTGATCCTTGCTCTGCAGGTAAACGTCGCGGTAGATGCCGGACAGGCGGATCATGTCCTGATTTTCAATCCAGCTGCCGTCGCTCCAGCGGTAAACCTCCGCGGTCAGCGTGTTCGATTCGCCGGGCACGATGCAGTCGGTGATGTTGAACTCCATCCTACCGGTGCTGTCCTCCGCATAGCCGACCTCCTGGCCGTTGACCCACAGGTACATGGCCGAGCTGACGCCCTCGAAGACAATGAAGGTTTCCCTGCCGTCCCAGTCCGCGCTGACATCAAAGGTTTTGCGGTAGGTACCCACGGTGTTGTAGGTCACCATGGAATAACCGATTCCAACGCTTTCGGTATAGCCCGGCACGCCGTCGGTGCGTTTCATCGCGGTCCACGGATAGGCCTGGTTGCAGTAGGTGACCTGGTCGTATTTTTCTTTTCCGGTTTCGGTCCAGTTGAGCTGCCAGTTGCTCGGAACGGTGATGTCGTCCCAGTCCTGGTCGTCAAAATCCTGATTGACCACATCCGGGTTGGCCGCACGGATTCTGCCCGCCACGCTGTCCGCGAAGCTGAACTTCCAGGAACCGTTCAGGTCCTGATAGTACGGAGATTTGGATTCGTCGCGGTCAAGCGCCGACTGTTCGTCCGCATAGCTGAAGAAGGTTGCCCTTGCGTCCTCCCGGTTGACCCGCACGGGGTTGCTGGACGTGTTGCCCCCATTAAATTCCGTGTCCGAAAACATCGATGCGAAGGATGTCAGGCTCAGACTGGTCGCCAGCATCGCGCCTGTCAGCGCAACCGAGATGATTCTTTTTTTCATTGACATGTTTTTCACCTCTGTCTCTTTTTCACAGTGCCGATGGCCGCTGTTCCCCCGTTTTATACATACACCTCATTGCACGGTCTCACCATCGAATTTTATGATTTCAATTTCGATTGATGATTGTTTCACGACTAAAACAGGAAGCCGCTTCCATATTCAGCATTGCATGTTCATTATACAATGGAGATCGTGAAAAATCAATGAATGAATCATGCATGATTTTATGCTGCGAACGTTTTTCAACGCCAAACCTCGATTGGAAATTCACTCTTTATCCATATATTCAATCTATATATTCTTTACATCATAGCATTGTACATTTATTTGGATAAAATATACACCTCTTCGTTTCACTTGAAAAATAGTCACCAAACTACTGTTCTTATTTTTGTGCAATACTTTGTAACCGCCGTTTTGAATATGATGAACAGGTGAAGAATCGTAAACTTTTGATGACCTTGGTGTCCCGTTCCTTCCGCAGTTGAAAAGCGGTTATTGGTGCTTTTGCCGCATCATGATAAGCCATACTGAAGATGGACCGACGATTCCCCTTGCGCCGCATATACCCGTCATAAGAGAAACGAGGTCCGTTGTGCTTCTGTATTACCGCGGTACAACGGTGACTGCCAAGATATCATGGTCGAAATACAAAACCACTGTGCCGCAGGCTACAGCCATCGCCAAGCGCCTTATAACAAACAGAGATAAAGCGCACCCAGCTCTGGAAAAACAGACAGGAGAAGGCTTTGTCCCGATGATCGGAATGAAGCCTTCTCCTGATATATCAAAGAATTCTATTAGCAGATCTCCTGTTAACAGGCTCGCCGTTTTCAAAGCTCGCCGGACATCAGCGAGGACATCATACAGACGACCGAAGCGCCGGCGTCCATCACCTGCGCGGCGTTTTCGCCGGTGATGCCGCCGACCGCCCAGATGGGGATGCACACAGCACCGGCAAGCTCCCGGACAAAGGAAAGGCCGCGTCCGGGAAGCCCCTCTTTGCAGGCTGTCTCAAAGATGTTTCCGGCCAGTACATAGTCTGCGCCCAGCCTTTCGGCCTCGACAGCCTCCTCGAGCGTATGGATGGACACGCCCTTTAATCCGAAGTCCCGGATGTCTTCATGCTGCTCCAGAAACTGCGCATACGGCAGATGAATGCCGTCGGCATGCACGGCGCGCGCGACGTCCACAAAGCTGTTGACAATCAGCGGCTTGTGGTAATATTCGCAGAGGGTGCGAAGCTTTCCCGCCAGATTGAGCGCTTCCCGCGCCGGAAGATCCTTCTCGCGCATGATCAGGTAGTCGACGCCGCTCTGCAGCACCTTTTCGATGCGGGAAATAAAATCCTCGCGGCAGAGCCTGCGGCTGGTGATACAGCAGATCATATCAGATTCACGTCCTCGCCCTTCATGATGCGGTTCATGTTGCGCATTGAACAGAGCTTGCCGCACATCGTACAGCAGTCCTCGCCTTCCGGCGTGGAGTTTTTGCGGTAGGAGCGCGCCTTTTCCTCGTCGAGCGCAAGGCTGAACATCTCTTCCCAGTTGAGCGCCTGACGCGCCCTGCTCATCTTGTCGTCGATCTCCCGGGCATGCGGGACCTTCTTGGCGATGTCCGCGGCGTGCGCGGCAATCTGCGAGGCGATGATGCCTTCCTTGACGTCCTCGACATCCGGCAGCCTCAGGTGCTCCGCCGGTGTGACATAGCACAGGAAATCCGCGCCTGCCGCAGCCGCAATGGCGCCGCCGATGGCCGAGGTGATGTGGTCGTAGCCCGGCGCGATGTCGGTGACCAGCGGGCCGAGGATATAGAACGGCGCGCCGTGGCAGAGCCGTTTTTCCAGCTTGACGTTCGCCTCGATCTCATCGATGGCCATGTGGCCCGGCCCCTCGACCATGACCTGCACATCCTGCTCCCAGGCGCGGCGGGTCAGCTCGCCCAACGTGATCAGCTCGGCAATCTGCGATGCGTCGGTCGAATCGTTCGTGCAGCCCGGGCGCATCGCGTCGCCGAGGCTCAGCGTCACATCGTATTCACGGCAGATCTTCAGCACCTCGTCGAAGTATTCATAGAACGGGTTTTCGCTGCCGGTCAGCTCCATCCAGGTGTAGAGCAGAGAACCGCCGCGCGACACGATGTTGGTGATGCGCGGGTTGTTTTTGAAGGTTTCGGCGGTCCGGCGGTTGATGCCGGCGTGGATGGTCACAAAGTCGACGCCGTCCCTTGCGTGGGTGCGCAGGACATCCAGGAATTCCTGGGCCTTGATGTCCTTGAGATCGCGGTCATAGAAGCCGATCGCGTCATAGATCGGCACCGTGCCGATCATCGCCGTGGACTCCTCGATCAGCCGGCGGCGGAACTCCTGCGTCTTGCCGAAGGAACTGAGATCCATGATCGCGTGCGCGCCCATCTTGACCGAGAGCCGCACCTTGTCCAGCTCCATATCGATGTTATGGCAGTCGCGCGAGATGCCGAGATTGACGTTGATTTTGGTGGACAGCCCCTCGCCGACGCCGTCCGGAATCAGGCTTTTGTGGTTTTTGTTGGCCGGGATGATGATCGTTCCGGCCGCGACGCGCTGCATCAGGACGTTCTCGTCCATAAATTCCTTCTGGGCGACCGCCTTCATTTCCGGGGTCAGAACGCCCTGTTTAGCTGCCTGCATCTGTGTATGGTACATCGTGATACTCCTTTATGATTGATTTGATCTGGCGGATGCGCTCTCCGAGGTCATCCGCCAGCAAAAGCCCGCCGATCATCGCAAAGCACAGCGGAACGCCGGCATCACTGGTGGCTTCGAGAAGCAGCCGCAGATTCTCCGGGCTGATCCCGCCGATCGCGACCTGCGGAAGCGGGATGTTTTCACAGGTGTATCGGAGATAATCGACCGAATTGCACGGCTCGAGGTTCCGCTTGGTGTCGGTTTCGAACATCGGCCCGACGCCGATGTAGTCCGCTCCCTGTTGCAGCGCCTTCTGCGCCTGCTTCTCGTTGTGCGTCGAGACGCCGATAATCATATCGCCGGAAAGCTTCCGTGCCTTCTGGACCGGGAGGTCCTCCTGCCCCAGATGCACGCCGTCCGCTTCGCACAGCAGCGCGATGTCGAGATCATCGTTGACGATGAAGGTGCATCCGTATTCGCGTGTCAGCGCGCGCAGCTGCATGCATTGTTCGAGCTTTTCGCGCTTGCTTTTCTCCTTTTCCCGGTACTGCAGCACCCGGATGCCGTTTTCGAGCAGCTCCCTTGCGACCTCGATGTTGTCCCTGCCGCCGCACAGCCGCTCGCAGGTGATGGCGTAGATCTCCCAGCCGATATATTCGATCTGCCTGAGCGCGCTTTTCTCGAGATTGTACATCAGGAAGCGCAGCTTTTCATACTGCTTGCTGAGATCGTACTGCTCGATCAGCTTGAGATTTTCCTCGATGACCCGGATGGCCTCCTCGGCCCGCTTGAAGTTTGCCATCAGCATGTCCTTGCGGCCCGTGCGGCGGTCGTCGCCGGTCTCCATCGAGGTGGCGCGTCCGACGTCGCCCTGGCTGTCCCGGCAGCGGACCAGCTCATCCGAGCAGTAGGTTCTTCGCAGCCTGTGCCGGATATCCCGCAGCTGCCGGGACAAACCCTGGTTGTTCAGCTCGAAGCGGAAGTAATCCTCGAGCACCCGCACCCCTTCGCAGGCGCGGTTGATGTTCGCATCGATGATACGGTGGATCATAGTGTCCTCCTTGTATGGTGTTGCGCGGCGTTTATGCCGGCGCCGGACAGCCCTTGACAGCTGTCAGCGCCGCATCCAGTTTCCTTCAGTCTTCGCCTGTCTGCGGGCACCGCGCGACGCCCCGACGGGTCAATGTTCCGGCGCGGACTGTTGACAGGCGGTTTCGTCATCCGACATAGAGGTAGTCGTTAAAGACATATTGGTAACCGCGGCTGGTCAGATACTGCTTATACTCCTCGACCGAGCGTGAATCGGAAATTTCGAACTGCTCGTCGCCCTTCTGTTCGCTGTCATGCCCGCCGATGCCGGTGTGAACGCCGGCGGAAATCTTGGTCGGAGCCAGCCCCAGGCAGTTGTCGCGGAACGCGGCGCTCTCCCGGGTTGACAGGTTGATGCCGGAGAACGGCATAAAGATGCGCAGCGCCAGCATGACCTGCAAAAGGTCGGCGTCGTGCACCTGCTCGAACCGGGTGTGCTCGCCGCCCGCACACGGGCGAAGCCGCGGCACCGAGAAGCAGACCTCCGCGGCCGGATAGCGGCGCTGCAGCAGATAGCCGTGCATGCCGGTTGCGAACGCATCCTTGCGGAAGTCCGAAAGGCCCAGCAGCGCGCCGATGGACACGCCGCGCAGCCCGCCCATGAGCCCGCGCTCCGGCGCGTTAAATCGGTAGGAATAGACCTTCTTCGGGCCGCTCAGATGCACCTCGTCGTAGCGGGCGGTGTCGTAGGTTTCCTGATAGACGCTCAGGTAATCCACGCCCAGCTCGTGCAGGTAGCGGTATTCTTGAGTTTCAAGCGGATAGATTTCGATGCCGACGTTGTTGAAGTATTTCTTCAGGATTTTGACGCCCTCGCCGATGTATTCGACGCTGCTCTGATGCCGTGACTCTCCTGTCAAAAGCAAAATATCCTGCAGCTTGGTCTTCGCGATGTTCCGCGCCTCAGTCTCAATCTCCTCCAGGCTCAGCTTGGCGCGGTGGATGTGGTTGGATTTGTTGAAGCCGCAGTAGCTGCATCCGTTGACGCAGTAGTTGGCGATGTAGATCGGAGTGTACAGCCCGATGTTCTTCCCAAAGTGCTCAAGCGTCAGCCGCTGTGCGCGCCGGGCCATCGGTTCCAGATAAGCTGAGGCCGGTTTGCTCAAGAGCACCTTGTAGTCTTCAAGGCCCAGCGTGTCCTTTGCGAGGACGTTCTCCACATCCCGGGCGGTGTACATGGAAAAATCAAGCGTTTTATATTCCTCTAAGAGGATATCCATGATGGGGCGTGACTGCATTGTTTACACCCCCAAAAATCCGGTCAGCGGGGAGGAGGCTTCCCCTTCATAGCCCAGTACCCGTCCGGCCCCCGCGAGAAACGCGGCGCGGCCGGCTTCGACGGCGTTTTTGAAGGCTTCGGCCATCATCACCGGGTCGCCTGCGCTGGCGACGGCGGTGTTGACCAGTACGGCTGCCGCGCCCAGCTCCATCGCTTCACAGGCCTGCGACGGCTTGCCGATGCCCGCGTCCACCACAATCGGCAGGTCAATCTCATCGATCAGCATGCGGATGTGCTCCCGGGTAGAAAGCCCCTTATTGCTGCCGATCGGCGCGCCAAGCGGCATAACCGCCGCCGCGCCAGCCTCGGCCAGCTGTCTTGCGCTGACCAGGTCCGGGTTCATATACGGAAGGACCGTGAAGCCCTCCTTGACGAGGATTTCGGTGGCCTTGATGGTTTCGACGTTGTCCGGCATCAGGTATTTGGAATCCGGCACGACCTCGATTTTGATCCAGTTCCCGCAGCCGAGCTCGCGGGAGAGCCGTGCGATGCGCACCGCTTCTTCGGCGTTGCGCGCACCGGAGGTGTTCGGCATCAATGTGATGCCGTCCGGAATGCAGTCGAGGATGTTGCCCTCTCCGCCGACGTTCGCGCGGCGCAGCGCGAGTGTGACGACCTGTGTGCCGGCGGCACGCAGGACGGGTTCCATTAGGTTCAGTGGGAACTTGCCGGTTCCCAGGAAAAGGCGGGAGGTGAATGCCTTTCCGCCCAATTTCAGTGTATCTGCCATGTGGTTGTTCATCACCTTTAATTAAATTCAGCCATCTTTCGGCCGGGTGTTTTGGCCGCCTTCTTTGCGGCGGGACGCATACATTCCGCACCGATATGCGGCGGTTTTCCTTTATTGTGCCAAAGTGCTTTGGCAAGGCAACGATCCCTCTCTTTTGCCGCAAAGAGAACCAGAAAAAAACATCCAAGGATCTGTCCTGCGCGAAGCCATCGGCTAGGCGGGATAAGCATTGATTATCTCAGGCTGTCAAAAAAGTGACAAGCGCTATTTCTGTCTGCCGGGATATATGCGCCGCTGTTGCTCAGCGGGCTTGCTTTGTCTGCCAAGTGACACTTGGCTCGGTGTTCGTTACTTCTTTGCGCGGCCAAAGAAGTAACCAAGAAAGGCCGTTCAAGGGGGCCATGCAGTGTGCCGCTCCTAGCCAGATGGCCCCCTTGAAAATCCCCT
>NZ_CCYH01000042.1 GCF_000820765.1 Candidatus Soleaferrea massiliensis AP7
CTGATATCCCGCTTTCCCCTTCGGCCGTCTGCGGACGGCTTTGTGTAAGAATGTTTCTCCATCCGGAGAACACCGTAGGAGATTGCCCCACCGCCAGGTGGTGTCCTTCATCGCTTTTCAGCGGCGGATGGTTCCTCTTTGCACAGGAGCCGCAGAATCATATTGGCCTGATGCCCTGCGCACACCATGACGCGGGGGGACATCAGGCCGTCGCCCGGTCTTGCTTCGCTGACGCCGTCCCCGCAGACATAGAGGTTCTCAAGCGGATGGCTTGTCCGAATCAGGTTGGCGTCATAAAGCCCCGCCATGCCGGAGCCGGACACCACCTTGACGCCGGGCAGCTTTTCCAGGATCGCGCCAACCAGCATCGCCTTGCTTTCAGGATGATCCAGCGCTTCCGCCACAATGGGATAACCCGCCAGAATGGTTGGAATGTTCTGCTCATCCAGCCGGATGTTCCGCGTTTTCACCTCGATGAACGGGTTGATCCGGCCGATCTGTTCCTTCAGCGCGTCGACCTTGTACCGTCCCAGATGCTCGATAAAATAATGCTGCCGGTTCAGGTTGGTGGGCTCCACGATGTCGAAGTCGATCAGCAGCAGCTTTCCAACGCCGCTGCGCGCAAGCGCGACGGCGATGTTGGAACCAAGGCCGCCGCAGCCGGCGATCGCGACCGCTCCTTCTTTAAGCATCCGATGCACATGCGGCGTATGCCGCGCGGCCATCAGGTATTCGAGCTCGTCCCGCTTCGGCAGTCTGCCTTTTCGGAACAGGACGACTTCATCCAGTTCCTGCAGGATAAGATCCCATGCGGCGGGATAGCCGTTAACAACGGCGGTGTCCGCGTCGGGGCAGAAGCGTTTTTTCAGGGACGCCGGCGTTTCGCCATAATCCACTTCAATGGGGCGGGCGTTCAGCACAATCTTCATCCTATCCACCGCCCACAAAACCGACGATTTCGAGCCGGTCGGCATCCCGCAGCATGGTTTGCGCGTAAGCCGCCTTCGGCACGATATGGCCGGAAAGCTCGACCGCGACACAGCTGAGCTGATATCCCTGCTCCCGCAGGAACACTTCCAGGCTGCACGGCTGCGCAAGCTTCCATTCCTTTCCGTTGACTATCATCTGTTTCCCTCCTTTTTTCTGGGGAAAAGTAAAAACGCTTTGTACCTGTCAGTACAAAGCGTTTTTATAAGTATTAAAGGATAGAAATAAAATCCAATGAAAACTCTTTCAAAAAACTCCCTACGCTGGTACTAACCAAACAGGTTCATGGGTTTAGGATATTTCCAATCTCAGCTTTATAAGCTCCCCAGTTTTTACACCTTCAGTATAGCACGTTCGGGCAGAAAATGCAATCATTTTTGAAGATTTTCCCGGATATTTTGTTGATTATACGTTCTTTGTGTCAAACCGCGTGTGTTTCTCATCCCATGTTTTGTCTGTCCGGTTCGACCACACCGCCTTATACGGCGCCCTGCATTTTCAAAAACAGCTCAAACAAGCCAGCCGGCTTTGTGAACGAAGCGCACGGATGGCCTGTGCATAAACAAGACGCTGGTTAATTTCAATTTCGCCTATCAAATCAGAGTGTCTGCAGAAAATGTTCGATGCGTTTGACCGCTTCGATGATGTGCGACGGCGAATAGGAGTATGAGACACGGATAAAGCCCTCGCCGCAGCCGCCGAACGCCGTGCCGGGCACAACCGCAACCTTCTCGGCATACAGCAGCTTTTCACAGAAATCCTCAGAGGACAGCCCGGTCGACTGGATGGACGGGAAGATGTAGAACGCACCCTCCGGTTCAAAACAGGTGAGTCCCAGCTTGTTGAAGCTGTCCACAATCAGCCGGCGGCGGATGTTGTATTCGTTCGCCATGCGGCGGATGTCGTCGTCACAGTTTTTGACCGCTTCGATGGCAGCATACTGGCTGGTCGTCGGCGCGGACATGATCGCAAACTGATGAATTTTGGTCATCTGCTGGATGACCGGCGCCGGTCCGCAGGCGTAGCCAAGCCGCCAGCCGGTCATCGCGTAGGATTTCGAAAAACCATTGACCAGGATGGTGCGTTCCTTCATGCCGTCCAGCGACGCGATTGAGACGTGATTGCCGTTATAGGTAAGCTCCGCGTAGATTTCATCCGACAGCACCATGATGTCGGTGCCGCGCAGCACCTCGGCGATCTCCTCCAGATGCTCCCGGCGCATGACCGCGCCGGTGGGATTGTTCGGAAACGGCAGGATCAGCAGCTTGGTCTTCGGCGTGATCTTCTCTTTGAGGGCTTGGGCGGTCAGCCGGAAATGATCTTCTGCTTTTGTCACGATCGGGACCGGGACCGCGTTGCACAGCTGTGCGACCGGCGTATAGGCGACAAAGCAGGGCTCCGGAATCAGAACCTCCTCGCCCTCGTTGACCAGCGCGCGGATGCACAGATCGATGGCTTCGGAGCCGCCGACCGTGATGACCACCTCGTTTTCCGGATGGTAATCGAGCGAAAAGCGGCGGTTCAGGTAATGGCAGATCTCCCGGCGCAGCTCCATTAAACCGGCGTTGGAGGTGTACCAGGTCTGGCTTTTTTCCAGCGATTCGATGCCCGCCTCACGGATACTCCAGGGCGTTTTGAAATCCGGTTCGCCGACGCCCAGCGAGATGACGCCGGTCATCTCATTCGCGATGTCGAAGAATTTACGGATGCCGGAGGGTTTGATCTCCTGCACTTTTTGGGACAACAGCCTGTTATAATCCATCACAGCGATGCGTTCCCCCTTACATCGGTTTCCTCATCTTCTATAATAATATTCTTTTCTTTATACTTTCTGAGCACAAACGACGTGGAGGTCGAGGTGACGCCGTCCATTGGAGACAGCTTCTGCGCGACAAACAAGGCGACATCCTTGAAGGTCTTGCCCGCTACAGTGATGGCAAGGTCATAGGTGCCGGAGACGAGATAGATCGTTTCGACCTCATCGAACATCATGATGCGCTTTGCGATTTCATCGAAGCCGAAATCCCGTTTCGGCAGCACGTTCAGCTCGATGCGCGCGACAACCCGCTCGGTGTCGATCTTCTCCCAATCGACCACCGGCTTGTAGCCGCGGATCATACCGCTGCGTTCATACTGCTCGATCTGCTCGGCAACCTCCTTTTCAGAGATACCCAGCATGACCGCCAGCTGTTCGTTGGTGAAACGTGCGTTCTGCATCAGCAGTTTAAACAGATCGTCCATAACAATTCTCCTTTATATCGTGGTCGGCATTTGCCGCCGCTTATAGCATGCGGATATTCAAATGTCAGGCTTGTGAAAGCGAAGGATGGCAGCGGCGCCTTTTCATTCAGTGTATGCTGTCCGATGTGCGGCAGCCGCTCAGGACATGGAAACCAGCCCCTTCGGCCGCGGCAAATACCCCTTTACAGAACCGCAGCACGGCACCTTCATGAACCATACAAGTACAGGACTTCACTTCCCCAGACGAACGGATCGCCGCATGTCCCAAACCATGCAGGGTGGGAATCCGCTCCCTGATACATCCGGCATACACAAAAACGCCATATCCACGCGGTTATATACCGCATCTCCGTGGATGCAGCCGCCGGTCAACAGGCATTGTGCCTGCTGGACTGCACTTTATTATATCATGGTCAGCATTTTGGGGGAATGCTGCTTATAGAATGCAAAATATTGGAATCCGGCTTCCTTGGCGATGCCCATGCCGTCGCTGATGCCGGCTCCAAGGTCGGTGTGCCGGTGCGCGTCGGAGCCGATGGTGATCAGTTCCCCGCCAAGCTCCCGGTACCGCCTGACCAGCGCCGGAGAGGGAAGCGTCTGCCCAATTGGCTGGCGCAGGCCGGAGGTGTTGAGTTCCAGCGCCTTGCCGTTCTGGATCAGTGTCTTAAAAATCTCATCGATCAGATCGTCAAAGCGGGAAAGCTCGACGGTGATTCCGGCTTCATGGATGTAGCGCAGCGGGTAGGTCAGATGCGCCAGGCTGTCAAACCGGTTCCACTTCGCCGTGTCGAGCACCTCGATAAAATAGCGTTCCAGTAAGGAATAGACCTCTTCCAGCGTCAGCTCGGCATAGTTGAGATAGTAGAAATCCTCTTCGTCGGTCAAATTGTGCACACTGGCCAGTACGAAGTCATAGGGGTTGCTTTCCAGCGCGGTTTCAGCGTTTTTGACCGCCTGCAGCGGCTGGCCGATCTCGATGCCGTTGGTGATCTCGAGCTGTTTGCCGAACGCGGCCTTGGCCTTGCGCGTCTCAAAGAAGGACTGTGCGATCGATTTGTCGTACCGGTCCTTGTAGAAAGCATTGACCTCGCAGTGGTCGGTCATCGAGATGCCGGAGATACCGTATTTGATTGCGTTTTCACACATATAAATGATCGAACTGGTTCCGTCCGGGGAGTTGTCGCTGTGGGTGTGGCTGTCGAATATATTGCAGAATTCCAAAACCTTACCTCCTTGCCTTTTCAGTCCAAAATCAGACAAATGCGGTGAAGACCGCATCAAACGGTGGTTGGAGCTTAAAAAGCGTCTAATCTATTTCATTATAGCACCAAAGCACGGATTTTTACAGTCCTTTGCACCAATTTTTCCAGAAGAATTTCAGAAAGCCCGCCTACATTGATAAATGCATAACAGCCCGAAAGAGAGGCCTTACGGTATATTCACCATTTGTTTATATGTGCGCCCAGAATTCCGCCTATAATAAAATGGAAAATAAGCATCTGCCGGCCTGCCTTTATTGTAGACCAAACCGGATGGATTATTTCAAGACAACTATAAAACTATAAAACGGGAAAATGGGAACGGGGTCGTCCGTGACGCCTTCCCCTGTCATCTGGAAAGGATGTGCATTGTTATGAACAGCATTGTCAGGGTTTGCTGTATCGCGAACCGGACCGAACCGGCGAATCCGTTTGCCTGTTACGAGTATGTGCAGCGTGCCATCGACGAAGTCCGCAAGGCCAATGCGGATATCATCGTATTCCCGAAATATGCGCTTTCCTCCGCATCCTGCGGCAGCCTGTTCGGCAACGCGGCGCTGCTGGAAACCTGCAGGGTCAGCCTGGAACAGCTGGGCGCGGCCACCAAGGACATCGGCGCCTATATCGTCATTGGGCTTCCGGTCAAGGTCGGTTCCAAGGTCATCAGCGCCTTTGCAGTGCTGCACCAGGGCTCGATTCTCGGATATATCCCGGAGGATGAGGAGGCGTTCTCTTACGGCCTGCCTGAGGAATTCCTGCCTGCCGATACGGTGTTCCGCTGCGGCAGCCTTCGCTTCTGCGTCGCGCCGCTCGACCTGAACCGTTTGTACAGCGGCGTGCAGAGTTATCTGGACACCGGGTTTGACCTGATGGTTGTGCCGTCCTATCAGCCGGTGCATGCCGGGGACACCGCAAGGTGGAGCGAGTCGGCCAGGGTGCTGACCAGAGAGCTTGGATGCGCGGTGGCCATCTGCAACGGCGGCATATCCGACACCAGCTCTCCGCACATCTTCAAGGGCTATCATGCGGTCTATGAATGCGGCAGGCTGCTTGCCGGCAAACAGGGCGGCGTGCAGACCATCGTTTCGATGTGCGACCTGGACACCGATGTCATCGGCGCGAGCAAGCAGTTCACCGGGTACCAGCCATCCTTTCATCATATCGACTGCAGCATTGACAAGCAGAAGCTCCTTCGGCCGGTTGAGAAGAATCCCTTCCTGCCGCTGGAAAATCCGACCGATTATCTGGATGAGCTGTTCGAGCTGCAGATTCTGTCTCTGGCAAACCGGCTGGAGAACACAGGGTTCAAAAAGATTATTCTGGGCGTTTCAGGCGGATCGGATTCGACGCTGGCGCTGCTGGTGGCGGCCAAAGCGCTGGATATCCTGGGCCTGCCGCGCACCAACCTGATCGGCATCACGATGCCGGGCTTCGGCACAACCGACCGCACCTATTACAATGCGCTGAGCCTGCTGGATATCCTCGGATGCAGCCATCAGGACATCTCGATCAAGCAGAGCGTGATGCAGCATTTTGAGGACATCATGCACGATGTGTCCAACCACGACGCGACCTATGAGAACGCGCAGGCCCGCGAGCGGACGCAGATCCTTCTGGACCTTGCGAACAAGCATCACGGGCTGGTGCTGGGCACCGGGGACCTTTCGGAGGAGGCGCTTGGCTGGTGCACCTTCGGCGGCGACCAGCTGGCGAACTACAACGTCAACACCTGCGTCACCAAGACGACCATCCGGCTGATGCTCGAGCACCTCAGCAACACGGCGCTGTTTGAGAACGCCCGGGAAATATTGGCCGATATCCTGCAGACGCCGGTCAGCCCGGAGCTGCTGCCGCCGGATGAGAGCGGAAACATTCATCAGAAAACAGAAGAGATCCTCGGCCCGTATGAGCTGCACGATTTTTTCCTGTACTACTTCATCAAATACGGTATGCGGCCGACCAAGGTGTATTACTACGCCTGCATCGCGTTTGCCGATGAGCTGGACCCGCAGTTCATCAGGCAGAAGCTGCAGCTGTTCTTAAAGCGGCTGTTCGGCGGTCAGTTCAAACGTTCCTGTGCGCCGGACAGCGCGGATATTACCGAGATGAGCCTTGCAAACGTCAAGTTCTACATCCCGTCGGACGCGAATGCGGATGCGTTTCTCAAGGAGCTGGAATCGACGGATTTCGCCTGAGCGGCGGGGGCTTGACAGATTTCGCTTGCCAGCGGGGCGTTATGCCGCTGTGGAGCGGCGGTGTCAAGGTATCTGCTCAGATACCTTGACATGGTGGTTGTTGTACCACTGCAGCGCAGTGGCCTGGCTTTGTTTGCCAAGTGCCTTGGCATTGTGGCAGTTACTTCTTTGCCGGCCAAAGAAGTAACCAAGAAAGGCCGTTCAAGGGGGCCATGCACGGTGCCGCTTATAGCCAAATGGCCCCCTTGAAAATCCCCTCTGATATCCCTTTATCCGCTTCGGCCGTCTGCGGACGGCTTTTGGATGAGGCTTTGTGTTGGGAATGGCTAGCAGCGGACATTTACGTTCCCTGCGACAGTCTTTACCGGTACCCCGATTCCCATAGCCACTGTGTAAATGATTTTCCGGCTGGAGAACACCGTAAGCGATTGCCCCACTGCAGGTGGGTCATAGCTGCTGCGTAAATCATTCCTCAGTCGGGAACGCCGTAGGCGATTGCCCCACCGCCAGGTGGCGGGATGTGAATGAACAGCGGTTTCAGAGAGGGTTGCGTTTCTTTGTCTGTATGTCGAATAATCCTTTTGTTTGGAATACGATATAACGCCTTTGAACAGGCTGATCAAAGACAGATGGCGGTTTCGCGTGTCGTGTAAAACCGGCGGCAAAGCCGCAGAGGTGTGCTTCCGGAGACATATCCGGAGCAGAAATTATATTTTTGGAGGAATATCATATGCGAGCAGTATTAACAGTGATCGGAAAAGACATGGTGGGGATTCTGGCAAAGGTCAGCACCGCCTGCGCACAGTATCAGGCCAATATCATCGATGTGAACCAGACCGTTATGCAGGACCTGTTTACCATGGTCATGCTCATCGACATCAGCAAGCTGAACTGTGAGTTCAGCGACTTCCAGGACAAGATGACCGAAATGGGTAAGGGGATGGAGATGGATATCCACTGTATGCATGAGAACATCTTCAATTCGATGCATACCATCTAACCATTTAAATAGGAAGAATCATCCGAACATTATCTGGAGTGGAGGAAAAACGATTGCTAAATATTACCAATATTATGGAAACCATCCGTATGATTCAGGACGAGAATCTGGATATCCGCACCATTACGATGGGCATCTCGCTGCTGGACTGCTGTGACAGCGACATCGACAAGTCCTGCGAGAAGGTGTACGACAAGATCGTCACGCGGGCGGCCAACCTTGTGAAGACCGGCGAGGATATCGAGAAGGAATACGGCATTCCGATCATCAACAAACGCATTTCGGTCACGCCGATCGCGATGCTTGTCGCGTCCAACGGCGGCGATCCGGTCAAATATGCGAAGACCCTGCAGAGGGCGGCTGAGACGGTTGGCGTCAACTTCATCGGCGGCTACAGCGCGCTGGTACATAAGGGCTTTGCGCCGGGCGACCTGAGCCTGATCCAGTCGATCCCGCAGGCGCTGGCGGAAACCGAAAACGTCTGCTCGAGCGTCAACATCGGTTCGACCAAGACCGGCATCAACATGGACGCGGTGCGCCTGATGGGCAGCATCATCCGCCAGACCTCCGAACTGACGGCGGACCGGCAGTGCATCGGCGCAGCGAAGCTCGTGGTCTTCTGCAACGCGCCGGAGGACAATCCGTTCATGGCGGGCGCGTTCCACGGCGCGGGTGAGCCGGACTGCGTGATCAACGTCGGCGTTTCCGGCCCGGGCGTTGTGCGCGCGGCGCTCGCGAAGTCCGGCAACTGCAACATCACCGAAATCGCGGATATCATCAAGAAGACCGCGTTTAAGATCACCCGGATGGGCCAGCTGGTCGGTGACGAAGCGTCCCGCAGGCTCGGCGTGCCGTTCGGCATTGTGGACTTGTCCCTGGCGCCGACGCCGGCCATCGGCGACTCGGTCGCGCACATCCTGGAGGAGATCGGACTTGAACGCTGCGGCGGATACGGCACCACGGCGACGCTCGCGATGCTCAACGACGCGGTCAAGAAGGGCGGCGTGATGGCCTCCTCGAAGGTCGGCGGCCTGTCCGGCGCGTTCATCCCGGTCACGGAGGACGCGGGCATGATCAACGCCGCGAAGCTCGGCGCGCTGACCATCGAGAAGCTCGAAGCGATGACCGCGGTCTGTTCGGTCGGACTTGACATGATCGTCATCCCGGGCGACACACCGCAGGAGATCATCTCGGCGATGATCGCGGATGAGGCCGCCATCGGCATGGTCAACTGGAAGACGACGGCGGTCAGGGTGATCCCGGCCATCGGCAAGAAGGAGGGCGAGGAGCTCAACTTCGGCGGCCTGCTCGGCAAGGGCCCGGTCATGCATGTCAACCGCTATTCCCCGGCCAAATTCATCTCGCGCGGCGGACAGATCCCCGCGCCGCTGCAGAGCCTCAAGAACTAAAAAGTTCAGAATGCCATCAAATCAGCGTCAAATTTGGCGCGTATCATCAGGTCAGGCCATCCAAATGAGGATGGTCATAGGGAAATGAAAATTGTATAAAGGAAAGGAACGTCCTGATTATGCTGCATAAAGAAGTGGCCAGACTGCTCAATGAACAGATCAATAAAGAGCTTTATTCGGCCTATCTGTATCTGGAAATCTCCAACTACTATCAGGAGAAGAATCTCGCGGGCTTTCAAAACTGGTATTTTGTTCAGGCGCAGGAGGAACGCGACCACGCCATGCTGTTCATGACCTATCTGCAGAACAACAGCGAATCGGTCACGCTGGACACGATTAAGGCGCCGAACACCAGCTTTTCCGATCTCAAGGACCCGCTGAACGCGGCGATGGCTCACGAACAGTATGTCACCAAGCTGATCAATAACATCTACGATGCGGCCTTCCAGGAGAAGGATTACCGCACGATGCAGTTCCTCGACTGGTTCATCAAGGAGCAGGGCGAGGAGGAGAAAAACGCCGACGACCTGTGCAAAAAGTACGACCTGTTCGGCTCCGACGCAAAGGGCCTGTACCTGCTGGATGCCGAGCTCGGCGCGCGGGTTTACACAGCGCCGTCGCTGGTGCTGTAAAGTGAATCCCTGAAACTGGAGAATATGTATAAAAGCACGGCGATGGAGATGTGCATCCCATCGCCGTGCCGTTTTTTTCGGAATTTTGCCACGAGTCTGTCAATAGAATGTGGATAGGATGTTTTATTTGTGAAAAGCATGACACGATTCCCAAAAGCGGCACAGCGGGCTGACTCGACGCACTTAAGCCGTTCCGGGAGGTTTTTTGAGCGCGCTTCAAATATAAAAATAATATGTCCGGCGCCTCAAATATGACGGGAAAACACACAATAAAATCGGCAAATGTTTCGATTTTTTCTCCGCGTCCCGCTCTTGATATCGAAAGATGATGGGTGTATAGTAATATAGGGATACTGACCGGGATTTTATTCATCGTGATGTTTAAAATTTCGAATTCGGTAAAAATATCCTGTCCCCTGCAAAAGGCGGTTCTATCTGTGTCACAGACGGGCGAAGCGGGCTATCCGCCGCCTAAAAACCAATAAGGAGATGGAGTGCATGCAGAGTATTATCAAGCAGCTGATCGAACTGGATGAGCTGGCACGCGAGATGATCGATCAGGCCAAGGACCAGAAGAAGGAACTGATCGAGCACATCGACGAGGAAAAAGCACAGATTGAAAGTGAATATATCGGCCGCGCGGACCGCAGGCTTCAGATCATCTCGGATCTGGAAGAGAAGAACATGAAAAATATGGTGCACGCCATCCAGATGCGCAACGATGAGATGATCGGGGAGCTGCAGAAGCAGTATGAACAGAACCATCAAGGTTGGGAAGACGAGATCTTCAATAGATGTATAGGCAGGTGAGGAGCAGATGCTGAACGGCTATTCCAGCAATGCGATTATGACCAAGGCGCGCGCCATGTACGGCAAGCGGCTGACCGCCGCGGATTTTCAGGAGCTTGCGCGCAAACGCACCGTCGGCGAGATCGCTTCCTATTTAAAGAGCCAGACCTACTATGCCGGTGAGCTTCGGAACATCGAGGAGCACATGATCCACCGCGGCCAGCTTGAGCTGCTGCTCAGAAGAAGCCTGTTTGACCGGTATTCGCGGCTCTGCGCCTATCAGTACGAGAAGGACGACGGGTTTTACAAATACCTGATCATGTTCCAGGAGAAAAGGCTGATCATGTCGGCCATCCGGCTGCTCAACTCCGGTTCCCCGCAGGACCTGATTTTAGAGGTGCATAATTACCTGCAGCAGCACGCCACCTTCGACCTGTTTGCGCTGGCTTCGGTCAAGAGCTTCGACGATCTGCTGGAGGTTCTGAAAGGCACGGTCTACTATGCCGGCCTCAAGGGGCTGGGGCCGGATGAGGGAAGCATGATCGACTACAACGCCTGTGAGTACGCGCTGAACACGGCGTATTACAGCCGGGTGCTGCATCTGATCGAGCGGCACGCGGGCATTCCGAAGAAAGCGCAGGCGCAGCTCAGGGGCATCTTCCTGCAGCGCGTCGAGCTGATGAACCTGTCGATTATTTATAGACTCAAACGGTTTTACCATACCGAGGCGCAGCAGATTAAAAAACAGCTGCTGCCGTTCCGATATAAACTCAACGACCGCCAGTTTGAGGAGCTGCTGAACGCGCGCAGCGAGCAGGAGGTTCTGGAGCTGATCGGGAAGACCACCTACGGCAAATATCTGGTACAGCAGGACTTCAAGCAGATCGAGGCGTTTATGGCGAACGCGCAGTACCAGATGACCAAAAAGCTGATCCATTTCAGCGAATATTCGCCGGTGGTCATCGCGGCGTTCATGTGGCAGCTGCAGATTGAAGTGGAGAATATCGTCAGTATCATTGAGGGCGTCCGCTACAACCTGTCGCCCAGTGAAATCGAAGCGCAGCTCGTGGGTTAGAAGACAGAGAAATAACAGAAAAAGATTATCAAGTGAATCATGAAAAATTCAGATAAGGGTAGGGCCGGGACCAGAAGCAGCCCGGCAGTAGATTAACGAAAGGTGGTGGTTTTCGAATGTCTATTGAAAAAATGACACTGGTCAATATTGTGGGACAGCGCCGTGATCTGGACGCGGCATTGCTCCAGTGCGCAGCCAGTGGCATTTTTCATCCTGAAACGATACCGGTTTCTCCGAAACTCGGTGATAAGTTCAAGAAGCTGAGCGAAGATAATCCGTATGCGGATATGCTCAAGCGGGTTGTGGATATCCTGATCATGTCGGGCGTCAAGCCCGCGTATAGGGATTACTCGTCGCTCAGTTTAGACAGAGAAAACATGGATGATTTTATCCGGGATTTTACGGGGCGGCTGAACGCCTATCCGCAGAAGATCGGAGCGCTGTCTGAGGAGATCGCGCAGCAGCAGCAGGCGCTCATCCAGCTCGAGCATGTCATGAGCCTGGACGTCGATTTTGACGCGATCTTCGCCTGTCAGTACCTCAAGGTGCGGTTCGGAAGAATTCCGACCGAAAGCTACGAGAAGCTCTCCTTCTATAAGGAGCGGCCGTTTATCTTCCAGTCGTTCGACCACGACGCGGATTACCACTGGTGTGTGTACTTCGCGCCGTCGGAGGAGATCGACATGGTGGATAACATGTTCTCCTCTCTGTTTTTTGAGCGAATACGGATTCCGGATTACGCGCATGGAACCCCATCCGAGGCAAAGGCGTATATCAAACAGTGCCTGGAGGATGAGAACGCAAAGAAAGAAGCGCTCGAGAAGGAGCGCGACAAGCTGATTGCCGAGCACTCCGAGCTGATTCTGCAGATCTACTCGAAGCTCAAATGCATCAGCGATTCCTTAAAGCTCAAGAAGTATGTTCTGGTCATGACCGGTGAAGATACGGTGGTGGAAACCTTCTACATGACCGGATTTATCCCGCAGTGCGAAGAAGCAGCCTTCAAAGAGGCCTTTGGCGCGCTCGATTCGGTGGATATCATCTATCAGCCGCCGGAGATCGACCGCCGCTTCAAGGTGCCGGTCAAACTCAAAAACAATCGCTTCTTCCGCCCATATGAACAGTTTGTCGAAATGTACGGTGTGCCGAGCTATAAGGGCATCGACCCGACGCCGTTTCTGGCCATCACCTACACGATTCTGTTCGGCATCATGTTCGGCGATCTCGGGCAGGGCATCCTGATCTCGATCATCGGCTGGATCATGTTCAAGTGGAAGAAGATGAACCTGGGCAAAATCATGATGCGCATCGGCGTATCCTCCGCGGTGTTCGGGTGCCTGTATGGGTCGGTGTTCGGCTTCGAGCATGTGCTCGACCCGGTGTACAAGGCGCTGTTCGGCCTGGATGAAAAACCGATCGAGCCGCTGCAGCCCGATATGATCAACATCATCCTGCTGTCGGCCATTGCGCTGGGCGTGGTGCTGATCCTGTCTTCGATGATCTTCAACATCATCCTGAACTTCAAGCAGAAAGAGTATGGTAAAGCGCTCTTCGGCCAGAACGGCATCGCGGGACTTGTGTTCTACGGTTCGGTGATCACCGCCGCGGTGCTGATGATGATGTTCAATATCAATATCCTGACCCCCGCGTTTATCCTCCCCTGCGTTGTGCTTCCGATCCTGCTGATCTTCCTGTGTGAACCGCTCAGCCGCGCGATCAAAAAGCACAAGCTCGAGAAACCGGAGGACGGCATCGGCTCCTTCATCCTGGAGAGCTTCTTCGAATGCTTCGAGGTGGTGCTGAGCTTCGTTTCCAACACGGTATCCTTCCTGCGTGTCGGCGGCTTCGTATTATCTCATGCGGGCATGATGCTCGTGGTCTTTACGCTTGCCGACATGGCCGGACCGGTGGCATACATCCCGGTTGTAATCATCGGCAACCTGTTCGTCATGGCGCTGGAGGGCCTGATTGCGGGCATCCAGGTGCTGAGACTTGAGTTCTATGAGATGTTCAGCCGCTTCTTTGACGGCGACGGCAAGGAATACGAGCCGGTCACCATCAGCTATGAGCTGAACGAAGAGAACTGATGTTCGCGTTTCACTATGGCGCAGATTGATTGATCGGGGGTCATCCTCAAAAACCAAGGAATGCCGCCACAGTGTCATATAAAAAGCCTAATGGTAGATTGTAAGATTGATTTTTAGGAGGACTTTATCATGAGTACTGTACTTTTCTTTTTAGTTCCGCTGCTCGTCATTGCATTGCTGATCGTTCCGCTGGTCCCGGTGCTGAAGGGCACAAGAACCGGTAAACGGGCGAAGAACAGAATTGTCTTCAACCTGGCGTCCTTCCTGGGCGTCTGCGGACTGGGCACCATCCTTCCGCTCGGCGGCGCGGCGTTTGCCGCGGATGCGGCAGGGGCCGCTTCCTATGTCGGCACTGCGGCCGGCGGTATGGGATTCATTGCAGCGGCTCTGGCGGTCGGACTTGCCGGCATCGGCGGCGGTATCGCGGTTGCGGCGGCAGCTCCGGCGGCAATCGGCGCCTGCAGCGAGAACCCGAAATCCTTTGGTAAATCCATCATCTTCGTCGTTCTTGGCGAAGGTATCGCACTGTACGGACTGCTGATTGCAATCCTGCTGATCGCGAAACTGTAAGACGGTACATCCGAAAGTCAAGCATGGTGTCCGGGAGCACAGCTTCCGGCCTGCTTGACCTTTCTTTTCACTTTTTTGGCGGCTGCCGCCTCTGACCCAGACCGTGCGCGGGTGATAAGCGGCATCTGCCCCCAGGCAAAGTGGTTCACAGCGCGCTCTTTTGCGGACGGCCTGAGCGCCCGGACTGCGTGAAGCAGCGGCGCCCGCTGTCCGGCATCAGCGCACCGAAGCGGCGGTTTCCCCGGATTTACGATGGAACATGTAAAACGGGAAGAACAGCGGCAGGAAACCAGAAACCCACGGCGCACGGAGAAACGGCGGCCAGTATGAAATTCTTTCTGATCAGCGATAATGTCGATACACAGGTGGGCATGCGGCTTGCCGGAATAGAAGGCGTCGTCGTCCACGAGGAACATGAAGTCGTCGGCGCGCTTACCAAAGCCTGCGACGACGAACAGATCGGCATTATCCTCATGACAAAGAAATTGATTGATTTATGTCCGGACATGATTTACGATATGAAGCTGAATCGTAAAAGTCCGCTGATTGTTGAGATTCCAGATCGGCACGGGGAGGGGCAGGTATCCGATTCCATCCTTCAGTATGTGCGCGAGGCTATCGGAGTAAAGATATGAGGTGAGATGAATTGGCAGAAAATAAGGAACAGGAAAAGCTGCAGCATTTTGAAGCGGCGATGTTCAGTACCGCCACCAGGGAGCGGGACAATATCCTGAAGGAAACCGAGGAGTTCAAGAAACAGGAGCTTAAGCAGGCTGAGGACGATGTCCTGAACCGGGCATACCGGCTGATCCAGAAAAACATTTCCGATATCTCCACCTCCAACACAATGATGATTGCCCACAAGGAGCTGGAGTACAAACAGGCCCTGCTGAAAAAACGGCAGGAAATCTTTGATGCGGTATTCGACAACGTGAAAAAACGGTTGGAGGAATACACGAAAACACCGGAATATGAAACGCTGCTGACGAAGATTGTCGCGGATTTCGCAAAGGATTATCCGTATGAGAATTCGGTGATCTGTCTGCGCGAACAGGATATGGCCCATGCCGGCGCCGTGAAAAAGGCGTACGGCCTCAGCTGCGAGGTGCGTGCCGACAAGGGCATGGCGCTCGGCGGCGTCAAGATTGAAAACAAGGAACACGGCATCATCGACGACGAGAGCTTCGAGATGCGGCTGAGAGATCAGCACCAGTGGTTCTATACAAACTCCCATCTGGCCATCGACGTCCAATAAGGAAGCCGGCTGGCCAGAAATTCCCCGGCGCATGCGCCCAAGGTATGCATGCTGTCCGGGCGGCTGGCCCGATGCGCCGTTTCAATCGGCGCGCATCAGGGACTGATGGCTACAGGGAAAAAGGTTCCACAGGAGTGGAAATAAATGAACAGGAATACCGTTGGCTGGGGACGGCTGTCCGCCCTCTGAGCAACTGCCTGCATTCGAGGTGAATTGTGTGCGTAAAAATGTAGTATACTCGATCAACGGACCGGTTGTAACAGTGAAGGATACCAAGGATTTCTCCATGCTGGAGATGGTTTATGTCGGTGAGAAGCGGCTGATCGGAGAGGTCATCGGCATCAGCGACAGTTTTACAACCATCCAGGTTTATGAGGTTACCACGGGCCTTAGACCCGGAGAGCCGGTGGAATCGACCGGAAACCCGCTGTGCGCGACGCTCGGCCCGGGCATCCTCTCCAATATATTCGACGGAATCGAGCGTCCGCTCAAAGGCATTGAAGAAGCCTGCGGCGCGTTCATCGACGAGGGCTGCAATATAAACAGCATCGATGAAGAGAAGAAATGGGATGTCACCGTCACGGTGAAGGAAGGCAACCTCCTCAAATCCGGCGACATCTACGCGACCTGCCCGGAAACCGCGCTGATTGAACACCGGTGCATGATCCTGCCGGGCCTGGAAGGCGAGGTCGTGTACGCGGCCGCGGACGGCCAGTACACCGTCAACGACACCATCATCAAGCTGAAGGACCAGAAAGGCGAAATCCACGAGATCGGGCTGTATCAGAAATGGCCGATCCGTGTGGCGCGCCCGACCGCCGGACGCAGAAGCATCCAGCGGCCGCTGATCACCGGCCAGCGTGTCATCGATGCGCTGTTCCCGATCGCCAAGGGCGGCACGGCCGCGATCCCGGGCGGATTCGGAACCGGAAAGACCATGACCCAGCATCAGCTGGCGAAATGGTGCGACGCGGATATCATCGTTTACATCGGCTGCGGTGAGCGCGGCAACGAGATGACACAGGTGCTCGAGGAGTTCTCGGAACTCATCGACCCGAAGTCCGGCAAAGCGCTGACCGACCGCACCGTGCTGATTGCAAATACCTCCAACATGCCTGTTTCAGCGCGTGAAGCGTCCATCTATACCGGCATCACCCTGGCGGAATATTACCGCGACATGGGCTACCACGTCGCCATCATGGCCGACTCGACCTCCCGATGGGCCGAGGCGCTGCGCGAAATCTCCGGCCGGCTCGAAGAGATGCCGGCGGAGGAGGGCTTCCCGGCCTACCTGCCGTCCAGACTTTCCGAGTTCTACGAGCGCGCGGGCTATGTCGACAACCTGAACGGCACCGAAGGCTCGGTCACGATCATCGGCGCGGTTTCCCCGCAGGGCTCGGACTTCTCGGAGCCGGTCACGCAGAACACCAAGCGCTTCGTGCGCTGCTTCTGGGCGCTCGACAAGGCGCTGGCCTACGCGCGGCATTATCCGGCCATCAACTGGATCACCAGCTACAGCGAGTACATCGACGACCTGAACGCCTGGTACAGTGAGAACGCCGGCGAAAACTTCATGGAATGCCGCCAGCAGATCAGCTCCCTGTTACAGGAAGAAAATAAGCTCATGGAGATTGTCAAGCTGATCGGTTCGGACGTCCTGCCGGACGACCAGAAGCTGGTCATCGAGATCGCCCGCGTCATCCGCGTCGGATTTCTGCAGCAGAATGCGTTCCATGCCGATGACACCTATGTGCCGCTGCCGAAGCAGCTCAAGATGATGGAGATCATCATCTTCCTGTATCAGAAGGCGAAGCTGGCGACCAATATGGGCGTGCCGATCTCCCGCATCATGGAAACCGGCCTGTTTGACAAGCTCAACCGTATGAAATATGAAATCCCGAACGACAAGCTGGAGCTGTTCGAGGATTATAAGAAGGAAATCACATCCAAACTGGCAGAGATCAGCTGACTGCCACATCCTGATCATCCGGACCGCGAAGCGGCCCGGCGGTGAAAAGCAGCATTTTCAGATTCAAATGGAGGTGGAAAGGCATATGAGCCTTAAATTTGTCGGCTTAAAAGAAATCAACGGTCCGCTGGTTGTACTGGACAATCTGCCGGACAACATCAGCTTTGATGAGATGGTCGAGCTTTCCCTCGAGGACGGCACCACCCGTTCGGGCCGTATCGTCCAGATCGAAGGAAACCGGGCCATTATCCAGGTCTTTGAAGGAACCAGGGGAATTTCCCTGACGAATACAACCACAAGACTCCTCGGCCATCCGATGGAGCTGCCGCTTTCGAAGGAGCTGCTCGGCCGCATCTTCAGCGGCGCGGGCAATCCGATCGACGGACTCGGCGACGTCTACGCGGAGAAGTATGAGGATATCAACGGCAAGCCGATCAACCCGGTTTCCCGTGTCTATCCGCGAAACTACATCAAAACCGGCATTTCGTCCATCGACGCGCTGATGACCCTGATCCGCGGCCAGAAGCTGCCGATTTTCTCGGGTTCCGGCATGCAGCACAACAAGCTGGCGGTCCAGATCGTCCGCCAGTCCCAGATTGCCGAGCAGAAGGGCCAGAAGTTCGGCGTCGTGTTTGCGGCGATGGGCGTCACAAACGACGTTGCGGACTACTTCCGCCGTTCGTTTGAGCAGTCCGGCGTTCTGCAGAAGGTCGTCATGTTCTTAAACCTTTCGAACGACCCGGTTATCGAACGCATCCTGACGCCGCGCTGCGCATTGACGGCGGCGGAATATCTGGCGTTCGAGCACGATATGCACATCCTGGTCATCCTGACCGATATGACCTCCTATGCCGAGGCGCTGCGTGAGTTCAGCTCCTCGAAGGGAGAGATTCCGGGACGTAAGGGCTATCCGGGCTACTTATATTCCGACCTCGCCAGCCTGTATGAACGCGCCGGCATGATCAAGGGCCATGGCGGATCGGTGACGCAGATCCCGATATTGACGATGCCAAACGACGACATCACGCACCCGATCCCCGACCTGACCGGCTACATCACCGAGGGCCAGATCGTTCTGGACCGGGACCTGGATCAGAAGGGCATCTATCCGCCGATCGCGGTGCTGCCGTCGCTGTCCCGATTGATGAAGGACGGCATCGGCGAAGGCTACACAAGGAAGGATCATTCCCCGGTCGCGAACCAGCTGTTCGCATCCTATGCGAAGGTGCAGGACGCAAGGGCGCTGGCGTCGGTCATCGGCGAAGAGGAGCTGTCCGCGCAGGATAAGCTCTATCTGAAATTCGGACGCGAGTTCGAGGACCGGTTCATCAACCAGGGCTTCGATGAGAACCGCACGATTGAAGAGACGCTGGACCTTGGCTGGGAGCTGCTGTCCATCCTGCCGAAGGAGGAGCTTGACCGTCTGGACGCGGCGCTGCTGGAGCATTTCTATAAGAAGCACGAAGAAAAGAAGCGGTTCAGGGGTGAGGAATAATGGCCACCAACGTATTTCCGACCAAAGGCAACCTGATCAACACCAAGAAGTCGCTGGGCCTTGCCCAGCTGGGCTTCGACCTGCTGGACAGGAAGCGCAACATCCTGATCCGCGAGATGATGCAGCTGATCGACAACGCCAACAAGCTGCGCGACGAGGTGGATGAGACCTACCGCCGCGCGTATCTTGCGCTGCAGCGCGCGAATGTGTCGCTGGGCATCATTAAAGACATCGCCCAAACCGTCAGCATCGAAGACGGCGTGCACATCTCTTACCGCAGCATTATGGGCGTTGAGATTCCGACGGTGACGATGGATGAAACCAAACCGGAGCCGAACTACGGCTTCACCAGCACCAATTCGGAGTTTGACGACGCATACATCTGTTTTTACCAGGTCAAAAAGCTGACCGTTCTGCTTGCGGAGATTGAGAACAGCGTATATCGTTTGGCAAATGCCGTTCAGAAGACGCAGCGGCGCGCGAACGCGCTGAAGAACATCGTGATCCCGGATTTCCAGGACACCACGAAGTTCATCACCGAAGCGCTGGAGGAGAAGGACCGCGAGGAATTCTCCCGGCTGAAGGTCATTAAAAATGTCAAAAAGAAATAAACATAGAAGAAAACAGCCGGTTGATCAGCCGGCTGTTTTCTTCTATGTTTACTTAAAAATTTACGTATTATATTCGGTTTCATCCAAATGTTTTAGTGCGTACTCAATACACTGATTTACTATTTTGTTAAAAGATACTCCAGTTTTTTCATTTAACAACATGAGCTGATCAAAAGTTTCAGGTTTTAAACGGATCGTACGATTTATAGAAACCATTTTTTTAGTTTCCTTATTAATTTTAAAAGAGTCCATAATATCACCTTTATAGAGTTACTTGTCTACCTCATTGACTTTAATTACTCCATATTGTTTTTCAAAGTCTTCCACACTTTTTCGAACAAGGTATAGTAACTGTCCGTTTGCGGAACGGCCTGAGTAAGCAGCGACATATCGTAGTTTATATAATAATTCTGGTTCTATTCTAAGTGAAAGATGCTTCACATTATTCTTTTTCAATATAATCACCTAATTTAAATCTATTATAGGTTCATTTTAACTCCAATTTATGTTATAATACATTTATGAAACCAAAATGAGTCCATAAAATTTCGAGGTGAGTATATGAAAACAGCGATTATTGGTTCCAGAACCATTTCAACTATCAATATTGCAGATTATATTCCTTGTGGAACTACAGAAATTATTACAGGCGGTGCAAAAGGTGTTGATCGTTTAGCTGAAAACTTTGCAAAAAATAATCATTATACTTTGACTGTTATTTTGCCCGATTACAGACGTTATGGCAAAGCCGCACCGCTAAAAAGGAATGAGTTGATTGTGCAGAACTGCGATCTTTTGATTGCAGTGTGGGACGGTAAGTCTAAGGGAACAGCTTATACCATACAATATGCACAGAAAATAGGCAAAGAAGTTATTGTCTGTATTCCAAATGAGTTGTTATACAGATAGTAAGCACTATAAAATAGTTCCTTGAACTTATTTACCAAGTATCACTTGGCAAAGTGGATGTTCTTCTTTGCGTGGCCAAAGAAGAACCAAGAAAGGCCACCAAAGGGGGCATGCCGCTTCGGTACAGTGAGTATGGACGTCATTCCCCCTTTGGATTCCCCCTCTGCCCGGCCGTCTCTCAGCGGGGCAAAGAAGCACAGCGTTCGCTGGGTTCGAACGTCCGTAACATTGACGGTTAAGTCTGTATATCCGCTCGCCCTGCATTCCGAATCCATCATCAATGTGATTGATTCTATGCTGTGTGATAAAGGTTCCGTTTTGTGCTTTAAATAAACAGGGTGGTTGCCCGACGTGCCTGTCTAAGAAAGTTGAGTCCCTGTAGAATTATTCGTAAGATGCCTAATCGAAGATTACGTGATATATTTGTGACCGATGCAGTCTACAAGAATTGATGTCAGTCCACGAACCAGCGAAGGTATTGGGGTACCATGAGAGAAAACCATAACCGGGAAAGCGTCCGCTGCTAGCTATGCCCAACCACCCTGCCAAAAGCAATACGCCGCCCGCAGGCGGCCGAAATAGATATCCCAATATCAGAGGGGATTTTCAAGGGGGCCATCTGGCCCTAAGCGGCACACTGTATGGCCCCCTTGAACGGCCTTTCTTGGTTACTTCTTTGGCCGCGCAAAGAAGTAACGACCACATTGCCAAGTGGCTCTTGGCAAACAAAGAAAATCCGCTGTACCACAGCGGAACAGCGGAACAACGACCACACAGCCAAGTGTCACTTGGCAAACAGCGAAAAAAGGCTGTACCCACATGAGACATGCGGGTACAGCCTTTTAGGTGGCTTTTATCGTGTACATAAAGGCAGCGCCGCGTATGACAACCAATGCGACGCGCTATTTTTCACAGTAATCCAAACGGATCAGCGCCTTACAATTCGGCAGCGGATATACCTCCCGCAGAGTATTTGTAAATCCAGCCTGCAGAAGCTGCTTTGTCAGATCCATCTCTTCTATGTCCGTATGGACAGACGCAATGCCGGAAAAAGACCTTTGATAGGGAGAATCCGAGACGAAGCTTTCATCCGGATTTTTCTGGATGACGCAGGAAACACGGCAGGGACCGGACTTCTGCATCTGCCGAACGAATCGGTCAATGCCGATATACTCGATGAACAGGTTGGCAATGATCAGGTCCGCTTTGGGCAGAGAGATGGACAGGTCGGTCAAATCCAGCTCCAGCAGGGCCAGCCGCGCTCCCAGATGACCGTACCGCTTCCGGCAGACATCGAGATAATCCTGATTGATATCGACGCCATACACCATATCATGCCTTTCAGGATCGATCAGGTCCAGCCCATTGCCGCCGGCGACGCCCAGAATCATCACACGGCGTGCATCGCCATCCAGCTGCCGCTGCATGATGCCATGCAGGGTCTGTAATTGAAAAACATCGTCAAGCTGCATATGCGCTTCATAGTCCTGCAAAGGGACTTCTTCCCAGGGATTCATCTGAACCCATCCCTTCCGATAATTTCCCAGGAAACCCGGCGGTCAGCCGGTTTTTCTGATCATTCTAGTCCTGTGCCGGTGTCACAAGGTCAAAATAGTTGGAGACGCCGACGATTCTGCCGTCCTTCTTATAGACGCGCGGCACGCGCTTGCTGACCGCGCAGACCAGCTCATAGTTGATGGTGCCGCAGATGCCGGCAAGCTCATCGACCGGGAGGAATGCCCCGTCATCCTCGCCGAATACCGTCACAATGTCGCCGGCCTTTGCGTCGATGCCGGTCACATCCAGCATCAGCTGATCCATACAGACCCGGCCGGCAATCCGCACGCGTCTGCCGTGCAGCAGCATCTCGCCGCGGTTGGAAAGCAGTCTGCTGTAACCGTCCGCATAACCGATGGGAACTGTTGCAACGGTGATATCCCGGTCCGGCGTGAAGGTGCATCCATAGCTGATGGGACAGCCCTTCGGCACCCGCTTCACCAGCGAGATGACCGTTTTCAGCTGCATCACCGGGTATAGCTGCGTTCTGCTGCGCATTTCATCGCTCGGATAAAGCCCATACAGCGAGATGCCAAGCCGGGCCAGATCCAGATGCATGCCGGGATAGCTGAGGATACCGGCGCTGTTGCAGCAGTGCCGGATAAGCGGACGGCAGCCCATCTCCTCAAGCATGCTGCAGACCGCCATGAACCGGTCAAACTGCAGCCGGGTGTAGGAGACGCCCTTTTCCTCATCCGCGGCGGCAAAATGCGTGAACACGCCGGTCGGATGCAGGCCGGGAAGTGCGATGCAGTCCTTCAGTTCATCGCGGATCCCCGCGTCGGACGCGACAAAACCGATGCGGGTCATACCGGTATCGATCTTAAAATGAATGTCGACCGTTACACCGGTACGAACGCATTCATCCGACAGCGCTTCGGCATATTCCCTGGAAAATACCGCCTGGGTGATACGGTGCTCGGCCAGGGATGCGGCCATTGCCGGCGGCGTGTACCCAAGAATCAGGATATCCTGATTCGCTCCATACCGGCGGAGATGTACGGCCTCTTCGATGTTAGACACACCCAGCCAGCTGACGCCGGAGTCCGTCAGCTCCCGCAGGACATATTCATCGCCGTGGCCGTAGGCATCCGCCTTGATGATGGCCATCAGCTGACAGCCGCCGCTGAGCTTTTCAGTAAAGACCGCAATATTCCGACGCAGCCGGTCCAGGTCGATTTCGGCCCAGGTGCGGTGCACAAAGGAACTGTTCAATGTAAATACACCTCTTCATTTATCAGTCCGCATGGCAATGCGGGGATTTGTGCCGACGAAATAGGGAGAATGAAGCTTTTGGTCATGAAGGCTGTGCTTTTCATGTGGAGAAGCACAGCGAACCGGGAGAAAGGTCTACTTTAAGGATATGCGGATGGTATGAGAATCATGGTCCTCCATCGGACAATGTGCAGGGGGAGATAAAAATCGTTAAAAGTGTGCCTCCAAAATAGTTGGAGGCACATGGATGTTTATGATGAGATTGCAGAAAATTTATGTTGGACCATATAGAATACAATACAAAAAGAAGCATGATGATACCAGCTGGCCGGCGGGTTTATTTCTCCTCGTGATAGGTTTCCTCGGTGTTGACATTCCAGACCTTCCGCTTGTCGGTCGAGCCGCTTTTGATGGCGCGGACCGTTTCGAAGGCGGTCAGCATGGAATGATCCATGTTGTTGTAGCGGTGCTGTCCGTTCCGGCCCACACAGAACAGGTTTTCATATCCGTCCAGGAAGCTCTGCACCTTGTCAAATTCTTCGTAGGTGCCGAAATAGGCGGGATAGGCTTTCTTGACCCGCAGGCGGGTGCTGTCCACAACATCCGCGGGTTCGATGATGTCGATCTTGGCAAGCTCGTCGATTGCGAACCGGATAAAATCCTCATCCGATGCGTTCCACATCTCGTCGCCTTCATTGCAGAAATATTCGAGTCCGACCCAGACCTTATCCTTGAAATCTTCCACCATGTACGGGGACCAGTTGTTGAAAATCTGCAGGCGGCCAAGACGCACATCCCGTTCCTGAATGTAAATCCAGCAGTCCGGAACAATGCCGGCGACGGTTTTCATCTCTGTTTCATTTTTGATTTTCAGCTTGTTCAGCAGCAGGCCGACCGTGATGAAATCGCGGTACGGCAGATTTTCGGCGACATACTGCACCCGTTCGGGCACGCCGTCCATGCCGGATATCAAATCCTTTACCGGCATCGAGGAGATCAGATAATCGCATGACAGCTCATGCGGCTGTCCGTTCGCATCGGTATAGGAGACGCCGGTCACGCGGTTTCCGGCTGTATCGATGTGGTCCACGCGGCACTGCATGCGAACCTCGCCGCCGCGCTCCTCGATTTTTTTGGCAAGCAGCTCCCAGAGCTGGCCGGGTCCCTTTTTCGGATAGATATATTGTTCGATCAAAGAGGTTTCGACATCCTTCTGATCGATGCTCTTTCGTTTGAACGGTTTTGTCAGCGCCGCGCCGAGCGCACCCCAGAGGGAAAGCCCCTTAACGCGCTGCGCGCCCCAGTCCGGCGCGATTTTGGAGGGATGAACACCCCAGAGCTTGGTGGTGTAGTCCTCGAAGAACATTTCGTACAGCGGTTTGCCGAAGCGGTTGATGTAGAAGTCCTCCAGGGAATGGACCTTTCTCTTTTTGACGGTGCAGGCAAGCACGCCGAAGCCGGCTTTCATGGTGCGGCCAAGCCCCATATTCGCAAAGGTGCGGTATTTTAATGAAATCGGATAGTCAAAGAATTTGCGCAGGTAGAAGATGCGGGATACGCGGGTACGGATCAGCATGACGTTTTCGTCCTGTTCCGGGTCCGGGCCGCCCTCGATCAACGGCTTTTCGCGGCCGAGCAACTTGTCGTCCCGCGCTTCGGCTCCCTGGATCGGCATCAGCTCGGCCCAGAACTTCATGACCTCGTCGTTCTTCGAGAAGAACCGGTGCCCGCCGATATCCATGCGGTTGCCGTTGTGAACAGCCGTGCGGGAGATGCCGCCGATGAATTCGCTTTCCTCCAGAATGATCGGATGTACATCCGTTTCGGTCAGCAGCCGGTAAGCCGCAGTCAGGCCCGCGGGTCCCGCGCCGATGATGACCGCCGTTTTATTTGACATGGCAGTTGCCTCCTTGATGATTATCGTTCAAATATCAAAATTTTTCTGCCCAGATAGTTCCACAGCAGGACGGCGCCGGTGACAAACACCTTGACCAGCAGATAGTTGAAATGCAGCAGGTTGACGCCAAGCCACATGCCCAGCTCGGTCAGAACCAGGCCCACCATTCCGACGAACAGGAAGATCAGGAAGGCTTTGAGGCCCTTTCCTTTGTCCTTCTGTTTGCGGAACACGAAAACCAGCGACATGATATAGTTGAAGATGAGTCCCGCGGTGAATCCAAGCGCAGTGGAAATATAAAGGCCGATGCCGTCCGCCTTGATCAGATATTCATGACAGACAAACAGCACGCCGAAATCGATCAGGGTGGCAAGTCCGCCGACAAGCAGATAGCGGCAGAACTCGTAAAACAAATCCTTTAGATTGGTCTTGTCCAGTTTCATAATAGACTCCCTTACAGGTTTGAGATGGATGATCAGATGATTTTTGTCGATACAGCTAAAATATCTCGTTAAATTGTACCATATTTTCACACCTTCATCAATTGTTGAGTTCTGAACAGTTTATGGCGAAATATCTTGACTTTTTGGAAATCCATAAGAAACGGTGTGCATTCGCTGTGTACATGGGGAACGCGGCAGCATCTGCATCCGAATCCAGGCCGGCGGTTGGCCTTTTGCAGGAAGCTTAAGGGAACGTATCTGCGGAAAACGGGAGAGATCGGGCAACCATCTCCATCTGCAGACCGCAGCCGCAATCAACATGGCAAAAAAAGTGCCGCTTTCTTCGGAGGGGAAGGCATTCTTCCTTCAGATGCGAAAGAAAGGCGGCGGGAAGCTGTTTGATCTCTGCCGATGAAACAGTTCCCGCCGCTTTTTATATTCTGATATTATTTCTGAACAGCATCCGCCAGCACATGGGCCATATCGGTTTTTTCCCAGAGGACCTCGAGATCTTCTCTTCCAAGATGTCCGTAAGCCGCAAGCTTCTGATAGATCGGCTGGCGCAGGTCGAGCTTTTCAATGATCGCGTCCGGCCGGAGGTCAAAGACCTTTTTGACGGCGTCGGCGAGCAGCTCATCGGCGACTTTGCCGGTGGAGAAGGTGTCCACCATCACCGAAACCGGATGCGCGACGCCGATGGCGTAGGCAAGCTGCACCTCGCAGCGTCTGGCAAGCCCGGCCGCGACGATGTTCTTGGCGATGTAGCGGGCCATGTAGGCGCCGGAACGGTCCACCTTGGTCGGGTCCTTGCCGGAGAACGCGCCGCCGCCGTGCCGCGCATAGCCGCCGTAGGTGTCGACGATGATCTTGCGTCCGGTCAGTCCGCTGTCGCCCTGCGGGCCGCCGATGGCAAACCGTCCGGTCGGATTGATGAAATATTTGGTCTGACTATCCAGATATTCGGCCGGGATGATCGGTTTGATCACATATTGAAGGATATCGCTGCGAATCTCCTCGATGCTCTTTTCCGGATCGTGCTGGGAGGACACGACGACCGCGTCGATGCGCGCAGGCCGGTCGTCCTTGTATTCGACGGTGACCTGTGTCTTTCCATCCGGGCGCAGGTAGGGAAGCGTGCCGTCCTTGCGGACCCTGGTGAGCTGCATCGCCAGCTTGTGCGCCATGGAGATCGGCATCGGCATCAGTTCGGGCGTCTCATCGCAGGCATAGCCGAACATCATGCCCTGGTCGCCGGCCCCTGTCATCTGGGAACCGGATTCCTGCTCCTTGACTTCCAGGGAATTGTCGACGCCCAGCGCGATATCCTGCGACTGTTCGTCGATGCTGGTCAGGACACTGCAGGTATGGCAGTCAAACCCATATTTTGCGCGGTCATAACCGATATCCTGCACGACGCCGCGCGCGATGCTTGGGATGTCGACATAACAGCTTGTACTGATTTCGCCCATGATTAAAATCATGCCGGTGGTGGCGACCGTTTCACAGGCGACCCTTGCCTGCGGATCCCTGGAAATAATCGCATCCAGCACGGCGTCGGAGATCTGGTCGCAGATCTTGTCCGGATGTCCCTCGGTCACCGATTCGGATGTAAACAACTGTTTGTTCATGTATGGTACTCCTTTAGCCAATGAATTTATCAAAACAGATCCCGCCCAGTGCGGGATGCATAATAAGGCAACGATATCCATTATAAAAAAAGAAACATCCGGAGATTTTCGCCGGATGTTTGTCACTGCAAAAATCCTCATCTTCCGGTTTTACAATCCGTAGGATTTAGCACCTTGTTATAAAAACAGGTTGCCGGGCATCACAGGGCCTAGTCCCTCCGCCGCTCTCGATAAGGTTGTCTATAAAGTTTTGATAGTGTCTATATTTTATCATCCGGCTATATACCTGTCAAGTATACGAGTTTTAAGAAACAGCAAACAAATTATTTGTTTCCGCTTGTCAAATATGCATAGTGTGATTTGACGATGCTGCCAGATATACTTGGCAACATCGTCAGATCACGCTGTTATGCACACATTGTTACGCAATGGTTTTATGTAATTTGTCAGGAACCCTTCACATGGTAGGGGGCATATCGCTGAAGCTCAGCGATACTACGCTGTTTGCCAAGTGACACTTGGCAGTGTGGTCGTTACTTCTTTGCGCGGCCAAAGAAGTAACCAAGAAAGGCCGTTCAAGGGGGCCATGCAGAGTGCCGCTCCTAGCAAGATGGCCCCCTTGAAAATCCCCTCTGATATCCCGCTATCCTCTTCGGCCGTCTGCGGGCGGCGTTTTGCTTTTGGCAGGGTGGTTGGGCATAGCTAGCAGCGGACGCTTTTCCGGTTACAGGTTGTGCATATGGTACCCCAATACCTTAGCTGGTTCGTGAACTGACATTGATTCTTATAGATTGCATCGGTCACGAATATATCACGTAATCTTCGAAGAGGCATCTTACAGGGAATCTACAGGGATTCAACTCTCTTAGACAGGCAAGTCGGGCAACCACCTTGTTTATTTAGAGTATAAAACGGAACCTTTACCACACAGCATAGTGCAGATGATTATGCTGATGGACTCGGAATACAGGGCGAGCAGAAATATATAGATATAACCGCCAGAATAACGGACGGGCGAACCCAGCGAACGCTGAGCTTCCTTGCCCTAAATATGGTGCGGACGGGCAGAGGGGGTTTCCAAAGGGGGAATGACGTCCATTCTCTCTCTACCGAAGCGGCATGCCCCCTTTGGCGGCCTTTCTTGGTTCTTCTTTGGCCGCGCAAAGAAGAACGTCCACTTTGCCAAGTGTCACTTGACGAACAAAAGAAAGCCGCTAGTCTGCAGCGAAGTCATAGGGGGCCACTGCGCAACAGCAAAATCCAATCCGCTAAGCAGAAAAACTGGACAGCCAGGGCAGAATACCAATATTCCGCCCTGGCTGTCCAGTTTTTTTCGATCTATCACAGAACCTGCCGTTCTTCTTTTTCTTCTATACGGACCTGAACACTCAGCTCCTTGAGGTTCTTTTCCTCCACGGAAGAAGGACAGCTGGTCATCAGCTCGCTGGAATTCTGCACCTTCGGGAACGCGATGACGTCGCGGATGGATTCCTTCTTCAGCATCAGCATGACAAGCCGGTCAAGGCCATAGGCCATGCCGCCGTGCGGCGGCGCGCCGTACTGGAACGCGTCGATCAGGAAGCCGAACTGCTCCTTTGCCTGCTCTTCGGTGAACCCAAGCGCTTTAAACATCCGCTGCTGCAGATCCGGATCGTTGATTCGGATCGAGCCGCCGCCGACCTCACAGCCGTTGAGCACCATATCATATGCTCTGGCATGCACCTGATCCGGCTGGGTTTCAAGCTTATCGAGGTCTTCAAGCTTCGGGCAGGTGAACGGATGATGCTTCGCCGCGTACCGGCCTTCCTCCTCGTCATACTCGAAGAGCGGGAAGTCGGTCACCCACAGCAGATCAAATATATTTTCGTCGATCAGGTCAAGCCGTTTTGCCAGCTCACAGCGCAGCGCGCCCAGCGCGTCAAAAACAACGCTGTTTTTGACGTCCGCCACGACCAGCACAACATCTCCAACCTGCACGCCCATGCGTTCCCGGATGGATTTTTTCTCGTTCTCAGAAAGGAATTTCTCAAAGCTGGAGCTTCCGTTCTCATCGGTCATGCGGGTAAAGGCCAGGCCCTTGGCCTGATAGGTCTTCACAAAGTCGACCAGCTTGTCGACCTCCTTGCGGGTCAGCACCGATGCCGCGCTCTTGACGTTGATCGCGCGCACGCTGCCGCCGCCTTCAATCGCGCCCGCAAACACCTTGAAGGTGGTTCCCTGCAGCAGGTCGGTCAGGTCCACAAGCTCCAGCCCAAAGCGGGTATCCGGCTTGTCGCTGCCATACCGGTTCATCGCCTCTTCGTACGGGATACGGCGGAACGGCGTTTTGATGTCGATATCCAGAATATCCTTGAAGACCTCCTTCATGAAGCCCTCGTTGACCGCCATGACGTCGTCCTCGTCGACAAAGCTCATCTCCAGGTCGATCTGGGTGAACTCCGGCTGGCGGTCGGCGCGCAGGTCCTCATCGCGGAAGCACCGCGCGACCTGCATGTACCGGTCATAGCCGGACAGCATCAAAAGCTGCTTGTAGAGCTGCGGCGACTGCGGCAGCGCGAAGAACTTGCCCGGATGCACACGGGACGGAACCAGATAATCGCGCGCGCCCTCCGGCGTGGATTTGATCAGGACCGGGGTTTCAATCTCCAGGAAACCGTTCTGGTCGTAGTAGTCGCGCGCCTTCTTGACGATCTTGTGACGCATCTGCAGCGTGTGCTGCATCTCGGAACGCCGCAGGTCGAGATAGCGGTATTTTAAACGCAGCTCCTCTTTGACGTTGGTCTGATCGGTGATCTCGAACGGCGGGGTCTGCGCCTTCGCCAGAATACGCAGGTCCTCGACGAATACCTCGATGTCGCCGGTCGGAATCTCCTTGTTGACCGATTCACGCACACGCACGACGCCCTTGGCCATCAGCACAAACTCGGCGCGCACCGTCGCGGCCTTCTCGAAGACCTCCCTGTCGGAGCTGTCGTCGAACGCCAGCTGCAGGATGCCGCTGCGGTCCCTTAAATCGATGAACAGCAGGTTGCCAAGGTTCCTCACCTTCTGGCAGAAGCCGCAGACCGTGACGGTCTGTCCGACGTTTTCCTTTGAGAATGCACCGCAATAGGCGGTTCTTTTAAGTCCTTCCATGGTTTCCATAGCTCTCTTCTCTCCCCAAATTGATTTTTATTGCCAAAAAGGGCCGGCCACGCACGCAGGACCGAACATGCCGAACCGGCATGGGCCGCAGGCAAAGGCCAGCCCTTTCAGATTTCATTGTTTTTGGTCGTATGGGAAATAATCTGTTTATCGGCAGCATGAACATGCATCCGAAGCGTCCTGCGGCGCTGCCGCACAGACCGTTTTGAAATGATCCGTTTACCGGCTCAGTGAACCGTTTAATCCATGTGCCAGATGTTCTCGGCATAGTCGCGCACCGCGCGGTCGGCGGAAAAGATGCCCGCGCCCGCGATGTTCGCCAGCGACATGCGCTGCCATTTCTGGATATCCGGATAGATGCTGGACGCGTACGCCTGCGCGTTCTGGTAGGCGTTGAAGTCCGCCAGCACCATATACGGGTCATATTTTGCGATCGAATCGGCCACGTCGCCGAACGCGCAGTCGCCGATACCGCTGTACATCAGATCGACCGCATGCTTGATGACCGGATTGTTCTGATAGATGTCGTTCGCAAAGTAACCGCGGCGTTTGCGCTCGTTGACCTCCTCGGTCGTCATGCCGAAGATGATGATGTTGTCGTCCCCGACCGCATCCTTGATCTCGACATTCGCGCCATCCAGCGTACCGATGGTCACCGCGCCGTTGATCATCATCTTCATGTTGCCGGTTCCCGAAGCTTCGGTTCCCGCCAGGGAGATCTGTTCGCTGATCTCGCTGGCCGGCATCAGCAGCTCGGACAGCGTGACGCTGTAGTCCTCCAGATAGACAATCCGCAGCTTTTCGCGGATGATGGGATCTTTCTCAATCTCCCCTGCGAGGTTGAACAGCAGCTTGATGATGCGCTTCGCCAGGAAGTATCCCGGCGCGGCCTTGGCGCCGAAGATGTAGGTCTTCGGAACAAAATCGGCGTTCGGGTTCTCCTTGAGGTACTGGTACTGCGCGATGATGTTCAGCGCGTTCAGGTGCTGCCGCTTGTATTCGTGCAGGCGCTTGACCTGCGAATCGAAGATCGAATCGGTGTTGATGCTCACGCCGGTCTTGTCAAGGATGTGCTTCGCAAAGTTCTCCTTGTTGATCTTCTTGACCTTGGCAAGCTGCTCGAGCACCGCTTTGTCGTCAAGGTATTTATTGAGCTTCGAAAGCTCGGATGCATCCTTGATAAACCGGTCGCCTATCAGCTCCCTGATAAAATCAGTTAGCGCCGGGTTGGCCTGATACAGCCATCTGCGGGTCGCGATTCCGTTGGTGACGTTCGTGAACTTCTGGGGCGTCACGGTGTAGAAGTCGTGGAACACATCCTCCTTGATGATTTCGGAATGCAGCTTGGAAACGCCGTTGACCGAATGCGAGCCGATCACGCTCAGGTTCGCCATGCGCACCTCGTGGTTCGCGAGCACTGCCATACGGGAAATCTGGTTCAGGCTCACATGCTGGTTCTCAAACAGGTCCTTGCAATAGCGCTCGTTGATCTCATGGATGATCTGGTAGATGCGCGGCAGAAGGCCCCTGAAGAGGTCCTCATTCCAGGTTTCAAGCGCTTCGCGCATGACCGTGTGGTTTGTGTAGGCAAAGGTCTGCGTGACAATCTCCCAGGAGCGGTCCCAGGAATAGCCGCAGTCATCCAGCAGGATGCGCATCAGCTCCGGGATCGCCAGCGAAGGATGGGTGTCGTTGATGTGGATCGCAACCTTTTCCGGCAGGTTTTCAACCGTGCCGTAGGTCTCCATATGATGGGTGATGATATCGTTGATCGAGGCACTGACCAGGAAATACTGCTGCTTTAAGCGCAGGGTCTTGCCCTCGACATTGTTGTCGTTTGGATAAAGCACCTTGCTGATCGCCTCGTCGGCCGAGCTCTGCCCGCCGGCGTTGACATAGTCGCCGCGGTTGAACGCTTCCATATCGAAGAACGGGCTGGATGCCTTCCAGAGCCGCAGCAGGCTGACGCTCTCGGTTTTGTAGCCGGACACGTACATGTCGTACGGGATGGCGCGGACCGTGTGATAGTCACGGTGCTGCACATGGTGGTAGTTGTCCTCCCACATCTCGTCGACCACGCCGCCGAATTTGACCTCATGCGCGGCGTCCTCGCGCGGCACCAGCCAGACCTGTCCGCCCGGCAGCCAGTTGTCCGGCGTCTCGGTCTGCCAGCCGTCCACGAACTTCTGTTTGAAGATGCCAAACTGGTAGCAGATCGAATAGCCCATGCCGGTGTAGCCGTCGGTCGCCATGCCGTCCAGGTAGCAGGCCGCAAGCCGTCCAAGGCCGCCGTTTCCAAGGCCCGCGTCCGGCTCCAGCTCATACAGGTTGTCGATGTTGACGCCGAAGTCCTTGAGCGCGCCGCCGAACGCGTCCTGCAGCTCCAAATTGTAGATGTTGTTGCGCAGCGAGCGGCCCATCAGGAACTCCATGCAGAGATAATAGACCTTTTTCTTGGCGTTCGCCTCGGTGCGCGCGACCTGTGTCTTGCGCTTCTTGGCCAGGATATCCCGGACCACAAGCGCACAGGCCCTGTAGAAGATTTCATCCGACGCGTTTTTGACGTCGATGCCGAATTCCTCGGTGATTTTGTTATGAATATGATGTTTGATGTTTTCTTTCGTGAAAATGTTGCCCATATATGACCTCCGATGTTCATTTTGCTGGTTGTTCTTTTTCGTTCTGCCGCACCGCAAACCTGTCCGCGGAAAGCGATTCCATCCCATTATTGTTTCCCGCCATTTTCCGGTTCATACCAGACTTTTCCCCCCGGGACCCGCTTATACTGCTTCTATTATATATGGAATCGGTCTATTTCGCAAGTTTTCCGGGAACGCATCTCATTTTACGATAGAAACGTGTTTTTTCGCGGACACTTTTTGTGGAGGATTACCCGCGTACAGGGCGGTTTTCCCGCCTCGCCTGCAGATATCTTCCAAGGAAAAATGCTCCTGTCACAACGGTCGGCACAATGTAACGGAAGTCCATCGTACAGCCGAACGGATACTGGATGTTGAAATAGATGAAGGAAACGATCTGAATCGCCCAGATCGCGAACATGCTCCAGTTTCCAAACCGATTGTCCGGGTTTTTATCCCTGACCAGCACATAGACCATGGCGTACAGGGAAAAGAGGATCAGCGCGACATTCAGGAACACCAGCACCTGCAGAAAGACTGTCGTGATGGTGTCGGCCGGGAACTCAAACTCGCCGAATAGAGAGCATTTAGCCGTGTAGGTCCAAAGGTTTGCATCCTCAAACGGATGGCAGAACGGCGTTTGGAGGATTTCGGACACCGGGAATGTCAGGAAACGGTCCACAAAGCTGACGTTTCCGACAAACAATTCGGAGGTTGGCGAGATTTCGGCAATATAGCTCAGCGGCTGTCCGAACAGGATCATATTGCGGATTGGGTACCACAGCCCCAGCGGAAACGCCACTGCACCGAAGGCTGCGAACTGGCCGATGAGACGGCCGAACCGGCGTGCCCGGACGCCCTTGACCAGCACGATCAAAAAGATCACGCCGGTATACAGCGCGATCATCGCGCCGGAGGTTTTGCTCATCATCGAGCAGCCGATGCTCACGCCCAGCAGCAGGATGTTCTTAAAGCTCGGGTTCTGGTACCATCTCACGGTGTAGAGGACGGCGACCATGAAGAAGAAGATCATCGCCATGTCGTTGTTGATGCTCGCGGACAGGATCATAAAGGTCGGATGCAGGCAGACGACCGCCATTGCGATCAGTATCGCGCTGTCGGACATGCGGAATTCTTTAAACAGCCTGTAACAGACGACCATGGTGGCCGCAGAGAAGAAGCAGGGCACCATCTTGACGGCCTGGAACATGTCGTTCATGTAGCTCGTAAACAGCGATGTGATGTTGTAGACGGCCGCGCTGATCATATGGCTCAGCGGCGGATGGTAGAACTGGTTGCCGTAGCCGTCCGGCAGCTTCCCGAAGTTCGCCAGATTGTAGATATACTGCAGATGGCCGTTGTTGTCGAGATTGCCAAGGTCGTGCTGGCGCTCGTTGAACGGCGTCATCAGCATATAGACGATGCGCAGCAGCAGGCCGATGAACATCAGGATCATGACGATCTGCGCCGTGGTCAGCTTCTGCTTGCGCAGGAACAAGCCCACCGCGAGCGCAATCAGGATGACCGCGCAGGCGATCATCACCGTGTTGTAGGCCACTGTGATTTCCATGAATCCCGCCGTGATGCTGAACAGCATGAAACTCAGCAGGATCGCGCCGGCAATCAGCAGATAGGGACTGAACCGGAATAATTGTTTTCTCCAGGATGGTTGCTGCAACTTGTCTGCACCGCCTTTTCTGATCATCCGCCGGTATTGCGCGGCGGATGTTGTATTCTGAATCGATGCGCCGGTTGGGCGCTGAATAGATCATTCATCCGGCAAATGATTTCGTCGGATGAATGATCTTTTTATTTCGCAGGATTGTGGCTATGATACGGGTCATCATATTCCGCCGGAACGCGGCGGGGCGCTTTGGTACTGCCAGGATGCCTTGGCAAGGTGGCAGTTACACTTTTGCCGGCCAAAAGAGTAACCAGAAAAGGCCGTTCAAGGGGACTGCCGCCCC
>NZ_CCYH01000043.1 GCF_000820765.1 Candidatus Soleaferrea massiliensis AP7
AGAGTAACCAGAAAAGGCCGTTCAAGGGGACTGCCGCCCCCTTGAAAATCCCCCAATCACGCAGCTTTTCCGGATAGGGCAATTCCTGCTTCCAGATGACGGCAGGACCCACGCAATGGAATCGTGCAGAGGCACCCCATAGCACAATGCCTTTTATAAATCCGGCGCTGTCGCTGTCTGTATACAGCCTTACCGGATGAACTGTTCTCGTCTAGCCTCATTGTTTCTGCCACGCCATGGTAGGATGTGTGCTTTCTCTTTAGAACAGCTTTGAACAAAGATCTCTTTTAAACTGCTTTGCTGTAATAAAATTGTATTTTTATGCCATCCAATCAGAGATTGGATTCAGGCTGTCAAAAAACGATGCATAACAATCGCCTACGGCGTTCTACGGCCGAGGAATGATTTATACAGCAACTATGGGAATTGGGGTACCTGTGAAGACAACCTTAGAGAGCGTAAGCGTCTGCTGCTAGCCATTCAACCACCCGGACCAAAGCCAAACGCCGTCCGCAGACGGCCGAAGCAGATAAAGAGATATCATAGGGGGATTTTCAAGGGGGGGGCCATCTGACTCGCGGTGGCACTGTGCATGGCCCCTCTTGAACGGCCTTTCTTGGTTACTTCTTTGGCCGGCAAAGAAGTAACTGCCACACAGCCAAGGCGTCTTGGCAAACCAAGTGAAACCGCTGCGCAACGGCGATACAAAAGCCACACAGCCAAGTGCCACTTGGCAAACATCGTGAAGCCGCTGAGAGACAGCTTTCACTTTTTTGACAGCCTACATCCAATCGGAGATTGGTTTATTACAGATATATGGAACAGGCTTATTTTCGCCGTTTTCTTCTGTTTTGCTGGCTGGCATTTTCGGTCTGTTCCGATGAAGCCGATCGATCCCGCTCAGAAGAATCCGCGATAGAGTCCGAAGGGGCGGCAGCGCGGTGGTGTCTGCCTTCCGGATGAAGCGTGTCCGTTTCCACAATGTACTTTGGACGCGCTTTGACCTCCTTATAAATCTTGCCGATGTATTCCCCGATAATGCCCAGGCACAGCAGGTTGATGCCGCCGATCAGCCAGATGGAGCCGATTGTGGCTGTCCAGCCGGGAACCGTAAAGCCGAAGATTTTGACAAACAGGGTATAGACCAGCACGATAATGCTGACGGCTGCAATCAGGATGCCTAAGCCCGTGATGAATTTGATCGGCCTTACGCTGAACGACGTGATGCCGTCGAACGCAAAGGACATCATCTTCTTAAACGGGTATTTGGATGTTCCCGCAAAGCGTTCCTGCCGCTCATAATAGACGATATCCGTCTTGAATCCAAGCAGCGGGATGATGCCGCGCAGGAATAGGTTGACCTCCTGAAAGTTTGCCAGCTCGTCCAGTGCGCGTTTGCTCATCAGGCGGTAATCCGCATGGTTGTCGATGATGTCGACACCCAGAAAACGCATAAACTTATAGAACATCGACGCCGAGGTGCGCTTGAAAAAGGTGTCGGTGTCACGGCGGTTGCGCACGCCGTAAACGATCTCACAGCCGTTGTAATACCGGTCGATAAACGCATCGATCGCGCCGATGTCGTCCTGCAGGTCGGCGTCCATGCTGATGACCATATCCGCATGCTCCTTGGCCAGCATCAGGCCCGCCAGCAGCGCGTTCTGATGCCCCTTGTTGCGCGAAAGCTTGAGTCCCTGGAACATCGGGTTTTCCCGATGCTGCCGCAGGATGATCTCCCAGGTTCCGTCGCGGCTTCCGTCGTCCACGTACAGGACCCTGCTTTGAGGGGATATCTTTTCGGCTGCAAGCAGTGCCTGAAACTTATCTGTCAGCCGCCGGGAGGTCTCGCCGAGGACCTCCTCTTCGTTGTAGCAGGGGATGACCATATATAAAATATCCATATTATTTACCTCATTCAGGATGGGTTTTCCGGCTGCTGCGGCTTCTCGCGGTCCGGCCGCGGGATTTCAGGTTCCTGTTCAGCCGGAACCTCGTCTCCGCTTTCCGGCTCCGCTTTGTTTTCAAGCTCCGCCGGCTGCGGCAGGCCGAACTGGTCGTTCTGGACCCTCAGCACATCGGTGTCTTCCAGGATATCGTCAAATTCCATCTGGCCGGACTGACCTGCACAGGCCGGTACAAGCTCCCGGTTCTTTTTGTTGATCCGGTGGAAAACGATCATGTATGCAAGCAGAATGACCAGCGACAGACCCGAAATGAGAAGTCCCGCGTCGAGGCCCGGCGTCTTGTAGTTGAACCGGATGGTGTTGTTCTCTCCGGCCGGAACCTTGACCGCCATGAAACCGATGTTGACCTTCTCGATATCCACCGGCTCGCCGTTGACGGTAGCGCTCCAGCCCTCCTCGTAAGGGACGCTGAAGAAGACAAGGTTGTCCTTGTCAAGGTCGATGGCTGCGGTAAAGCCGTTGTTGTCTGTTTCAAAGCTTGAGCAGGTGTATTTCTGCCGGTCTTTGACATCTTCGTAATAGTTATCCTCACTTAAAATGGGGAATTGGGAGGACTGCAGCTGTTTGATGGTGCCGCGGTATTTCTCAATCTGGTCGTCGTCCAGCACCATCGCGTGCAGCAGCATCTTGTGACGGTCGATTTCATTGACGTTCTCATAGTCCTGCCGACTGATGCACGCATCGTAGGTGAAGCCCATCGGCAGGAAATACTCGTTCTTATAGACCGTAAAGGCGCCCTGCTCGTCGTAGTATTCGAAGCCGGTGATGGAAGTGCCGGCCGGTTTGCTGTCCGGTACAAACAGGTATTTGACCGACAGGAGGGAACGGAGCCCGTAAAGCGACGGGCTAGGCTTTGAAGAAACGTCGCGGTCCACGCCGACTGTCGGGTAGAATTCCATGATGGACGCGGGAACCACGCTGTGGAAGGTCTGGATGGTCGGCATTCCCCAGAACATCGCCTGGTTCTCAATGCCGTCGTAGACATCGACGCGGTAGAACCCTTCATCCTGCGGCAGGCTGATCTTGTCCGCCCCTTCAATGCAGTTCTCAATAAACCACTGGTTGTCGTTGGAATGCTGTTTTCCGGTGCCGATATATACCCAGGAATAGATGATGCTGATGACGCATATCAGGATGATCGAACGCTGGATCAGCTTTGCGCGGTCCTGCCGGTATTTTTTGATCAGCAGGTACACAAGCGCCAGCGAAAGCACGACAATCGCCGCATAAATCCAGAAGCGCAGCGGATACTTTTCCAGGCCGATGCCGCTGCCGTCATCATTGCTGTATGGCATAAAGCCGATGACCAGGATGAAGATCGCCGAGATAATCGCGGTGATCTTGAACCCGGCCTTCAAATCCACGGTATGGTCTTCCAGGCTCTTGACGGTTGCCAGCGCCATGATCAGCACCGGCATATAGAACCAGCGCGCATAGTAACTGCCGTTCATCGCGATAAAGATGCTGTTGAGACCCGGGATCAACGCCATCACGAAACAGACGATCAGGATGCGCTTAATCCAGTGCCCCTTCTTCTGTTTGATAAAGGACAGCACGCCGACCATGCCGAACATCGGGAGCCAGGCGGCCATCGAGGACCACTTCGCGCCCATGTCCGGGAAGAAATTCGGTCTGGACGGCAGATCCGGCGGGAAGAACATGCTTTCCAAAATGGCCGGAATCCGCTGGTTGTTGTTGTAGAGCAGGAAATCCCAGCCGAGCAGCGAGCTGTCCAGCCTTGGATTCCCCAGCACCGTCAAGGCTGACGGTATCAGGACAAAGGCCGCCAGCGCGACGCCGATGACCGCCTCAAACACCAGCCAAAGGAATTTTTTGATGGTGATGACCCAATCATCCGACAGCAGCCGGATGAAATAGTAGATGACCAGGAACACACATTCCCCAACAAAGAAGAAGTAGTTGATCATGGCCGAAAGGCAGATCATCAGCGCGAACAGGCCGCGCCGGTTGTACTGGATGAACTCCTCCAGCGCCAGCAGCACCAGCGGGAAGAAGGCCAGCACATCGAGGAAATGGTTGAAGAAGACGTTGTAGACCGTATAGCTGGAGAAGGCATACAGCAGTCCGCCGATGACCGCATAGCCGGGATTTTTGACAAAGCGGCGTATGTAGGCGTAAGCGGTCAGCGATGCCGTCGCGAACTTCAGCATCAGCAGCGGCGCCATCAAAAACGGCACAATATCGCTGGGGAACGGCAGCGTCAGCCAGAAAAACGGGCTGAACAGCAGATAGAAGCTGTAGGAGCCGATGAAATTGGCGCCCAAATCGGTGTTCCAGCTCCAGAATACATTGCCGGAATGCACCGCTTCATTGGCCAGCTTGTTAAATGGGATCTGCTGGACATTGAAATCTCCAAAGAACATAAAATAGCCATGATCATAAATGATAAACGGCAGGAAGATGATAAATGCCACAGCCAGCGCCACAAAAAACGCGAACTTATAGCTGTAGAGCTTCTTGTCGTGGGGGAGAGATATTTTGTTCAACATGCGCCACCTCATCCGTTTTGTATTTCTTGATTTTATAACTTCCCAAGCAGGAAATTCTATATATTGGTATGAAAAACTATATTCTATAAAAGTATATCATAATATTTCCACCAAAAAGATAAAATTCTCTGTTGGTTCTATGGTCTTTTTGTTAAGAATCCTCAAAGCAAGACGGCACTTGCTCCCCTCCCTTGGAAACATGATCTCCGAATGTTTTCCGGACAAATTCCCCTTTCAGCTTCACACATGTTCATAAGTTCTCTAAATGTATCCTTTCGTCCGCCGATGTACCGATACGAAATCCCGCTTCATGCCCTGCCAGACAGGCCATGAAAACCGCAGCGGAAGCCCCGTGACACGGCGGAAAACAGCCTTTCCTATTGGAAACATCATCGTTTAAGCGGCAATTCATTCACAAAAAGGGCAATCTCTTCGTCCCGTTCGTTCAATGTCGGTTCGTACCGCCCATGTAAAACGTACCGCGCCCCCCCAAAAAGGGAATAACCGCTTGTATTAAGTATGGTTTGAGCAAGATGCTGTCCCTTCTGCCGGGCCTCGGCTTCCATATCACGAACCTGTATGAAAAGAATCTCTCCAAGAACCGAATCCCTATCCCCAAACTGTGCAATTAAAACCAGCAGTAAACCGGTGGTATGCACAGCCCCTCTAGGGGAATCGCTATCATTACAGCATCACACGCACGGCAACCCGTAAACGGGTTGAATTCATTTGCTATAAGGACGGATATATCATCAAATGCTGTTATTAAGCTTTTGCTTTAAAGAACTCACTTTCCTTCGGAATGCCTTCTCTAAAGCTTTTTCTATCTATGCCCCGGCAGAACCGGGGGTTTTACCAAACGAAAGCGTACAAAAAGGAACGGGCGGCCAACTGGCCGCCCGTTCCTTTTATAGCAACTGCATACTCATCTTCGCATATACAGTTTTTGTATTACATAAACCAATACCGCATACCGACTGCCGGCAGGCCGTTTGGCTGCTTCGGCTGTCCAAGAAGATCGACATCCTTCGAGAGGAGGTCGCGTTTTCTCGAGTAAGCGATCACGATGCCGTTCGTCAGGTTGTTCGGGGCCGAAGCTCCGGCGTTTGCACCGGTCTGCGGGTTGCCCTTCGAGGTGACGGTGACAACGCATTTGGCGGTGAAGTTTCCATCCGCGGTCTTGACTGTGATGGTCGCTGTACCCTTCGCAATACCGGTTACCTTTCCGTCCTTCGAGACGGTGGCAACCTTCGGATTGCTGCTGGTCCAGCTGACATTCTTGTTGCTCGCGTTTTCAGGCAGGATGGAAGCGCTCAGCTGCAGGGTTTCCTTGACGCCGATGGTTGCTCTCTCTTTGTTGAGCTTGACGCCGGTTACAGAAACGGTCTGCGGGGATTTCTTCTCAATATGGATGGTGCATTCCGCTGTGAAGCCGCCGTCCACGGTGGTTGCGGTGACAACGACATCGCCGGCTACCTTTGCGGTTACCATACCGTCTTCCGAAACCTCTGCCTTTTCCTCATCGTCGACAGACCAGGTGACCTTCTTCTCGGTTGCGTCCGCCGGCAGAACGCTTGCGTTCAGCTGCAGGGTATCGCCAATCTGGATGGTTTCCTCGGTCTTGTCCAGCTCAACGCCGGTCGCATCGACAATGACGGCGACCTTGCATCTTGCCTGGAAGTTTCCGTCCACGGTTGCGACGTTGACATAGGCTTCGCCGCCCTTGAGCGCGGTGACCAGTCCATCTTCAACCGACAGGATAGAGGAGTCGCTGACCGACCATCTGATTTCCTTATTGTCGGCGTCTGCTGGCAGGACATTGGCTGTCAGCTGTACGGTTTCACCGACACGCAGCTCCTCTTCGCTCTTATCCAGCTCCACACCGGAAACCGGAGTCGTCACGGTGACATTGCAGGTTGCGGTGAGCGCGCCTTCGCTGTCCTCAGCGGTTGCGGTGATGACCGCATTGCCCGCTTTGAGCGCGGTGATGGTGCCGTCCGCAGCCACAGATGCGACGGTGTCGTCGCTGCTGCTCCAGAGGACATTCTTGTTGGTGGTATTGTTCGGCAAGATGGTTGCATTCAGCTTGGCACTCTGGCCGATCGGGAGAGAAAGCTCTGCCTGATCAAGCGCAATGCTCTCTGCGCGGACATTTTCAATGGTAAGCGTACAGGAAGCTTCGAAGTTTCCGTCTTCGCTCTTCACGGTGACGATGACTTCGCCGGCTGCGAGCGCTTTGACAAGGCCGTTTTCCACAGTCGCCTTGCCCGGCTCATTGACCGACCAGGACACGTTCTGGTTGGTGGCGTCTTCCGGGATGACGCTGGCATTCAGCTGCAGGGAATCGCCGACATAGATGGTGACATCTGTGATATCCAATTCAATTCCGGTGACCGGAACGATGACGGTTACGGTGCAGGAGGCTTCAAAGTCTCCGTCGACGGTCGTCGCGGTGACAACGACTTCGCCGCCGCCGATCGCGGTGACAAGTCCGTTTTCCACAGTCGCCTTGCTGTCGTCGCTGACCGACCAGATAACTTCTTGATTATCAGCGTCCGCCGGCTGGACCTTTGCATTCAGCTTCAGGGTTTCGCCCAGATTGATGCTTGCGCTGGTCTTATCCAACTCCACGCCGGTGACCGGCACGGTGATGTTGATGACGCATTCCGCTTCAAACGAGCCGTCGGCAGTCGTCGCCGTGACGGTGACTTCGCCGCCGCCGATCGCGGTGACAAGTCCGTTTTCCACAGTCGCCTTGCTGTCGTCGCTGACCGACCATATAACTTCCTGGTTGGTCGCATCCGCCGGCAGGACGCTTGCGTTCAGCTGCAACTTTTCGCCGCGCTTCATGTCGGCGGTCGTTTTATCCAGCTCAACGCCGGTTACCGGAACCACAACAACAATTTTGCACTGCGCGGTGATGTTGCCGTCCACAGAGGTGGCGCTTATCGTGACCTCGCCGCCCTTCAGCGCGGTGACCAGTCCGTTCTCGACCGTCGCGACTGCGGAGTTGCTGGTGTTCCATCTGATTTCTTTGTTTGTCGCATCTTCCGGCAGAACCGTTGCAAGAAGCTGCAGGGTTTCGCCGACCTTCAGTTCGCCGCTCGTATGATCAAGTGTGACCTCGGTGACCGGAACCACGATGGTCAGCGTACAGGTATCCTCAAAGGATCCGTCGACCGTCCTGACGGTGACGACAACCTCGCCGCCCTTCAGCGCGGTGACCAGTCCGTTCTCAACCGTCGCCTTGCTCTCGTCGTTAACCGACCAGATCACTTCTTTGTTGCTGGCGTTGCTCGGGAGCACCGATGCATTCAGCTGCAGGGTTCCGCCAACCTTGACTTCCCCTGTCTGCTTGTCCAGCTCCACGCCGGTGACGGCAACAGGATCAATCTGGATGGTGCAGGTCTCTGTAAAGCCGCCCTCTTCGGTCGTTACGGTGACAACCACCTGTCCCGGCGCCTTCGCGGTGACAAGGCCGTTCTCCACGCTTGCCTTGGACTCATCATCGACCGACCAGGTGACATTCTGGTTATTTGCGTCTTCCGGCAGGACAGTCGCATTCAGCTTCAGAGTCTTGCCGTCCTCGATGGTCGCGGTATTTTTGTCCAGCCTGACGCCGGTGACCGGGACAGGCGCTTTTTCAATATTGACGGTACAGGTAGCCTTAAAGCCGCCCTCTTCGGTGGTCACGGTGACAACCACCTGTCCGACCGCCTTTGCGGTGACCAGTCCGTTTTCCACACTCGCCTTGGAAGGATCATCAACCGACCAGGTGACGTTTTTATTCGCGGCATCCTCCGGAAGAACCGTTGCGGTCAGCTGCAGGGTAGCGCCTGTATAGATCGTCTCTTCAGTCTTATCCAGTCTGACGCCGGAAACCGGCACATCGATATGAATGCTGCACTGCGCCTGGATGTTGCCGTCCACAGAGGTTGCGTTGATGGTGACGTCGCCGGCCTTCAGCGCGGTGACGCGTCCATTCTCAACCGACGCAATTTCAGAATTGCTGCTGGTCCAGCGGATCTCCTTGTTGGTCGCATCAGCCGGCAGAATCGTTGCTTCCAGCTCAAGCGAATCGCCCACAAACATGTCTGCCGTTTCCTTATTTAAGGTGACATCGGTAACCGGCACAACCACAGTGACCGCACAGGTCTTCTCAAAACTGCCGTCCTCGGAGGTGACGGTGATGTCCGCGGAACCGGCCACGACAGCCGTGATATTGCCCTGCTGGTCGACGGTGACCTTGCTGTCATCGCTCGATTTCCAGCTGATGTTCTGATTGTCCGCATCCGCCGGGATGACCGATGCGTTCAGCTTCATCGAATCGCCGCGATTGAGCGTCGCCGCGGTCTTGTCCAGCTGGATGCCGGTAACCCTGACAGGCGCTTTTTCAATCGTCAGCTTACAGGTATCGGTAAACGAGCCGTCCAGCGTGGTGACCGTGATGTCAACCTTGCCGGGAGCTACAGCCGTAACCAAGCCGTTTTTAACGGTTGCGATCGCGTTGTCGCTGGATTTCCAGCTGACGCCTTTGTTGGTCGCATCCGACGGAGAAACCGTCGCGGTCAGCTGCAGGGTCTCGCCTTCAGTCAGCGTGTCGCTGTTTTTGTTCAGCTTGACGCCGGTGACGTTGACCGGGGCCATCTCCAAATTGAAGATGGTGGTGGTTTGGTTGCCGGCCGCATCGGTCGCGACAACCGTATGTTTGCCGTCGGTGCCGATCGAGGTTCCGGAGGTGATGGTCTTGCCGTCCAGCGTGATGTTCCGGAGGTTCAGATCCTCCACATCGATCTTCACCGAACCGGTAAAGGCATTGGAAACCGTACCGGAATAGGATGTTCCGTTCAGCTTGACGGTCGGCGCCTTCTGGTCGACGCGGATGATGGTCTGATTCTCTTCTTTTGCGTTAAATGTGACATATTGTACTTCTGACGGATTTTTGTCATATATAAACGAACCGCTGTCCATGTTGATCGGAATGTTCGCTTCCTGGCCCGCCATGCTGTCCGCAATCTGGAATTTGATCTTTAAGAAAGGATCTCCTTTCAGACTATTGGTGGCAATCAAGCTGTCAGCTATAAACATCAAATAAGAAATGCCCTTGTTGGGGTCATTTTTATCGACCCTTGCTATCGTGGATAAATTATCTCTGCCGCTGCAGTTCAGCGATTCAGCTTCCTGTGTGCCGTTCAGCTTTGCAGGGATGATCTGATCCAGCTGATATTTCAGGTACATTTCATAGGAATCCATACCTATTCCGTTTGTCTTTTCCTTGATGGGGGCGGAGTATGTCAGCTCCACCGTATCGCCGGGGTTGTAGAACTTATCGTTGTAACTGCTTGAGATCATGAGATCCCCGCCCGACTCAAAATCCACTGCGGAAACAGTCGGTATCGTCAGGGAAGACAGCAGCACGCAGCCTGCCATGGTTGACGCCAGAATCTTTCTGGAATTCTTCATTTTTTTAGCCTCCTTGAACTTATTGAATAGCATTTCACTATCAAACCTTGTGTAACAGGGTCCCTTTTCTCTGTCCAGCCCGCCGTTTTCCGGCAGACCGATTCGACGAAACCGGAATTCTGTTTGTTTCATTCCTTTTCCGCCGACAGGTTGTCCGTCTTAATCGTCGCAAGCTAAAACGTCTATGGAGTCCTTTGCATGATTTTCTTGAGGGTGCCTTTCATTCCAAAAGTCTCCTGTTGAACTTCGATAAAAAGTCGTGCACAACTCCTATCAATAATATAATATATTCCCAAGCGAATGTAAATAGGATTTCTGTTTCTTTACAAAATAACCGACACAATTCACAACTTCGTCTCAAATGTTGGGATTTTACAGCTTCCCCTGGCGCTGTCATGGAAAAACGCGGCCTTCTTTGGACATAACTCATAAAAATATGAAGAATTCTGTCATTCAGAAGCCAAATATGCATAAAAACCGATGGAAATCAGCTCCAATTTATGTGGTTTCATCGAAGAATCCAGCATGTTGCATAAGATATCCATTTCTCCATTGATCAAACTGCCAGTGTCCCCATTTTTATCGTCATGAAATGGTTGTTTCCCGTTAAAGATTTTATAACCCGCTGTCCGATTATGCACAATTTTTCAGCTTGTTGGTGTCATGCGCCTCTTTCAGCTCAAACAGATTGTAGACGTCGCTGCGCAGCAGATTCCTGCAGTGATGGCTGCTGCGCCGTTCGTTGTCGGTGTAGACAATCACATCGCAGCGATTGTCCTGTTTCTGCAGAATGCTCTGGCGGATGGTCACCTGCGCGATCTTCTGCTTTGGAATCACAATGGTGTGCAGCGAAAATCCCTTCGAATAGCGCAGTGTAAAATTGTCCCCATCCCGTGCAATCCCCGATGTAAAGAAATCCACCAGCCGCACCGCCATCCACCAATAGGCCGGGATGCAGGCACAGATACCGGCAAACACCGTCAGGCTCCTCCAATTCGGCAGCACATAATATAAAACCCAGATGCCGGCCGGAAGCAGCAGACACGGCCAGAGCGGATCGATAATGAACTTGAAGATCGACCCGGCATTCGGTTTCAGCTGGCGCTTTACCGGCTGAAGATGCGGCACCAGCATGTGGATATAGGTCTTCATATTTCTTCTGCGGCAGATCGGTATCACGGCGGATACATCCCCGCGGCGCTTCCCAAGCCCCACGCAGTCCAGATAAACCGGATTCAGTTTGAACAGCCTGGTCACAATGCTCTGCCGGATATCCAGATAATTGACCGCGCCAATCGACACAGAGTAATATCTATTTGTAAAAATACCAGATGTTATTGTTAAGTAGTCTCCGCTCCGGCTTGCTGTGAAGTTTTTATACCGGATGATGTTGGATACAAAGGTGATCAGCCATCCGGCCAGCAGCACGCACGCAATCAGCAGCGCCGCCGGCGGGATGCCGAACGCAACCTTGCGCACAATGGCAGTCAGCGTGCCGTAGATATTCGCCGCCAGCTGTTCGCCCAATATTTTACCGGCATTGGTGATAAAGGTGGACAACAGGATGATGCCCGCAAACGAGTTGGACAGCAGCACCGCCAGCACCACCACATAGCTGCTTTTTGTGCGGTAGGTGTGGGTCTTGCGCGCGTCCACAGTCATATCCTCCGCTAAAATACAATCGGCATCTTTTTTATGAATCAGGATTGAGATGTCAAAGTCATTTGCCGTCAGGGTGTAAGTGTCCACATTCAGCAGCACCGCCCGGAAAGGCTTAAACCAGAAATAATCATCCACCGAAAGGGTTGTGATGTTGTTTTTGGGGATGCACCAGCGTTTCTTGACAAAGACCCCGCGCTTCAAAATAAAATGATCCGGCCTGACGGTGTACCGCACGAAGTACCAGTTGATGACGCCCAGAGAAACAATGGCGAACACCACCAGCAGGTCAATCCAGGAACCGGACAGCCATTCGTAAAATCCGCCGCGGAATACGGCAAATATGCCGCGGACCAATGGGATCAGCAGCAGGTACAGAAAATGAGACAGCAGGCTTACAATGCTGATCGGATGCAGCCTTTTTTCCGCTTGGACGGTCTGTACGTCTTTCACGCTTCCCGCCCCTTTCCATCAGCTTCATCCCCCTTGGGTTCAAGGATGTCGCCGGTCAGTCTCTCATACAGCGGCTTGGCGTCTTCCCGTGCCAGACATGGGATGTGGATTGAGATTCCCGCGCCGTTTACAATCAGTGTGCGCAGCCGCAGCAGTGCCAGCAGCGGGCTGCTGATTAACTGGACGGTCTGGATGTTGGCAAGCTCTATGCTTCGGATACGCCAATAGATCACGCCGCCGTATACCGACAGCCGGCCGCTGTTCAGCCGCAGGTACAGCCGATGCCGCTTGATCGGATAATAGCCGAGAAAAAACAGAAGATAGCACAGCAGCCACAAACCGGTCAGAATGATCCAGACCAGGCTGCGATAGAATCCGATAAACACGCCGGACAAAAACGCCGGTATCAAAAAATAGAGGGTCAGCCGCAGCCGCCAGTAAACCAGCGCGCTTTTTCCAGCCCACAGGATTTCTTCCATCTCTCCGGGACACTGTCCCGTCTGTGCTTGCTCCTCCATCAAAGCTCTCCCGCATCCTTCAGAAGACGCACCTTCATGATCGCAGCCTGCGTCTTCGCGTCCTTGATTTCTCCGTGCAGGACCATACCCAGCGCTTCATCGAACGGAACCTTCACAACTTCGAGGAATTCGTCTTCATCCAGATGCTGCTGCTTCTGTCTCAGCCCCTGGGCCAAGTACATATAGAGAATCTCTCCAACATAGCCGGGTGTGGGATACAGCTGGCCCAGGCTCACCAGTTCGTTTGCCGAAAGCCCGGTTTCCTCTTCCAGCTCGCGCTTTCCGCAGTCCGTGGGCTTCTCTCCGGGCGTCAGCTTCCCGGCCGGGATCTCCAGCAGCACTTCCTTATAGGGATAGCGGTACTGGCGCACCATATAGATGCGGTTCTCGTCGTCGATGGCCACAACGCAGACGCCGCCCGAGTGCTCGATCACCTCTCTGCTCGCCGTGCTGCCATTTTCGAGACGCACGGTATCGTTGCGCAGATTGATGATCCGTCCATGATAAATGTATGCTTCCTGCAGGGTCTCTTCATATAATGGTTTCATGACACGCTCCTGTCCGACGCAGCCTCTGGTATATAAAATGGGGCTGCTCAATCGAGTATCATTAGGATTTGTACAGATAGTTAGATTATACCATTATCCTTCCCACAACACAATACAATAGAAGGATAAAAAATATCGCCCCATATTCATTGTACAATATGCACAATAGTCAAGGTAAATACTTTATGCTATGCCTGATGCTTCCTTATTGACTTTGTATATTAAAAATATTATAATATAAATTATGAAAATATTGTCTTCCAGTTAAATTTCTCCTTGCCATTTACAGAGCTGGAGGATGCTGTTTTTATGTCAAGCCACGTTATATAGCGTGGACAAATTGATTTTAAAAGAGGTAAAAAGACATGAAGAAAAAGATTTTAGCTGTCCTGTGCGCTGTCGGACTGATGAGCTCTATGTGCTTCTCTCCTGTATCTGCGCAAACCATTGAAGACCCCACGGAGATTTTAAACGAAGCGATCTCTGATCTGCCAGAAGTTCCGGATATCCCGGAGTTGGATGAAGAATTTCAGGAAATATTGGACCAGATTATACAGTATGCTGAACAGATTGCCGATACTTTCAGCGGCTTCTATGTTGATGAAGCAAATGAAATGATTTATCTGTATATTACCAACGACAGCTTCCTTACGCAGTCGCCGGAACTTGCAACATTAAAACAGCAGCTGATCGACTCAGGTCACGTTCAGATTGAATACGGCAATTATTCCTATACGCAGCTCTTCAATGTTCTCGTTGCATTGGAAGATAAAATGGAAGACTACCAGATTACCGACATGACTTTAGCGGATTTGGCAGGTCTTTGGAATCCTGCTGAAGGAGATAATTATGCGGCTTTGCTTTTTGAATCCGAAGCGTCTGCAATAGAGAACGCTGAGGCCATTGCCGCTTACTTAGATGAAACCGTTGAGGGCTTCGAGCAGAACATGATCGGTCTTTATGTGTATGACAACGATGTGCTGACGCCCATTCCCTTCCCGGAACCAACCCCCGATCCAGAGCCAACACCGGATCCGAAACCGGAAGACCCGAAACCCACAACGCCGGTTGTCAAAGTTCCTGAAAAACAGAATCCAAGCACCGGTGCATAAAGTCTCATCGATCATTTGATTTAAGATACAGACTCCCAATTCATATTGGAAGTCTGTATCTTAAAGAAATTTAATCTAAATCACTTAAATAATGGTGTAATAGAAGACTTTACACAACTATACAACCATTTTCTAAATTAAAGAAGGAATATAACATGCTGAAAAAGAAGATTCTTGCCGTATTATGTGCAACATGTATCATTACAAATCTATGCGTCACTTCCATATCCGCCTATGATGGAGGCATTCCTGGCCCCAATATTCTACAGTCGACACACTATCATGAAGACAATTTGGAATATTTTCGCGCACTGAGTCTTGAAGTTATGAGAGCAACTAACTCACACCAGATTGACGGCTTTATCGAATATTCCTATGACGAATCCATTCCTGTTGGTTATATCTATATTACTCGTGAAGATTTTCTGACCGAAACACCTGAAAGAGCTGCTTTGAAACAGGAGCTCTTAGAATCCGGCTTTTTTCATTTTGAACTGATCGACTATCCCTATGAAGAATTTGCCGATATTGGCCGTACTATGATAGAGTATATGGATAAAACTGATTTTCGCAAGTTGTCAATGATTCCAAATGAGAACGGCAAATTGGAACTCCAATTTAAAAATTCAGGTAATTTGCAGGAATCCTACCAGGAAATCCTCGACTATCTTGCCGCTAATGTTTCTAATTTCTCTGATGACATGATATATTTTACATATTATGACGAAATAACGGAAAATATTAAATATTTTAATTGGAAGGTTTATCAAGTCTATAAAAGTTATCGAGATCGTCTTTATGAGTTTTTGAAAGAAACGTCCAGCGATTACCCCTATGAATTTAACACAGATTATTATTACAGAATGGGATCTGGCTCTGATGACTGGAGCACAATCATTTATATTTCAGATGATCGATTTATGACCGATACACCTGAACATAAAGCTCTTAAACAAGAACTCATCGATTCTGGTTTTTTTTCATTTGTTAAAGTAAAATATTCCTATAATGATTTGGTTCATGGCGTAGGAGATGTCTTAAAACAATATCCTAATGTTGAAAACATGATTTCATTGGTATGGCTATACATGAATGATGAAAACAAATTGGATATTCTCTTCTATTCTAAAGATCTTGCTGATCAAAACTGTCTTTCTGTTGTAAATTTCCTTCGTAAAAATGTTCCTCATTTCTCTGATGATATGATTCGTCTTTTATATATTGACGAAGAGGTAGGAGCTGTTGAATTTGAAATACCTGAATCTGAATCAAAATCAGATACAGAACAGAAAGCCGATAAGCCATCGTCTACAGAAAAAATCAAAAAGAATCCTAGTATGGGGACTTTATCTTAATATTTACCTTATATCGCCTTCCATGGCTCCACTTTTAAAATCTCAGACTAAATTGTCTTCTTCTCACACCCAAAAAAGCCTGCAATCCAAATGGATCGCAGGCTTTTTTTCTTTACATTATACCAACTCGATAATCGCCATCTCTGCAGCGTCGCCGCGGCGCGGGCCGATTTTAATGATGCGGGTGTATCCGCCGTTCCGATCGTTGTACTTCGGAGCGATATCATCAAACAGCTTCTTCGCAACCTCTTCCTTCGTGATGAAGGCAAATATCTGACGCTTGGAGTGCAGGTCATTGGTCTTAGCGGTCGTAATGGCTTTCTCTGCAACGGCACGGACTTCTTTGGCCCTGGTCACAGTGGTTTCGATCTTGCCGTTTTCCAACAAGTACGTTACCATCGCCCTGAGCATAGCTTTTCTATGGTCAGACGCTCTGCCGAGTTTTCTTGTACCTGGCATCGAAATTCACTCCTTTATCCGGTTTACGCGCACAAAATTCTTACTCTTCCTCTTTGCTCAGAGAATATCCCAGCGAATACAGCTTGTGGATAACCTCCTCCAGAGATTTCTTTCCGAGGTTTCTGACTTTCATCATATCATCCTCGGACTTGTTGATCAAATCCTGTACCGTATTGATACCGGCACGTTTTAAACAGTTAAATGAACGGACAGACAGGTCAAGCTCTTCAATGGTCATCTCAAGTACTTTTTCTTTGTTGTCCTCGTCTGTTTCCACCATAAAGTCCCCGTGCGCCAAGTCGCCGGAGAGATCCACAAACAGGTTGAGATGTTCGTTGAGGACCTTGGCAGCTAACGATACCGCTTCCTTCGCGGTGACTGTCCCATCCGTCCAGACTTCCAGTGTTAATTTATCGTAATCGACAATCTGTCCAACGCGGGTGTTTTCCACCGTATAATTTACCTTTAAAACAGGCGTATAAATACTGTCAACCGGAATCACCCCGATGGTGGACTGCAAATTCTGCTTATTGCGTTCCGCAGCAACATAGCCGCGGCCTTTGTCCAGCACAAGCTCCATGTTCAGGGTCGCGCCTTCCGCCAGATACGCAATATGCATGTTCGGATCGAGTATTTCAACTTCAGAATCAGCTTTAATTGAACCCGCAGTCACTTCACATTCGCCTTCGGCCTCAATGTAAACGATCTTCGGTTCCTCGCTGTAAAGCTTAGCTGTCAGGCCCTTGATGTTCAGGACAATTTCCGTCACATCCTCCTTGACACCCTCTATCGTCGAAAACTCATGTTGTATGCCATTGATCTTAATAGACGTAACGGCTACACCAGGAAGCGAGGAGAGTAAAACACGTCTGAGACTGTTGCCCAAAGTGGTACCGAAACCGCGTTCCAGAGGCTCTACGACAAATTTGCCATAGGTGCCGTCCAGCTTTGAGTCTGCCGTCTCAATTCTCGGCTTTTCAATTCCTATCATAAAAACCCTCCTTTGATTCTTTGATACGGATGAAGCTCCGCATCTTCATTTTTTCGCGTTCCCTTACTGATTTTATCATCGAATTTCTGTTAGAAAGGGGGCACACAGCCCTTCACATTTTAACACGCTGATTATTTGGAATACAGCTCGACGATCAGATGTTCCTCGACCTCAAGATCGATCTCTTCACGGTTCGGCATTCTTACGACCTTGCCCTGCATTGCATTGCTGTCATAATCCAGCCACTCGGGAATTGGACGGGAACCAAAAGCTTCGACAACAGCTTTGATTTTCTCGCTGTTTCTGCTCTTCTGCGCAACGGCGACAACATCGCCTTCTCTGAGCAGGATCGACGGAATGTTGACCTTCTTGCCATTGAGCGTAAAGTGCTCGTGACGGACAAGCTGTCTTGCTTCTTTTCTGGAGCTTGCGAGTCCCAGACGGTATACGACGTTGTCAAGACGGCTTTCCAGGATTCTCAGCAGGTTTTCACCAGCCATGCCCTGTTTACGTTCCGCCATATCAAAATATTTGCTGAACTGGCTTTCAAGGACGCCGTAATAACGTCTCGCCATCTGTTTTGCACGTAACTGAATACCATATTCGGATACTTTTTTGCGGCCCTGACCGTGCTGGCCCGGTGCATATTCTCTGCGGGTGATTGCACACTTATCGGTGTGGCATCTGGTTCCCTTCAAGAACAATTTCTGGCCTTCACGACGGCATAATCTACAAACCGCTCCGGTATATCTTGCCATCCGGTTACACCTCCTGTAAGATTCTTGTACAAGGATGGTTCCTTTATACAATCTGTAAACCAAGAAATGAAATATATGGTAAATTTCATCCCGGTATCGTATCAATATTGCGCGTACTGTTTCTTTGCAACCGTCTTTATCTGGGCAACAGAGCATGCGCCACATCTCTGTGTTCAGCATGCGGATGAATGGCACATCATCGCCATTCGCTTGTTTGCCGCAAATACCCTGCCAACCATAGTTTCATGTTTCGCCAATCGTAAGCACGCCGTAGGCGAATACTCCACCGTAGGTGGCCGTAGGCGATTGCCCCACCGCAGGTGGTTAGACGCGTCTTCTTTTCGGCGGGCGGCATCCGTTGTGCGGGATTGGGGTCACATCTTTGATCATGCTGACCTCCAAACCTGCCGCCTGCAGTGCGCGGATCGCAGCCTCACGGCCGGAACCCGGTCCTTTGACGAAGACCTCAACGGATTTGAGTCCATGCTCCATTGCCGCCTTTGCAGCGGTTTCAGCAGCGGTCTGCGCTGCGAACGGCGTGGACTTTCTGGAACCTCTGAATCCGAGGCCGCCTGCGCTTGCCCAGGACAGAGCGTTGCCCTGTACATCCGTGATGGTCACGATGGTGTTGTTAAAGGTAGATTGGATATGAGCGGCGCCGCGTTCAATATGTTTGCGTTCACGACGTTTTCTACCAGTTCTCTTCGCAGTAGTTTTAGCCATTTCTCGTATCCCTCCCTATTACTTCTTCTTATTCGCGATGGTTTTCTTCGGACCCTTTCTGGTACGCGCATTGGTTTTGGAACGCTGTCCTCTGACCGGCAGTCCCTTTCTGTGGCGTACGCCGCGGTAGCATCCGATTTCGATCAGGCGTTTGATGTTCAGCGCCGTTGCACGGCGCAGATCGCCTTCCACCTCGACATTTTTATCGATATATTCACGCAGCTTGGAGACATCATCCTCGGTCAGGTCCTTGACACGCGTGTCAGGATTGACGCCTGTACTTTTCAGAATGTCCGAAGCTGTTTTACGGCCGATACCAAAAATATAGGTAAGTCCGATTTCCACCCTTTTATCCCTGGGCAGGTCAACACCAGCTATACGAGCCATATGTTAGTGCACCTCCATTATCTAGGTTTTGCCACTTAGCCCTGACGTTGTTTGTGTTTCGGGTTCTGGCATATTACCATAATGCGACCCTTACGTTTAATAATTTTGCATTTCTCGCAAATGGGCTTAACGGAAGGTCTTACTTTCATTTGAAATTACCTCCTTGGGCTATTTGGAACGCCATGTGATCCGGCCCTTGGTCAGATCGTACGGCGACATCTCTATCGTAACTTTATCGCCCGGCAGGATGCGGATGAAGTTCATCCTGAGCTTGCCGGAGATATGTGCGAGCAGCTTGTGCCCGTTGGGCAGCTCCACTCTGAACTGTGCGTTCGGCAAAGCTTCTACAACGGTGCCTTCAATCTCAATAACGTCTTCTTTCGCCATAAAAAAACCTCCTACCTTATCGTTTCGGACTCATTGAATCCGCGCAGCGCCTGTCTGACGCGTTTGTTTGTAGTGATCTGTTCAGGATCGACGACGGTATTCGTTCTTCTGAGGTGTTTGAACTTCTTACGTTTCGGTTTTTCCACTTTCCTGAGCCTGCCGTCCGCAATCAGTGCGAATTCCCCATCCGTGTCAAGCACGACAAAGAACCGTTCACTGTCCCTTCCGGCAGCAGATTTCACTACGCAGCCAATCGGATACTCCATCTTCGGCACATCCTCCTTACAGAGCTGTCAGGATCACAGGGCCCTGCTCCGTGATCGCGATCGTGTGCTCAAAGTGGGCCGACAAGCTGCCGCTTGCGGTCACCACCGTCCAGCCGTCTGAAAGCTGCCGGACACCTGCACCTTTTATATTGATCATCGGCTCAATCGCGATGACCATGCCGGGCAACAGCCGCGTCCCGTGACCGGGAAGCCCGAAATTCGGAACGTTGGGTTCCTCGTGCAGATTTCTTCCGACTCCATGGCCGACATAATCCCGTACAACGCCATAGCCTTTTTTCTCGACTGTGCTCTGTACGGCATATCCGACATCCCCGAGCCGGTTGCCCTTGACCGCCGCTTTGATCGCTGCATATAGGCTTTCTTCTGTCGTCTCCAGCAGGCTTTTCGCTTCGTCGGAGATCGCTCCGGCTGCGAAGGTCCATGCATTGTCCCCATGATAGCCGTCCTTGCAGGCGCCGACGTCAATGCTGACGATGTCGCCTTCCCTGATGATCCGCTTCTGAGAAGGGATCCCGTGGATGACCTCATTGTTGACCGAAATGCATGCGCTCGCTGGAAATCCGCCGTAATTGAGAAAGGAAGGGGTCGCGCCCTCGGAAACGATATAATCGTGGATGACCTGATCGATCTTCCATGTCGAAACACCGGGCTTTACCGCTTCGCCGCCAAGTTTTAACGCCTGTGCGGAAATTCTTCCTGCTTCTTTCAGCTTCAGCAGTTCGTTTTTACTCTTCAGCACAACCATGTTATGCCTCCAAAGCCTTTAAGGTCAGAGTGGTCGTATCCTTGACCTCTTCCTGTCCTTCTACGATGTAAAGCTTACCTTTTTTCTCATAGTAGTCCTTCAAAGGCTCGGTCTGTTCATGATAAACCTCAAGCCGCTGCAACACGGTCGCCGGTTCATCATCCTTCCTGATAACGGTATTGCCGTCACACTTGTCGCATTTGCCTTCGGCCTTGCTCGGCTTGTATTCAATGTGGTAAGATGCACCGCACTTCTCACAAACCCGGCGGCCCGACATGCGCTTCGCGATTCTTTCGTCCGCGACCTCGATGTCGATGACGCGGTCGATCTCAATACCCATTCTGTCCAGCGCTTCGGCCTGCGGTACCGTCCGCGGGAAACCGTCCAGGATGAATCCATCCTTGCAGTCGTCCTGGCTCAGACGTTCCTTGATGATTTCGATGACCACCTCATCCGGAACCAGCTTGCCCTCATCCATATAGGATTTGGCCTTCAGTCCCAGTTCGGTGCCGTTTTTGAGCGCTTCACGGATGATGTTTCCCGTACTGATGGCGGGAATCTTCAGCGTGTCGCAGATCACTTCGGCCTGTGTGCCTTTGCCGGCACCCGGCGCGCCTAACAATATCAGTTTCATAGCATTCACCTCGCAGTCTAAATTCCGCATCGTTGTTGTGAAAGGGCGGGCAAAGCTTTCAGCGAAAGTTTTGCCCCCCTGTAAACGCTTTATTCAAGGAAGCCCTTGTAATGACGCATCATCATCTGGGATTCCATGCTGCGCATGGTGTCGAGCGCAACGCCGACGACGATGATGATGGACGTACCACCCAGCGCGATGCCGATGCCGGATACGGCACCCAGCACGATCGGCAGGACTGCAATAACGCCTAAGCACAGCGCGCCGACCAGGGTGATTCTGTTGATGATCTTCGAAATGAAGTCGGTGGTCGGCTTGCCCGGACGGATGCCCGGCACCGCACCGTTATTCTTACGCAGGTTGTTTGCAATCTCCATTGGATTGTACTGGATCGCCACGTAGAAGTAGTTGAACGCGATGATCAGCAGGAAGTAGAGAATTGCATAGAACATGGAATTGTAATTGAAGATACTCAGGATCTTGTCGGCCATACCGCCCTGTGCGATCGGCAGGAACGCTTTGATGGTTCCCGGCAGCGCCAGAATGGAGCTTGCGAAGATGACCGGCATAACGCCCGACATGTTGACCTTGATTGGAATGTGGCTGCTCTGTCCGCCGTACATCTTGCGGCCGACCTGGCGTTTCGCATACTGAACCGGGATCCTGCGCTCTGCGTTGGTCATGATGATGATGCCGACGATCAGCGCCAGGAAGACCAGAACGACCATCGGGACGAGGAAGAAGTACTTCGAATCGCCCTGCAGCGCGAGCTGGATGTACTGCCACAGTGTCATGAATGCGCTCGGGCCTCTCGAAAGAATACCTGCGAACAGGATGATCGAGATGCCGTTGCCGAGTCCCTTTTCAGAGATCCGGTCGCCGAGCCATACGATAAACGCGGTACCTGCGGTGAAGCAGGCGATGATGATCACGGCGACGAACAAACCTTCGAGGCCGTCGGTATAGAGCACCGCATCCACGCCGGCGCTTCCGGTCGATGCGCCCAGGTTCCGAAGCAGGAAGTAGAACGCGGTCGCCTGAATCAGCGCCAGGATGATGGTCGTATACCTTGTGATCTTCTGTAACCGTTTACGTCCCTCTTCGCCTTCCTTCTGCATGCGTTCCAGGGCCGGGATGGCCACGGTCAGCAGCTGGATGACGATGGACGATGTGATGTACGGGGAAATGGACATTGCGAAGATGGTTGCATGCGAGAACGCACCGCCTGAGAACAGGTCGATGAATCCGAGCAGGCTGCCGGACTGCGTCTGCGTGAACTCCTGCAGCACGGTCGCATCCAGGAACGGCACCGGAATCGCGGCGCCGATGCGGAAGATGATGATAATCATCAGGGTGTATAAGAGTTTCTTTCTTAAGTCCGCTATTTTCCAAGCATTCCTGATTGTTTCAAACATCTTAAATCACCTGCGTCTTTCCGCCAGCTTTTTCAATCTTTTCCTTCGCCGAAGCTGAGAAAGCCGCAACCGTGACGGTAAGTTTCTTCTCCAATTCCCCATTGCCGAGAATTTTAATACCGTCCAGCGGTTTCTTGATCAAACCGGAAGCGATGATGGCATCGGTATCCACAACCGCTCCGTCTTCGAATCGATTTAAATCTGACACGTTGATGGTTGCATATCTGGTAGCAAAGATGTTGTTGAATCCTCTCTTCGGGACGCGTCTTGCCAGAGGCATCTGGCCGCCTTCGAATCCCGGCCTTACGCCGCCGCCCGAACGGGCGTTCTGGCCTTTGTGTCCCTTACCGGCAGTTTTACCATTGCCTGAACCCGGGCCTCTGCCTTTGCGGTATGCTTTTTTTGCAGAACCGGGAGCCGGAGAAAGTTCGTGCAACTTCATTTTACTCGCACCTCCTTGGCAGACTCTGTCTGCGCCATAATAAAACACTTAGTCTTGCGTTTTTTCTCAAAACTGCGGGCATTCGCTCCGCTTTGTTACGCTTCAGTGACCTGGACAAGATGGACAATCTTCTTGATCTTGCCTTTGGTCGCTTCGTTATCAGGCTGTACTGTCTCCTGGCCGATTCTGCGAAGTCCCAGGGAAGCAGCCGTCGCAATCTGGTCGTCCTTGCAGCCGACCAGGCTTTTAACCAGTTTAATCTTAAAAGCCATGTGAGCTTCCTCCTTAACCTAAAACTTCTTCTACAGATTTGCCGCGCAGCGCCGCAACCTGATTGACATCTCTCAGCGAGCTCAGACCATTGACGGTCGCGGTGACCACGTTGGTCGGATTGTTCGATCTGAGGGATTTCGTACGGATATCACGGATGCCTGCAACCTCGAGTACAGCACGGACAGGTCCGCCGGCGATAACGCCGGTACCGGGAGCTGCCGGTTTCATGAGCACTCTGCCTGCACCGAATACACCGATCACCTCATGCGGAATCGTGGTTCCCTTGAGGGAGATCGTTCTTAAATTCTTCTTTGCATCCTCAATGCCCTTGCGGATTGCATCCGGCACCTCGGAGGCTTTGCCGATTCCGAAGCCCACGGTTCCCTTGCCGTCTCCGACAACAACCAGAGCTGCGAATTTGAAGATACGTCCGCCTTTTACCGTTTTGGATACACGGTTGATGGAGACGACCTTCTCCTGTAAATCAAATGTAGAAGCGTCCAATAACTTAGCCACAGTATCCCTCCCCATTAGATTTTCAGGCCGGCTTCACGAGCGCCATCGGCTAACTCTTTCACACGGCCGTGATAGACATAACCGCCGCGGTCAAATACAGCTTCGGAGATGCCCTTGGCAATTGCCCGTTTTGCAATCTCCGTGCCGACTTTTTTCGCTGCTTCCTTGTTGCCGCCGTACATGCCGAAATCCTTTTCGACCGTGGACGCGGAACAAAGGGTTACGCCGTTTACATCATCTATCAGTTGTGCATAAATATGCTTTGTTGAGCGGAACACATTAAGGCGAGGACGCTGTGCCGTACCATTGATCTTGGCACGAACTCTGAGGTGTCTTTTCAGCCTAGCTTTGTTGCTATCCTGCTTGCTCACCATAAGTTTGTCACTCCTTTAAAATACTTTGCAGGGGGCGAAAACGCCCCTTTGGCACGGGAGGACCCACACCAACGGCATCACGACGGACGCCCCACAATCATTATTTTTATTTCTTGGCTTTACCTGCTTTACCTTCTTTGCGGATGATGTGCTCATCGACATATTTGATACCCTTGCCTTTATAGGGCTCCGGCGGACGTTTTTCACGGACTTCGGCGGCGAACTGGCCGACCTTCTGTTTATCCGGACCGTGAATGACGATCTTGTTCGGGGCAGGTACATCAATGGTGATACCATCGATTTCAGGTACAATTACCTGATGAGAGTAGCCCAGGTTCATAACCAGGTCCTTACCCTGTTTTGCAGCACGGTAACCTACACCATTGACTTCCAGTTCCTTTTTGAACTCGTTCACAACGCCCTCGACCATGTTGGCGATCAGCGTTCTGGTAAGACCATGTAAGCTTTTGTGCATTTTATCCTCGGACGGGCGGGCAACGGTGAGTTCCCCATTCTCGATACCGATGATCATATCCGGATGGAATGTATTGCTTAAGGTACCCTTCGGGCCTTTGACCGTAATGGTACTTCCGTCAATTTTTACATCAACGCCGGTTGGTATAACAATTGGTTTTCTTCCTATACGTGACATCTATTGCACCTCCTTACCAAACGAATGCAAGAACTTCGCCGCCGACATTTTCCTTGCGCGCCGTTTTATCGGTCATAACGCCTTTGGATGTCGAGATGATCGCGATGCCCAGTCCCTTCATGACTTTGGGCATATTCTCACAGTCGGTATAAATACGCAGGCCCGGTTTGGACACTCTGCGAAGGCCGGTGATGACCGGCGCCTTGTTCTCCACATATTTTAAAGACATGTGGATGACGCCCTGTTTACCATCTTCGGTCACCTGGAAGCCTTTGATATATCCTTCATCCAGCAGAATCTGCGCGATGGCTTTTTTCATGTTGGATGCCGGGATATCCACCGTGTCATGTTTCGCTGCGTTTGCGTTTCTGATACGGGTTAGCATATCAGCAATTGTATCGGTGATTTGCATGCCGTCTACCTCCTTTGCTTATGCTTACCAGCTGGCTTTCTTCACCCCAGGAATCTGTCCCTTGTAAGCCAGTTCCCTGAAGCATATACGGCAGATGCCGAATTTACGAAGATAAGCGTGCGGCCTTCCACAAATTTTGCACCTGTTGTACGAACGGGTAGAGAATTTCGGTGTTCTCTGCTGTTTGTTGATCATCGACTTTTTAGCCACCTAATACTTACCTCCTTACTTCGCAAACGGGGCGCCCATGAGCGTCAGCAGCTCACGTGCTTCCTCATCTGTTTTCGCGGTTGTGACAAAGCAGATGTCCATACCGCGGATTTTATCTATTTTATCGTAATCGATTTCCGGGAAAATGAGCTGTTCTTTCAGGCCCATATTGTAGTTGCCGCGTCCGTCAAAGGAATTCGCGTTGATTCCTCTGAAGTCACGAACCCTTGGAAGCGCTATATTGAAAAGTCTGTCGAGGAACTCATACATCTTTTCACTTCTCAGAGTGACCTTTGCACCGATGCTCATTCCCTGACGAAGCTTAAAGTTCGCGACCGATTTCTTCGCCTTGCAGACGACCGGGCGCTGACCTGTAATCTTCATCATATCAGACACGATTGCATCAATCATCTTCTGGTTGTCGCGGGCTTCGCCGCAGCCAACGTTTATAACGATCTTCTCAAGCTTCGGAATCTGCATGACGCTTTTGTAGCCGAACTTCTTCATCAGAGCCGGTGCTACATCATTCACATAGTACTCTTTAAGTCTTGCCATGTTTCTATCTCCTTACTTAAAAAGTTTCGCCGCATTTTTTACACAAACGCAACTTTTCACCGTTCGCATATACTTCGTGTCCGACTCTGGCCGGTTTGTGGCACTTCGGGCAGACAAGCTGTACCTTGCAGGCGTATAAAGGCGCTTCGGCCGACACAAGTCCTCCCGGGGCTCCCATCTTTCTCGGTTTCACGTGCTTGGTCACTTTATTGCAGCCTTCCACGATAACCTTCTTCTCAGTGGGACTCACCTGGAGAACCTTGCCCTTGGCGCCTTTGTCCTTGCCTGATAAAATGACGACAGTATCGCCTTTTTTAACGTGAAGTGTATTCACTTTCAGTGCACCTCCATTAAAGCGCCTCGGGAGCGAGGCTTAAAATTTTCAGATAGTCTTTGTCGCGCAGCTCTCTGGCGACAGGGCCAAAGATACGCGTACCTCTCGGGTTCTTATCATCTCTTATGATAACTGCCGCGTTCTCGTCGAAGCGGATGTATGTGCCGTCGTTACGGCGCAGACCCTTCGCTGAACGGACGATAACGGCCTTTACGACATCACCTTTTTTGACAACGCCACCGGGTGCTGCTTTTTTGACCGAAGCTACCACGACGTCGCCAATGTTTGCATACCTTCTACGGGAGCCGCCTAACACGCGGATACACATTAATTCCTTTGCACCGGTATTGTCGGCTACCTTCAGGCGGGTTTGCATCTGTATCACAGTGCGTTCCTCCTTTCGAGTCCGGCTGCCTCACGGCAGCCCCTAACGACTATACAATAACCGTTATTTTGCTTTTTCTATGATTTCGGCCACACGCCATCTCTTGTCCTTCGAGATCGGACGGGTTTCCATGACAAGAACCTTGTCACCGACACCACATTCGTTTTTCTCGTCATGAGCTTTGAGTTTGACAGTGCGCTTAATGATCTTTTTGTAAAGAGGATGCTTTACATTGTCCTTGATCGCAATGACGACGGTTTTATCCATCTTGTCGCTGACGACCACGCCGATCCTCGTTTTTCTGAGGTTTCTTTCGCTCACAGCTTAATCCTCCCTTCCGCTCTACTGCATATCTTCCAGTTCCAGCTGGCGCATGACCGTTTTGACACGAGCAATATCCTTCTTGACATCCTTGATCTTCAAAGGATTCTCCAGCTGGTTGATAGCGTGTTGGAAGCGCAGGTTGAAAAGCTCGGCTTTGAGGTCTGCTAATTTATCATTCAGTTCCGCCATGGACATTTCACGAAGCTCAATAGCCTTCATTATTGCTCACCACCCATTTCTTCCTTTTTTACAAACTTGGTCTTGATAGGCAGCTTATGCATTGCGAGACGCATTGCTTCACGCGCCAGTTCTTCCGATACGCCGCCGATTTCGAACAGCACTCTGCCCGGCTTGACGACTGCGACCCAGTATTCCGGGCTACCTTTACCGGAACCCATGCGGGTTTCAGCAGGTTTTTCGGTAACCGGTTTATCCGGGAAAATTTTAATCCATACCTGACCGCCACGTTTGATGTAACGGGTCATGGCAATACGGGCGGCCTCGATCTGGTTGGACTTGATCCAGCCCGGCTCGAGCGCCTGGAGACCGAAATCACCGTAGGTAACGGTGTTGCCTCTGGTCGCCTTACCCTTCATGCGTCCTCTGTGGACTCTGCGGTATTTCACTCTTTTTGGCAACAGCATTATCTTCTGCCTCCTTCCCTCTGAGGCTTCCTGTTAACATCCGCCAGGACCTCTCCGGCATAGATCCACACTTTGACGCCGATGCGTCCGTAGGTGGTCTTCGCCTCTGCGAATCCGTAGTCGATATCGGCACGGATGGTCTGCAGGGGAATGGTGCCTTCATGGTAACGCTCGGTGCGCGCGATTTCCGCGCCGCCCAAACGACCGGAGACCTGGGTCTTGATGCCCCTTGCGCCCAGCTTCATGGCGCGGCCGATCGCCTGCTTCATCGCTCTTCTGAAGGAAACCCTTCTCTCGAGCTGTGCGGCGATGCTTTCCGCTACGAGCTGTGCGTTTTTATCCGGCTGTCTGACCTCAACGATGTTGATGGCAACCGGTTTCTTCAGCATACCCTCACAGGTTTTGCGAAGCTTTTCAATTTCTGTGCCGCCCTTGCCGATAACCATGCCCGGCTTTGCACAGTGGATGTGAATTCTGACGCGGGCTGCGTCGCGTTCGATTTCGATGCGCGGCACGCCTGCGGCATATAAGGTTTCCTTCAGGAATTTGCGCAGCTTATAATCCTCGACGAGGATATCGCCGAAAGCATCGTCCCTAGCAAACCAGCGGGAATCCCAATTTTTGATGACGCCCACACGGAGTCCGTGCGGATTAACTTTTTGGCCCATAGTTTACCTCCTCTTTCAGCTTATTCCTTCTCGGTGGCGACGACCTCTTCTTTTTTAGCAGAGGTCTTCTTTGCGCTCTTCTTGGTTTCTTCTTTGACGGCCGGCTTTGCAGCGCCGTCTTTTTCACGGACAACCATCGTGATGTGGCTGGTTCTCTTCAGCACCCTGAAGGCGCGTCCCTGCGCGCGCGGTCTGATCCTCTTGAGGGTCGGACCCGGGCAGACAAAACACTCTGCAACATAGAGGTTATCCTTATCCATCTCATGGTTGTTTTCTGCATTGGCGACGGCCGACTTCAGGAGCTTCATCAGCGGCTCGCAAGCAGCTTTTGGTGTATGTCTCAATATCGCCATAGCCTGTGCGGTATCCTTGTTTCTGATCAAATCAAGGACGATCTGCACTTTTCTGGGCGCTATACGGACATGTCTCAGATAAGCCCTAGCTTCCATAAATGTTATCCTCCTTCCGGCAACCTATCTAGCGCCGGTCTTTTTTGCTCCGGCGTGGCCCCTGTACGTTCTGGTCGGGGCAAACTCACCTAATTTATGGCCTACCATATCTTCAGTGATGTAGACTGGGACATGTTTTCTGCCGTCATGAACAGCAAAGGTGTGTCCAACAAAATCCGGGAATATTGTAGAAGCGCGGCTCCAGGTCTTGAGGACCTTCTTTTCGCCGGCCTCGTTCATTGCGATAACCCTTTTCAGCAGAACTTCCTGCACGTAAGGGCCTTTCTTAACACTTCTGCCCATCAATCTGCCTCCTTTCTAGGACCATTATTTCTGGTTCCGACGTTTTACAATGAACTTGTCGGAACGGTTGTGTGTCGCTCTGGTCTTGTAGCCCAGAGTCGGTTTACCCCAAGGAGTAACAGGACCCGGACGTCCGATCGGGCTTTTGCCTTCACCACCGCCGTGCGGGTGATCGCATGGGTTCATGACGGAACCGCGGACAGTCGGGCGGAAGCCCATATGACGTTTGCGGCCGGCTTTACCGATGTTGACGTTCTCATGCGTGATGTTTCCAACCTGGCCGATGGTGGCCATGCAGGAATCCGGAACCTTGCGGAGCTCGGAAGACGGCAGACGAAGCAGCGCATGTTTGCCTTCCTTCGCCATCAGCTGCGCCATGTTGCCGGCGGAGCGGGCGAGCTGAGCGCCCTTGCCCGGGTACAGCTCAATGTTGTGGATGAACGTACCGACCGGGATATTGACAAGCGGCAGCGCATTGCCCGGCTTGATGTCGGCATCCGGTCCGGAGACAATCTTCTGTCCGATCTTCAGGCCGACCGGGGCGATGATGTAGCGCTTCTCGCCATCCTCGTACTGCACCAGCGCGATGTGCGCGGAGCGGTTCGGATCGTACTCTAAGGTTAAAACTTCGGCCGGAATGCCGAATTTATCTCTTTTGAAATCGATGACGCGGTATTTTCTGCGGTTTCCGCCACCACGGTGACGGACCGTGATTCTGCCGTAGCTGTTGCGTCCGGAATTCTTCTTGATCGGAGCCAAGAGACTTCTTTCCGGCGCTACCTTCGACAACTCGCTGTAGTCGGTGACGGTCATCTGACGTCTCGACGGGGTTGTCGGTTTGTAGGTCTTAATAGCCATGTCGTTTCACACTCCTCATAAGATTTAGCGGGATTATGAGCATCCCATACACGGCGGGCTGATGCCCGCAAAGCCATGACAGAAATCTTACATCATGGTCTCGAAGAACTCAATGCCCTTGGATTCTTCGGTCAGCGTAACAATCGCTTTTTTCCAGTCCGGACGGTAACCCTGGTTGCGGCCCATGCGCTTGAGAGCGCCGCGGCAGCTGATGGTGTTGACCTTCTGGACCTGTACGCCGAAAAGTTCTTCTACTGCTTTGCCAATCTCGATCTTATTGGCGTCTTTTGCGACCTTGAACGTGTATTTCTTCTCCTGCATGTTCTGCATGCTGGCTTCGGTAATGATCGGGCGAATGATGATATCCTGCGCCTTTTTCATTATGCATACACCTCCTCGATTTTCGCAACGGCATCCTTCACGACGATAAATTTATCATAATTCAGAACATCGTAGACGTTCAGCGTGTTGATCAGCGCCGTCTTGACACCCGGGATGTTGTTTGCGCTGCGGATGATTTTGTCATCCTTGTCAGCCATGACGATCAGCGCTTTCTTTTCCACACCCAGCGCGCCCAGCATCTTCACGATGCTCTTGGTTTTGATCTCTTCGAGTTCCAGCTTGTCGAGGACAATGATCTGCTCGTCAAGCACCTTGGAAGAGAACGCGGATTTAATAGCCAGTCTCTTCACCTTTTTGTTCAGGGAGTAGCTGTAATCCCGCGGCTTTGGTCCCAGCGCTACGCCGCCGTGTGTCCATTGCGGAGCTCTGGTGGAACCCTGTCTTGCATGGCCGGTGCCCTTCTGGCGCCATGGCTTTTTGCCGCCGCCGCGCACTTCAGTCCTTGTCAGTGTGGACTGCGTGCCCTGACGCTGGTTTGCGAGATAATTCACAACAGCCGCGTGCATAACGGACTTGTTCGGCTCAATACCGAAGACAGTTTCGGAAAGCTCCATCTCTCCGACCTGCTGTCCTGCCATATCAAATACAGTAACTTTTGGCATTGTGCTTCCTCCTTCCCTTACGCCCTCTTAACGCTGTCGGTGATATATACGATTCCGTTTTTCGGGCCCGGAATAGCACCTTTAATCGCGATAAGATTATTCTCTGCATCTACTTTGACAACGTCAAGGTTCTGCACGGTAATTTTCTGAACGCCCATATGACCCGGCAGTCCCTTGCCCTTCATAACCCTGGACGGATCGGAGCACGCGCCGTTGGAGCCTGCGTGTCTGCCGACAGGACCGGAACCGTGGGTGGCCTTCAGGCTGTGATATCCGAAGCGCTTGATGGCGCCCTGATAGCCTTTACCTTTGCTGATACCCTGTACGTCTACGCGGTCGCCGGCTTCAAAGGCATCCGCTTTGATGATGTCGCCCACGTTGATCGCGGAGCAGTCATCCAGACGGAATTCCTTGAGCCGCTTCTTCGCAGCGACATCCGCTTTGTCGAAGTGACCTTTCATCGGTTTGTTGACGTTCTTGGTCTTGACGTCGCCGTAACCGACCTGGACAGCCTCATAGCCGTCGTTTTCCTTGGTCTTTTTCTGAACCACAACACACGGTCCTGCTTCCACTACGGTGACAGGGATGATGTTGCCTAGCTCATCAAAGATCTGCGTCATGCCAATTTTCTTGGCGATCATGCACTTTTGCATTCAGTTTACCTCCTTAGGTTATTGGTTGATCTCTATAGAAGACCAACATGACCTGTCCGGTGTTCGTTTTGGAAACCAAGCTTAGAGTTTAATCTCGATTTCTACGCCGGCAGGGAGTTCTAATCCCATCAGAGCTTCCACAGTTTTCTGGGACGGTCTGATGACATCGATCAGTCTCTTGTGGGTGCGCATTTCGAACTGCTCACGGCTGTCCTTATACTTGTGAACCGCACGGAGAATCGTGACGATTTCCTTCTCAGTTGGGAGCGGAATCGGTCCTGACACAGACGAACCGGTGCGCTTTGCGGTCTCCACAATCTTCACTGCGGACGCATCCACCAACTGATGGTCGTAACCCTTGAGCCTGATTCTGATTTTTTCATTGACTGCCACTTTCCATCGCCTCCTTAAGGTTTTGCATAAAATCTTTGGGGGCGCAGTAAAAACTGAACACTGTTCCGTGTGTTTGTAGTTTGAAGCTTAAAAAATCCGGATAAACTTTCGTTTTCAGACGCAAGTTCTCCGGAAGTCAAACATCCTTACAACAATTTGAATGGAATTTCTTTACAGAAAAACATCCATAAAGGGCATAGCATCCCCTTATGCTTCAAATTGTTCAGTATTTCTGTCGCCCGGTTTTAAATCGGACATACTCAGCGGAAATTACCTGCAAAGCAGCAACCTCCCGCGTCATCGCATATCTAGTGCAGTCTCACTCAGTAATAATACCACACCGCATCTTGAAAAGCAAGCGTTTCGGCCGAAAACTTGTAAACTTTCCGTGAATCCGTGCGTTTTCGGCCGAAATCTGCCTTCCTCTTTTCTCTGTGGTGTTTTCTGACGAATTGATGTCCCGATTTTCTGTCCGCTCTCTCGTACAGCCCCTCTGCATCCGCACCGCGTTTTCTCACTTATATAACGACCTTATTGACGGCGATGCGGCACCGCTTTCTGTTCCTATTTGGCACCGGCCGCGTGCTGCGTCTCGATCGGCGCTTCCCGCTTCTTGGAAAGCACGCCTTTCAGACAGCTCATCAGATGCAGCAGCTGCGTTCTTCGCTGCATCAGGCAGACGACCGCCGCGAAGAAGAACAGCAGCGTGATTGTCAGCGTGAGCGCGTGAAACGAGCCGAGCGTCACGCCGACCATCGCCGCCGACAGGATAAAGCCCGCGCAGGATGTCATCGGCCGCTTCTTGGACAGCAGAGCGAACAGGATGCCCATCAGCGACCCGGCCAGCATCAGAAATGAATAGACTCCAGCCAGCCTCGCCGAACCCGTCCCGATGTTGGAGATGCCCGCAAGCAGTCCGGAAAACCGGGTTGCAAACGGTACGCCGACAATGCCGCCGGCCAGTCCCAGAACCATCGGCACAGCGGACGTGTTCCATGTCCTTTTCATTTTTTATGTCCTCCAATGATGTCTCGTCCTGCTCAAGGCCCTGAACAGGGCACGGCCGCAACGCCCAAGGCACCGGCGCATCCCATCCGGAAGCAGGACATATTCTTATTTGTTCAACTTGTATTATAAACCAATTCACATTTTCCGTCAACCGTAAACAGGCATGATTTTCCATTGTTTTGGCGTTTTTTTGTCGCTCTTCCAAATTTCCTGTCAAAGCCTGTTTCCCCAGAGCGCGTTTCACTGCTTTCAGCAATCGAAATCCTTTCGCCATTGCGCTACATCTCCCGGCTGAACCGGTTGCCTGCGTCTTCCGGACGCCTTAGAGCAAGCCGCTCCTCCTCAGATCCTGACTATTTTATAGATGGAAGCTCTGCTCACGCATCGTCTTCCCATTCCAAAAGGCTTCCTGCTTCAATTACCGCCGCGCGCAAAAAAGCTCCCGAATTTCTTCGGGAGCTTTTATAACAATCAATGAATTATTCGTTGATCTTGGTGACGACGCCGGAGCCAACGGTACGACCGCCTTCACGGATAGCGAAACGCAGACCGGTTTCGATCGCGATCGGGGTGATCAGTTCAACGTCCATGTCGACGTTGTCGCCAGGCATGCACATCTCAATGCCTTCCGGCAGGGAGACGACACCGGTAACGTCGGTGGTTCTGAAATAGAACTGCGGACGGTAGTTGTTGAAGAACGGCGTATGACGGCCGCCTTCTTCCTTCTTCAGGATGTAGACCTGGCCGGAGAATTTGGTGTGCGGATTGATGGAGCCCGGTTTACAAAGGACCTGGCCTCTTTCAATCTCTGTACGCTGAACGCCGCGGAGCAGAGCGCCGATGTTATCGCCGGCTTCTGCATAGTCCAGAATCTTTCTGAACATTTCGATACCGGTAACAACGGTTTTCTTTCTCTCGTCGGTCAGACCGATGATTTCGATTTCATCGCCGGTCTTCAGCTGGCCTCTCTCAACTCTGCCGGTAGCAACAGTACCACGGCCGGTGATGGTGAAGACGTCCTCTACAGGCATCAGGAACGGCAGGTCTGCTTTTCTTTCCGGGGTCGGGATATATTCGTCAACAGCTTTCATCAGGTCCAGGATGGACTTGTAAGCCGGATCGGACAGATCGTTTGGAGCTTCCAGGGCTTTCAGCGCAGAACCGCAGACGATTGGAATATCGTCGCCCGGGAATTCGTAGTCGCTGAGCAGCTCACGGATTTCCATTTCGACGAGCTCGAGCAGTTCCGGATCGTCAACCTGGTCCGCTTTGTTCATATAGACGACGATATAAGGAACGCCGACCTGACGGGAGAGCAGGATGTGCTCACGGGTCTGCGGCATCGGGCCGTCTGCAGCGGAGACAACGAGGATAGCGCCGTCCATCTGAGCGGCACCGGTGATCATGTTCTTGACATAGTCAGCATGTCCCGGGCAGTCAACGTGCGCATAGTGACGGTTCTCGGTTTCATACTCAACGTGCGCGGTGTTGATGGTGATTCCGCGTTCTCTTTCTTCCGGAGCCTTATCGATCATGTCGTAAGCGACATAGTCAGCCTGGCCCTGCATACCCAGGGTTTTGGTGATGGCTGCGGTCAGCGTGGTTTTACCATGGTCAACGTGTCCAATTGTACCAATATTAATATGCGGCTTTGTTCTTTCAAATTTAGCTTTTGCCATTGGAATTGGCCTCCTTTAATAATACTTTCAAATTATAAACAGAAGTAAGTTCCGTTTGTATGGGAAGAGGACACCGGAAAATCCTTTCCGACGCCCTTTTCCCTATTAGAGTCTATTTTATCAAGGATTGATAAAAAAAACAAGGGAAATACCGAACTTTTTCCGGATTATTTTCCGCGTGCGGACATAATCTTCTCGGCAATGGATTTCGGCACTTCAATATAGTGGCTCGGCTGCATGACATACTGTCCGCGGCCTTGGGTTTTGGAACGCATGTCGGTCGCATAGCCGAACATCTCGGACAGCGGCACAAACGCGGTGATCTGCTGCGCGCCGTTGATGGCTTCCATACCCTGGATCTGTCCGCGGCGGGAGTTGAGGTCTCCCATGACGTCGCCCATGTACTCTTCCGGCACGGTGACGTCCACGCGCATGATCGGCTCGAGGATGACGGAATCCGCTTTGCGGAGCGCTTCCTTGAACGCCATGGAGCCAGCGATCTTAAACGCCATTTCCGAGGAGTCGACCTCATGGTAGGAACCGTCGTACAGCTCAACCTTGACGTCTACGACCGGATAGCCCGCAAGGATACCGGACTGCATCGCGCCTTGGATACCCTGATCGACCGCCGGGATGTATTCCTTCGGAATCGCGCCGCCGACGACTGCGTTCTTGAACTCGTAGCCCTTGCCGCTTTCGTTCGGCTCTACGCGGATTTTGACGTGGCCGTACTGGCCCTTACCGCCGGACTGTCTTGCATACTTGTGGTCGATGTCCGCGTTCTTGCGGATGGTTTCCTTGTATGCAACCTGCGGGTTACCGATGTTCGCCTCGACCTTGAACTCTCTGAGCAGGCGGTCGACGATGATCTCCAGATGGAGCTCGCCCATACCGGCGATGATGGTCTGGCCCGTCTCTTCATCCGTATAGGTTTTGAAGGTCGGGTCCTCCTCCGCCAGCTTCGAAAGGCCGATGCCCATCTTTTCCTGACCGGCTTTGGTCTTCGGCTCGATGGCGACGCGGATAACCGGTTCCGGGAATTCCATCGACTCCAGGATGATCGGATGCTTCTCGTCGCACAGCGTGTCGCCGGTCGTGGTGTTCTTGAGGCCTACCGCCGCCGCGATATCGCCCGCATAGCAGACATCGATATCCTGGCGGTGGTTCGCGTGCATCTGCAGAATGCGTCCGATTCTCTCATTGCAGTCCTTCACGGAGTTGTACACCGTGCTTCCCGCCTTGACAGTACCGGAATACACGCGGAAGAAGCCGAGCTTTCCGACAAACGGGTCGACAGCAATCTTGAACGCAAGCGCCGCGAACGGTCCGTTGTCAGAGGAAACACGCTCCTCTTCCTCTTCGGTCTCCGGATTGACACCCTTGATGTGCGGGACGTCAACCGGGGCCGGCATATAGTCGACAATGGCATCCAGCAGCTTCTGAACACCCTTGTTTTTATAAGAAGTACCGCAGACAACCGGGATCATATCGTTTGCAATGGTCGCTTTGCGGATGGCCAGCTTGACATCGTCGATCGGCAGCTCTTCTCCTTCGAGATACAGCTCCATCAGCTTGTCGTCCTGTTCCGCAACCGCTTCCAGCAGCTTGACATGATATTCCTCGGCCTTGTCGGCCAGCTCTTCCGGGATATCCTCTACACGGATATCGGTTCCAAGGTCATCATAGTAGACGTACGCCTTCATCTCGACCAGGTCGATGATGCCCTTAAAGTCGCTTTCAGCGCCGATTGGCAGCTGGATGGGCACCGCGTTGCATTTCAGGCGGTCCAACATCATCTGGACAACATTGTAGAAGTTCGCGCCCATGATGTCCATCTTGTTGACGTATGCCATTCTCGGTACGCGGTACTTGTCCGCCTGACGCCAAACGGTTTCTGACTGTGGTTCGACGCCGCCCTTTGCACAGAAAACTGTGACCGAGCCATCGAGAACACGCAAGGAACGTTCAACCTCTGCCGTAAAGTCAACGTGACCAGGGGTGTCAATGATGTTGATTCTGTGGTTTTTCCAGAATGCGGTTGTCGCAGCCGAGGTGATGGTAATACCCCTCTCCTGCTCCTGCTGCATCCAGTCCATCGTGGCGGAACCCTCATGGGTTTCACCAATTTTGTGGGTCTTACCGGTATAGAACAGAATACGTTCGGTAGTCGTGGTCTTACCGGCGTCGATATGGGCCATGATGCCTATATTACGGGTCATTTCCAATGAAACGTCTCTTGGCATAGTGTCCTCCTTCAAAAATTTAAAACGAAAATAGATGGCTGACAAAACGCTCGAAAGCCATTTTGTATATAGCCTGCCCAGATGTCAGAAAAAAAATCCAGAACTTTTCCCTGACCGGGCCAAAGAAAACATTCCGCCGCACTTAAGCGGCATAAACGGATACTACCATCTGTAATGTGCAAAAGCCTTGTTGGCTTCTGCCATCTTGTGGGTGTCTTCACGTTTCTTGACAGCACCACCGGCACCGTTTATCGCGTCGAGAATTTCATTGGCAAGTCTTTCTTTCATCGTTCTTTCGGAACGAGCTCTGGAATATGCGGTGATCCATCTGAGTCCCAGCGTCTGTCTGCGGTCCGGACGAACCTCCATCGGCACCTGGTAGTTTGCGCCGCCGACACGGCGGGCCTTGACTTCCAGCTCCGGCATGATGTTGTCCATCGCAGCCTGGAACACTTCCAGCGGATCTTTCCCTGTCTTTTCTTTTACGATATCGAATGCACCATATACAATCTTCTGAGCGACACCCTTCTTACCGTCATACATAATGTTGTTGACAAGTCTGGTGACCAGCTTGGAATTGTATAAAGGATCCGGCAAAACATCGCGCTTTGCAATACGACCTCTTCTTGGCACTTCGCTTCCCTCCTTCATAGAATGATATCATCGGTACTCGAAAGCATCAAAAACTCCCGTTCGCGCCCTGACAGTACGTATCGTTCGATATCGCCTCAGGGAACAAACTGATTTTATATCAACAGGAGCGCTTGATTATTTCGATGCACCAGCCTTCGGACGTTTCGCGCCGTATTTCGAACGGGCCTGTTTCCTGTTGGCAACGCCCTGGGTATCGAGCGTACCGCGGATGATGTGGTAACGCACACCAGGCAGGTCCTTAACACGTCCGCCACGGATCAGAACAACACTATGTTCCTGCAGGTTGTGACCGATACCCGGAATGTAAGAGGAAACCTCCATTCCATTGGACAGTCTAACCCTGGCAACCTTACGAAGTGCAGAGTTCGGTTTTTTCGGGGTCTGGGTTCTGATAGCAGTGCAGACACCGCGTTTCTGCGGAGAACTCTTATCCGTCATGGCTTTTCTTTTGGAGTTGTAACCCTTCTGAAGAGCCGGAGCGGTGGATTTTTTCTCCATGACCTCTCTGCCTTTGCGTACTAACTGGTTAAAGGTTGGCATATCGCACCTCCTCACTGAAATTGAATAAATTTATGTTTAAGGGATTTTCCCTGAAACAGCATCGTGATTGGCGGGACACTTTCCCGCGGGATTCGCCGCTTTGTCAAACGGCTGTAAACCTTATCTCCAAACAACCTTTAAAATAAAAGCCGTTTGGCTTCAAAAAGCGCATGGAGATTCATTCGCCAAGCGGCACTTGGCCTGTATGGCCTGCCTTTTCATAAGGATGGTCAATGACGGCGGCAGGTAAGGCCTCCAAAGGGTTTCGCCGAAGCGGGGCAAGCCGGCTATGCGGATTATTCCCCATAAAAGCAGGCGGCGCATTTACTGTGCTAAGGCCGAAACGCGCAGCGCATGCCCCAGCGAATGCGAGCCTCTTTGGAATCCCCCTCCGTCCTTCCTGAAACTTCACGGTTTCCGGAAGACAGAGGGGGAGCCTATCATTTCTATCAGACATCCGTTTGTTCGCAGACACTCTGCTATCGATTTTTTCTGCAAACCTTTGCGATTATGCGGATCGAAAATCTCTCATCGATTCCACCCTGCTTCGTCAAAGAACGGCGCAGCCGATTGCCCCACCGCAGGCGGGACTTTTTTTATTATAGCATTACGCTTCGAGATTTGTCAATATTTCTTCCTGTCTCGAGTCAAAATCATTATTATAAACAGATAAATTGGCATTTGATGCCGCATTCCCGGCAACCTGAACATCTACATCCTTGGCCATACCGGTTCCGGCAGGCACCAGCTTGCCGATGATGACATTTTCCTTGAGTCCCAGCAGCGGGTCAACCTTGCCCTTGATGGCGGCTTCGGTCAGCACGCGGGTCGTCTCCTGGAAGGATGCGGCGGACAGGAAGCTGTCGGTCGCAAGCGACGCCTTGGTGATACCCAGCAGGATCGGGATGTAGGTCGCGGTCCTCAGCGTGAGTTCACCCTCGTCGATGCGCTTCTGAAGCTGGGCGTTCTTCGCGAGCAGCTCGCTCTTCTCGGCGACGGCGCCCGGCAGGAATCCGGTGTCGCCCGGCTCGTCGATGCGGACCTTCTTCATCATCTGGCGCACGATGACCTCGATGTGCTTGTCGTTGATGTCAACACCCTGCATCCGGTAAACGCGCTGTACCTCCTGAATCAGGTAATCCTGAACGGCAAGCGCGCCCTTGACGGCCAGCACGTCGTGCGGATTGACCGAACCCTCGGTCAGGATGTCGCCGGCCTCGACACGGTCGCCGTCCTGTACCCGCAGGCGGGAGCCGAACGGGATCAGGTAGCTCTTCTCATCGCCGGTTTCCCTGTTGGTGATGACCGCATGGCGGTTCTTCTTGATCTCCTGCATGCTGACCTCACCGGAAATTTCACTGATGATCGCCAGATGCTTCGGCTTGCGGGCCTCGAACAGCTCCTCGACACGCGGAAGACCCTGTGTGATGTCCTCCGCCGATGCGATACCGCCGGTATGGAAGGTACGCATGGTCAGCTGGGTGCCCGGCTCGCCGATCGACTGCGCCGCGATGATGCCGACCGCCTCGCCCGAGGAGATCTCCTTGCCGTTTGCAAGGTTGGAGCCGTAGCACTTCGCGCAGACGCCGTGCTTCGCATGGCAGTTGAGGATCGAGCGGATTTTGATCTTCTGGACGCCCGCCTCGATGAGCTTCTTCGCGTCGGCGTCGTCCATCATCTTGTCCTTCGATACGAGCACTTCACCGGTCTTCTCGTCGACATAGTCCTCGACAAGATAGCGGCCCTGCAGGCGTTCGGTCAGCGGCTCGATCATCTCGTTGCCGTCCTTGATGTCGCAGACAATCAGTCCCTCGGTGGTTCCGCAGTCGCGCTCGCGGATGATGACCTCCTGTGAAACGTCGACAAGACGCCTGGTCAGGTAGCCGGAGTCCGCCGTTCTCAGCGCCGTATCGGCAAGGCCTTTGCGCGCGCCGCGGGACGAGATGAAGTACTCCAGGATGTTGAGGCCCTCACGGTAGTTCGCGCGGATCGGGATCTCAATCGTCGTACCGGAGGTGTTCGCGATCAGTCCGCGCATGCCGGCGAGCTGCCTGATCTGGTTGATGGAACCACGCGCGCCGGAATCCGCCATCATGAAGATCGGATTGTACCGGTCCAGATTGGCCTGCAGCGCCTTGGTGACCTGCTCGGTCGTATCGGCCCAGGTGGACAGCACGCGGCTGTAGCGCTCGTCGTTCGAGATGAGACCGCGTTTATATAATTTTGTAACTTTATCGATGTTGTTCTCCGCCTGCTGCAGAAGTTCCTTCTTCTGCGGCGGGATCACCGCGTCGCAGACCGCGACGGTGATGGCGCCCCTGGTGGAGTATTTGAAGCCCTGTGCCTTGACCTTGTCAAGCACTTCGGCGGTGGTCGCCGTGCCGTGAATCTTGATGCAGCGGTCGATGATCTGGCCGAGCTGCTTTTTGCCGACCAGGAACGAGATTTCGAGGTCGAATAGGTTATCCGAGTTGGAACGGTCGACATAGCCGAGGTCCTGCGGGATCGGGTCGTTGAAGATCAGTCTGCCGACCGTCGCGTCGATGACCTTGGTGATCTCCTTGTCGCCGATCTTCTTGGACAGGCGCACCTTGATCGGGGCATGCAGGCCGACCGCGCCTTCCTGATAGGCCATCAGCGCCTCGTCGATGTCGCGGAACACCTTGCCTTCGCCCGGCTCGCCCTCCTTGACCAGCGTCAGGTAGTAGGAGCCCAGCACCATATCCTGTGTCGGGACCGCAACCGGACGGCCGTCGGACGGCTTCAGCAGGTTGTTCGCCGCGAGCATCAGGAACCTCGCTTCGGCCTGCGCTTCGGCGGAGAGCGGCACGTGGACCGCCATCTGGTCGCCGTCAAAGTCGGCGTTGTACGCGGTACAGACCAGCGGATGCAGCTTCAGCGCGCGGCCTTCGACCAGCACCGGCTCAAACGCCTGGATGCCGAGCCTGTGCAGCGTCGGCGCACGGTTCAGAAGCACCGGATGGTCCTTGATGACCGTTTCAAGCGCGTCCCAGACCTCGTTCTTCGCGCGCTCGACCATCTTGCGCGCGCTCTTGATGTTGTTTGCGATGCCCTTCTCGACCAGCCGCTTCATGACGAACGGCTTGAACAGCTCGAGCGCCATCTCCTTCGGCAGGCCGCACTGGTACATCTTAAGCTCCGGGCCGACGACGATAACGCTACGGCCGGAGTAGTCGACACGTTTTCCGAGCAGGTTCTGACGGAAACGTCCCTGTTTGCCCTTGAGCATATCCGAAAGGGATTTGAGCGGGCGGTTGTTGGGGCCTGTGACCGGACGGCCGCGGCGGCCGTTGTCGATCAGCGCGTCGACCGCTTCCTGCAGCATCCGCTTCTCGTTGCGCACGATGATATCCGGCGCGCCGAGCTCCAGAAGGCGTTTCAGGCGGTTGTTGCGGTTGATGACCCTTCTATATAAATCGTTGAGATCGCTGGTTGCGAACCTGCCGCCGTCGAGCTGGACCATCGGGCGGATATCCGGCGGGATGACCGGCACCACGTCCAAAATCATCCATTCCGGCTTGTTGCCGGAGGAACGGAACGCTTCGACGACCTCGAGCCGTTTCAGGATGCGCACGCGCTTCTGGCCGCCGGAATCCTCCAGCTCGGCCTTCAGCTGCACGCTGAGTTCCTCGAGATCGAGGTCCTGCAGCAGCTCCTTGACCGCCTGCGCGCCCATGTCGGCGCGGAATTCGTTCTCATATTTGTCCCGCATGTCGCGGTATTCCTTCTCGGTCAGCAGCTGCTTCTTTTCAAGCGGCGTGTTGCCCGGATCGATGACCACATAGGATGCGAAGTACAGGATCTTCTCCAGAAGTCTCGGGGACATATCCAGAATCAGGCCCATCCGCGAAGGGATGCCCTTGAAGTACCAGATATGCGAAACCGGCGCGGCCAGCTCGATATGGCCCATCCGCTCGCGGCGGACCTTCGCGCGGGTGACCTCTACGCCGCATCGGTCGCAGATTTTACCTTTATAACGCAAACGCTTGTACTTTCCGCAGTGACATTCCCAGTCCTTCTGCGGACCAAAGATACGCTCACAGAAAAGGCCGTCGCGTTCGGGCTTCAGGGTGCGGTAGTTGATGGTTTCCGGTTTTTTTACCTCTCCATAGGACCATCCCCGAATCTGCTCGGGGGAGGCCAGCCCTATTTTAATCGACTCAAAAACATTAAATTCCATAATGCGACCCCTTTCTCACTTATGTTCGCCCTTGCGGGCTTCTATCGGATCCGCCGAAGGCCGGCGGTATGTTTCTTCTCCGGCTGCCGCCGGGCGGCAGGGTTCACCGCTCATGCGGCTGTATCCGCCGTTTCAAGGCGGTATATGCCCGGACTGTGCGGCGCGCTCCCATTCTGAAAGCCCCGCACGGCCCGGACTGTCATTCTTTTGGATTGATGTCCCGATGCTGCCGGCTTATTCGTCCTTCAGGTTCTCGAACAGAGCGTCCGGGATGTCAAGGATCTCCTCGGCATCCTCCACAAGGGCGATGTCCTCCGGCTCTGCGATATGGTCAAGCACATCGAGGTCCTCTTCGCTCGGCTCGTCGATGCCGAAGCCGTCGAAGTCGTCCTCCTCCTCGACATGCGGTTCCTCCAGCAGGTCGTCGAGGTCGTCGCTCGGCACGATCGCCAGATCGTCGTCGTCGTCGAAGGTCTGCTTGAGGTCGATCTCCTCGTCGTCCTTGTCAAGCACCTTGACGTCGAGTCCCAACGACTGCAGCTCCTTGATCAGGACCTTGAAGGATTCCGGCACGCCCGGTTTCGGGACGTTCTGGCCCTTGACAATCGCCTCGTAGGTCTTGACGCGTCCGACGATGTCGTCGGACTTGACGGTCAGGATCTCCTGCAGCGTGTAGGCCGCGCCGTACGCTTCGAGCGCCCACACCTCCATCTCACCGAAACGCTGTCCGCCGAACTGCGCTTTACCGCCGAGCGGCTGCTGCGTGACCAGCGAATACGGGCCGGTGGAACGGGCATGGATTTTATCGTCAACCAGATGGTGAAGCTTTAAGAAGTACATGTAGCCGACTGTGACCGGGTTGTCAAACGCCTCTCCGGTGCGTCCGTCGTAGAGCACGGTCTTGCCGTCCTCGCGCAGTCCGGCTTCCTTCAGGCACTCGCGGATGTCGCCCTCGTGCGCGCCGTCGAAGACCGGGGTCATAACCTTCCAGCCGAGTTCAGCCGCTGCGCGGCCCAGATGGACCTCCAGCACCTGGCCGATGTTCATACGGGACGGTACGCCCAGCGGGTTCAGCACGATGTCCAGCGGACGGCCGTCCGGCAGGAACGGCATATCCTCCTGCGGCAGGATTCTCGAAACGACGCCCTTGTTGCCGTGGCGTCCGGCCATCTTGTCGCCGACCGAGATCTTTCTCTTCTGTGCGATGTAGCAACGCACAACCATGTTGACGCCCGGGCTCAGCTCGTCGCAGTTGTCACGGGTGAACACGTTGACGTCCACAATGATGCCGTATTCGCCGTGCGGCACCTTCAAAGAGGTGTCGCGGACCTCGCGGGCCTTCTCGCCGAAGATCGCCCGGAGCAGGCGTTCCTCCGCGGTCAGCTCGGTTTCGCCCTTCGGCGTGACCTTGCCGACCAGGATATCCCCGGCGCGCACCTCCGCGCCGACCCGGATGATGCCGCGCTCGTCGAGATCCTTGAGCGCGTCCTCGCCGACGTTCGGAATATCGCGGGTGATCTCCTCGGGGCCGAGCTTGGTGTCGCGGGCTTCGATTTCGTATTCCTCAATGTGGATCGAGGTGAACACGTCGTCCCGGACAAGCTTTTCATTTAACAGAACCGCGTCCTCATAGTTGTAACCCTCCCAGGTCATGAAACCGATCAGCGCGTTTTTGCCCAGGCTGATTTCGCCGTTGCTGGTCGCCGGGCCGTCCGCGATGACCTGACCGACCTCGACGCGCTCGCCCTTGTCGACGACCGGCCGCTGGTTGATACAGGTTCCCTGGTTGGAACGCAGGAATTTGATGATGTTGTAGCGTTTGATCTCGCCGTTATCCTTGCGGATATCGATGTGGTCCGCCGAAACCTTCTCGACGACGCCGGCATCCTTCGAGACGACCGCGACGCCCGAGTCGACGGCGGCCTTGTATTCCATGCCGGTTCCGACAATCGGGGATTCGGTTTTGAGCAGCGGCACCGCCTGTCTCTGCATGTTTGAGCCCATCAGCGCGCGGTTCGCGTCGTCGTTCTCGAGGAACGGGATCATCGCTGTCGCGACCGACACGACCATCTTCGGCGAGACGTCCATGAAGTCGACCTTCTCGCGCTCCACCTCGAGGATTTCGTCGCGGAAGCGGCCGGTGACCCTGGCGTTTGCGAAGCATCCGTTCTCGTCGATCGGCTCGTTCGCCTGCGCGACGACATAATTGTCCTCGACGTCGGCGGTCATGTAGACGACCTCGTCGGTGATGACGCCGCTGAGTTTGTCCACCCGGCGGTACGGCGCCTCGATGAAGCCGTACTGGTTGATTCTCGCGAAGCTCGCAAGGTACGAGATGAGTCCGATGTTCGGTCCTTCCGGGGTCTCAATCGGGCACATGCGGCCGTAATGGCTGTAGTGCACGTCGCGGACCTCGAATCCCGCGCGGTCCCTGGAAAGTCCGCCCGGGCCCAGCGCCGAGAGACGGCGCTTATGCGTCAGCTCCGCGAGCGGATTGGTCTGGTCCATGAACTGGGAGAGCGGCGAGGAGCCGAAGAACTCCTTGATCGACGCGACAACCGGCCGGATGTTGATCAGGCTCTGCGGCGTGATGACGTCCATATCCTGCGCCTGCAGGTTCATGCGCTCGCGGATCACGCGGTCCATCCTCGAAAAGCCGATGCGGAACTGGTTCTGCAGCAGCTCTCCGACACTGCGGATGCGGCGGTTGCCCAAATGGTCGATGTCGTCGGTGGTGCCGACGTCGTGTCCCAGGTTGGTGACATAGTTGATCGTGGCAAAGATGTCATCTATGATGATGTGGCGCGGAATCAGCTCGTCGATCTGCGCTTTGATCGCCTCTTTGAGCTGCTCCTCGCTTTCATTGTTCTCCATGATTTCCCGCAGAACCGCAAAGCGGACCTTCTCGTTGACGCCGAGCTCCTCACAGTCGAAGCCCACAAAGTCGCTGATGTCGACCATGCCGTTCGAGATGACCTTGACAAGATGCTCCTCGACGTTCAGGAATACGGTGTCCACGCCGGCGCGCTCGATCTCCACGGCCTTTTCACGGGTCAGGATTTCGCCCTTCTCGGCCATCAGCTCGCCGGTCAGCGGGTTGATGACGGCTTCGGCCAGCTCTCTTCCCGCGATGCGCAGGCCGATTGCCAGCTTCTTGTTGTATTTGTAACGTCCGACGCGCGACATGTCGTAGCGCCTGGCGTCAAAGAACAGGTTGTCGATGTGCGTCTGCGCGCTCTCCACCGTCGGCGGCTCGCCCGGGCGCAGCTTGCGGTACACCTCCAGAAGCGCCTCCTCGGTGTTCTTGGTGGAGTCCTTCTGGATGGTCGCGAGCATCCGCTCATCCTCGCCGAAGAAGTCGGTGATCTGCGCGTCGGAAGAAAGGCCCAGCGCACGGATAAAGGTGGTCACCGGGATCTTGCGGTTCTTGTCGATACGGACATAGAACACGTCGTTCGAATCGGTCTCATACTCGAGCCACGCGCCGCGGTTCGGGATGACCGTGGTCGTAAACAGCTTTTTGCCGGCCTTGTCGTAGTTCATGCCGTAATAGACGCCCGGCGAACGGACCAGCTGCGAGACGATGACGCGTTCCGCGCCGTTGATGATAAAGGTTCCGGACTCGGTCATCAGCGGGAAATCCCCCATGAAGATCTCCTGTTCCTTGACCTCTCCGGTCTCCTTGTTCAGCAGGCGCGCCTTGACGCGAAGCGGAGCTGCATAGGTGACATCGCGTTCCTTACATTCCTCTACACTGTATTTTGGCGTATCATCCAGGCGGTAGTCGACAAAATCCAGCACCAGGTTGCCGGTATGGTCCGTGATGGATGAGACGTCATGGAAAACTTCCTTGAGTCCCTGGGTTAAGAACCAGTTGTATGAGTTTTTCTGTACCTCAATCAGATTTGGCATGTCCAAAACCTCATTGATCCTGGAAAAGCTCATCCGGACGTTCTTGCCAAGCTGTACCGGTTTCACATTCACCATCTTTTCTTCACTCCATTCATCTATTTGCATCAATGGCTGTCGTTGGATTCCCCGCAGGGGTCGGCACGCGGCGCCAGAGGAAGGAAACAGCACCTGTTTTTTTCTTCGGCGCGCGGCTTTTAAAAACGCATCTTCCTTTATAGAAAGGGAAAAATTCCTGCATCCTTCCCGCTTGCGGGCAATATACATAGAACCTGGATGCGCTTTTTATATTTTTTTGTATTTTGCTATTGATATTGTCGGATTCGTGTGCTATAATAATATAAACAAAGGTCACAAAGACCCATTTTGATACATTGTACTATTATACAATGTTTTTGTTTTATTGTCAAGATAATTTTCTTATTTTATCGAATATTTTCATATTTTTGCGGAACATCAAAATCCTGTTCAATCTCATGATTGACAGGATTTTCTTATTTTATATCCATTTTATCCTCTTATTCCCAATATTATTTCGGATGTTAAATTATCCGCCTGTAAAAATTAATAAATAATCCTAGTTTCGCCGCAGACAATGATCTATAATATAGCTTGGTGTAGTATCAAGATGCGGAATCCGCCCTCTACAGGCGGGATACCCCGGGCTGTCCGCTGCGCATGGGTGGTTCCTAGGTGCGCACAGCGGTGGTCCCGATTTCCGCATCCGGATACCGATGCTTCCGAAACAGACGGCGAACCCGAACAAAATATTGAAAGTTGATGGAGGCGTAATACATGCGTGTCAGTATCAATATGCTCTCCAAGGCGGATATGACAAAAGGCCACGGCGTGCTGTCCGCTTACGAGGAGCAGGTAGGACTGGTTAAAAACAAGCTTCAGGATAAATACTCGATCTATGAAGACAAAATGATGTTTGCAAACATCACCCATTACCATACATTGAATCTGGAATACTTCCTGTCCATCCCGTTTGTGAGCTTTTCGGGCGCGACGGTCGGCTATGTCCACTTCACGCCGGAAACGGTCGAGCGCAGCCTCAAGCTGCCCAAACTCTTCCGCAAGGCCTTCTACGGCTACATGATTGAATTCTACAAGCAGATGGATTTCCTCGTCACGGTGAATCCCTATTTCATCGGCATCCTGGAAAAGTACGGTATTCCGCGCGAGAAGGTCACCTACATTCCGAATTTTGTGTCGGATGAGGCGTTCTTCCCGCTCGAACACGAACAGAAAAGGCTGATCCGGATGCAGTACGGTATCCCGGAGGACAAATTCGTCGTCATGTGCGCCGGACAGCTGCAGACCCGCAAGGGCGTCTTCGATTTTGTCGAGATTGCAAAGCGTATGCCGGATGTGCAGTTCATCTGGGCCGGCGGTTTTTCGTTCGGCAAGATGAGCGAGGGCTATAAGGAAATCCAGGCCATCTATGACAACCCGCCCGCGAACCTCAAGTTTCTGGGCATTGTGGACCGCGACTACATGAACGACCTGTACAACATGTCCGATGTGATGTTCCTGCCGTCGTTTGAGGAGCTGTTCCCGATGACGGTGCTCGAGGCGATGAACTGCCGCACACCGATCCTGCTGCGGGATCTGGACATCTACCCGGATATCCTGTTCGACTTCTATCTGAAGGGAGAGGACAACGACGCGTTCGCCGCGCTGCTCTCCAGGCTGCGGGATGATCCGGAATTCTACGAAAAGGCCTGCCAGATGGCCTACAACGGTCATCTCTTCTATTCAGAGGAAAACGTATCCAAGATGTGGGACGACTTTTACGCCAAGGTTTACGACTATGTGGAAAAGTGCGACATGCTGCCCAAGCATCCGAAGGAAAAGAAGTGCCGCAGCCACTCAATGAAGAAACACGGCAAGAAGGTCACGCCGAAGATTAAATTGAAATCGAAGAAAGGATACGCCCGCTTTGAAGAAAAAAAGTAATATTCTCAATTTTGTCGTCTGCGGGCTGGCGCTCATCGCGCTGCTGGTCTATATGATCTGCGTGGACGGACTCGACAACCTGCTCAAGGTCGCGGGGATGATTCAGCCGCTCTGGATCCTTCTGGGACTGCTGTGCATGGTGATCTACTGGGCACTGGAAGCCGGCATCCTGCACATGTTTATCGGCAAGCTGGACCGCAAGGTCAAATTCGGGGAGACGCTGCGCGTCTCGATGATCGGCCAGCTGTTCAACTGCGTCACGCCGTTTGCAAGCGGCGGCCAGCCAATCCAGGCATACTACCTGACCAAGTACGGTATGAACCTCGGCGGCGCCATCACAGCGCTGCTGTCCAAATTTATCGTCTATCAGTCGGTGCTGACGCTGTTTTCGGCGGTGGTGCTGATCTTTAAATTCAATTCGTTTAACAGCGAAATTTCAGGCTTCAAGTTTTTGACGCTGATCGGCTTTATCGTCAATCTTGCCGTCATCCTGTTTCTGATCTCCATCGCGTTCTTTGAAAAGACGCTCAAAAAGGCGTCGCGCGGGATTGTGCGGTTCCTTGGCAAAATCCACATCCTCAAGAACCCCGATAAAACGATCAAGCACATCTTCAAGGACATCGAGGAATTCCACGACGGTATGAAGTTTATGGGCAGGAACGTCAAGACGCTGGTCTTTTCGGCGCTGCTGTCTCTGGTCCAGCTGACCGTGTTCTTCTCGGTCGCCTATGTGGTGTACCGCAGCTTCGGCCTGCATGATCCGAGCGCCGATATGTTCAGCCTGATCAGCGCGCAGGCCTTTGTGCTGATGATCTCCTCGTTTATGCCGCTGCCCGGCGCGGTCGGCGCGGCGGAGGGAAGCTTCTTCCTGTTCTTCAGCATCTTCTTCCCGTCCAACGTGATCAACTTCGGCATCCTGGTCTGGCGGCTTCTGACCTTCTACCTGCCGATCGTGGTCGGCATGCTGTTCATGAGCTCCAACCGGCGCGACCTGATCGCACCGCCGGAGGTCGATCTTCTGGAAGATGCCGGCGGCCCCCCGGCGGCCTGATGCCAGGTTCTGTTTTATAAATCAGCGGAACATCCGTTTTACTGCGGACGGAAAAACATCACACGGCGGAGGACAGCCCCCGCCTCTATGTAAAAGGAGTCGATAGCACTGCCATGGTAATCGATTTTCACACACACATCTTTGCCGACAACATTGCAAAACGCGCGATCCCGACCATCGAAGAGAAGGGCAGCATCAAAGCGGTGCTCGACGGCACCAAGCCCCGGCTGTTAGCATCTATGGAGGAGGCCGGCATCGACAAAAGCGTCGTGCTGCCGATCGCCACCAAGCCGGGACAAACCCGAACGATCAACGAGTGGGCCGCAAGGGAGCAGGACGACAAAACGATCTTCTTCGGCACGCTGCATCCGGACAATGAGGATTATAAGGAGCACATCCGGTTCATCGCCGAGCAGGGCTTCAAAGGCGTCAAGCTGCATCCGGATTATCAGGATTTCTTTGTCGACGACGAGCGCATGTATCCGATCTACTATGAAATCCTGTCGGCCGGTCTGATGCTCATGTTCCACGCCGGCCTGGACGTCGGATACAACCCGCCGTACCACTGTGTGCCGAAACGGCTGCGCACCGTGCTGGACACCATGCAGGGCGGCGTGATCATCGCGGCACATCTGGGCGGCCAGTCGATGTGGCATGAGGTCGAAAAATATCTGGTCGGCCGAAATGTCTACTTTGACACCTCGATGGGCCTGTGCTTCTACCCTGTCGAACAGTTTGAACGGATTGTCAACAATCACAACGCCAAGATGATCCTGTTCGGCACCGACAGCCCCTGGGACAATCAGGCCGAGGAACTCCAGCGCATGCGGGAAACCGGACTCACCCCCGAACAGTTGGACTGCATCCTTTATAAAAATGCCGAACGGCTCCTGAGCCTTTAGCTGTTCACAGTATAAAAGACAAGCGAACTGCCGTCTCTTTAAGGAGAAACGGTGGTTCGCTTGTCTTTGTATCTAGGGGGTTTTGACTCTGCGTCTGCACAAGGCAGTTCAGAGGATTGGCGGGCTTATGGTGTGTTGTCCGCAGGGACAGCGACCGCAAAGATTATGGAAACTCAACAGTGGTTCCAAACACATTTACTGAGACTACATCTTGGGGATTGATGGTCTCCAACCCCTGGATGTCGATGCTTCGGCTGTCCTCATACGTGTACAATCCTACATAGCCTGCTCCGCTGTCCAGTTTACACGGGATGGAACGGCCGTCTGACAGCTGTACGGTGATTTCCCCTTGCACAGGGATGTTTCCCTCCTTCACTCTGACTATGACGAATGCGGGCATGACCGCGACGCGTGTCACCACACCACACTTTGTCGTCAAATCAAGCTCTTTCTCCAGCACTTCTGATTTTGGGTCATACTGGAAGGAAACCTCGCAGAACGGCTCCGGCTGTATAGGCTCTGTTTGATCCGTCTGAGCTTGGTCCGGTGTGCTTGTCTGGGATTCCCTGCTGGCCTTCAGGGTAAAGCTTGAGCCGATCGGAGATGCAGGCAGGTCATCCGGGTGCGCCATGTCGAGCGCATAGCACAGGAACACCGCCGTTCCCGCCTCCCAGTCCATCGTCATCAGCTCTATGGCTGTGCCTCTTCCACTTACATTGCGTCCCGATTGATCCGAATATAAGTTGAAAGAAATCCCACCCAAGTAACTGCGCATCTCTTCTTCAGATCGGAACCCTCCGTCCTTCTGGATACTGTAGGTTACAAATGCCGCATCGCTTGAGAAACAGGAATCCAGCACCGTCATGGTAAAGTCCCCCACCTTCGACTGCTGGCGGACCGGCATCAGGAAATGGGCAAACTTCTCACTGAAGACCGCGATGATATCATTGACCGCGGGTATCGTTGCGCCCAGCGCGGTAATCGGAACCGCGATGCTCAGCAGCACCGCCGCCGCGATCAGAATTGGCCGGTACGCCCTGCGCCTGCGTTCCCTGATGGGTACGCAGGGCTTTTCATCCTGCTCACAGGCCTTTAGAATCTGTCTTTTCAGATCGTCATGAACGGCAACCGTTTTGAGTGCATGGTCAAGCTGCCGCTTCATCTCATTATTCTCCATAGTACCAACCTCCCAGTCTTTCTCTCAGCGCTTTTCGCGCGCGTTTCATGCGGACAGAGATGGTGGACACCGGGGCATCCAGGATATCTGCAATCTCCCTGACGCAGAAGCCCTGATAGTAGTACAGCAGGACGACCTCCCGATGTTTCGGAGACAGTGACATGATGGCCCGCAGCAGGGTGTCGTCGCCGGACGGCTCCTCCTGCCCAGGAAGAACGGCTTCCTCCAAGGGAAGCTCCTCCCGCTGCTTCTTCATGGAGCCGCGCAGCATATTCTTGCACACATTGCAGGCGATGCTGGTCAGCCAGGTCTTTTCGCTGCTTTCCCTTTTAAAATGACCGTATCCGCGGTAAGCGCGCAGAAAGGTTTCCTGCAGCGCATCCTCGGCCAGCTGCAAATCCTTCAGGTACAGATAGCAGACCCTCAGCAGGATATCCCCATAGGCGTCCATCAGCCTTTCCATCTCTGCCGCGCCAATTTGAAGTTCTTGTTCGATGATCATCGCCTCCCTTCATCTTATTGGACACATCACAACCCCATAATGTTTCATCTTCTCTGATTTTTCTTCAAACTATCCGATGTTTTTTCCTGTACCCGAATCCGGACGCGGGTGTGCAGCGATCAGTACGCATGAAATCTGACAGAACGCGGCGGCATTGGCTCCGGAATGGCACAAAAAGCGCCCTCTTGGTAAGGATGTTGAGGAGCAGAAGGCAAACCTGGCATAAGGTGAAAGAAAAACAGACGGAAAATTCCGTCTGTTTTTCTTTCTGTTTTTAATATCATACAGTAATTGACATTACGCTGACAAGAAATTTTTTTCGTGGAGCGAACAAAGGCAGCTACGATTACACGCTCGACTTTGTAAAAAATCGACGGGTAAACGGATATGCCAGAGACACCCGGAGTTGAAAATTTGCCTTTGAAACCGGTAAAACGCCCTGAGAAACGTCTGAATCCAAAAGATCGTTATTTGTCATAATCGTTTTTATTTTTTTATGCTTATAAATTAAATAGGGCAGAATAAGAATTCTGCATAATACAAATAGAATTGCATAAAGAATTTTAAAGGGAAATACAATAAATCTAAATTTATGCAGATAAGCATATTTTCATTCCATCAAAATAACATGAGTCCATTTACCGCACCCTTCACATAAATCCAAATCCTTAGAAATAATGAATTTTTGTGGTGGATCGTTTGTTCCGTTCAATTCGTTCCAGCATTTTAAGCAAAATTCTGCCACATTCTTCACCTCTCAATATTACACACCAACAATTGTTGGTATATTCTTTATTCTAACTCCCTATACTTGTTATGTCAAGAACAATTGTAGGTGATAGAATATGAGAGATGTTTTGGCAAAACGTCTAAAACAATGCAGAAAAGAAAAAGGATACACGCAGCGTGAAGTTGCGATATATTGCGATATTACCGAAAAGACATATCAAAATTATGAGTTAATGACACGAGAACCCAAATTGGATGTTCTGCTAAAAATTGCAGACGTCTTTCATGTTTCGTTAGATTATCTTGTGGGAAGAACAGATAAAAGACAAGTTAACAAATAGAAAGCTTCTTCTATAATTTGAAAATGATAAGCATTTGGCGAAGCAAGGCGTCATCGTTTGAATAAACGATGACGCCTTAAACATCCTTATGGAACCGGAGCCTTATGATGTTCGTTTTATTATTGTGCGCCGCCGAGCAGCTTGACCAGTACAGCCTTCTGCGCATGCAGGCGGTTTTCGGCCTCATCGAAGATCTCATCCGCGTGCGCTTCGAACACTTCGGCGGTGATTTCCTCTTCACGATGCGCCGGCAGGCAGTGCAGCACCATGCACTCCTTGTTTGCGACGCTCAGCAGCTGTTTATTGACCTGGAAGCCCTGGAACGCCTTCGCGCGCTTCTCGCGCTCGCCCTCCTGGCCCATCGACGCCCAGACGTCGGTGATGATGACGTCCGCGTCCTTCGCCGCCTCCATGCAGTCGTCGGTCAGGCGGAACAGGCCGCCGCACTTCTCCGCAAAATCCAGCACCTGCGCATCCGGCTGATAGTCCTTCGGCGTCGCCGCACAAACGGTCATATCCACCTTGAGGCCGCCGACAATCAGGGAATTGGCCATGTTGTTGCCGTCGCCGATGTAGCACATCTTGAGCCCGCTCAGGTTTCCCTTGTGCTCGCGGATGGTCATCAGATCGGCCAGCACCTGGCAGGGATGCGCGAAGTCGGTCAGCCCATTGATGATCGGGATACTGCCGTATTCGGCCAGATCCTCGACCTCCTTCTGGGCAAAGGTGCGGATCATGATGCCGTCGCAGTACCTCGACAGCACGCGGGCGGTATCCTGCACCGGCTCGCCGCGTCCGATCTGCAATTCGGATGCGCTCAGGAACAGCGCATGGCCGCCGAGCTGGTACATGCCGGTCTCAAACGAGACGCGGGTGCGGGTGGACGCCTTCTGAAAGATCATGGCAAGCGTCTTGCCGTACAGGTGCCGGTGGCGGATGCCGTGTTTCTGTTCATATTTGAGCTGGTCGCCGAGGTTCAGGATCTCCATAATGTCCTGCTTGGACAGATCCAGCATCTTTAAAAGATGTTTCATCGCTACTTCCCTCCATTAGTCAGCATTGTTCCAATACCTGTTGTAATATGGTAAGACCGTTCTCGATTTCTTCATCCGTGATGGTCAGCGGCGGTAAAAACCGCAGCTTGGTCTTTGCCGTCAGCACAATCAGTCCGTTTTCCAGGCACTTCTTCGCGATCTCTCCGGCTTTCACACTGTCGTCCAGCCGGATGCCCATCATCATGCCCTTGCCGTCCACGCCTTCCACATGCTTCATCCGCATGACCAGCGACCGGATCTTCTCGCCCTTGCGCAGAACCTCCTTCAGGAACGCTTCGTCGATCCTTTCCAGCACCGCCAGCGCGCCGCTGCAGACGACCGGGTTCCCGCCGAAGGTGGTCGCGTGATCCGTGAAGGTGAAGACGTCGCTCTTTTCCCCCGTCAGCACCGCACCGATCGGCAGTCCGCCGCCCAGTCCCTTTGCCAGCGTCACGATGTCTGGTTTCAGGCCGTAATGCTCACAGCAAAGCAGCTTGCCGGTGCGGCCGATGCCGGTCTGTACCTCGTCGATGATCAAAAGCAGGTCGTTTTCCTGGCAGAACGCCGCGGCCTGGTCGACAAATTCCTTCTCCAGCGGAATCACGCCGCCCTCGCCCTGGATCAGCTCCATCATGACCGCGCAGGTTGTCTCATCCACAGCCGCCTTAAGTCCCGCAAAATCATTTGCCGGCGCATAGCGGAACCCTTCGGTAAACGGATAGAAGTACTGATGAAAGAAATCCTGTCCGGTGGCGGCCAGCGTCGTCACGGTGCGTCCGTGAAAGGACTGCTTGAGCGTCACGATGCCGGTGCGCTGCCTTCCATACTTCTGCTCGCTGTACTTGCGCGCGAGCTTGATGGCGCCTTCGTTTGCCTCCGCGCCCGAATTCGCATAGAAGACCCGCTTCATGCCGGTGCGGCCGCAGAGCTGTTCAGCCAGCTTTGCCTGCGGCTCGGTCATATACAGATTGGATGTGTGCGCAAGCTTTCCAAGCTGGGCAGTCACCGCGGCGGTCCACTCTTTGTCGCAGAAGCCGAGCGAATTGACGCCGATGCCGCTGCCAAAATCGATATATGCTTTGCCGTCCAGATCCCAGCAGATCGCGTTCCGGCCGCAGTCGATGCTGACATCACTGCGCGCATAGGTATTCATGACATAGGTCTGGTCCAGCTTTTTAAGTTCTTCATGTTTCATAGATCTGTCCACCTCCTCTTCCTTTTTCTTTGGAAAAAGAAAAAGGAAGTAAAAAGAAACCGCGTTTTGAAACGGGCAGTATTCCCCGTTTCCTGTTTTTTATCTGTACGCCACAGGCTCCGATTAACGGGCATATGACATCATCTTGCACAATGAATTTTGGCTGTGCCTGCTAAAAACGACTCAGCCTGCACCACAGATGTGAATATCCTATACAAACATCGTACCGATGCCCTCGTTCGAGAAGATTTCGATCAGGATGGAATGCGGTGTGCGTCCGTCGATCATGACCGCGCGGTTGACGCCGCGGCGGATGGCTTCGACGCAGCATTCCACCTTTGGGATCATGCCGTCCGAGATGATGCCCTGCTTGATCAAATAAGGCACCTCGCTGATGTTCACGGTCGGCACAAAGGTCTGCGGGTCGTTCTTGTCCAGCAGCACGCCCTTGATATCGGTCATCAGGATGATGTTTTCCGCGCCCAGCTCCGATGCGATGCGCGAAGCCGCCGTATCGGCGTTGATGTTGTAGACGTCGCCGTTCTCGTCGCATCCGACCGTCGCGATGACCGGGATGTATCCTTTATCGATGCAGTCGTGGATGATCGTCACATCGATCTTCTCAATCTCGCCGACATAGCCGAGATCGATGCTGGACTGCATCTTTTGGACCTTGATCATATTGCCGTCCAGTCCGCACAGCCCGATGGCGCTGCCTTTGTTCCGGTTGAGCAGCGTCACCAGCTCTTTGTTGACCTTGCCTGCCAGCACCATCTGCACGATTTCGGCCGTCTCCTTGTCGGTGTAACGGAGTCCGCCCACGAATTTCGTCTCCTTGCCGACCCGGTTCAGCATATCGGTGATTTCCGGCCCGCCGCCGTGCACCAGCACCACCTTGATGCCGATGAGGGACAGCAGCACGATGTCGCTCATAACCGCCTGCTTGAGTTCGTCGTTGATCATGGCATTGCCGCCATATTTGACCACAACGATTTTGTCATAGTATTTCTGCATGTATGGCAGCGCCTGTATCAGCACCTTTGCCTGTTCCTGCTCGGTATTGGAGATATCCATAACTTAAGCCCCCGTCTCTATCTTCTATTGTATCTCTATCTGTTGTTACGTCCTGTAGTCGCCGTTGATGGTCACATATTCGTGGGTCAAATCGCAGCCGTATGCCGTTGCCGTACCTTCGCCGTCATGCATATCGATCCGGATGATGATTTCATCCTCCAGCAGGATTTCCTTGGCCTTCTCTTCGCTGAACGCCACGCCCGCACCGTTCTCGCAGACCAGGATGCTGCCCTTTGCCGACTCGAGTGAAACCTCAGTTTTCGAGATGTCGAAGTCCTCGTCGCAGTAGCCGATTGCACACAGGATACGGCCCCAGTTCGCATCCGCTCCGTAGAATGCGCACTTGGTCAGGCTCGAGGTGATGACCGACTTCGCGATCTTCCTCGCCACCGTCGTATCGATGCCGGTCACGACGCATTCCAGAAGCTTGGATGCGCCCTCGCCGTCCTTGGCGATCATGCGGGAAAGCTTCATGCAGACCAGCATCAACGCTTCCCGGAACGCCGCATAACCGGCGTCTTCGGTCACGATGCGTTCGTTTCCGGCCATGCCGTTGGCAAGCACCGTCACCATGTCGTTGGTGGAGGTGTCGCCGTCCACACTGACCATGTTGAAGGTGTCCGTGATGCAGTCGGACAGCGCCTTCTGCAGCAGCGTATAATCGATGTTCACATCCGAGGTGATGAAGCCGAGCATCGTCGCCATATTCGGATGGATCATACCCGATCCCTTTGCGATGCCGCCGATATGGCAGGTTCTGCCGTCCAGCAGAAATTCCGCGGCGGCTTCCTTGAGCTTCGTATCGGTCGTCAGGATCGCTTCGTTCGCTTCGGCTGAACCGGTTTCGGACAGCGCCGCGGCCAGCTCTTCGGCATGCGCTTCAATCGGTTCAATCGGGAGCGGCTGTCCGATGACGCCGGTGGATGCGACGAGCACATCGGTCTCATCGATTCCCAGCACCGGCGCGATGGCCCTGCACATCCGGTTGGCCTTCTCCACGCCGTCGGCGTTGCAGGTGTTGGCGTTGCCGGAATTCACAATTATCGCCTGCGCTTTGCCGTTTTGGGAATGCTCCTTCGTCACCAGAATTGGCGAACCCTTGACCTTGTTCTGCGTATAGACGCTCGCCGTATCGCAAAGCGTTTCGCTGACGATCAGCGCCAGGTCCTTCTTCATTTTGTTTTTGCGGATGCCGCAGTGGATGCCGGAAGCTTTGAAGCCCACGGCTGCGGTCACGCCGCCCTCTATCAATGTGGCTGCCATGCAGGCACCTCCAGTTCTTTCGTTCGATTGTCCATCTATGGGAACTCCTAAAATGATTTCAGGAGTTCCCATAGATGGACTTTTGCATGGATTCTAAATCCATTAGATTTCTTGATTGGTTTGTAAGTTTTAACGCTTCGAGTCGTATAAGAAAGCAACCGCCGTGCAGCCGGATGCTGCTTGACAAACAAATATACTGGACGCTGCGGCGCAGCGTTCTACATTTGTTTTCAAGCAAAACCTTGCTTGGTGGCAGTACCTCTTTTGCGTGGCCAAAAGAGGTACCAGAAAAGGCCATTTAAGGGGCCAGCTGCGCTGGTGCACGCGCTACGCGGCACTGAGATAAAAAAGAAGCCTATGACCAATTCACCGCAACAACGCAGCCCAAAAAGCGGCATAGCCGAGCGCCCCACCGCAGGTGGTGGCCCCCTTAAAAATCCCCTCAGATATCCCGCTTTCCGTTTCGGCCGCCTGCGGGCGGCGTTTGGTTTTGGTCAGGGCGGCTGAATGGCTAGTAGCGGATGCTTACGTTCCCTAATGCTATCTTAACTGGTACCCTGATTCCCGAAGCCGCTGTGTAAATGATTACTCAGACGGGGAACGCCGTAGGCGATTGCTCCACCGCGGTGGTGTGGGCGGCATTCTGTTTTGGGCTGAGTGGTTGGGCATAGCTAGCAGCGGACGCTTCTCCGGTTACAAGCCGCTTCTGTGGTATCCCAATACTTAAGGCCGCTGCGTAAACCAAGCTCCGGTCTCAATAAGCCGGAGATTTCTACAGGTGGAACATCATCAAACCTTCGCCAGCACGGGACGGCGGCATACCGATAGGACAAACAGCGGCAAACCTACAAGATTGCCGGCATACGCCCCATCGCTTAAAAGCTTGGCGGTACCAGTCTGAGACCGGTTTCTTCCGGCATGCCAAACAGGATGTTCATGTTCTGTACGGCCTGGCCTGCCGCGCCTTTGACCATGTTGTCGATGGCGCTGACCACGATCAGGCGGCCCGTGCGGCTGTCCAGATGCAGCGAGATGTCGCAGAAGTTCGAGCACCGCACGTTTTTCAGGTTCGCCGTGTCGCCCAGCTTCAACACCCGCACAAACTGTTCATCCTGATATAAATTCACATACATCGCGTGGATGCTTTCCAGGGAAATATCCTTTGTCAGACGTGCGTACATCGTCGAGATGATGCCGCGGTTGATCGGCAGCAGATGCGGCACAAAGGTGACCTTGACATCCCTGCCGCTGAGAATCGACAGCGTCTGCTCGATCTCCGGCGTGTGGCGGTGGCAGGCCGTCTTGTACGGCGCAAACGACTCGTTGCAGTCCGGATAGTGGGTGGTCTGCGTGAGCGAGCGTCCCGCGCCGGTCGTGCCGGACTTCGAATCGATGACCAGTGTGGAGAGGTCGATCAGCTCGTTTTTCACCGCGCCGTAAAGGCCCAGCGCGATCGAGGTCGGATAGCAGCCCGGATTCGCGATGATCTCACAGCCCGCGATCTGATCGCGGAACAACTCCGGCAGGCCATAGACCGCGCCTTCATGCAGCTGCGGGAACTTGTAGCTGAGCCCGTACCACTCCCTGTAGGCTTCCTCACTCTTTAAACGGAAGTCCGCGCCGAGATCAATGAGCTTTTTGCCCTTCCCTGAGCATTTTTCAGCCAATACTTCGCTGAGCCCATGCGGGACACAGGCGAACAGCACGTCGCAGGCTTCGATGGCGGTGTCCTCATCCACCAGCTTTTTTTCAAAAATCCCGTTGAAGACGGGATAAACTTCATTCATCTGCTGATCCTGAAAGCTGACCGAGCTGACCGCCGCAATTTCGGCGTTTGGATGGGACAGCAGGATCCGGATCAGTTCGACGCCGGCATAGCCGGTCGCGCCGATGACGCCAACCTTAATCTTCATGCGGCAACACCCCTTCTATCTCTTCGATCTGTCTGAGCACCGATTCCACGGCCGGTCCGCCCGGAATCCTGCGGCCACCCACGCAGCGTTCCAGTGAAATCGCGTCGTAGACATCCCGCTCAAACAGCTCGCAGATATCTTTATAATATTCGATCTCCAAGGTTTCCAGCGTCTTGTTCTGCCGGATGCACTCTGCTACCAGTACGCCGGTGCATTTATAGGCGTCGCGGAACGGCAGGCCCTTCTTGACCAGATAGTCCGCGCAGTCGGTCGCGTTGATGAAGCCCTTTGCCGCCGCGCGGCGCATGTTGTCCTTTAAAACCGTCATCGTATCGATCATGCCGGTGAAGGTGATGATGCACAGCTTTACGGTGTCGACCGCGTCAAAGATGGCTTCCTTGTCCTCCTGCATATCCTTGTTGTAGGCCAGCGGCAGGCCCTTCATCATGCACAGCAGGGTCATCAGGTCGCCGTATACCCGGCCGGTCTTGCCGCGCACGAGTTCGGCCACGTCCGGGTTCTTCTTCTGCGGCATGATGCTCGAACCGGTCGCGAACGCGTCATCCAGCTCCACAAACTTGAATTCCCAGGAACACCACAGGATGATCTCCTCGCTGAAACGGGACAGATGCATCATGATGGTGGCAATCGCGCTGCCAAGCTCGATGCAGAAATCGCGGTCGGACACGCCGTCCAGGCTGTTTTCGGTGATCTTCGCAAAGCCCAGCAGGTCGCAGACCCGCTGCCGGTCGATCCCATAGGTCGTCGAGGCCAGCGCGCCGCTTCCAAGCGGCATGGCGTCCATGCGCCGGTATGCATCCTGCAGCCGGTCAAGGTCACGTAAGAACATCTGCGCATAGCACAGCAGGTGATGCGCAAAGGTGATCGGCTGTGCCCGCTGCAGATGCGTGTAGCCGGGCATGACCGCGTCGGTGTTCTTCTTCGCCTGCTCCACCACGACACGGATGAGCGCGGTCAGAAGCTTTTTGATCTCGTCGACCTCATCCTTCAGATAGAACCGGATGTCCAGCGCCACCTGGTCGTTCCGGCTGCGCGCGGTGTGCAGCCGCTTGCCTGCCGCGCCCAGCCTTTCGGTCAGCTGGGTTTCGATGAACATGTGGATATCCTCCGCCGTTTCATCGAAGGCGAGCGTTCCGGCTTCGATATCCGCAAGGATCCCTTCAAGTCCCCTTACAATCGATTCGGATTCGCTCTTCTCTATGATGCCGGTTTCCCCGAGCATCGTGGCATGGGCGATGCTGCCCAGAATATCGTGCCGATACATCCTCTTGTCAAAGGAGATCGAGGAATTGAAGTCGTTTACATCCTTGTCGGTTTCCTTCTGAAACCGGCCGGCCCACAGTTTATCCATAGGTCTGCTCCTTTACTGATTTTTCACCCTTCGAAAGGGCGGGAAAGTACCTCTTGACAATGTGCAGGCATCCTTTCGCCGTCCGGCGGCGTCCTGCAGATTGGCAAGGTGCCTTATCGAATCATGGCTGTACAGGGAACCGGATCATCACCGCCCGATAAACAGGGACCGCCTGCATCCCCGCAAAAGGGACTTTCGGCATTCCAGCGCATCATGTTGCGTCATTTGCTTCATGCCGGATGCATGTGCCCAAAGCAAGGCGGCCATCTTCTCGAATCCGTCCGGGATGGCCCGTGCAATCCAAGGACTGTCCGCAATCCAAAAAGGACTGCGGCGGCCGTCTTAATAGATGTCCACGCTGATCTCCGCGTCGATCATTGCCGCGAACTGGATGCATCTCCGGCTGAACTCAATCGCCGGGCTTTGACCCTCTTCGGCCTGGATGACAATGCTGAATCCGCATTCCAGTGCATGGTCCCGCAGCGTCTGCTCGATATCGGACGCATGGTCCCAAAGCAGGTCGACCATCTTTTCAAATTCATCCGAGACGGTGTCGGTCTGGATATATCCGGTCTCATAATTCCACCGGGTACACGCAAACATCGGGTTTCTGCATTCCTCTTTGCTGCAGGTCTGCGTCGGTTCCACGCCAACCGCCTGTGTCACCGTGTCGAAATCAAACTCGTCGCCGGTCACCCAAAAACTGATCATGACATTCATGCTTTCATCCATCAGATGCTTCCTCTCCGCTGTTCGGAGGTATCACAGCCATTTGTAACGGCGTTTTCTTCTCCCCGGCACAGTCTTCCATAAAAAGAATTGATAGTAAGGGCCGGTTTGGCCCTTACTATTCGTATTTCAGCACATCATTTCTACTGAATGTTATTTATTTTCCTTCTCGGCTCTTTTTTCATCCATCAGCGCCTTGACCTTGATCGGCAGGCCGAACAGGTTGATGAAGCCGGCGGAATCGGTCTGGTCGTAAACATCGTCCTCGCCGAAGGTCGCGATCTCTTCGCTGTACAGCGAATATGGGCTGCAGACGCCCGCATTGATGATATTGCCCTTGTAGAGCTTCATCTTCACGTCGCCGGTGACGGTCTCCTGCGTGGAATCGACAAACGCGCTGAGCGCTTCTCTGAGCGGGGTGTACCACTGGCCGTCGTAGACGATTTCGCCGAACTTGACCGCAACATGCTGTTTGAAGTGCGCGGTCGCCTTGTCCAGGCAGATGCTTTCAAGCACATCGTGCGCATGGTACAGGATGGTGCCGCCCGGGGTCTCATAGACGCCGCGGCTCTTCATGCCGACCAGCCGGTTCTCGACAAGGTCCGCAATGCCGATGCCGTTCTTGCCGCCCAGCTCGTTGAGCTTCTCAATCAGCGTGACGCCGTCCATCTTCTCGCCGTTCAGCGCGATCGGGATGCCCTTTTCAAACGACAGGGTGATGTAGGTGGGTTCGTCCGGGGCTTTCTCCGGGGAGACGCCCATTTCCAGAATCTTATCATAATCCGGCTCGTTCATCGGGTCCTCAAGGTCGAGTCCCTCATGTGACAGATGCCAGAGGTTTTTGTCCTTCGAATAGTTGGTTTCACGGGTCAGCGCGATCGGCACATTCTTTTCGATCGCGTAGTCGATCTCCTCGTCGCGGCTCTTGAGATCCCAGATCCGCCACGGCGCGATGATCTTCATGCTCGGCGCATACGCCTTGATGGCCAGCTCGAACCGCACCTGGTCGTTGCCCTTGCCGGTACAGCCGTGTACGATGGCGTCCGCGCCCTCTTTCTTCGCGATCTCGACCAGCCGTTTTCCGATGATCGGGCGCGCAAAGGAGGTGCCCAGCAGGTATTTGTTCTCGTAGACCGCCTGCGCCTTGAGGGTCGGGAACACATACTCCTCGACGAATTCCTTGCGCAGGTCCTCAATGTACAGCTTGGACGCGCCGGTCTTGATGGCCTTCTCTTCAAGGCCGGAAAGCTCCGCGCCCTGTCCGACATCCGCCGCGACCGCGACGACTTCACAGCCGTAGTTGTCCTTGAGCCATGGAATGATGATCGAGGTGTCCAGTCCGCCGGAATACGCCAGAATTACTTTTTTGATATCGCTCATAAAAAATCCCTGCTTTCTATGTATCGTGGTTTGTTATTTTAAAAATACAGTTTCTATTTGATCGGGATGTTCTCATCCCGGAACAGTTATAATTATACACGTTTCGCGTTAAAATGCAAGTCTTTTCTGAATATTTATGCTGTTTTCCCATTTTGACCAGAATCCATCCTGTACAGTCGGCTGGATTTGTCGATTTTACCGCCGCAGTTCCTTCTTTTTCATTTGTTTATCCACGACCAGATGACGGCCATTCCCGACGCTTCCATCGGCTGCGGTGTATTTTTATGTTACATTGGATGAATGATTATAAGCGCCATTCGTTTTCCGCCGCCGAATCCCGGCCGCAGGCTCCGCCGTGGCTGTCAGCGTTTCAGATGCCGGAGAATCCGCCGGTTCTATTGTATAGGAAGCGGTCATACAATGGCTGTGAGCGCTAACCGCGTGATTGACGCGGATGGTATAATAGAGATGAAAGAGGGCGGCTGTCAGAAAGCTTTCGCCTTCCCGCCGGGCGCCCCGCCGCGCAGGGAACCGGACGGCAGAACGACTGCGCGGAGAAAAGGCGGTGTATGATATGCATCAGGAATTGACCACACTGGAAATCCAGGATAATCCGTTTAAACTCATCAGCAAGGACTGGACGCTCATCACGACGAAATGCGGCGGCAAGGTCAACACGATGACCGCGAGCTGGGGCGGCGTCGGCACGCTCTGGCACAAGGATGTCGCGTTTATCTTCATCCGTCCGCAGCGGCTGACCTTTGAATATCTGGAGAATTCCGATACCTTCTCGCTGAACTTCATGACGGAGGATTACCGGAAGCAATTGAGCCTGTGCGGCTCCAAGAGCGGCCGCGATGTCGATAAGATTGCCGAATGCGGCTTCACGGTCGGCACATCGGAGGATACGCCGTATCTGGAGCAGTCGCGGCTTGCGCTGGTCTGCAGGAAGATGTACTTTTCGGATCTGGACCCGAAACATTTCCTTGATCCGTCGATTGACAAGAACTATGCGGCGAAGGATTATCACCGCATGTATGTCGGTGAAATCCTCAAGGTTTTATCCGCCGACGAATAGTAAAAAGAAGGCCGGAACGCCGATGTGTTCCGGCCTTCTTTTTTGGACTGTTAAAAAACGGGGAATAGCTATAGCTGTTTTCCAGAACAGCCTGACAGGGTGTTTGTTGAAGCATAGTGTTGTACCGCTGTAGTACAGCGGCTTTCTTATGTTTACCAAGTGACACTTGGCTGTGTGGTCGTTACTTCTTTGCGCGGCCAAAGAAGTAACCAAGAAAGGCCGTTCAAGGGGGCCATGCACTGTGCCACTTAGGGCCAGATGGCCCCCTTGAAAATCCCCTCTGATATCCCGCTTTCCGCTTCGGCCGCCTGCGGGCGGCGTTTTGCTTTGGGCTGAGTGGTTGGGCATAGCTAGCAGCGGACGCTTCTCCGGTTACAGATTGCTTTCATAGTACCCCAACACCCCGGCTGGTACGTATCTTTAAGGGTTCATCTTTCTTTGTCCGGTCTTCACAGTCAGTTATTTGAATAAATGAAAGCTGGGCACTGTGAATTTTTTCATTCTTATCAACTTATACCAAAAAGCGAGAAGCCATCTACTTCTCGCTTTTTCAGTTCATCATCTACGTTTCAAGTTACATCTTTTGACCGTTTATATGGTCTGTCGTCATCAGTTAGCCCAGCCAAATAATCCATACTCGTTCCTAAGGCCAAGGCCAGTTTACGGCACTGCTCGAAGGTCATATAACGGCGCCCGTTTTCCAGCTTTGAATAATCGCTTTGGTCAATTCCGGTCATCATCTGCACTTTGATCTGCGTGTAGTTCCTTTTTAATCGCATTTCCTTTAATCTGCTCATTTTATCACCCAAAGTAATTATGGTGCATTTGACCTATTGATATTATGGTGTAATTGACCTATAATTACTGATAGAGGCAATAAATATTTTAATTCTATATTATTTTAAGTACGGTGTATATAAAACTATTAACAGGAAAAAGGGTGATAACATGCATATCAAATGTGATAATGATCTCTGTATTTATGAAAAGGAAAAATGCTGTATGCTGGGGAGTATCTCTATGGACAGCATGGGGATGTGCAGTCAATGCATCCGGATAAACATCGATGAGCGTGTTCGCGACAATGCAAAGCTGCATATGCTGGCAGAGCTTGAGCACAAAGGACTGCTTTGATTATTGGGGCATGAAAGAGTTCCTGCTGTGCTGTAAACACAGCGGTCTGGCTGTGTTTACCAAGTACCACTTGGCAAGTGGATGTTCTTCTTTGCGTGGCCAAAGAAGAACCAAGAAAGGCCACCAAAGGGGGAATGCCGCTTCGGTACAATGAGAATGGACGTCATTCCCCCTTTGGATTCCCCCTCTGCCCGTCCGCATCATATTTAGGGCAAGAACGCACAGCGTTCGCTGGGTTCGAACGTCCGTTATTCTGGCGGTTATATCTATATATTCCGTTCGCCCCGTATTCCGAATCCATTGGAATAATTGATCTGCTCTATGCTGTATGGTAAAGGTTTCGTTTTGTACTCTAAATAAGCAGGGTGGTTGCCCGACGTGCCTGTCTAAGAGAGTTAAATCCCTGTAGATTCTCTGTAAGATACTTAATCGAAGGATTGTGATATATCTATGACCAATGAAACCTGCAAGAATCGATGTCAGTTCACGAACCAGCTAAGGTATTGGGGTACCATGAGAGAAACCAATAACCGGGGAAGCGTCCGCTGCTGGCTATGCCCAACCACCCTGCCAAAAGCAATACGCCGCCCGCAGGCGGCCGAAGAGGATAGCGGGATATCAGAGGGGATTTTCAAGGGGGCCATCTGGCCCTAAGCGGCACTCTGCATGGCCCCCTTGAACGGCCTTTCTTGGTTACTTCTTTGGCCGCGCAAAGAAGTAACGACCACACAGCCAAGTGTCACTTGGTAAACATAAGCAAGCTGCTGCGCCACAGCGAAGTAACGACCAGATTGCCAAGGTGCCTTGGCAATCAAAGAAAAGCCGCTGCGCCACAGCGGTACAACAATCCCTCCAGCCAAGCATACAAAGAAACCCCAAGACTAAATACATGATATTTGACAAAAATAAAGCGGGGATTCATCGATCGATGAATCCCCGCAAAGCCTTGCATTATCTACCATTACTCCAGAATATAAATGTCAACCGCCTTCTTGCCGAATTGGCAGCTCTCCTCATAGGTGGAGAAGAACAGATCCACATCGATGATGCCCTGATTCAGCGCAACACCGGTATCCGCCGCAACGGCATATCCGTAAACATAACTGCCGTCCGGCGTGCGGATATACAGCTTGCTTCCGTAAGGGATGACATTCGGGTTGACGGCGACATGGCCGACAATGGCCGGACGCCCACTTGCGGTGCCCGCGCCCGCTCTCGCGCTGTATGCGGTTGCGACCGCATTCTTCATGACGCTTTTGTAGCTGACCGGGACACCGTTTGCATCCAGCTCAACCGTGCCGAGATCGGAAACGACCGACATCGTGCCGACCTCTTCCACCTGATTGACCGGTTCCTTTGTCACGCTGTCGCTGACAAGCTCGGTGCTCTGCACCATACCGTCCACAATCTTCTTGGAGTAGACCTTTGTTCGCTCCCCTTCCTGTCCGGCCGTCACAACGGTCCTCTGCCAGGATGGCTGGAGGGAATTGGTCCTCGTCTCGGTTTCATAGGCAATCGCTTCGCGTTCTTCTATCGTTTCATATTGTACTCGTTTGATGACGATGGTGGTGTTCCGCTCAACAGGAGCGGAAAGCGAGAGGTTGATCTGATCATCCTGTGCGACGGTGACACCCGCCTGTTTCAGCGCATCCTTTACCTGGCCGTCGGTCATGTACACGAGCTGCGTATTTCCATCAGCGGTCACGCTGACCGGAAACGCGCGGTCGATTTTGATCTCGCCGGAATTGCCGTCAAAGCCTGTAAAGGTGATGTTGTCATGCGCAACGGTCCGGATTCCCTGCTCCTTCAGGATTTCACTCGGATCGGTTTCGGTTGTAAATGCAAGACTTACTTGTTCGCCATCGTGGATATAAACGGTTTTGGTCTTATCGCTGACAACAGCGACCGTGAAGGCCAGAACCACACACAGTGCCCCGATTGCGAAGGCCCGGCTCTTTAAAAACTTTAAAGAAGCGCTGAGTGTTTCAAATAAGTGATTCATACCTATCTCCTCTTTTTGGTTTTTTGGTCCGGCCGCATATGCCGCCGGAAACAATATACAAATCCTTCTTGTTGTATATTTTGCCAAGTTCTTAGCTATTATATTCATCGGACAACCCGTTGTCAAATAAAAAAACTCCCAAAAAAAGGGGCGAAAATGGGCGATCACAGCTGTATCAGAGCAGTTCATTGTTCACTAATTACATTTAACCCCAACTTCTCCCTTAACAATATGTGCAAACCGCACAAAACAGCCATGTTTTTGAATCTTAGTGATTTTGACTATGAAATTCCAGAGCTCTTTCCAAACTACTTGGCATCTTCTACAAACAAAAATAAATATTCTGAAAAGAAAACATCCATCGGCGGATATGCATATTCTTCCAGATCAGGTGGCACCCGATGGATATAAACCGCAAAGCCCCTGCAGACGGCGTTTTACCGATAAAAAAAGTCCCGGCATGTTTGCTGAAAACATACCGGGATTTTACGCCATTTATATAGAAGAAACACGTCAATAAAAACCGCTTTCCTCTATTAGAATCGCTTTGTCCCTATCCTTATATAAAAGGAAACTATCTGGATGAAAATGAAGGCTGTGCATGGACCCCACATGGTAACAGCGTTTCATTCAGACATTCAGGAGCATTTCGAATAACCGCAGTTGCGGCAGGTCACACAGCCGCCCTCGTGTTCGAGCTTTTCACCGCACTCCGGACAGTACCGGAACCCATCGGACTCGGGTCGTGAAGCCGGCTCCGGAACAGACGCGATCTGCTTGGAGATATCCTCGGGCTTCATGCCGCGCATATCCTTGACCTTCTTAATGACCCGGGCAATCGCGTCGGGGCAGGAGGTACAGGACACGCCCTTCTGCCGCGTCGTGGACGGGCAGCGGATGCCGCGCAGCTGCTCGATGATCGCATCCTCGCTGATTCCGGAACGCATGGCGATGGAGATGAGTCTGGCCGTCGCTTCGGACTGTGACGGGCAGCCGCCCGCCTTGCCGGTGTTGGTGAACACCTCGCAGATTCCCAGCTCGTCATAATTGACCGTGACATACAGGTTTCCGCAGCCGATTTTCATCTTTTCAGTGATGCCCATCGTGATTTCCGGGCGCCTGCGCGGCTGCAGGTTCATTGGAAGCTCAGGTTTATCCTCCTTCGGCGTTTCCTTGCCGTCGTTCACCTTGCCGATGTTCAGCACCTGGGAATCCCGGCTTCCGTCGCGGTAGATCGTCACACCCTTGCAGCCAAGCTCATAGGCCAGCAGATAGACCTCGCGGACCTCCTCGGCCGTCGCGTCGTTGCAGAAGTTGACCGTTTTGGAAACGGCGTTGTCGGTGTACTTCTGGAACGCGGCCTGTGTTTTGGTGTGATAGACCGGGCTGATGTCGTGGGACGAGACGAAAACCCGCTTGATGTCGTCCGGCAGCTCATCGATGTGCTGCAGACTGCCCTGCTCGATGATCTTCTTCATCAGCTCGTCGCTGTAAAGCCCACGCTTTTGCAGCTCGGCCTTTAAAATTGGATTCACTTCGAGCAGCTCGGTGCCGTCCATGACGTTGCGGATGTAAGCATACGCAAAGATCGGCTCCACGCCGGAGGAACAGGACGCGATGATCGAAAGCGTGCCTGTCGGCGCAATGGTGGTGACCGTGGCGTTGCGTACGGGCGCGCCATCCATATAGATACTTTCCTCAAACACCGGGAACGCGCCGCGCGTTTCTGCGAGTTTGCAGCTTGCTTCATGGCCCTTCTCAGAGATAAACCGCATGACCTCCTCGGCAAGCTGCACCGCCTCTTCGCTGTTGTAGCCAATGCCCAGCATCAGCAGCATATCGGCGTAGCCCATGACGCCAAGGCCAATCTTGCGCGCCTTCTTGGTCGTCTCATCAATGATGGGAAGCGGATATCTGTTGACCTCGATGACGTTGTCAAGAAAATGCACGGCGTTCTCCACCGTTGTTCCAAGCTTGTCGTAATCGATTTCATAGCCGCCGTCAGTCTCCTTGAGCATCCTCGAGAGGTTGATGGAACCGAGGTTGCAGGATTCATATGGAAGCAGCGGCTGTTCGCCGCAGGGATTTGTGCTCTCGATCTCGCCGAGCGTCGGAACCGGGTTGTCACGGTTCAGCCGGTCCAAAAAGATGATGCCCGGCTCGCCGTTGCGCCATGCGCCGTCCACAATCTTGTCGAACACCTCCTTGGCGTTCAGCCTTCCCTCCACCTCGCCGGTTTTGGGATTGCGAAGATCATACATCTGGCCGCTGAGCACCGCCTGCATAAATGCTTCAGTCACACCGATTGAGATGTTGAAGTTGGTGATCTCGGCGTTGTCCTTCTTGCAGTCGATGAACGCGAGGATATCCGGGTGGTCGACTCTGAGGATACCCATGTTCGCGCCGCGCCGGGTGCCGCCCTGCTTCACTGCCTCGGTTGCCATGTTGAACACCCGCATAAAGCTGATCGGGCCGCTGGCAACGCCGCCGGTCGTCCGCACCGTGCTGCCCTTGGGACGCAGCCGCGAGAATGAAAAGCCTGTGCCGCCGCCGGACTTGTGGATCAGCGCGGCCTGTTTGATGGCCTCAAAAATCTCCTCCATGCTGTCCCCGACCGGCAGAACAAAGCAGGCGGAGAGCTGTCCCAGCGGACGGCCCGCGTTCATCAGCGTCGGGGAGTTCGGCAGGAAGTCCAGCTCGGTCATCATCTTAAAGAAGGTCTCTTCGGTCTTTTTTACATCCGCGTCTTTATCAAATGAAGCGTCAGCTGCCGCTATGGCGTGCGCGACCCTTTTAAACAGTCCTTCCACATCCTCCAGATAGTTCAGGTTTTCATCCTTGGCCAGGTACCGCCGCTTCAGGACGGTTTCTGCGTTTTTCGATATTTGCAAGCGGAACAACTCCTTTATCTTGTATCATAATATGTATAGAACACAACATATTGTAGCATAGGCGCAGAGTACTGTCAATGCAAACAGCAGGATTTTTAAAAATATACCTAATTGGTTCATAAGGAAATGTTTGATTCCTGTTAAAGCCCCAGATAAGTGCCGTATAATGACATCGAAGAAGCAAAGGACAAGACGATCTGCCTCGGCAGCGACGCCATATAATTGACACAAGCAGATAAACGAGTGCTGCGTTCATAAACAGGCATGGAGAAAGAATTGTTCCAGACAGCAAGTATTAAAGGATAAACACTTTCATTATAAATAGTAAAAAGCATCGGCTAATATTTATTTGAACTATGCAGTAAAACGATATACAGACAGAGGAGCCGTTAAGCTCTGCAGAATTACATGTTATGTATGTACCCGCCAAAGAATCAGAATGCCATTGGAGCAATATATATCCGGAAAAGCACTGCTCCACCATCTCCAACCAGAAAACAAAGCTTAGCGCTGCGGGCACCACCTGCGGTGGAGCAATCGCCTACGGCGTTCTTCGTGGAGGAATGTTTTACGCAGCAGTTACGGAAATTGGGGTACCAGTAAAGATAGACTTCGGGAACGTAAGCATCCGCTGCCAGCCATTCAGCCGCCCTGCCCAAAACAATTGCCGTCCGCAGACGGCCGAAGCGGATGAAGGGATATCAGAGGGGATTTTCAAGGGGGCCATCTGGCCATAAGCGGCACACTGCATGGCCCCCTTGAACGGCCTTTCTTGGTTACTTTTTTGGCCGGCAAAGAAGTAACGACCACATTGCCAAGTGTCACTTGGCAAACACCGCAATGCCGCTGCGGTATAGCCTCATTATGCGAAGGCTTCCTAGCCAACAGCATAAAAGCCGCCGCGTCACAGCGGCATATCACTCATACAGCCAGGATATCCGGCCAGACTGGATGAATCCACTGCCCACAGCGGTACAAAGGCCGCTTCGGATACAAATACGCCTTTCCAAACAATGTGTAAGATACACTCCGCAAAATAAGAAAAGAGGGGCCATCCGGCAGGACGGCCCCTCTTTTCTTATTTTGCTTCGAAAGACATACAGTCGGTACATGGCTTGACACTCGGATGGCTCTCATGTGTTCCCACCTGAATGGCCTCAAGCGCACAATAGTCCTGGTCCTGACAGTGGTTTCTGCACGATACGACGGTGCAGCGGATGCAGTGGTTTGCACCACAGTAGCCTGTTTTCTGGTTCTTATTTTGAAGCGGATTGTTCAGCATTTTTTCTCCTCCATGATTCCCATCTGTACTGCGCGGACAGATTTTTAAAATATGCTGCAAAGAACGCTTTCGGCAACCTGTTTTACGAAAAACCTGTCCGGTATTATTGTTGACCAAACCATATCGCTTATGAATTTCTTTTTTTTACAGAAAACCGCCAATTTCCAACCCAAAAATATATCATTTTTTTAAATCTTCTGTTTACATGTGTCAATTTTTATGTTAGAATAATGAAGAAAGATAGACATCCGATGTGGAATGGTTTCCATATCGTGCCATGGCAAAAAAGGAGGATAAAAATTGAAAACAAAAGGGCGAAAGATACTCAGCTTATTCCTGAGCCTCTGCATGAGCCTGACCGTCATTCCGGCGATATCATCCGCACCGACCGTACTGGCGGCAGACACCGGAATCGGCAGTTATGAATCCCACACCGAGGACGGCAACCTGATGACCTTCCAGTCCGGTGACGAAGAACTCCAGGTGGAGCTCTGCACCGACCGGATGGCACGCATCCAGCTTTCGGTGGACGGCAGCTACCGCGGTGAGGACGAGCTGTACTACATGGTACAGAAAAACGAATGGCCGGCTGTCAGCAAAACGGTCAGCGACGAAGGCGGCTACATCAAAATCGCAACCGATGAAATGGTCATCCGCGTACAGAAATCCCCCCTGCGTGTGCAGATGTATGAAAAGGATAACCTGACACTCATCAGCAAGGACACCGACGACACCGGCATGTACTACAACAGGGATACCGGCGTCCGCGGCGTCAGAAAGGTGGAAGGCCCGGGCGGCGGCGGAATCTTCGGTTTCGGCACCGGCGAAAAGGGTCACACCGAACAGCTCAACAAGTATGACAAGGATATCACCGACTTTGCTATGGACCACGGCCAGCTGATCGCTCCGTTCTACATGAGCACCGTCGGCTACGGCATCTTCCTGAACACACTGGATCAGAACACCAAGTTCTTCAAGCGCGGCGGCGGCTTTGAGACGCGGGACTACCTCGATTACTTCTTCATCTACGGCCCCGACTTCAAAACCATCCTGAACGAATATGCCGAGCTGACCGGACGCATGGAGCTTTACGGCAAGTGGGCGCACGGCTTTATGCTTTCGAAATACGGCAATGACAACGCCACGCAGGATGAATTCATCGAATGGATCGAACGCCTGCGGAATGAAGACTATCCGTGCGACAGCTACGTGTTCGACTATGGCTGGCGCGGCGACAAGTGGAGCCCGCACAGATGGGATACCACCCGCTTCCCGGATCTCGAATCGATGTTCCAGCGGGCGGACGAGCTGGGCTTCAAGGTTGGACTGCACAACAACAAGGGAACCCCGGAGGCCAAGGAGAACGAAAGCGATCCCACGAACAAAGGCGGCCGCTTCTGGATTCCGGAGGTCCGCGAGAAATGGGTCAACGCCCATATGGATAACGTCATCAAGCCGGGCTACGGCGACTGGTTCTGGCCGGATGAATTCGACATCGCTGAAGGAAACACCCACTACAACTACATGCCGACCCTGTCCGCCAAGTACGTCTATGAGGCATGGCAGGCATATACCGACCAGTCCAGGCCGATGTTCATCACGCGCGGCAGCTACGCGGGCCAGCACTTCGCAACCGCGTGGTCCGGCGACATCCAGAACACCGTCAGCGAGATGGGCTACCAGATCGGCTACTCCTTAGATGCCGGACTTGTCGGCTACTGGAGCGTATCGAACGACCTCGGCGGCTTCATGAAGCGTCCGAGCAACAACCTGTATACCCGCTGGGTATCGGAATTCGGCGCCTGGAGCAGCATGATGCGCACCCACGGCCACGACGGCCGCGAACCCTGGACCTTCGACCAGACCGCGCAGGACACGCTGCGGCAGAACTTGAAGATCCGCTACAGCCTGTATCCGTACACCTATTCGCTGGCCTATCAGGGCTACAGCGCGGGCGTGCCGATGATGCGCCCGATGCTCCTGGAGGACAACAACCAGAACAACCCGGACGCATGGGACCTCGACCGCCAGTACTATTACGGCGACTGGTTCTTAGTCGCGCCCGCCCTTTCCGAGACCGACACCTCGGTCAAGGTCTGGCTCCCGGCGAACACAACCTGGTACAACTACTACACCGGCGGCCGTTATGAAGGCGGCGAAGAGGGCCGCACCATGCAGGTGAGCGCAAAGCTCGACGAGATCCCGGTCTATGTCAAGGCCGGCGCGATCGTGCCGATGGGACCGGATGTCGACTATGCGGATGAGAAGCCGCTCGACCCGTTGACACTGGACATCTACCCGAAGGGACACACCTCGTTCACCCTGTTTGAGGACGACGGCGAAACCCGTGAATATATCACCCAGGACGCATACGCGACCACCACCTTTGAGAGCATGCAGGACGGCAGCGACATCTCGTTCAAAATCAACGAACGCGCCTGCCCGAACCCGGACGTCTATCAGCCGGTGGAACGCTCCTACAACCTGAAATTCAACCACATCGAGACGCTGCGCGGCGCAACGGTCAACGGCACCCTGGTCGCACCGGTCGATACCCTCGACGCTTACAACGCAGCCGAGCAGGCCTGCTATTTAGATACCGAAAACAGCGTTGTCTATGTCAAAACCCCGGATACCGGCAAGGAAATCCTTGTCACGATCGACACCGACGGCATCGTGGAGCCGGATCTCGGCGCCGAAGAGGACATCCGTGTCACTGAGATCAACCCGGGCGACCTGTTTGAGATGGAAGAAGCGGAGCTGATCCCGAACGACTTCAACCATGTCCGCGTTGCAACCGACCATGCCGGCTACACTGGAAGCGGCTTTGTCGCGGGCTACAAGCAGGTCGGCGATACCGCTCAGTTCAACGTCGATATCAAGAAGGGCGGCAACTACGACCTCGTGCTGCGCTGCGGCAGCGGCAAGAAAAATACCGCCGGACACCCTGAATACGACAATTCCCCGCGTCAGGGCGCTTTGTATGTCAACGGCCAGAAGGTCAAGGACATCAATATTCCTGTCAAGGATTCCTGGAAGGAATGGTTCGAATACGCGATTGAGGACGTCAAGCTGTCCACCGGCGTCAACCAGATCAAGGTCGTATCCGAGGGCAGCGTCAACCCCGGCAACTTCAACCTCGACTCGATGCGCTTCGACTACATCCTCAACACCGTCAGCGCCTATGGACGGATAGAAGCGGAGTCCGCCAGCGAACGAAACGGCATCGACATCAAAAAGGGATGCAGCGACGGCGGCGACGCGCTCAACCACATCGAGAACGGCGACTGGGCCAAATTCAGCGACGTGGACTTTGGCGAAGGCGGACTGACCGGCTTCGAAGCGCGTTATGCGGCCGGCCTGCAGGGCGGCACCCTGGAAGTCTGGGTCGACTCGATGGCCGACCAGCGCGCAGTGGAGCTGAAGCTTGAACCCACCGGCGACTGGAATACCTGGAAGACGGCCAGCACCTCCGAATTACAGAATATCACCGGCATTCACGATATCTATATCAAGTTTGTCAACGAAGAAACCACCAGTTCGATCTGCGACTTCAACTGGTTCCGGTTTATTGCCCCGGAAATTGTCGTGCACGACGCATCCAAGAGGATTGAAGCCGAAACGGCCGACGTCCGCGAGGGCATCGACATCAAGAAAAACAGCGGCGACGACAGCACCGGCGCGCTCAACCACATCGAAAACGGCGACTGGGCGATGTTCCAGTATGTCGACTTCGGCGCGGGCACGCTGGACGGCGTGCAGGTGCGCTATGCGGCCGGTCTGCAGGGCGGTACGCTGGAGCTGCGGCTCGACACTCCGGACGGACAGAAGATCGCGGATGTTGCGCTCGACCCGACCGGCAGCTGGAACACCTGGAAGACCGTCAAGGCGGCCTGCGAAAAGGTGACCGGCGTGCACAAGCTCTATCTCAGCTTTGTCGGCGAAGGCGCCGGCTCGATCTGCGATATGAACTGGCTGCAGTTCGTCGTGCGGGACCCCGACGCGTTTACCAAGATTGAAGCCGAAACGGCCAAAGAACGCAGCGGCATCGACCTCATCAGCAAGAACAGCGACGACGGCACCGGCGCGCTCAACCACATCGAGAACGGCGACTGGGCGCGGTTTGCAAACATCGACTTCGACGCAAAGACCGCAAACGGCATCGAGATGCGCTACACGGCGGGCCTGCAGGGCGGAACCGCTGAGATCTATCTCGATTCGCTGGACGGACAGAAGATTGCCACCGTTCCCATCACCTCCACCGGCGCGTGGACGGTCTGGAACACCGCGAAGGCTGCCTGCGAAGCGGTCACCGGCGTCCATGACGTCTATATCAAATTTGTCAACGAAACGACCACCAAATCCATCTGCGACCTGAACTGGATTCGGTTTGCCGACGACTATGTACAGCCGGTCATCGAACCGGACGACGAAGCGCTGAACCTTGAAGACGGCATCCTGTACGGGCTTTCCGCCGAGACGACCGTTTCCGAACTTTCCGGCATGCTCAAAGCCGTGCCGAACGCGGAGTTTGCCGTGCTGAACGCTTCCGGCGAGAAGCTCGCGGACGATGCGTTTGCAGGCACCGGCTGCACGCTGCAGCTGCTTGTGGGCGGCGCGGTCGTGGATGAAGCCGTTCTGTGCGTGCTGGGCGACGTCACCTCCGACGGAGTCCTCGGCGTCGGCGACCTGCTGTCGATCAAAGCCGATATCCTGGGCAAAGCTCCATTGGACGGCGTATACAAGACGGCAGCCGACTATGACGGCAACGGAAAGGTCAACGTTTTGGACCTGCTGAAGGTCAAGCTGGCCATCCTGGGCGCCTGAACGATGTTTCCCCGTGGGACGCATCCCATCTTATATGACAGGACATCCTGGCATTGACATAAATCAAATAAGGAAGCGGAGATTCTCTCGAGTCTCCGCTTCCTTATTTGCAGCATCAGTGAAAACAAACCATCGGCTATGCCGGTGAGAATAAGAAGCTGCCGCTTTCAGCTGGAATGAAACAATGACAACAACAATTTTGCTCAGAATGAAAAGCTGTGGGATACGACTGCTTCAGCAGCTGCAGCGCGTGCGATGCAAATGGCGGTTTTTCAGTGCCTCTTGAGAGACGAACCGGTATAATGCCCTTCCCGAACCGGTGCATGCTGCCAGTTCAACCGATGGTTTTGGTTCCGCGCCATGCCAGCGTCAGAATCAACGCACATCAGGAACGCGCCTGTACAGGATCTGCAAGTCCGCAATCAAGGCCCCTCTGTCCCCCGCGGCTGTCTTGCCCGCATTCCCCATATGTGCGCATATTTGACAGTCCCACACCATATCTTTCTATGAAAACGGGCCGATGAAGGTCACGAAAGATGTTCCGGACTATGCCGTCCGCCTGTGCTGTACAGGCAGTGCACCATCAAGATAAAATGCTGAAATCAGGGAGTTTTAGAAAGATTTCAAAATTTCCAGTTGAAAAATGTCGCAAAGTATGGTAAAATACACTTAAAATTTATGACTATAATTTGAACGCGGAGGGTGTTGGATTGTCCAATCGTCAAGAACCATCTGTTTCCCGCCAGCAGACTGCCGGCACGCATGGTGCGGGTTCTGCCGGGAACGGAGAAATCCCCCAAAAAACGCCTCTGAGCGGTCGGATGTGGTTCCGTATCCTGATTGGCGTCTCGCTGCCGCTCCTGTTTGCGGCGGGAGCCGTCTACCTGTATTTATACCGCAGCCCGTTCCCCTGCGTCTTTCACGAGCTGACCGGGCTTTACTGCCCCGGCTGCGGCGCGGGACGCGCGGCATACAGCATCCTGCATCTGGACCTTCTGCGGGCGCTCGGTTTTAACGCGCTTTTTGTACTGGCAACGCCTTTTTTGGCATATTATTTTTTAAAGATTTATCTGAAAATTGTGACCGGCAGGGATCTGCTCCCGCTCTTTCGGGTGACGGTCAGGCAGTATTCCATCGCGGTCCTCATCATTCTGGTATTTACGATCCTGCGCAACATCCCCGTTTTCCCGTTCAGCCTGCTGGCGCCGGGATCGCTCTTTGCTTAAAATTACCGCTTTGGTATTTTTAATAGATTTATCTAAAGGTTAGATTTTGAAGGAGGAGAAAAAATGGCAATCTGTAACAAATGTGGATCTCAGGTCGAGGACGGCAGTACCTTCTGCCCCAACTGCGGCAGCCAGATGATGGACAACGCGCAGTTCCAGAACGGACCTGATCTCAGCAAGCAGCAGACCCCGCCACCGCCACCCCCGCCACAGTATAACAATCAATACAATCCGAATGCGCAGTACAACGCGTACAACCAGCAGCAGCCAGCACAGCCGCCGGTCAGCATGACAGGCATGCTGGTTTGGGCAATTCTGAACACCCTGTTCTGCTGCCTGCCGTTCGGTATCGTCGCCATTGTCATGTCGGCCAAAATCAACAGTGCCATGAGCTATGAAGAAGCGAGAATGGCTTATGACAGCGCAAAAAAATGGAATCTGGTCGCAACCATTGTCGGTGCCGCGGTCGTTATCCTGTACTTTATTCTGGTGTTTGTTGGTGTATTCTCATTCGCCAATATTGTAGGCAGCTACGACTATTACTATTGATCCCGCTCCCCGGAGATGGTTCTCCCGGGACTACATAGCTTCGGGCAGACAGGCGTGTCTGCCCGATTTTCACAATACCGCGCCGCCTTTGACAGCGCTCCCCTTTCTTTTCTCATAAAGTTGGGGAATCGCGGGAGATTTTGGCGGTTTGGTGCAAAAAAAGAAGAATTAATTGTTTAAACTTATAGACAATGAAAATTCTTTTTGATATAATTTTATTCATAGTACGCAACTTCGAAATTTAACAGCTGAAGGATTTTACGGGATCTGTCCCAGAGGGGGGACTGCTTCCGTTTTTCATTGCGCAAACGGGGTGCACAAAGGTTTTGTCTCCGTGCGCGTTTTTTCATCCTTTCCGAAAGAATTTCAGCGTATGACATTTGGTTTTGCTTATGTCCTAACAAAAACGGGGGAAACCCGCGCTTCATAAAATCCGGCCTTTTTTCGGTTTTTTATGAAAAAATGTTTAAGGGAGGTCAATGTTTAAAATGGCTAATGTGAAGACAAGCGTTCCGTTTAACGGAACAAAAGAGCAGGAAGAACAGCTCATGAAGGTCATTGAAAATTTGAAGGATGAAAAAGGCGCGCTGATGCCGATCCTTCAGCAGGCGCAGGATATTTACGGATATCTTCCGCTCGAGGTCCAGAAAAAAATCTCTTTGGAAACCGGTATCCCGCTTGAGGAGATTTACGGCGTCGTCACCTTCTATTCGCAGTTCTCTCTGAATCCGAAGGGCCAGTATAAGATTTCCGTCTGCCTTGGAACCGCCTGTTATGTCAAGGGTTCCGGCGACATCTTCGAGGAGCTCAGCAAGAAGCTCGGCATCCAGAACGGCGAATGTACGTCGGACGGCAAGTTCTCGCTGGAAGCATGCCGCTGCATCGGCGCATGCGGACTGGCTCCGGTTCTGACCGTCAACGAGGACGTTTACGGCCGCCTGACCGTGGACGATGTCGACCACATCCTCGAAAAATACGCCGGCTAAGAACCGATTATGATGCAGGAAATATCGCTGAATGTCCTGGACGTCGCGCAGAACAGCGTGTCCGCCAAGGCCACGCTGATCGAAATCGGCGTTATGGAGACATCGGCGCACGAAATGACCGTGCACATCACGGACAACGGCTGCGGCATGACCGGGGAACAGGTCAAAAGCGTCGTGGATCCGTTCTACACCACCAGGACGACCCGCAAGGTCGGGCTCGGCGTGCCGTTCTTCAAGATGGGCGCTGAGATGACCGGCGGAAGCTTCTCGATTGACTCAACGGTCGGCGCCGGCACCACCGTGAAGGCCGTCTACCGGACGGACCACATTGACTGCATGCCGCTTGGCGACATCAATGAGACGATCGTCACCCTGGTGTCCTGCAATCCGCAGATCGACTTCGTATATACGCGTTCCTACGACGGGGAATCGTTTGTCATGGACACACGGCAGTTCCGCGAAGTGCTGGGAGGCGTTCAGCTCAACGAACCCGAAGTGATCTCGTTTCTGCGCGGCTTTCTGATAGAAAACACAGCGGAGCTTCTGCAGAACAAAGGCGAAGCGTAAAGAAAACTATAGATATGGGGGTACATATTCCATGAAAAGTTTGGCTGAATTACAGGCTATTAAAGAAAAAATGCAGAATAAAGTCGGCATCCGTGAAGAGAGCGGCGACAACATCCGCGTTGTTGTCGGCATGGCGACCTGCGGCATCGCTGCCGGCGCGCGCCCGGTTTTGACCGCCTTCACCGATGAGGTCGAAAAGAGGAACCTTCAGAATGTCACCGTCTCCCAGACCGGATGCATCGGCATCTGCCAGTACGAGCCGGTTGTCGAGATCTTCGAACAGGGCAAGGAGAAGGTTACCTATGTCAAGATGACCCCGGAAAAAGTGGCAAAGATCGTCACCGACCATCTGGTCAACGGCAATGTCGTGTCGGAGTACACCATTGGATCGGTAAAATAAGGAGGATACTATGGCTTTTTGTGAAAAATGCGGCGTACAGCTCAAAGAGGGCGCTCAGTTCTGCCCGAACTGCGGTACCCAGCAGAGCAGCTTCCAGGAACAGCAGAAGGGCCCTTATCAGAATCAGGGACAAAACCAGTATCAAAATCAGAACCAGTACCAGAACCCGTATCAGCCGCCGATGCAGGACGACGTCAGCCAGAATAAGGTCATGGCCATCCTTGCATACATTGGCATTCTGTTTCTGGTCCCGCTGCTGGCTGCGAAGGATTCCCCCTATGCGCGGTTCCACGCCAACCAGGGGCTGGTGCTCTTCATCTTTGAGGTCGCAGGCTCGGTGATTCTGTCGATTGTTTCCGGCGCGTTCTGGGGCCTTCTGTGGCCGCTCGGCGTCATTTTCAGTGTCCTTAACGGTCTGATCTGGATCTTCTGGCTGGTGCTGGTCATCATGGGAATAATCAATGCGGCACAGGGCCACACAAAAGAGCTCCCGATCATTGGAAAAATTCAGATTATTAAATAAATAAGGAGGAACTACGCATATGTATCGTTCTCACGTACTTGTCTGTGGTGGTACAGGCTGCACTTCTTCCGGTTCAGAACAGATCATCAAATCCCTGGAAAAAGAAATTGAACTGGCAGGCTTAAGTGAAGAAGTTAAAGTAATCAAAACCGGATGTTTCGGACTCTGCGCATTGGGCCCGATCATGATCGTCTATCCGGAGGGCTGTTTCTACAGCATGGTCAAAAAAGAGGATATCCCGGAAATCGTTCAGGAGCATCTGCTCAAAGGACGCATCGTCAAGAGACTGCTCTACTCTGAAACGGTCAGCGAAGAACAGGATCACGTCAAATCCCTGAACGAAACCGACTTCTATAAAAAACAGAAACGTGTCGCGCTGCGCAACTGCGGCGTCATCAACCCGGAGAACATCGATGAATACATCGCGTTCGACGGCTATGCGGCGCTTGGCAAATGCCTGACCGAATACACCCCGGAACAGGTCATCCAGATCATCAAGGATTCCGGGCTCAGGGGCCGCGGCGGCGCGGGCTTCCCGACCGGACTCAAATGGAGCTTCGCGGCCGCGAACGACGCGGACCAGAAGTATGTCGCCTGTAACGCCGACGAAGGCGACCCGGGCGCGTTCATGGACCGTTCGGTTCTCGAAGGCGACCCGCACGCCCTGATTGAAGCCATGGCGATCGCGGGCTACGCAATCGGCGCAACCCAGGGCTACGTCTATGTCCGCGCGGAGTATCCGATCGCGGTCCAGCGTCTGCAGATCGCCATCGACCAGGCGAAGGAATACGGCCTTCTGGGCAAGGACATCTTCGGCACCGGCTTTGAGTTCGACCTGGGTCTCCGCCTTGGCGCAGGCGCGTTCGTCTGCGGCGAGGAAACCGCGCTGATGACCTCGATCGAAGGCCACCGCGGCGAGCCGAGACCGCGTCCGCCGTTCCCGGCAGTCAAGGGACTCTTCGGCAAGCCGACCGTCCTCAACAACGTTGAAACCTATGCCAACATCCCGCAGATCATCCTGAAGGGCGCCGACTGGTTCGCTTCGATGGGTACCGAAAAATCCAAGGGCACCAAGGTCTTCGCGCTCGGCGGCAAGATCCACAACACCGGACTTGTCGAGGTCCCGATGGGCACCACGCTCCGGGAGATCATCGATGAAATCGGCGGCGGCATCCCGAACGGCAAGAAATTTAAAGCGGCTCAGACCGGCGGACCGTCCGGCGGATGTATCCCGGCTGAGCATTTCGATATCCCGATCGACTATGACAACCTGATCGCCATCGGCTCGATGATGGGCTCCGGCGGTATGATCGTCATGGACGAGGACAACTGTATGGTCGACATCGCGAAGTTCTTCCTGGAATTCACGGTCGACGAATCCTGCGGAAAATGTACGCCGTGCCGCGTCGGCACCCGCCGTCTGCTCGAATTGCTGACCAAGATCACCGACGGCAAGGCGGAGATGGAGGACCTCGACAAGATCGAAGAACTCTGTCATTACATCAAGGAAAACTCGCTGTGCGGACTTGGACAAACCGCACCGAACCCGGTACTCTCGACCCTCCGGTATTTCCGTGATGAGTACGAAGCCCATATCAAGGACAGGACCTGCCCGTCCGGCGTCTGCAAAGCGCTGCTCAACTACCAGATCGACAAGGAAAAATGTACGGGATGTACCCTCTGCTCGAGAGTCTGTCCGGTGCACGCAATTGAGGGTACCGTGAAGCATCCGCACACCATCGACCTTTCCAAGTGTATCAAGTGCGGAGCATGTATGGATAAATGCCGCTTTGGCGCAATCAGCAAGAAGTAAGGAGTGTACCAACGAATGGAAAATGTAAATATTAAAATAAACGGTATGCCGCTATCCGTGCCGAAGAACTGTACCATTCTGGAAGCTGCACGTCTCGGCGGTATCGAAATCCCGACCCTCTGCTTCCTCAAAGAGGTCAACGCAATCGGCGCCTGCCGTATCTGCGTCGTAGAGGTCAAGGGCGCAAGGAGCCTGGTGGCTGCCTGTGTCTACCCGGTCAACGAGGGTATGGAGATCTTCACCCATTCCCCGAAGGTCCTGGAATCCAGAAAGATGACGCTCGAGCTGATTCTTTCGACCCACGACCGCAAATGTCTTTCCTGCGTGCGCAGCGGAAACTGCGAGCTGCAGAAGCTCTGTAAGGATTTCAAAGTGGATGACGCCAGCCGTTTCGATGGCGAGAATCCGCATTACGATATCGACGACAGCGCCATCCACATGTTCCGCGACGACAACAAATGCATCCTGTGCCGCCGCTGTGTCGCCGCCTGTGCAAAATGGCAGGGCATCGGCGTCATCGGCCCGAATGAAAGGGGCTTCAACACCCATGTCGGATGTGCGTTCGACATGGATCTTGACAGTGTCGCCTGCGTATCCTGCGGACAGTGCATCGTGGTCTGCCCGACCGGAGCCATTGCTGAGAAGGACGACACCGACAAGGTATGGGAAGCGCTCAGCGACCCATCCAAGCATGTCATCGTACACACCGCTCCGTCCATCCGCGCCACACTCGGCGAGGCGTTCGACTATCCGGTCGGCACCAACGTCGAAGGCAAGATGGTCGCGGCGCTCAGAAGGCTCGGCTTTGACGGCGTCTTTGACACCGACATCGCGGCCGACCTGACCATCCTCGAGGAAGCCAACGAGTTCATCGAACGCGTCCAGAACGGCGGCGTGCTGCCGATGATCACCTCCTGTTCCCCGGGCTGGGTCAAATACTGCGAACACTATTTCCCGGACTTCATCCCGAACCTGTCCACCTGCAAATCCCCGCAGCAGATGTTCGGCGCACTGGCCAAAACCTGGTACGCGCAGAAGAACGGCATCGACCCGAAGGATATCTTTGTCGTCGGCATCATGCCGTGCACCGCGAAGAAGTTCGAGGCGCAGCGTGAGGACCAGTCGGCTTCCGGCTATCCGGACATCGACGTTTCACTGACCACAAGGGAGCTTGCCCGCATGATCGACCGTGCAGGCATCATCTTTAAGGATCTGCCGGATGAGCAGTTCGACGCACCGCTCGGCACATCGACCGGCGCGGGCGTCATCTTCGGCGCAACCGGCGGCGTTATGGAAGCGGCGCTGAGAACCGCAGTCGAGACGCTGACCGGCGAAGAGCTTGGCAAGCTGGAGTTCCAGGAAGTCCGCGGAACCGACGGCATCAAGACCGCCACCTACAATGTGAACGGTATGGACGTCAACGTGGCCGTTGCTTCCGGTCTTGCAAATGCGAAGAAACTTCTGACCCAGGTCAAGAACGGCGAAGCAAGCTATCATTTCATCGAGATCATGGCGTGCCCGGGCGGATGCGTCAACGGCGGCGGCCAGCCGGTACAGCCGGCAGTTGTCCGCAACTTCGTGGATCTCAAGAGCCTGCGCGCGTCCGCGCTGTACAATGCGGATGAGAACATGCCGCTCAGAAAATCCCACGACAATCCGGTGCTCAAGGAAGTCTATGAGGAATTCCTCGAGAAGCCGGGAAGCCACAAGGCTCACGAAATCCTGCACACATCCTATGTGGTGCGTGAACGGTTCTAAGCGAAGTTTCATACGGGTTTCTATATAAGCAGAATTTTGCCCTTCCCCGCTTTGGGGAAGGGCTTTTTTTATTCTGCGTAAACACATGTATTTTGTAGAATATTGCGACCGATTTTTTCCATATTTGGTTGTATGCACAAATATTTTGTGATATACTGTAAGCACAGTAGTGATTTTCATATACTATAAAAATAGCATCCTATGCTAAAACTGCTGAATGAAAATGACAGATATATGTGCAAAAAAGGAGGAGTTAGAATGAAAAAGCGTATGATCAGTTTCGTTACCCTTGCAGCGGTCGTTCTTTCCAGTATTTCATTTGTATCCGCGAATGGAACAATCTCTAGTGAACCAATTTCTGAAGAAGAGATGGTGGCTATTCAGGAGCAGTCCAATAATGAATACAATCGCATCTATCAAGAAAATTCTATGGGAAGGTCCGCTTCTTATCCATCCGATTATGCAGGTGGATACTTGGATGAAAACGGCGAGTTGGTGGTTCTCACAACGGATGATTCAGAAGAGACTCAAAAACAGTTGAAAAACATGGCTGGAAATCAGGATTTACAGGTTCGAAAAGCTGAGTACTCTTATGAATATCTACAGTCATTAGCCGATAAAATTACTGATTACATGAACAGCGATACCGCAAATAGTATCATAAAAAATTCTCTTGGTACTTGGGGCGTGTACGACGACAAAAATTGTATTATTGCTACTATAAAAGACCTTGATACAACTAAAATTGACTTGTTCAAAAGCGAGATAAGTGATTCTGGAGCTATTCGATTTGAAAATCAAAGTGGTGAAATTATTTTAGATAAATCTTTAGGCGCAGGTGCTTGTATTAAAGATCGTGTTCATGCTGATTATAGTATTGGGTATCGCGCAAGACGTTCTGTCGGCGGCTCCTACGAATATGGATTTGTGACTTGTGGACATGGTAACGCGGTTGGGGATCCTGTTTATGACGGTATGATTAAGATTGGTCAGATTACCGCTGTAAAATTTGGTGGTAATACTGATGCTGCATTTGTAAAAATTACAAACAGCGATTATAATATAACCAATTCAATAGCTCGTACAAACAAAACACTAGTAGCTGGTGGTTACCGAACTGTTTCCGTAGGAACTACAATTAACAAATCTGGCTGTGTCAATGGCGTTGGTAGTGGACAAGTTACAAGTTCTAGTTTTAGATGTAGTTATCAAGGCAGCACATTTACTGATTTAATACAATCCACCTATCCCAGAGCAGGTGGAGACAGTGGTTGTATTGTGTATTCGAATGATTCTTCCCCATATATAGTCGGTACACATATGGGAGCTACTGTTGATGGCCGTTCTATTTCAGTAAAAGCCAATAATATAGTAAATTCTTTGAATGCATATTCTTATTAATTTTCAGCATTACTTTGAAATTTGTTATTTTGCCCTTCCCCGCTTTGGGGAAGGGCTTTTTTTATTTGTTTGATTATGAGGAATCATCATCAAATTTCTCCATTTATGGTTGAACACAGAAATTCTCTGTGCTATACTGTATTTACAGCATATATTTCAACGCTTTATATCTATAATGTTGAAAAAACCTTCGTATCAAGGAGGAATTGGAATGAAAAAGCGTATCGTCGTGGTCTTGACTTTATTAACGTTGTTGACAGGGCTTCTGTTGGTTTCCGCCAATGAACCGGAAGCGTTGTCACAAAAAAGTGCTTCGCAAGAGGAGGCAAACCGGCAGTACAACCAGATTTATCAGCAGCTTCCAGACAGATCGATCAGTTATCCTCCCTATTATGCCGGTGCATACATTGATGAAAATAATCAGTTGGTTGTGCTGGTCACCGAAGAAGGACTGGCAGAGAAGGAAACCCTCAAGAAAATCACTGGAAATGATGATCTGCAAATCCGGCTTGCAGCCTATTCCTATGGATATCTGCAGTCATTGATGGATGATATCCAGGCCCATATGCCGGAACATGTCATCGATGATGGACAGTCCCTCTTGATAACATCCGCTTATATCAAGGACGATCAAAATTGTATCATGGTATCTTTAAACAATCTTACTGATGAAAACATATCGAAATTCAAACAGGATGTCAGCAATTCTCCCGCTATTCGATTTGAAGAAGGTGGATGTTTTGAATTTACTTCCGCAGTGTAAACAGTAATGTTGTAATGAAATCATGTATGGTTATGCCTGTTGTCTCGTCAGTATTTCATTTTTGCCCTTCCCTTGCTTTGGGGAAGGGCTTTTTTATTTGTTTAACTTGATTTTTTCTTTGCTGAGATTTTGTGCCGCTGTGTCACAGCGTTCTTTTTTTGTTTGCCAAGAACTGCTTGGCACGGTGGTGGTTACTCTTTTGCACGGCCAAAAGAGTAACCAGAAAAGGCCGTTCAAGGGGGCCATGCAGTGTGCCGCTCCTAGCCAGATGGTCCCCTTGAAAATCCCCTCTGATATCCCGCTTCCCATTTCGGCCGCCTGCGGGCGGCGTTTTGTTTTTGGCAGGGTGGTTGGGCGCACCTAGCAGCGGACGCTTCCCCGGTTACAAGATGTTCTCATGGTACCCCAATACCTGAGCGGATACGTGAATGGGTGGTAGCCATTAAGAATTTTTTTACCTATATAACAGTTTACAAGTGAGCCGTATTTGGGTGCTGTGCATAGGCCATGTGGCAGTCAGCACCGTAGACGGCACAATCGCCTGCGGTATTCTTTCGCGGAAGAATCATTTGCGCAGCAGCTTCGGGAATTGGGGTACCGGAAAAGATCGTCGTAGGGAACGTAAGCGTCCGCTGCTAGCCATTCAGCCACCCTGCCATCTGGACGCCGCCCGCAGGCGGCCATAACAGAAGCAGTTAGAACATAGGGGGATTTTCAAGGGGGGCCATCTGGCTTGGAGTGGCACACTGCATGGCCCCCCTTGAACGGTCTTTCTTGGTTACTTCTTTGGCCGCGCAAAGAAGTAACCACCACTTGCTAAGTGGTACTTGGCAAACAAAGCTTAGCCGCCGCGCCCCAGCGGTACAAAAGCCGCCCTGCCGCGGGACCAGGCAGACGGAGTAAAACCGCTCCGCTTTTAAATAAACATAAAAGAAGCCCGCATCCACAGCTGTGAATGCGGGCTTCTTGATATGTGCTGTTTTAAGAACTATATTGTTTTTTTTCAGAAAGTCCCACAAGGTAATCAATACTGACTTGGTAAAGCAAGGCCAATTTAATTAACATAGAAACAGGTATTTCTCGAATACCTCGTTCATACCGTGCGTATACCTGCCGGTTGCAATGCAGGTAGTCGGCAATCTCTTGTTGCGTTTTATCGTTATCTATACGGAGTTCGCCTATACGTGGAAAATACATAAATATCACCTCTTGATTATGGTACCAAATGGTGTTATAATGAACGCAGAAACGGTACCATATGGCACCATAAATAAAGAGGTGGTATAACATGCAGTACAGTTTCTCTTCTAAGGAAGGAAATATACGAATCTCCTATAAAGAGTACATGAAGCAGGCGGACCGCTATCACGATCGGATAATGGCGGTGATTGACGACAGTTCTCTGACGATGGAGGAATGCACACAGCGTGTAAGACAACTGCACAACGAGTGGGAAACGTGGAAAGGCAGTCATATCATAGAGGAATTTCTCCACAGTGAATAAAACTTTATTGTGAGCTTGTTGAGCGGGTGAATGTATCACCCACTCAATATACTTCGTAAGCCTTGTAGGATTTTTTTCTCCCGCCGCGATACCTGTACCTGTGTCATCCCAAGTACCTCCGCGGTTTGGGTTTGGGTCTTGTTGCCGAAATACCGCAGCGTAATCAGCTTGCGGTCTTCCGCGTTCAGATGAGCAATGACCTCCTTTAACGATATGACCTCGGATAAATATTCCTCCGGCGACGACACCGGAATGTCGAACTGCCCCCCGCCCTCGTCGTCGCTTTCGGTCAGCGATACCGGCGGCATGCAGGCGCCGAGCGCCTCAACCACCATGTCTACCTCCACGTCGAGCAGCTCGGCCAGCTCGTTGATGGTCGGTTCCCGGCCGTTCTGGTTCGAAAAGCGTTCTCGCTCCCGCGTCGCTTTCAAAGAAAGCTCCTTTAACGTGCGGCTGACCTTGACGCTTCCGCCGTCCCGGAACAGCCTGCGCATCTCGCCGAGGATGACCGGCACGGCATAGGTGGAGAATTTGACGCCGCGTTCCCGGTCAAACGCGTCGTAGGCCTTGATCAGCCCCATGCATCCGGCCTGGAACAGATCGTCGTATTCGATGCCGCGCCCCTTGAAACGATGCGCGCAGGAATGTACCAGGCCGATATTTTGGCCGATGATCTCATCACGGCTCTTTCCTTCAAATGTATAGATCATGTCAGCAGCGGCGGGACGCCGTCTAAGATACCCTTAAGCGCCGTCACAGCCCCGCGCCCCCCTTCCGGAAAGATTTCCATCCATGCTAGGACTCTTCCTTCGAGGTCAGCGTCTTTTCCATCGTGACGCTGGTGCCCTTGAACGGGCGGGAGCGCACCCGGACCTTGTCCATAAAGCTCTGCATCACGGCAAAGCCCAGCCCGGCGCGTTCTCCGGTCGTACAGGTGGTGTACATCGGTTCCATGGCCTGCTTGATGTTGCCGATGCCGCATCCGGTATCCCGGATTTTAATCGTGATTTTGCGGTCGTCGAGAATCCTTGCATGTATGTAAATCGTGCCGATCGTATCCTTATAAGCATGTACAATGCTGTTGGTCACGGCTTCGGAAACGGCGGTTTTGATGTCCGCCAGCTCATCGATGGTGGGGTCCAGCGCCGCGATAAACGCCGAGACGGCGACGCGCGCAAAGCTTTCATTGCTGGATTTGCTGGGAAAGCTCAGTTTCATCTCATTTAACACATTCATCTCTTTTTCCTCCATTGATCTGGGCCAGCCGGTCAAGTCCCGCCAGGCGCATGACGCGTTTGATATGGGAGGACACATTGTAGATGCGCACCTCTCCGTCCAGCTCCTGCATCAGCCGGTATCGTCCCATGACCAGCCCGATGCCGGAGCTGTCCATGAAGCTGACATCCCGGAAATCCAGGTTTAAAAGCCTTGGGCGGTTGCGTTCCAGACAATTGTCAATCTCTTCCCGCATATCCCTGGCGGTGTGATGATCGATGTCCCCGATCAGATATGCGGTCACTTCTTTGTCGTCAATCTTTAATCTGACAGACATTGTTACACCTTCCTTTTAACTGGGAGCCTGTCCCATCCGTCGCTTTAGAAAAACGCGGTCAAATGCGAAAAATCTGCCCTTAACCTGCCGCAAAGCGGTGCGTTTTGAAAGAAAAAGGGCAAAAAAATATTCTTAAACTTCGTACAGTTTAAGAATATCTCATATGGCCTGCGAATGAGCGCGAAACGCGCGCGCGGTTTCACAGAATTTTTATCGGTTTGCGGCGAATGCCGTCTGAACGGTCTTACGCATATCGCCCGCCATGTACAGCGATCCGCAGATGACGGTGGCGGACACATCCCCGGCCTGTTCGGCGGCCGCGTCCACCGCGTCCCGATAATTCGCAAAGGAACGGACGCTTTTGCAGAATTCCCCGGCCGCTTCGGCCATTTCAGCTGCGGGCAGCGCGCGCGGATTGTCCGGCGTGACGGTCAGGATGCGTTTGGCGTACGGTGCGATTTTGGACAGCACGCCGCGGACATCCTTGTCGCGCAGCATCCCGATGATCAGTGTGACGCCGCGGTCCTTGAACGCTTCGAGCATATCGGCCAGCGCGGCGGCCCCGGCGAGATTGTGCGCGGCGTCCAGCACGAACAGCGGGTCGCGGTGCAAAATCTCCATGCGCGCCGGGAAGAAGGTGGTGGAGATACCCTGCCGGATATCCTCGTCAGACACCGTAAAGCCGAGCCGGCGGAGCTGTTTGATGATTTCGATGACCGTGACGGCGTTGGCGATCTGATGCCGGCCGGCCAGCGAGATGCGCAGCTGCAGCGAATCGTACCGGATTTCGGTTCCGAACGGGCGGTCGCTGAGGATTTCGACGCCGCCTAAATTGCCCATGCTAAGCTGATTTCCGTTTTTGCTGCAGCTTTCCATGATCACAGCCAGCGCGGCGGGGGACTGCATCGGATAGGATACGACGGCCGCTCCCGGCTTGATGATGCCGCATTTCTCGAACGCAATCTTCTCGATATCGCTGCCGAGGATGTCTGTGTGGTCGAGGCTGATGGCGGTGATGACGCTCAGCAGCGGCGGATCGATGACGTTGGTCGCGTCGAACCGGCCGCCCAAGCCCACCTCCAGACAGACGATGTCGCAGCTCTGCTCACAGAACCACAGCATCCCGATGGCGGTGACCGCTTCGAACTCCGTGACGATTTCATCCTGTTCCAGCAGCAGCTCGCAGGCGTTTTTGACCCGGCCGGTCAATTGGACGAGCGTCTCTTCGGGGATCATCTCCCCGTTGATCTGCATGCGCTCGCGGAATTGCAGCACATAGGGGGAGATGTACATGCCGGTCTTGTATCCGGCGGTTTTCAGGATGTTCGCGGTCATGGCGACGGTCGAGCCTTTGCCGTTGGTCCCGGCGACATGCACGAATTTGAGCCGCTTCTGCGGATTGCCGAGCAGGTCCAGCAGCTTGGCAATCCTTGTGAGGCCCAGCACCGAGCCGAACCGCAGCAGCGAATGGATGTAGTCGAGCGCTTCGGAATAGGATTCTATCATGGTTGCATCCCTCTTTGTATGAAGATGGTTCCGCCGTTTGGCGGGTGTGATGGCGGGCGCCTTGCTGTTTGCGGCTGTGCTGCCGGGAACAGCAAGGCTTTGCGGCGGTTATCTGTATGGATGTGGTGTTTGCCGGATATGCCTTGGCAGGGTGGCGGCAATCCTGCACGGAGGTGCAATGGGTTTCCTTTGTTTTGCCAAGTAAGCCCTGGCAAGTGGCAGTTACTCTTTTGCGTGGCCAAAAGAGTAACCAGAAAAGGCCATTCAAGGGGTCTGCTGCCCCCTTAAAAATCCCCCAATCACGCAGCTTTTCCGGAATTGGGCAGTTCCTGCTTCCAGATGACGGCAGAGTACCCGCAATGGCTCGGATCAGAGGCCCCATGTCGCGCGGCGCTCCCCCGTTTCTCCGTTTTGTCGCTGTCAGCTTTATCTTCCAACGAAGCGAAACTCTCGTCTAGCCTCATTGTCCCCACCACGTCATAGCGGGCATTGTTCTTTTCAGGATAAATCTGCATGGAATCTGAATCATGCTCATTCAAACGAACTTGCTTCCCAATATGGAAATCAAGTTATCTCCCAGCTTTTTGTTTCGGGGTACTATGAATACAGCCTTTAACCACAGAAGCTTCCGCTGCTAGCCCTGCCCAACCACTCAGTCCAAAACCTGACGCCGCCCGCAGGCGGCCGAAGCAGAAGAAGGGATATCTGAGGGGGATTTTCAAGGGGGACCATCTGGCCCTAAGTGCCTCTGTGCATGGCCCCCCTTGAACGGCCTTTCTTGGTTACTTCTTTGGCCGCGCAAAGAAGTAACCACCACACTGCCAAGGTGTCTTGGCAAACTAAGCACAGCCGCTGTGCCGCAGCGGAACAACTGTCACACAGCCAAACGTTACTTGGCGAACACAGTAGAACTGTTTGCCACAGCGGCACAACTGCCGCCATGCCAAGTATCACTTGGAAGATAAGGATAGGATAAACCCGCCGGGTTTCCGGCGGGTTATGAGCTTTATAAAAGGTTGAGATTCTCTCATTAAAGCGCTGCGATGCTGTCGAGAATCTTGGCGAGCTTCTCCTCTGCCTTCTGCAGCTTCTGGCGCTCCTGTTCAACGACCTGAGCGGGGGCTTTGGCGACAAAGCCAGCATTGTTCAGCTTGCCGGAGAGGATGGAGATATCCTTTTCACAGTTCTTTTTCTCTTTATTCAGCCTTGCAAGCTCCTTCTCTTTGTCGATGAGTTCATCCATCGGGATGAAGGTGCGCGCGGAGTCGGTGATGACCTGAACCGCGCCCGGCATCTCGAATTTGTTCAAAACCTCGACGCCCGAAGCCGATGCGAGACGTTCGAAGAACACCGACGCGCTGCGGAAGATATCGGCATACGGCGTTTCGATGAACAGCGACGCCTTCTTGCTGGGCGGGACGTTCATTTCGGCGCGGGTGTTGCGGATGGCCTTGATCATATCCATGATCTTCTGGAAGTCCTGTTCTTCCTCTTTGAAGTTCAGTTCTTCCCGGTATTCCGGCCATTTTGAAATGCAAATGCTTTCTCCGTCATGCGGCAGCGCCTGCCAGATTTCCTCGGTGATGAACGGCATGAACGGATGCAGCAGCTTTAAGGTGTTGCTCATGACATACGTGAGAATCTGCCGCGCGTTGTCGGCCGTCTCGCCGCCGGCAATCAGCCGCGGCTTGCTCAGCTCGATATACCAGTCGCACAGGATGTCCCAGATGAAATCATACAGCTTCTGCACGGCGATGCCCAGCTCGAAATGCTCGATGTTTTCGGTGACCTCTTTGACCAGCGTGTTGTACTTGCTGAGCACCCACTTGTCCTCAACGGCCAGCGTTTCGGGAAGCGTGAGCTTGTCAAAGTCCTCGTCCAGGTTCATCAGAATAAAGCGGCTGGCGTTCCAGATTTTGTTGGCGAAGTTGCGGCTTGCGCGGACCTTGTCTTCGGAGAAGCGCAGGTCGTTGCCCGGGCTGTTGCCGTTTGCCAGCATGAAGCGCAGCGCGTCCGCGCCGTATTCGTCGATGACCTCCAGCGGGTCGATGCCGTTGCCGAGCGATTTGCTCATCTTGCGGCCCTGCGCGTCGCGCACCAGACCATGGATCAGCACCGTATCGAACGGGACCTCGCCCATCTGCTCGATGCCCGAGAAGATCATGCGGGAAACCCAGAAGAAGATGATGTCGTAGCCGGTGACCAGCGTGTTGGTCGGGTAGAAATATTTGAGCTCTTCGGTGTCATGCGGCCAGCCGAGCGTAGAGAACGGCCAGAGCGCCGAGGAGAACCAGGTGTCCAGCGTGTCCGGATCCTGCTGGAGATTCTTGCTGCCGCATTTCGGGCAGGTGCGGACATCCTCCTTCGAGACGATCATCTCGCCGCAGTCCTGACAGTACCAGGCCGGAATGCGGTGGCCCCACCAGAGCTGGCGGGAGATGCACCAGTCCTTGATGTTCTCCATCCAGTGATAGTAGATTTTATCGAACCGTTCCGGGATGAATTTGGTTTCACCCTTGCGGACGGCTTCAATCGCGGGCTTGGCCATCGGCTGCATTTTGACGAACCACTGCTTCGAAACGCGCGGCTCGACCGTGGCCTTGCAGCGGTAGCATTCGCCGACGTTGTGCTTGTGGTCTTCGATTTTCACAAGAAAGCCCTGCTCATCGAGGTCCCGGACGATGGCTTTTCTGGCTTCATACCGGGACATGCCCGCATATTTGCCGCCCTTTTCGTTGATGGTCGCGTCGTCGTTCATGACGTTGATGACCGGGAGATTGTGGCGCAGGCCGACCTCGAAATCGTTCGGGTCGTGCGCCGGCGTGATCTTGACGACGCCGGTTCCGAACTCCATATCGACGTATTCGTCCGCCACAACCGGGATTTCGGTGCCGACGAGCGGCAGCGTGACGGTCTTGCCGATGTATTTCTGATAGCGTTCATCGTTCGGGTTGACCGCGACGGCGGTGTCGCCGAGCATCGTTTCCGGGCGGGTGGTCGCCAGCTCCAGATAGCCGCTTCCATCGGTCAGCGGGTACCTCAGGTGCCAGAAATGGCCGTCCTTCTCATCGTATTCGACCTCGGCGTCCGAAATCGAGGTCAGGCAGGTCGGACACCAGTTGATGATGCGTTCGCCCTTGTAGATGAGCCCCTTTTCATACAGGCGGACAAACACCTCTTTAACGGCTTCGGAGCAGCCTTCATCCAGCGTGAAGCGCTCGCGCTCCCAGTCGCAGGAGGAACCGAGCTTTTTGAGCTGCTCGATGATCCTGCCGCCGTACTGGCGTTTCCACTCCCAGGCGCGTTCGAGGAATTTCTCGCGGCCGAGGTCCTCCTTGGTGAGGCCCTCCTCCTTCATCGCCTGTACGATCTTCGCCTCGGTTGCGATGGACGCGTGGTCGGTGCCCGGCATCCAAAGCGTGCAGCAGCCCTGCATGCGCTTGAAGCGGATCAGGATATCCTGCAGCGTGTTGTCCAGCGCATGTCCCATATGCAGCTGTCCGGTGATGTTTGGCGGCGGGATGACAATGGTGTACGGGTCCTTGGTTTCATCCGGTTCGGCGTGGAAATAGCCGCCCTCCAGCCAGGATGCGTATATGCGATCTTCGACCTGCTTGGGGTCGTAAAGCTTGTCCAGTTCCTTTTTCATAGGCCAATTTCCTTCCCATTATAATAGTAAAAAGCATACATATTCTTATTATGCGTGAGCGGGCGCGGATTGTCAAGTTTTTTTCGCAACTTTCCGCCCTGTATGCTTGCAGGCGATGGCCGCGGCGGATAAAATCAACTGGGTGAAGGAATTACAGGCGGAGCGGCATAGCAGCCCTGCCGATGGATTCATAGAATGAAAAAGAATTGTTTTCTTTTTGTTTATTTCGGTATTTTCTGCGTCTTTGCGGCATGATTCCATAATAAGTTATGAATTTCTTGATATTAGGCGTGAAATGGGGTGAAAAGTGTGAATCTTATACAAAAAAGCAAAAAGATATAAGAAGTTATATCCAAACACTTGAAATTGTCAGTGATTTGGTGTATTATTAACTTAAATTTAAAAAAGTATTACAAATCCACCGGGAACCACTGAACAGGAGTGCAGGAAAGCGAACTGCTCAAAGAGCTTTGACAAGGAATGTGACTCTGCAAATTTGAAAAAGACATCAATCATGAGGAGGCTTCAGAAATGGAAATTTTAAAAGTATCAGCAAGATCTCTCCCCAATTCTGTTGCAGGTGCAATAGCAGGCGTAATCAGGGAAAAAGGCGCTGTGGAAGTACAAGCGGTCGGAGCGGGCGCATCAAATCAGGCGGTCAAAGCGGTGGCGATTGCCAGGGGGTATCTGGCGCCCGCGGGCATCGATCTGATCTGTGTCCCGGCTTTTGCGAACGTCGTCATCGACGGCGATGAGAGGACGGCCATCAAGCTGATTGTGGAACCCAGATAAAGGCCGCGTCACTCGGGCGGATTTGCAATAGCGGCATTCATATGCCAAAGAGTTTATAAGCGGCTGCGTTTTTTTAAAATGCTGTCGCTTTTTTTGGCATAGAATCCGTTTTACGGCCGTAAACTGTACAGAATTGCCGGTGAAATGGACGAGACCGTTCCCGAGCGGTCAAAGAGGTATGAATTTTTTGTAAAACCTCTGGTGTTTTCTCATTTTGATTGTATAATATACTTATATGAAAAGCGATATTGGACCGAAAACGGCAGACGGACGCGGGGAAAGGCAGCGCGGGACATTCCCGGACGCTGCGTATCGTTTTGCGGTGATCCGGGTACCCCGGACAGCGCGGTGCGGCCGGGTCCATCAACAGGAGGGTAAGCGAATGATTGTGATAGAGAATTATCTGGGCGTCATTGAAGTGTCGGAAGCCTTTGTGACCAATCTGATCAGGATGTCGGTCAGCGAATGCTTCGGCGTCAACCGGGTCGGAGAACCCGACCAGCCTGAAAACCAGAAACCGTCCAAAAAGAAACAGATGAGCCTTGTCACAGCGCAGTATACAAAGGCGGGGCTCGTTGTGGATCTGCATATCGAGGTGCCCTACGGCGTCAACATCGTCGAGGTGGTCAAGAGCGTCAAAGAGAAGATCCGCTACAATGTCAAAGAAACGCTGGACATTCCGGTCAGCGCCGTACACGTGTATATCGACGGCATGAGGGTCTGATGCGGACCCCAGCCATCTTACATCTTTTTGGGGGTAAATGAAGTGATAAACGGGACACTGTTTAGGGATAGTATTTTATCAGCGGGACACAATCTGATGAACAGGAAACAGCGGATTGACGAGCTGAATGTCTTTCCGGTGCCGGACGGCGATACCGGCACCAATATGTCGATGACGATGTCGGCCGGCCTGCGCGAACTGGAGATGATGGCGTCCGAAGGCGTCGAGACGATGTCCAAGGCGCTCGCATCCGCACTGCTGCGCGGCGCGCGCGGAAACTCCGGCGTCATCCTGTCGCTGCTCTTCCGCGGAATTGCGAAGGGCCTGCAGGACAAGGAGACCGCCAGCAACCAGGAGCTTGCCGAAGCGCTGGAAATGGGCGTCGAGGCAGCCTACAAGGCGGTTATGAAGCCGACCGAGGGCACGATTCTGACCGTGGCGCGCCTTTCGGCACAGAAAGCGAAGGAGATCGCCGGCGAGATCGAGGACCTGCCCGTTTTCTGGGAAGCGGTCTGCGGCGCCTGCAAGGAGGCGCTGGAGAACACGCCGAACCAGCTTGAAGCGCTCAGGAAGGCCGGCGTGGTCGACGCGGGCGGCATGGGGCTGTATGTGATCTTCACCGGCATGCTGCATTTCTTCCAGACCGGGGAAATCCTGCCGCTGAAGGAGGAGGAACGGGTCGTCACGCTCGACAACTTCAAAGACGCGGCGGCTGAATACGACGGGGAGATCACCTTCACCTACTGCACGGAGTTCATCGTCATGAAGGACGATCCGGCACCGCGGGCTGAGGATGCGAAGGCGTATCTGAGCACCATCGGCGACAGTCTGGTCGTGGTTGAGGACGACGACATCCTGAAGGTGCACGTACACACCGACAATCCGGGCAACGCACTGCAGAAGGGGCTTTCATACGGAAGCCTGACCAATATGAAGATTGAAAACATGCGCGAGCAGCATGCCAATAAAAAGAAGGCGGCAAAGAAGCGCGAAGGCGAGCAGTTCAGCTACAGGCCGGTCGATCCGTCGATCGAATATGGGTTTGTGGCGGTCAGCGCGGGCGCGGGGCTGCAGGCACTGTTCAAGGAGCTGGGCGTGGAGCACGTCGTCAGCGGCGGACAGACCATGAACCCGAGCACCGACGACATCCTGCGCGCGATCGAGGCGACGCCGGCGAAAAACGTCTTTGTGCTGCCGAACAATAAGAACATCATCATGGCCGCGGAGCAGGCGGCCGACATGACCGACCGCGGCGTCACGGTGCTGCAGACCAGGACGATCCCGCAGGGCATCTCGGCGCTGCTGGCGTTCGATCCGGAAGGCGCGCTGGAGGAGAACCGGCTGAACATGACCCGCGCGCTGGACGCGGTCAGCACCGGACAAATCACCTTTGCGGCGCGCGATTCGCAGTTTGACGGCCACAAGATCAGGGAAGGCGAAATTCTGGCGCTGGAAAACGGCAAGATCTCCTTCACCGAAAAGGATCTGGTCAAAGCGGCCTACAAGCTGACCAAGTCGATGCTCAAAAAGGAAAGCAGCTTTGTCACGGTATACTACGGCGAGGACATCACCAACGAACAGAAGGAGCAGGTCGAGAAGCTTTTGACCGACAAGCTCGGCGATGATTTGGACCTCAACTTTGTCGAGGGCGGACAGCCGGTTTACTACCTGATCATTTCGGTCGAATAGGACTGGCCGATGGGCTCTCACAGCGGCCCGACCGCTGCGGGGAACTGCGTTTGCGGGTGAAATCGGCGGACATCGGGACGGCGCGGACACACCGCGTTTTACCACTGATGCCGAATCGTCGAGTATTTAAAATGGAGAACAGGCGGCAGCAATGGTTTTACCGCCTTGCTTCGGGTGTTCTCCTATCACATATCCCGGCGGGAATAACCGGCCTGCCGGACTTGGCACAGGCAATCCGACAGCTAAGGCTGCCTTAAAGCACCCGTTTTAAGGCAGCTTTTCTATTGCATGATATGGATGCATAAATAGCAAACAGCAAGAAAACAGGGGCGAGAAAGGCGGGAAACGGCGGATGAACGACCTCAGACATACCGACATCCAATATTTAAAGGGCGTCGGCGAAAAACGCGCGCAGCTTTACCAGAAACTGCAGATTGCCACGGTTGACGATCTGCTGCGTTATTACCCGCGCAAATATCTCGATTTTACCGAGCCGACGCCGATTATGGCCGCCCCGCTTGAGCAAAATGCCGCCGTGCTTGCGTATTATCGGGGCGTATATGGCGAAAAAACGGTTCGGAAAGGCCTGACGATTTATGAATTGATGTTTTCAGACGGGTTTACGGATCTCAGGGTTCATATTTTCAACAGCAAATATACAGTCGATGCTCTGCAGTTTGACGAGGCTTACATCCTCTATGGGAAAATAACCGAACCGCATGGCCGGAAGAGACGCTATGAGATGGCTTCTCCGCTGATTGAAAAGGCCGACGCGGTCAAATCCCTGACGCCGGTCTACGCGCTCACCAAAGGGCTGACCAACAAGCTGATCGGCGCGAATGTCCAGCAGGCGCTCAAGGGCGTCGAAGAAACCATGGCCGACCCGCTGCCGGATGATCTGCGTCAGCGGCATCAGCTCAGCCATCTGCACTGGGCCATCGAGAACATCCATTTCCCGAAGGACCGCGAAGCGCTGCGGCTGGCGAAGCGCCGGCTGATCTTCGAGGAGCTGTTCACGCTGCAGCTGGCGCTGTCCCTGATTAAAAACAAAAACCGCCGCACGACCTCCTATCAGTTTGAGGAAAGGCCGCTCGACGGCTTCTATGACGCGCTGCCGTTTGAACCGACCGGCGCGCAGAGAAAGGCCGTGGAACAGATCACGGCGGATCTCTGTAAAGAGGTTCCGATGAACCGGCTGCTGCAGGGGGATGTCGGAAGCGGCAAGACGCTCGTGGCGGCCGCCGCGGCGTATTTCTGCTGCAAACAGGGCTGTCAGGCCGCGCTGATGGCGCCGACCGAAATTCTGGCCGAGCAGCACGCCGCGACAATGGAAGCGTTCCTGTCGCCGCATGGCCTGCGCATCGCGCCGCTGACCGGCTCGATGACCGCGAAGCAGAAACGGCAGGTGCGCGAGGGTCTGCAGATGGGCGAGGTCGACCTTGTGATCGGCACCCACGCGCTGCTGCAGAACGAAGTCGCGTTTGAAAACCTCGCGCTGATCATCACCGACGAGCAGCACCGGTTTGGCGTCGAGCAGCGTTCGGCGTTTTCCTCGAAGTCCAGAAACCCGCACACACTGGTCATGTCGGCCACGCCGATCCCGCGCACGCTGGCCTTCACGGTCTACGGCGATTTGGACATTTCGGTGCTCGATGAACTGCCGAAAAACCGCCAGCCGATCGACACCTTTTTGATCGATTCCGGCAAGCGCGCGCGTGCGCTCGGCTTTATCAAAAAGCATGTCGCCGAGGGCAGGCAGGCGTTCATCATCTGCCCGCTGATCGAGAATGAGGAGGAGAACCCGGACAGCCAGCTCAAATCGGTCATCGCGTATGCCGAGCAGCTTGGCAGAACCCACCTGAGCACGCTGCGCACACAGTTTCTGCACGGGAAGATGAAGGCGGCGGAGAAGGATGCGATCATGCGGGCATTTCAGAAGGGGGAGATCGATGTGCTGATCTCCACGACCGTCGTCGAGGTCGGCATCGATGTGCCGAATGCGACGGTCATGCTGATTGAGAATGCCGAACGCTTCGGATTGTCCCAGCTGCATCAGCTGCGCGGCAGGATCGGGCGCGGCGTGCACAAGTCGTTCTGCATCCTGCTGTCCGACGCGACCTCCGGTCAGACCAGGACGAGGCTGAAGGCGATGTGCAAAACCAGCGACGGCTTCCAGATCAGCGAATATGACCTCAAGCTGCGCGGCCCGGGCGATTTCTTCGGCCTGCGCCAGCATGGCCTGCCGAAGCTGCGCATTGCAGACATGCTCGCGGACGTGCGGGTGCTCGCCGAGGTGCAGGAGGAAACAGAGCGCCTGCTCGCGTCCGACCCCATGCTGCAGGCTCCCGCGCACCACGCGCTCAGGGAAGCCGTGGCGGAGCTGATGAGAAATACCGCATAAGCGGTCTTCAGGTCTTACGGACGCTGGAACGCAGAAGATGGGGCGGATGGTCTGTTTTTGACCGGATGCCGGAAATCCTCCGCATTCGGTGAGTTGAGAGGCGGAGCGCGGTATGAAATTTGATTGGCGCGCGGCATCGTCCATCCATGATGCTGCTGGCGGCCTGATTTTCAAAGGAAAGCGGACTCCCAGATAAAAAAACAGACGCCGTATGAAATCGGAGAGCGCCGGGCAGATACAGAATAACGCGTAAAATTTTTCCGGAAGGATTGACATTCCTTTGTCAGCGTACTATAATGAGGGCAGGACAATCGATATAAGCTGATGTTTCAGGGCGAGGTGGAATTCCTCACCGGCGGTAAAGAGCCGATATGGCTACGAGTCCGCGAGCCTTACGGGGCAGATTTGGTTTGATTCCAAAACCGACGGTACAGTCCGGATGAAAGAAACGGCAACCCGCTGTCAATGGCAGCGGTTATCATGCTTTCTTCGCCTCTGGTGCATAAGCGCCGGAGGCTTTTTTGTCGCTTTGAAATCCGAACCTTCAGATATATCCGGTCCGTAACTTGATCTTGAGGAGGGGGTTCACAGTGAGTGAACTGGCAAAGAAAAACACGACGCATGAAAAAATCAGAAAGATTGTCACATTGGCGCTGATGGTCGCCATGTCGATCATGCTGATCTATCTGATCCGCTTTCCGATCTTCCCGGCAGCGCCGTTTCTCGAGTACGATCCCGCGGATATCCCGATCTTCATCGCAACCTATCTTTACGGACCGATCAGCGGCCTTGCGGTGACCGCTGTCGCCTGCCTGATCCAGGGCTTTACGGTCAGTTCGTCCAGCGGTGTCATCGGCATTCTGATGCACTTCTTCGCGACCGGCAGCTTCGTGCTGGTTGCGGGCTTCCTGTTCCGGAAGCACAAAAGCAATAGGCGATTGGCACTCGCGTCGGTCAGCGGCGCGCTGACCATGGCGGCGACGATGGTGCTGTGGAATCTGGTCTTTACGCCGCTCTTCATGGGAACGCCGGTCGAGGCTGTCCTGCAGATGCTGGTGCCGGTCATCATCCCGTTTAACCTGATCAAAGCGGGCGCAAACGCCCTGATTGCGGCATTCGTCTACAAGGGCATCCGGAAATGGGTGGTCAGGGACTGAACGCACGGCGTATAACTGTGGACAATACAATTGGATGAAAGCGGGCGCAAACGCCCCGCCGCGGCATTCTCCCGAAAGAGCGTCTGGACATGGGCCGCCAAGGGGAATGTACAGCGTATGACCGTAACAATATGATATAAGCTGATGTTTCAGGGCGAGGTGGAATTCCTCACCGGCGGTAAAGAGCCGATATGGCTACGAGTCCGCGAGCCTTACGGGGCAGATTTGGTTTGATTCCAAAACCGACGGTACAGTCCGGATGAAAGAAACGGCAATCCGCTGTCGATGGCAGCGGTTATTGTCTCTTTGCCTCTGGTGCATAAGCGCCGGAGGCTTTTTTATCGCATTGCAATCCGGACCTTTCGAATATCCAAGCCGCAGCCTGCATTTGAGGAGGGAATACACAGTGAATGAACTGACAGAGAAAAACACGATGCACAACAGGATCAGAAAGATCGTCACGCTGGCCTTGATGGCCGCCATGTCGATCATGCTGCTTTACCTGATCCGTTTTCCGATCTTTCCGGCTGCTCCGTTTCTCGAGTATGATCCGGCGAATATCCCGATTTTTATAGCGACCTATCTTTACGGGCCGTTCAGCGGCCTTGCGGTGACCGCTGTCACCTGCCTGATCCAGGGCTTTACAGTCAGCTCGTCCAGCGGTGTCATTGGCATTCTGATGCATTTCTTCGCGACCGGCAGCTTCGTGCTGGTTGCGGGCTTCCTGTTCCGAAAGCACAAAAATGGCAGACGCCTGGTGTTCGCGTCGGTCAGCGGCGCGCTGGCCATCGTCGGCATGATGGTGCTGTGGAATCTGGTCTTTACACCGCTTTTTATGGGAACGCCGGTCGAAGCGGTCCTGCAGATGCTGGTGCCGGTCATCATCCCGTTCAACCTGATCAAAGCGGGCGTCAACGTATTGATCGCGGCGTTTGTCTATAAGGGTATCCGAAAATGGGCCGCCAAGTGATGCGTTTATCCGCAGAACGGCCGGTGAGGATTCCCCCATCGGATTGACATCTTCCGCGGTTCTGTCCCGATAGAGTCTCCCTCACTGGACAGAGCCGCAATTTGTGGTCAGCCTCCTTTCACCTGTGAAAAGGGGGCTGACTTTCGTGTGGTAAGGGCGGTTTTCAGCGAAAAAGAGAAGAAACGCGTCGGCTTTTAAGAGAGATGGAAATGAAAGGCTGCCGGAGTGCGTACAATGTGCAGCCAGCTTTATCCGGCTACCTGAAAAATGGGTGATCAGCACAGAAATTTTCATAAAAAAATTAGAAAAATTAGCGGACAACCTGTTGTAATATAAAATGGGTATGGTATAATAATCTACAGGAATTGTTGTCGTTACCATACATAAATCTTTCCAGACGTGATGGAAAGAAATGAATAAAAATTGACAAGGAAACGGCGGTTGAAAGTTATCAGGTTTAAAAACTGAAAACCGTCTCTTTTTTATCTTTATTGGAATATTTTTTGTTAGAGTTATACAGAAATAGAAGATTGTTTTTGTTTTAGATAGATAGAAAATTGATCGAAAACGGATGCTTTTGCAGATACTAATGAAGTGGCGCCTGCCGTTATCCGGATACGGATAACAAAACAGACGTTTTGCCTTGGGAACCAGATCTGGTTCGGCCGGGAAAGGTGTGGCTGGTATGAAATATAAAAAAACATATGAAAATATTTTCCATAAGAAACAATGGCGGAAGAGGCTGGTCTTTCCGCTGTCCGTATTGGGGATTCTCGCGGTTGTCCTGCTGTCGTCTGGCGTCCTGTTTTTGGTGCAGGGCTCGCAGGACGGCGGCAATTCGCCCCAGCAGAACCACATCGGGGACAAGGGCGGGACCTCGAGCGGGCAGATCACCCATGCCGGGAGCAGCAGCCAGGCGGAAAGCTCATCGGTGAGCTCCAAGCCGCCGGAGCCTTCAAAATCTCCCTCCGAGGCGCCTTCCAAAGCTCCGGAAAGCAAGCCTGACGGGGAGAAGGAGGGGCCGCATCCCAAGGCTGAGCCGGTGGATGACAGCTACTTTGACGATACGCTGTTTATCGGCAATTCCCGCACCGAAGGTCTCAAGCTCTATTCCGGGCTGACCAATGCCACCTTCTATTCCTCAACCGGACTCACCGTTGCCGGCGCGCTGGAAAAACCGGTGGTCGAAACCGACGCGGGCTGCATCACGATTCCCGAGGCGCTCAAGCAGCGGGCCTTCGGCGAGGTCTATCTGATGATGGGCATCAATGAGCTGGGCTGGTATTACAGCGACGTCTTTCTGGAGGACTATGCCGAGCTCATCGACGATATCAAAGCCGCACAGCCGGATGCGGTCATCTATCTGCAGTCGATCCTGCCGGTATCCAGGGAGAAGTCGGATTCGGACGAGGTTATCAATATGAAGAAGATCGGCGAATACAACGAGTTGATCAAGCAGCTTGCCAGGGATAAAGGGGTCGTTTACCTCAATGTCGGCGAATGCATGTCCGACGATGACGGCTATCTCATTGACGACGCCACGACCGACGGCATCCATCTGAACAAAGAATACTGCCTGAAATGGGTGGATTATTTAAAGACACATACGAAAAGGAAGGGTTAAGCCATATGAAACACACAAAATATCTGCTGAGCATTGTCATGACATTCTGCCTTCTGCTGGCCGGCTGCTCGCAGGGCGGCAGCGTCAAGGAGTTTGAACCGGATGCCCTGGCGAAGGAGATCACCTCGAAGCTGCAGTTTGAAGATCAGCTGGAAGCAATCGACGAAAACGTGATCTATACGCTTTACACGATCGACAAGGAACAGATCGACAAAGCGGTCGTCTACATGGGATCGGGCGCGACCTCGGAAGAGATCGCCGTGTTTAAGGCAAAAGATGCCGCTTACATGGATTCCATCAAGGAAGCGCTGCAGAAACGCGTCGCGAACAAGAAAAAGGATTTCGAGGACTACATGCCCGAGCAGATGCCGAAGCTGGACAAGCCGGTCATTGTGACCAAGGGCAATTATGCGGTGTTGTGTATCAGCGGCAATGACAGCGATGCGCAGAAACTCATCGACGACTATATGAAAGCGTAAACGCGGCAAGCCGTCTGTTGGATTTTTATTCGCGGGTCGTCAAAGCCCTATCCTTTGTTTCCCGCGATGACAAATGGATATGTGCATATGGGGCGGGTAATCTGATATTACCCGCCCTTCTACTGTGAAAAACAAAATATACACGTTGAGGAGGCTCGTTTCGTGGTATTCAGCAGCCTGTTGTTTTTATTTTATTTTCTTCCGGTGGTTCTGCTCCTCTACTTTATCGTGCCGAAAAAATGGCGCAATCTGGTACTGTTTGTCTCCAGCCTGTTCTTTTATGCCTGGGGAGAACCCATCTATGTCGTGATCATGCTGTTTTCGACCGTCGTAGACTATACGCACGGATGGATGGTGGACAATGCCCTGAAAAACGGGCACCGCCGCAAAGCCAAGGCAGCCGTCGTATCGTCGGTTGTGATCAATCTGGCAATCCTGGGCTTCTTCAAGTACGGGGATTTCCTGATTCAGAATGTCAATTCGGTCTTTGGCCTCGGCATCCCGCTGATGAATCTGACGCTGCCGATCGGCATCTCGTTCTACACCTTCCAGACGATGTCCTATTCGATCGACGTCTACCGGCGGGAGGCGAAGGTACAGAAAAACATCCTGGATTTCGGCACCTATGTCACGCTGTTCCCGCAGCTGATTGCCGGCCCGATTGTGCGGTACCAGACCGTAGCCGATGAGCTGGGCAGCCGTCGGGAGAGCTTTGACGAGTTCGGAAGCGGCGTCAAACGATTTGTGACCGGCCTTGGCAAAAAGGTGCTGCTCGCGAACACCATCGGACAGGTATTTACGCTGGTCTCCGCGCAGGATACCGCCGCCATGCCCGTTTTGACGGCATGGATCGGCATCTTGGCCTACACCTTCCAGATTTACTTTGACTTTTCAGGCTATTCGGATATGGCGATCGGACTCGGACGGATGTTCGGCTTCCATTTCCTCGAGAACTTCGACTATCCATACATGTCCAAAAGCATCACGGAATTCTGGCGGCGCTGGCACATCTCGCTGGGCACCTGGTTCCGCGAATACGTGTACATCCCGCTGGGCGGCAACCGGAAAGGGCCGTGGCGGCAGATCATCAACATCATGATCGTCTGGCTGCTGACCGGCTTCTGGCACGGGGCAAGCTGGAATTTTGCCCTCTGGGGCGTCTATTTCGGCATCCTGCTGATGTTTGAAAAGCTGTTTCTGCTCAAATTCCTCAAAAAGCTGCCGGGCATCGTCGGCCACATCTACACGATGTTCCTGGTCATATTGAGCTGGGCCATCTTTGCCTTTGACTCGCTGCCGCAGGGGCTTTCGTTCATCGGCGCGATGTTTGGGCTGCACGGCAGCAGCTTCATGGACAGCCAGTCGGTTTACCTGCTGTACACGAACCTGATTTTGTTTGCCATCCTGATTGTGGCCAGCACCAACTATCCGCAGAGATGGCTGCGGTGGTGCTCGGAGAAGTTTTCGAAGAGGCCGGCGCTTCCCGGCGCCATGCAGGGCGTGCTGCTGTGCGCGGTCTTCTTCGTCTGCATCGCCTTCCTGGTGGATGCGAGCTATAATCCCTTCCTGTACTTCAGATTTTAAGGGGGCGGACGGATATGAGACAGGCTAAACTATTATCGATTGGGTTCTGCGCGGTGCTGCTGCTCGGCTTCGTGCTGCAGCTTGCGCTGCCCAAGGTCCGGTTTTCGGAAAATGAGAACCGCTATCTGCAGACCTTTCCAACCTTGTCAGGCGATACGATCCTCGACGGAAGCTTTATGAGCGATGTCGAGAAATATACCACCGACCATTTCCCGGCCAGGGATTTCTTTGTCGGGTTCAAAACCTCCGTTGAACGCGCGGCCTTCAATATGGACAACACCCGTGTCTATTTCGGCAGGGACGGCTACCTCTTTGAGAAGACTGACCGGTTCGACATGGAGAACGTTTCACGCAACCTCGATGCGCTGCAGATCTTTTTAGAAAGACTGAGCCGGCAGAATCCGGACGTCCATGCAAGCGTGCTGATTGCGCCGACCGCGTCGGATATTTTAAAAGAGAAGCTGCCGTATGCCGCGCCGATTGCCAAGCGGCAGGACCTCGCGCCGCTGGTTGAGGAAAAGCTCGGAGATCTTGCGGTGATCAGCGATATCCGCCATACGATGGAAGAACACCGAAATGAGGAAATCTACTACCGTACCGACCATCACTGGACGACCTACGGCGCGTTTCTGGCATACACGCAGTTCGCGCAGGAAAACGGCCTGACGCCGCTTGGCAGGGATGCATTCAAGGTGGAACGGATGTCCGACGCGTTTCTGGGCACCACCTATTCCAAGGCGAATATCTTCAGCCCGCGGATGGACAGCATCGAACGTTACCTGCCCAAACAGGAGGTTTCCTGTACCGTAGACTATGAAGGTAAGACCGCGCTGAGCTTATATTTTCCAGAGTATCTGGAGAAGAAGGACAAGTATTCCTACTTCCTCGGCGGAAACCATCCGATCACCGATGTGAAGACCAGTGTGCAGAACGGCAGGACCCTGCTGATGATCAAGGATTCCTATGCGCACTGCTTCATCCCATTTCTGACCAATCACTATGAACGGATCATCGCGGTGGACCCGCGGTATTTTAAAGAAGACCTGATGACCAAAATCGAGCAGGAGAAGGTGACCGATCTGCTGGTGCTGTACAATGCGGCCACCTTTGCAGAGGACACCAATCTGCCCAAGCTCAATATTGGAACGCAGTCGTGATGAAAAGGCCCGTATATCGGCTCGAAGCCGATATACGGGCCTTTTTGACCGGTAAGGTTGGCCGCGGGAAATCTTTCAAATGGTGCAGAAACCGCAGCCTTCTTATGAATTTATACAAGTTCGGTCTGTCGATCCGGATAAAAAAACTTCTATTTTTTCACTTTTAATGTTATAATAATAACATAACCACATTTGGCGTTACAGGATTTCCATATGATTGGGATTGTTTCGCATGGACGGGCTCTTATGCGGAGAAGAACGCCGAGAGCCGGCAGCGGGTATGCAGTACCGGCATGTGCTGTTTTCCCTGAAGGGCGGATATTCCATAAAAAAGACAACGGAGGTGTTTTGATGGCCCTTACCATTCTTATTTTTTCCGTGACCATGATCATCTGCGTTGCCTGCAGCAAGCTTTCCACGAAAATTGGTGTTCCCTCACTGCTGTTGTTCATTGTGCTGGGCATGCTGTTTGGTTCGGATGGCATTGTGGGCATCCAGTTCGATGACTACCACTTTGCACAGAAATTCTGTTCGGTCGCCCTGATCTTCATCATGTTCTACGGCGGCTTCGGAACCAACTGGCGGATGGCCAAGCCGGTTGCGAAGCAGGCGATCCTGCTGTCAAGCGCCGGGGTCGTCATGACCGCCGCGCTGACCGGGCTGTTCTGTCATCTGGTGCTGCGCATGAGCCTGCTCGAAGGCCTGCTGGTCGGGTCGGTCATCGGATCCACCGACGCGGCTTCGGTCTTCTCCATCCTGCGTTCCAAAAAGCTCAACCTCAAGCATTCTCTGGCCTCTTTGCTGGGAATCGAGAGCGGCAGCAACGATCCAACCGCCTATATGCTGACGGTGATCTGCCTGTCGCTGATGTCTGCCGGAAAGGGTGACAACTACTTCTATATGATCTTCGCGCAGATCGGTTACGGCCTTGCCATCGGATTTGGCATCGCGTTTCTTGCGGTTATCCTGGTCAAGAAGATCAAGTTCGAGAGCAGTGGGCTCAGCACGATTCTGGTCGCGTCGATTGCGCTGGCCGCCTATGCGCTGCCGGAGATGATCGGCGGAAACGGCTATCTGAGCGTCTACATCACCGGTATTGTGCTGGGCAATCAGAAGTTTTCCTCCAAGATTGAATTGGTACATTTCTTCGACGGATTTACCTGGGTCATGCAGATCTTCCTGTTCTTCTCGATTGGACTGCTGGCAACCCCGTCGAAGATTCCAACCATCCTGCTGCCGTCGGTGCTCATCGCGCTGTTCCTGACCTTTGTGGCGCGCCCGGCGGCGGTGTATTCCATCCTGTCCTGCTTTCGGATGCCGTTCAAGCAGCAGACGCTGGTCGCCTGGTCCGGGCTGCGCGGGGCAGCTTCGATTGTATTTGCCATTTACGCGGTGGTCAGCGACGCGTATACCAAGAGCGACATCTTCCACATTGTATTCTGTGTGGCGCTGCTGTCGGTAGCCGTGCAGGGGACGCTCCTGCCGATTTTGGCCCGCAAGCTGGATCTGGTCGGATCGGGGGACACCGTTTTCAAAACCTTCAACGACTATCAGGACCACACGCAGGTACGGCTGTTTGATGTGCCAATCGAAGAGAACCATCCATGGGCCGGCTGCAAGCTGCGCGATATCCTGCTTCCGCCTGAATCGCTGGTGGTGGTCATCAAGCGCGGCGCAAAGAACATTGTGCCGAATGGGAGCACCAAGCTGCTCGCGCATGACGTCGTCGTGCTGAACGCGGCTGTCTATCAGGAGGACGCCGAGGAAACCATGTATGAGGAGACCATTCATGAAGGGCATCCGTGGATTGGGAAGAAGGTCTACCAGGCTAAATTGCCGCCCGACGCTTATATTGTGATGATCGACCGTGACGGGGAACGGATGATCCCGCAGCGCGATACCGTGATCAGGCAGGATGATCTGGTCGTCATGAACCTGATGGCGCCGGAGGCGGCCGCCAAGAAGAAATAGCGGCGGACTTCACAGATGTTTTCCGGAAAGACATGAAAACAAGGAGCTTACAAAGGGCCGTCGTCTTGACCATTTTGTCAAGACGACGGCTTTTTCAAGTTGTCAATAGACAAACTTTGACGATAAAGATATATCGACGAAATAACCGCTGGACCCCTCCACGCTGCGATTTCACGCTGTTGCCAAGTGACGCTTGGTGTTCTTTTTGGCGGTTTCTTGACTTCACCGCAATGAAACGCTATACTGGATAAGACAAATCCATAAAATATTGTGCACAGATCATAGACGGCAATGACATTGATACGGGAGGAATAACAGAGTATGATCAAAATCATCTTATTTGATTTGGACGGCACACTGCTGCCGATGGACCAGGATGCCTTTACAAAGGCATATTTTAAGCGTCTGGCGGCCAAGCTTGCGCCGCACGGATACGAACCACAGAAGCTGATCGACGCGGTATGGGCGGGAACCGCCGCCATGGTGAAGAACGACGGCGGATGCACCAACGAAGAGGTGTTCTGGAAGCGCTTTACTGAAATCATGGGCGCCGGTACTTTGCGGGACAAGCCAATTTTTGATGAGTATTACCGCGTGGAGTTTCAAAACGTAAAGGAAGCCTGCGGGTTTACTCCACAGGCAAAATCTGCTGTTAAGCAGTTAAGGGAAGCGGGATACCGCCTGGCACTGGCGACCAACCCGATTTTTCCGGCGGTTGCGACACAAAGCAGGATTCGATGGGCAGGACTGGAACCGGAGGACTTTGAACTGTATACCACCTATGAAAACACCTGCTATTGCAAGCCGAACCCTTCCTATTACAAGGATATCCTTACAAGACTGCGATGTGAAGCGGATGAATGCCTGATGGTGGGCAACGATGTCGAGGAGGATATGGTTGCCCAATCGGTGGGCATGCGCGTCTTTCTGCTCACCGATTGCCTGATTAACAAGCGGGACAAGGATATCTCCGCTTTCCCGCAAGGCGGCTTCTCTGATTTATGCCGCTATATGGAGCATGGACAGAACGGCGGAACAGGGAATTGAGACAAGCCGGGCTGAGAAATAGCCCGATGAGTGAACGCCATCGGCTGCGGCCATATCCGTTGATTGTGCGTGTAAAAATTGCACTGGCAGATTGTCAGATGTGCGGTATGTGAAAACATGGTTTCATGAAAAGTACCCGGGAAATGGCCGTACGGCTATTCCTCGGGTATAAAGCGTTTTTGAATGATTATAAAAAGGCCAGCCAGCATCCAATACATATCTTTTTAGAAAAAATGGCTCTGCGGAGATCTCCGCAGAGCCATTTTGTAATCCCAGCTGGGATTAGCCGCCAACGACACGCCGCTTTCGTCTGGCGGCGTTTGTTATACGGATGCAGGTGTTTTCTTCTGTTCATCCTCCAGCTTCTCTTCGCCGTTTTTGAAACAGATGAAGATGCCTTCGATGAAGCTTTTATCCAGTTTCCGGCTGATCAGGCTGACCAGAGGAACCACAACGAGTCCGGCGACCATTGCCAGCGCGCCGGCATTGATCGGGGATTCAATGAATTTGAAGAACATATTCGACACCGTGATGCCGATGCCGACGATGAAGCTCGCCCAGACCGAAGCTTTGGTGACCCATTTGCAGTACAGGCCGTATAAGAACGGGGCGAGGAATGCGCCGGCGAGAGCGCCCCAGGAGATGCCCATCAGCTGTGCGATGAAGGTCGGCGGATTGATGGCAAGCACGACCGAAATCACAATGAAGAAGACGATCAAAATGCGCATGATCAAAAGCTGACGGTTTTCCTTCATGTTTTTCATGACGGTGCCCTTTAGGAAGTCCAATGTCAGCGTGGAGCTGGAGGTCAGCACCAGAGACGAAAGCGTGGACATCGATGCGGAGAGCACCAGAACCACCACGATGCCGATCAGAATATCCGGCAGGGAGGAAAGCATATGCGGAATGATGCCGTCATAGACGATCTTGTCGCCGCTGTGGATGGCCGGGTTGTCAAACAGACGTCCGAAGCCGCCCAGAAAATAGCTGCCGCCCGCGATGATCAGTGCAAAGACGGTGGAGACGATCGTTCCGGTGCGGATCGCTTTGCCGCTTTTGATGGTGTAGAACTTGTGGATCATCTGCGGCAGGCCCCAGGTTCCCAGCGAGGTCAGCACCACGACGCCCAGCAGGTTCAGCGGGTCCGGCCCGAACAGCGAGGTGAACAGGCCGGTCTGTCCGGCGTTTGCCGCCGCATCGCTTGGGACTGCGGCAAGGCTCTGCAGCGCTTCTGTAAAGCCGCCCTGTCCGTTCAGAACCGCGATGATGACAACCACGATGCCGATGAGCATGATGATACCCTGAATGAAGTCGTTGATTGCCGTCGCCATATATCCGCCCAGGATGACATACAGACCTGTCAAAAGCGCCATGCCGATGACACAGTATTCATACGGGATGTTGAACGCCATGCCGAACAGGCGGGAAAGGCCGTTGTAAATGGACGCGGTGTATGGGACCAGGAAGACAAAGATGATCGCGGAAGCGGCGATCTTCATCTTCTGGGAGTTGAACCGTTTACCGAAGAAATCCGGCATGGTGGCCGAATCCAGATGATGGGTCATGACGCGGGTGCGCCGCGCCAGCACCAGCCACGCCAGCAGGCTGCCGAGCAGGGCGTTTCCAATGCCGATCCAGGTTGCGGAAAGTCCGTACTTCCAACCGAACTGACCTGCGTAGCCGACGAACACCACGGCGGAAAAGTAGGAGGTGCCATAGGCGAATGCCGTCAGCCAGGGACCGACCGAGCGTCCTCCCAGAACAAAATCGTTTACGTTTGTCGCATGCCGGCGGGAATACAGGCCGACAAACACCATAATCCCGAAGAATACGACCAGCAATATTATTTTTGATACCATTGTTATCTCTGCTCCTCCCCAAAATCTGTCGTAGCTTTTTGCATTTAAAGCTTTAACTCGTTGAATCAAATTATAACACAACCTCATGCATAAGTCAACAGAAAATTCACGGAATATTGACAGACATCAAAATGTTTTTCATATCTGCGGATATCACCGGTTCCAAAATCCACTCGGCTGACAGCAATGCCGTATCTGGTGTATTTAGATACATAAGCGGTGCCTGGTTAAGGCATCTATGATTGCTGCTGTTTTTCAGAATAATTGGAACAGCAGGTCTTCCGATGAAAAGAACCGTATACGCCATGCCTGCAAGGGTTTATATGGTTTAGGAACCACAGGCGCTGTCGGGAGGGACCGGTCTCACAAAGATATGGATAAAGAATGTGGACAAGAAAAAAGGCTCCCCGATAGAATGAAGTCAAGGTCTGGGAACCCCAACCCAAAGTATCGGGGAGATTTACATGACAGACAGAAATCGTTTCATACATACCAATACAGCCGAAGGTTTTGACAGTATCAGATAGAGGAGACAGCATACAGGCTTCGTGGAGGAAAACGCGTGCCGCAACCGCATGATCATGCAGGGATAAAGGGAACATCATCCCTGGAAAATGTGGACGATGCCGGTCTGTTTATCGGTGGGATGAATTGGTTCCATACCGCATCAGCGCGGCGATGCCGAGGATAAGAAGAACGATGCCGCCCAGCGCAAGCAGAACCACCTGAATCATATCCTGCGTCTCATATCTCTGCAGGACAAGATGTTTGGAGTTCTGCGGCAGGTTCGCCGGAATATATTTGCCGGTATCCGGGCTGTAAATACAGATATCTTCATCGGATGCACGATTCGGATTATCATACATATAGGCCGTCGAGCTGTCGGAATAGAAATCCATTTTACGGCCGCGGCTTCTTAAAAAGACCTCCAGAGCGGCCAAATCCGGGTCGTTCTGAGCATCAACCACTTCCAATGTATCCGTATCGTCGGTTGTGACCTCATAGGCGCCGTTTGCAAAGACATAACAGCCGTCGGAGCGGTCGACCGAAGCCGCAATACAGTCCCCGGGTTCAAAATGGTATTGCTCTGCGGCAACCTCAAGCGTATCAGGGACATCCAGCCGCTTGCTGCTCGCGGTGATCAGTTCAGACACAGCCACCTGATAACGCATATGTTCTGTTCCGGTAATCCTCCCTACAATGACATAGTCCTGGTCATCATGCATAAAGCTGTTTTGCAGGTCAGCCGCGCCGACCGTTCCGGTCAGACCCAGGCAGAGGATCATGATGAGCAGACAACCGTATATTTGATGCTTCATATGATTCACTTCCCATATATTGTCGTTTGATAAAGCCCGTGTTTTCCTTGGGAGAACGTTTACACGGCCGCTTTTCGAATAAAGAGCGCATCGGTTCGAGGGGAGAGATCAAAATACATTTCACAGACAACGGTTTTCGATGGAAACGAAGCCGTGCACATGGCACAGCATCCTTGCCATACGAAAACGATGCTGTGCCCAAAGCATTCGCTTTAGCTTTCGGCCATCTGGCGTCCGATGGGCGTATCACAACAAAAAGCGGATGTTTTCATATGGCTGCGGCAGTCCCGTTTCATATGGACAAAGGGCTGGTACATCCGGCTGTTCAACAGGAAGCCGCAGATGGCCAGCACGGCAAGCACCACCAGTATGCCGAGAATGGTAAGCAGTCTTCGCTTCATGCAGACACCTTCTTTTCATGTAATTTGAGAGAGTTTAACGATCCGGAGGGCTTATCGGGAAAGCGCGGATGGATTCTGAAATATAAATCCTTTTCGGATATAAAAATATGATATACTGCCTTTATCTTACCACAGGATGAGACGAATTACAAGTATTTCCTAATATGACACGATCTTTTTCGACAAAATATCCAATCTGTCACATCCGATTTGCACACTATTGCACAAGAGACGGTTTAAACTTGTTTGGATTTACAATGATAAAAAAGGACATCCCATCTGGAATGTCCTTTTCACAACATTTGAAGCATAAAACATACAGAGCGGCGTTTGCAGCGCTACAACCGGGCACAGCTGCTTTGCGTATCCCTGCAGATTGTGCATTCCGCTTACATCACCTGAAATTCGGCAAAAATATAGAAATCTTCGTGGAATCTTGATTGGTCTGACATCCGTTTGACGACCCGATAGGTACCGGAATCCAATAGGCCGTATTTTTCTTTGATAAAGGTGCAGTTTGCAATCTCGATTGTGGAATTGGGCCGAACGTTGTATGCAACGTCTAAGATCCCCTGTTCCTCCATGACCGGGACGGTGTACCAGATTCCGTTGATTCTTTGTTCTATGGTATAGTCCTGGCCGAATGAATAATCGGCTCCCGCATTGTTCCGGAAGACGAGCGTGACAGAGTCAACTGATAGCGCATCCTCTTCCTTGACATACATACTCACAGCGGCGCTGGATGGCGGCGCCTTGTGTTTGGAAGGCGTATAGCCCTCGGGAATGCTGCTTTGTGTACAGGCTGCAAGCAGAAGCAGGAGTATCCACAGGCTGGCAACAGCGAACCCTTTCTTCATTTGACGGCACCTTCTTTCAAGCATTGCTTCTGTACTTACAGTATATCACATAATAGTCATAAATCAACCATGATTCCACCATTATTTCTACGAAATTCGACAATATGAATGGCGAGTAAATAGCGCGTTACGCGGTTCGTACAGTGCGCCGATAAAGGCAAAAAGGCTACAGCTCATCCGGCATAAACAATTGTCTTGGTTCCAGATGAAAATGCTCCGACAGCCGGAATATGACGGTGACGCGCAATCGCGGCGGCATCATACCGGCTTCCAGCGTAGACAGCGATTTGACGCTGATACCCATTATCCGCGACATCTGTTTCTGGCTTAGCTGATGCTTGCTCCGCAGAGCTTTGACATGATAACAAAAGATTATAAACTCACCTGATATCTATGAATCCCTTCCCCAATTTAATACGGCACTGTTTTTCCATGTTAACGGAGCCATGCTTAAGGACTTTTAGACTACTGTATATGGCCAGTACAAGTTGGTAATACGACTATAACAGATTTTTGAAAGGAACTAAAAATACAAAAGTATTGCAGAAGTGGACTCCTACCAGACAGATGATTGTACCGGACAGAGGGAAGTTACCATAGCAGCTGAGGTATTGGGGTACCATGGGAACATCTTGTAACCGCGCAAGCGCCCGCTGCTAGGTGCGCCCAACCACCCAGCCAAAAGCAAAACGCCGCCCGCAGGCGGCCGAAATGGAAAGCGGGATATCTGAGGGCATTTTTAAGGGGGCCACCACCTGCGGTGGGGCGCTCGGCTGCGCCGCTTTTTCTACTGCGTTGTTGTGGTGCGTTGATCATAGGTTCTTTTCTTATTTCAGTGACGCGTAGCGCATGCACCAGCGCAGCTGGCCCCCTTAAATGGCCTTTTCTGGTTACTCTTTTGGCCACGCAAAAGAGTAACCACCACTCAGCCAAGTGGTTCTTGGCAACCCAAAAAAGACCGCCGCACCTCAGCGGCACAACCACCACGATGCCAAGTAATACTTGGCAAACAAAAAAGGCCGCTGCATCACAGCGACCCAATAAAGCCCATCAGACCATTTATGGTCATTCCCCCGCTACAGCGTCAGGATGCGAAGCTCATTCCCGCAGTCCTCGATGATTTCTTTCAGCGACGCGAAAGAAATCCAAAGCGTCGCCGTGTTGTCATTCGGATGCACGCCGATCCGCTGCATTCCGGTCAAATCCCGGTCGACAGCGACGATCACCTCATGCGCCTTATCGTTCAGAACACCCAGCGGCGACACCGCGCCCTTCAAAAGCCCCAGATACTTCTCCAGCCGCTCGGCCGATGCAAAGCTCAGCCGCGAACAGCCCAGCTGCTCCTGCAGCTTCTTCAAATCCGCCTGCTTGTCGCTCTTGAGCACAACCAGAAAATGCGTCCGGCCCTTCTGATCACGCAGGAACAGGTTCTTCGCAATCTCTCCGTTCCGGTCAAGTTCCAGCCGCTGCATGTCTTCAATGGTGTAGACCGCTTCATGGTCGACACGCGTATAGTCCACACCGTGCTGTGCAAGATAATCGAATACCATCTGTTTCTGTTCCAATGAAATCCTCCCTTTCTGTTTATGCCGTCCGTACGGCGGTGCCGGATACCGTAACCATCATCATGCCGTTGTTGGCTCCAAGCATCTCATAATCCACCGCCACACCGACGATCGCATCCGCTCCCAGAGCCATGGCGCGCTGTGTGATTTCAGCGATCGCACTGTCGCGCGCCTGAATCAGCTCCTCTTCATAGGTCTGGCTGCGTCCGCCGAAAAAGTTGGAAAGCCCGGCCTTGAAATCCTTGACAAAATCGATGCCGGCAACGACCTCACCAAACACCAGCCCCTTGTATTCCACGATCTTTCTGCCTTCGATATGCTGCGTTGTGGTCACAATCATAGATGAATCCTCTCCTCCAGTCAATAGTTTCTTTTATTATAGCACAGCACAGCCGTTTGACAACCTTTTTAAACTTTTCCTTGACAAACAGCCGGGCATCTGCTAGAATTATATTTAGTAAATTAGTAATTTACTAAATATAATTCTAGCAGAAAGGAGCGCGTGCTTTGGACAGCAAACGAAAGAAAGAACTCAAGGCCATGTATAAACAGATGAGACCGCAGATGGGCGTCTATCTGTTCGAATGCCTCCCGACCGGAAAGGCCTATCTTGGCTTTACGCAGGACCTCAAGGGAACCATGAACGGCAGCCGGTTCAAGCTGAGCAGCGGCTTTTTCCCAAACCGGAACCTGCTGCGCGACTGGACGCAGTATGGCGAAGCGCAGTTTTCCGTCCGGGTTGTAGAGACGCTGGACTATGACAAGGACGAGGAAAAAACCGATTATACCGAAGATCTCCAGCTTCTGCTGGAGGAATGGAAAGAAAAATTCAAAAATGTGGAGGTTTTGAGATGAAAATTCCAACAACACTCAAACATAAACCGGTCATTGTCGCCGAAAACTATGAAAATGTCGATGGCCGCTCGGCCTATCAAACCGATGCGAAGGGGCTTTCGCTTGGGCTTGCGCAGTGGAATGACCGCGGCAAGGTGGACATTTCCGCCAAGGTCTGGCGGCACACCGGTGAAAAGTGGTCGCGGCAGTCCGAAGAGCTGCCGATGCACCGTGTCATCGACCTGGCCATCTTGATCTGCCGCGCCAACCTGTATTTCCGCGAAGCTTACAGCTATGAGAAGCTTTATGACCCGGAACATCCGGATATCGACCGGGTCGGCATGCAGGGCGACGCCATGACCGTTTCGGTCTGCACCGACAACCCGATGATTGACGAGGACATCAAGCTCTTCTCCCAAGCGCTCAGCGAAGACGGCGAGCTGCTCGGCGAGCGGTTCCAGACGCTCTCCCGCATTCTGAAAGAGATGGGCTATTGATTCGGAGAAAGCCGGAAGCGAATGCTTCCGGCTTTCTTTGCGCTGAACAGGATTTTCGTCCTGTGATGAAAAGCGTTTGTTGTTTTTAAAATCTTTTTTTCTAAATGGACGCTTGACATCTCCGCCGAAGCGTGTTATCCTGTACACATACCGACCGACAGTATGTAAATATCAATAAGGGAGGAACCGCGGATGTCCCGCAACAAATATCCTGAGGAGACCATTCAAAAGATCATCGAAATCGCCTTCCGGCTGTTTCGTGAAAAAGGGTACGATGAAACCTCGATACAGGACATCGTCGATGAGCTTGGCATGTCCAAAGGGGCCATCTACTACCACTTCAAATCCAAAGAAGACATTCTGGATAAAATCTGCCATCAGTATTATGACGACATGAATTGGTATGAGGATATCGTCCGTGACACGACGCTCAACGGCCTGCAGAAGCTGCAGAAGCTGTTTTTATTCGAACTGACGGATAAGACCAAACGGGAAATCGATATCATCAGCCTGCCCATGCTCGACAACCCGCGCATTGTCACAAGCGAACTGGAAAGCGCCATCGAGCTCGTGGCCCCGCTGCTTGAAAAGCTGATCCGGCAAGGCGTGCAGGACGGCTCTCTCCAGGTCAAAAGCCCGAAGGACGCCGCCGAGGTGATGATCCTGCTGATCAACTTCTGGATCAATCCGGGCTTATTTCCCGCAGACCGGGAACGCTTTATGCAGAAGGTGCGGTTTTATAAAGAGGTCACCGACGGCATCGGCCTTCCATTGATCGAGGATTCCTTTTTTTCCGTCTGCGAAGATTACTACAACGCAGTGTATGCCGAACGCAATGACCGTTTAGCCGGGCAGAACCGCGGATGAGCAAAGCGCTTCGGTTTCCGGATCATAGTGGTCCCCAGCAAAGCCGCGGATGCGCAGAACGCTGTGGCTTACGGAACCCACACGGTCCCGGCGCAGGCTCGAATGAGCAAAGCACTTCGGTTTCCGAATCACATTCGGAAACCGGCAAAGTCGCGGATGCGCAGAATGCTGTGGTATCGGATCGCATTCGGCCCCGGTACGGGTTCAATATGTCTCCAACATATTGAACCCGAAGGATCAGGCGGCTTCCCAGCATTCCAATCACCGAAAACCCGCTTTGTAAGTGACCATCCATTCTAAAGACATCAGTCCAATTTCATAAATTTGCGCATAATTGCCCATGCGGGCAATGTATCATATCCATATACATACCGACCGTAGGTATTAATAAAGAAAAAGGGGCGTTTTCCATGTCCATCGAAAAATTATTCAACCGGAATTTCTCGCTGATGGTAATCGGCCAGATCATTTCACTGTTCGGCAACTCCATTCTGCGCTTCTCGCTTTCGCTGTATGTCCTGCACGCCACCGGGTCAGCCGCGGTATTCGGCACCATCCTGGCGCTGTCGATGATTCCAACCGTTTTGCTTTCGCCGATCGGCGGCATCCTGGCCGACCGGGTCAACCGGCGGAACATCATGGTCGCGCTCGATTTCACGACGGCCGGCATCATTGCCGTATTTACCATCCTGTTCGGCTTCTCGGACAGCCTGATCCTCATCGGCGCGGTTATGATCCTTCTGGCGGTTATCCAGTCCTGCTACCAGCCCTCGGTTCAGTCCAGCATCCCGGTGCTGGCGACCGATGAAAATCTGGAACGCGCGAACGGCATTGTCGTGCAGGTCAACGCGCTGGCGACGCTGGCCGGCCCAATCATTGCCGGTTTTTTGTATGGCTTCTTCGGCATCACGCCGATTCTGATCATCAGCGGCATCTGCTTCTTCCTTTCGGCGGTCATGGAGCTCTTTCTGAAGATCCCGTTCACCAAACGGGAAAAGACCGGCAGCTTTATCGCAAGCGCGGCCGGCGATCTGAAAACCGCCTTCCGTTTCCTGTCCAAAGACAACCCCAGCGTGTTCAAATTGCTGTTTATCATTGCCGGGCTGAATCTGTTTCTGTCGGCCATGATCACGGTCGGGCTGCCGTACATTGTCAACGTCTTTCTGCAGCTTGACAGCCAGTTTTACGGCTTCGCGGAGGGCGCGTTGGCGGTCGGCATGATCCTGGGCGGCTTGATGTCGGGTATCCTCGCCAAAAAAGTGCGGTTCAACCGGGCATATATCTTCCTGATTGTGTCCATCCTGTTTGTTTTCCCAGTCGGCTTCGCCGTGCTCGGCAGCTCGATGCCGTTTGTCTCTTACGGCATCATCCTCTTCTCGATCGTGGCCTGCATGACCTGCTCGAGCATCTTCAACGTCTTCGCGATGACCTTTGCGCAGCGCATGACCCCGACCCATCTGCTTGGCAAGGTCTCCTCCTTTGTCACGGTCATCAGCATCTGCGCGCTCCCGCTGGGGCAGGCGCTGTACGGCGGCCTGTTCGAGCTGTTCAAAAACCATCTGTCCGTGGTCGTCTTCTTCGCCTGCGTCATGGGGCTGGTTATCGCGTTTGCCACCCGCCGCGTCCTGCGCCAGTTGCCGCACAGCAGCCGTGAACCGGAAGCCGCACCGCAGACCGAACAAGCGGGTGCATAGCGGAGCTTTGCTTGACAGATGTTCCCTTTCTGTGCTAGAGTAAAGCTGATCCGTTGTGCCGCGGCGCCTGATATGGATGACGCTGCGGCATACTTCCGGTTTCTCAAACATCCTGTGGTACAAAGGCCGGACAGCGGCTAAAGCGGCCGCATTTTCCGGATGTGGGATATGTCTGAAGTTTTTTTGGAAGAACCGGGGACTTCTGAATCTTTCACAGAAAGGATCGATTCCATGGATTGGATTCAGCTTTTGATGCTCGTCGCCATAGCGGTGTTCTACTTCGCCTATTTTGCCAAGGCCCTGCTGTTAAAGCGGCGCGGGATCAGCACACAGCGCATGGGACGGGGAAGCAAGCCGCGCCGCACCTGCATCATAGAAGCCCTGCTGAGCATCGCGACCTTTGGCATGGCCGCCGTGCAGCTTGTCAGCCTGTTCTGGCTGACGCCGTTTATGTTCCCCTCCTTTGTCCGGATAGGGGGCGCCGCGCTCAGCTTTCTCGGCACACTGGTCTTCATCACCGCCATGGTACAGATGCGCGACAGCTGGCGCGCCGGCGTGGATGAAACGCAGAAGACGCGGCTTGTCACCAGCGGCATCTACCGTATCAGCCGCAATCCGGCCTTCGTTGGCTTTGATCTGTTCTATCTGGGAACCCTGTTCGCACTGCCGAACCCGCTTTCCATCGGGTTTGCGCTGTTCGCCATCCTGATGATGCACCTGCAAATTCTTGAGGAGGAGAAATACCTTCCCGGCGTATTTGGAAAGGATTATGAGGACTACCGCCGTAAAACCAGACGCTATCTGTAAAAACAAAATGACCCAATATAGAAACAGGCCTCCGGCAAAGTAAGTGCTTTGCCGGAGGCCTGTTTCAGCCCATTCTCTTGCGTTTCCTATCCTTGCACCGCTATACTTTTTATACAGATTCAAGGACCAACAAAATACGCCGGGCACATTCAAATGCTGTGCGATCCATACATGTCAGCCGCTGAGATATGATGAGGCCATAATCAAGATGTTTAAACGATCCGGACAAAAATAGAAAAGAGGGCTTATTCCAGCCCTCTTTTGTGCAGATCGAAGCGCCTGTATTGCCCAGGCGCTTTTTCCATTTATATCTTGGTCAGCGCGCTTCCTTTCCATTTGCATGGCAGGAGCTGTGACAACCGCTGCACGAGCCGCAGCAGCCCTTGTTCTGTTTTTTCCGGCGGCGCATCGATGAAAAGATCAGCGCCGTGATGCCCAGAAGCACACTCATAACCAGTATATCGGCCATATTCATCATATTACCTCCTGTCAATCATGGTGGGTTGTTGATCATTTGTATATCAGCGGATTTCGTCTAAGCTTCATCATCCCCTTTGAAATGGGGAGATTTCAGGCCGTATCCAGTCCGCGCATCAGAAGCCGAGCAGGGTGCCCGCCTGAAACACGATCAGCGCGACGACCCAGGCGACGCCGGTCTGGAACGCGGCGGTCAGCAGGCTGGTGCTGGTCGAGCCAAGCTCGCGGCGGCTGGTTGCAAAGGCCGCGACACACGGCATATACAGCAGCGTAAAGCACAGGAACGCAAACGCGCTCAATGGGCTGAAAACGCTCTGCAGCGCTCCCTGCAGCGCCAGGTTGGAGTTGGTTCCGAACAACACGGCAAAGGTGCTGACGACCGTCTCCTTTGCGGTCAGGCCGGTGATCAGCGCGGTGGATGCGCGCCAGTCGCCGAAGCCAAGCGGCGCGAACAGCGGCGCGATATATGAACCGATCGAGGCCAGGATGCTCTGGGAGCTGTCCTCGACCCAGTTGAACTGCCAGTTGAAGCTCTGCAGGAACCAGATCACAATGGCCGCGATGAAGATAACCGTGAAGGCTTTGCGGATGAAGTCCTTCGCCTTATCCCACATGTGCAGCATCGTGTTCTTGAAGGTCGGCAGCCGGTAGGCCGGCAGCTCCATGACAAATGGAATCGGGTTGCCACGGAACACCGTCTTCTTGAGCAGCAGTCCCGCGAGGATCGCCACCACAATGCCCAGTACATACAGCGTGATCATGACGACGGCCGCATTCTTCGGGAAAAACGCTGCCGTGAAGATCGAATAGATCGGCAACTTCGCGCTGCAGGACATGAACGGCGTCAGGATGATAGTCATCTTGCGGTCCCGTTCGCTGGCCAGCGTCCTCGTGGCCATGATGGCCGGTACGCTGCAGCCGAAGCCGATCAGCATCGGGACAAACGACCGTCCGGACAGGCCGATCTTGCGCAGCAGCTTATCCATGACAAACGCGACGCGGGCCATATAGCCGCTGTCTTCGAGCATCGACAAAAAGAAGAACAGCAGCGTGATGGTCGGCAGGAAGGACAGTACGCTTCCAACGCCGGTGCAGATGCCGTCGATGACCAGCGAATACATCCAGTAGCTGACGCCCATATCGGTCAGCAGCGTCGAAAGCCCGCCGACCGCGGCGTCGATGCCCAGCGTCAGCAGGTCGCTGAGCACCGGACCGATCAGTCCGAAGGTCAGCCAGAAGATCAAAAACATGATGCACAGGAAGATCGGAATCGCCAGCACCTTGCTGGTCAAAATCCGGTCGATCTTCTCACTGCGCGCCTTCTCCTTGAGGACGTTCTTCTTTTCAACCGCCTTTGAACAGATCTTTTCTATGTAATTATACCGCATATCGGCAAGCGCGGCCTGCCGGTCGGTCTTCAAATTCTTCTCCATCTGGGTGATGATGTGTTCGATCGTGTCCATCTCATCCTCATCCAGCTTGAGCAGGTCGATGATGAACTCGTCGTCATCGATCAGCTTGGTGGCCGCAAACCGCGGCGTATACCCGATATTCCGGGCCTTGTCCTCGATCAGATGCATGACCGAGTGGATCGCCTTATGTACTTCGCCGGTACAGAAGTCGAGCCGCTTGGGCTTCTGATGCTTCTGCGCGACCTTGACGGCACGTTCGATCAGCTCATCCACACCCTCGTTCTTGCTGGCGGAGATCGGCACAATCGGAATGGTCAGTTCCTCTTCCAGCTGAAGCACATCGATGCTGTTGCCGCTCTGGCGAACCTCGTCCATCATGTTCAGCGCGATGATGACCGGGATGTCCAGCTCCATCAGCTGCAGTGTCAGATACAGGTTGCGTTCGATGTTGGTCGCGTCCACAATGTTGATGACCGCATCGGGTTTGTCCTTGATCAGGAAATCCCGGGTCACAATCTCCTCGGAGGTGTACGGCGACAGCGAATAGATGCCCGGCAGGTCCACCACAACGCAGTCCTTCTGCTTGCGGATAGCGCCCTCCTTCTTCTCAACCGTCACGCCCGGAAAGTTGCCGACATGCTGGTTGCTGCCGGTCAGGCGGTTGAACAGCGTCGTCTTGCCGCAGTTCTGATTGCCTATGAGTGCAAAAAGTTTGCTCATCTTCGATCCTTACCTTCTTATGATTTTACGTGCTTCCCGGCGGCAGCGCCGCCTTACTCCCCTATATACCTATGCGCGGCACCGGTCATTCATGCATCTCGGTCACGGTGATTTTTGCGGCCTCGTCCTTGCGGAGCGTCAGCTCATAACCGCGCAGCTGCAGCTCGACCGGGTCTCCGAAGGGCGCGACCTTGATCACCTTGATCAGCGTGTTCGGCGTAAGTCCCATGTCCAGCAGCCGGCGCCGCAGCGCGCCTTGCCCCCCTACAAAATCGATGACCGCCGTCCGTCCGGTCTGCAATTGATCCAACGTCATGAAAAATCCCTCCGCCCCAAAATGTTAACCCAGGCTTACAAAATGCGTCCATGCTTCAAAATGTTAGCCTTTGCTTACAGTATATCATATTTCTGTTGTACCGTCAATCTTCCTATGTTATAATAATATGATAGAGAAGGCAGGTGGGTACCATGGAAATTACAGCGTCCAGCCAGGACTATCTGGAGGCGATTCTGGCGCTTTCGGCGGACGGCGGGCCGATCCGGTCGGTCGACATCGCCAAGATGATGGGCGTTTCGCGCGCCAGCGTCAACAAGGCGATGGGGGTTTTAAAGGAGGCGGGGCTGATTGTCAAGGAGAAGTACGCGGCCGTCATGCTGACGCAGCGCGGAGAGGAGGCCGCGCGATCCGTCCAGCGTCGCCATACCGTACTCAAGCGTTTCCTGCACGAGGTGCTGGGTGTGGCAGAATCGGTGGCGTCGCGCGACGCCTGCCGCATGGAGCATGTCATCAGCGCCGAAACGCTTGAAAAGCTGGATGCGTTCCTGGCCGAAGCACTTGATGCTGAAATGCCCTGACGGCATCTCCATTCCCGCTGATTCGCCCGATCCTTAAACGGGCCGCTCCCCATAAAAGGCTGTGTGGATGGTCCGCATTTGCCTGCGGGGATCAACCTGTCAATATGGATCCGGGTCTTAGCAGAGAAACAGCGACAGCCTGTACGGACTGCCACAAACTGCGGACCGGCGCTCTGCCGGGTAGAGCGGCTTTGTTAAGTTAATATGAAAAAACAGACCTGCTTTTGGCATTCCTCCCCGCCGCAGGCGGGGAGGAATGCCAAAAAGGTTGGGACCGCATGGAACAAGCGTCTCTTCAGAGCTTTTTCATATGCCGGCTTAACCGTGCCGACACAACATAAAGGAGTAACAACCATGTCAAAAATTTTGGTATTGGCGGAGAAGCCGTCGGTCGGCCGGGAGCTCGCCCGCGTACTCGGCTGCAGAAAGACCGCCGGCGGGTACATCTCCGGAGACAAATATATTGTGAGTTGGGCTCTGGGGCATCTTGTGACCCTGGTCGACCCGGAATACTATGGCAACCAGTACAAGACCTGGAGCATGGACACCCTGCCGATGCTGCCGGATAAGATGGCCTTACAGGTCATCCCGCAGACCGCCAAGCAGTTCGGCGTGGTCAAAAAGCTGCTGAGCAGCCCTCAGGTATCCTCGCTGGTCATCGCGACCGACGCAGGCCGCGAAGGCGAGCTGGTCGCGCGCTGGATCATCGAAAAGGCGGGCTTCCGCAAGCCGATCAAACGGCTGTGGATCTCATCGCAGACCGACAAGGCCATCAAGCAGGGCTTTGCGAACCTGAAGGACGGCCGGGAATACTACAACCTCTATCAGGCGGCGGTCGCACGGGCAGAATCCGACTGGCTGGTCGGGCTCAACGTCACGCGCGCGCTGACCTGTAAATTCAACGCGCAGCTCAACGCAGGACGCGTCCAGACGCCGACCCTCGCCATGATCGTGCGGCGGGAGAATGAGATCAAAAAATTCGTGCCGAAGGACTACTTCAACGTCCGGGCCGATCTGGGCCGGTTCTTTGTGACCTGGCAGGATGCCAAGAAGCAGACGGCCATCTTCGATCAGAAGAAAGCCGAACAGCTCGCGAAGAAGATCGCGGGTAAGGAATGCCGGGTATACGACGTCAAGACGGCGCTGAAGTCCACCCCGCCGCCGATGCTCTACGACCTGACCGAGCTGCAGCGCGACGCGAACAAGCTCTACGGTATGTCGCCGAAGGAGACGCTTGGCGTCATGCAGCGGCTCTATGAATCTCACAAGGCGCTGACCTACCCGCGCACCGATTCGCGGTATCTGACCGACGACATCGTGCCGACCCTGCCGGAACGGCTGCGCGCCGTATCCGCAGGGGAATTCGCGCCGATCGTATCAAACATCCTGCGCTCCGGCAGAAAGATAGCCGGACAATGCGTCAACAACGCGAAGGTCAGCGACCATCACGCCATCATCCCGACCGAACAGCGGGTCAATTTGATGGACCTCTCCCAGGTGGAGAAGCGCATCTACATGCTGGTGGTCAAGCGGTTCCTGACCTGCTTCTATCCGAACTACCACTTCAAGTCGGTGCGGGCCGAATTCCTCTGCGAGGGGGAACGGTTCTACGCGACCGGCCGCATCGAGATGGACCGGGGCTGGAAGGCCGTTTACGACACGCGCGACGAGGAGGAGAACGACGAGCAGACCCTTCCGGAGCTGATCCGCTCTTCGGTCTTCACGGTCAAATCCACCCAGGTCAAGGCGCTGAAAACCTCGCCGCCCGCCCGGTATACCGAAGCGACGCTGCTCAGCGCGATGGAGAACCCGTCCAAGTTCATCGAGGACAAGCAGATGAAGGAATTCATCGGCGGCGGCCTCGGCACGCCGGCGACCAGGGCGGATATCATCGACAAGCTGTTCAGCGCGTTCTATATGGAGAAGCGCGGCAGCTCGATTGTGCCGACCTCCAAGGCCATGCAGCTGATCGACCTGGTCCCGAAGGATCTCAAGGAACCGCTGCTGACCGCAAAATGGGAGCGTCAGCTCGAGGAGATCAGCAAGGGGAAGCTTTCCAAAAAGGCCTTCATCGAGGAGATCAAGCGCTACACCCGCACGCTCGTCAAGGATGTAGCCGAGAGCGACGCCGAATTTGTGCACGACAACCTGACTTCGAACGTCTGTCCGGACTGCGGCAAGTTTCTGCTCAAGGTCAAGGGCAAGCGCGGCACGATGCTGGTCTGTCAGGACCGGGAGTGCGGACATCGGGAAAACGTCAGTATGGAGTCGAACGTGCGCTGCCCGACTTGCCATAAAAAGATGGAAATTTTCGGCGAGGGTGAGAAACGGAACTATGTCTGCCGCTGCGGCTACCGAGAACGCGTGAACCGGTTCCACGAAAAGAACGCCGGCGGCGGCGCGTCCAAGCAGGCGGTCCAACAGTACCTGCGCAGCCAGCAGAAGGAACAGGCCCCGCAGAAGAGCGCGTTCCAGCTGGCTCTCGAAAAGGCACAGAAGAAGGACTGACGGTTCCGCTGGGCATGTTCCAACTGCAAGATGACTGTTTTCCAGTCATATGCTCCGTTCTCCCTTTCTTTGCCGCTCACAGATTGCTCAGCGGACAAGCCTTATCCGCTGAAATCATGGAATCATTTGATCTTTCCGCTGTTATTCATCAACACCCCTGCATGTTGGAGCGATAGACACAACCCGTTACAGGAGGAATTCACATGAAAAGGATATTCGCATGCATCCTGGCCGCCGCACTGCTGAGTCTGTCACTGACCGGCTGCGCGGAGAAAGAAGCATATCCGACCGGCGGAACATCCGTTCCGGAGAAGCAGCAGACCGCCCTCGAAAACTGTTTGGAATACATCCAAAACGCCTCGTTTGAAGGCAAGGACACGCTTGATACCGAAAAAGCCACCTTCCAGCATCTGACGCCGGAGTTGATCCAGGAGGTCTGGATTGATGTCGAAGGCATCCCTGAACTCGATGAGAACGATTATCTGTTTACAATTGGGGACACTTCCACCGGCAATTATATGATGATCGTCTGCGAAAGCGACAGCAACGAGGTCATCGGGTATATCCCGGTCTCGAAATAAGCCGGTCTGGTACTGCGATACCAACAACCATATACAACAAAACGTCATCCGGAGGAGAAAACTCCGGATGACGTTTTTCTTTTATACAGCGGAATATGGTTTTATCAGTTTCCTGTCATAAATTTGCTGATATAGCCCTGGATAAAGATAAACAGCACAATGCATGGCAGGACATATTTGAAATAAAGCCTTCCCCATTTCGGGAAGCGCAGGCCCTTTCCGGTATCGGCTTCCTTGACAAAGTTGTCCCAGCCCCAGCCATACCGGGTGGTGCAGAACAGCACATAGACCAGCGAGCCGAGCGGCAGCAGGTTGTTGCTGACAATAAAGTCCTCCAGATCCAGAATGGTACTGCCGTCGCCGAACGGCGTCACGCCGCTTAACAGGTTGAAGCCCAGCACGCATGGCAGCGAAAGCAGGATGACCAGCCCGATGTTCACAAGCACCGCCTTTTTGCGGGACCAGTTCCACAGGTCCATACCGAAGGAGACGATGTTTTCAAACACGGCAATGACGGTCGAAAGCGCCGCAAAGGTCATGAACACAAAGAACAGGCTGCCCCAGAGCTGTCCCATCGGCATCTGGTTGAAGATGTTCGGCAGCGTGACAAAGATCAGCTTTGGCCCGCTGCCCGGATTGACGCCGAATGAAAAACAGGCCGGAAAGATGATCAGGCCCGCGATCAGCGCAACCGCCGTATCCAGGATCGTGATGCTGACCGATTCGCCCATCAGGCTGCGGTCCTTGTTCAGATAGCTGCCGAAGATCGCCATGCTGCCGATGCCGATGCTCAGGGTGAAAAAGGCCTGTCCCATCGCGGCGAAGATCGTCTCTCCGATGCCGTTTTCCACAAGCTTCCCGAAATCCGGCATCAGATAGAATTCGAGCCCTTCGCCGGCGCCCGGCAGCGTGATGCTCCGGACCGCCAGAATCGCCATAACCGCAAGCAGAATCAGCATCATGACCTTGGTGATCTTCTCAACGCCCCGTTTCAGGCCGAGCGCACAGATGCCGAAGCAAACCACCACAACCACAACCATAAACAGGACCATCGGAAGCGGATCGGCCAGCATGCTGTCGAACACCCCGCCGACCTGTTCGGTATTCAGTCCGTTGAATTCCCCCGACGCCATCCGGATCAGATAGGAAATCATCCATCCGGCGATGGTCGTATAGAACATCATCAGCAGATAGTTGCCGATCATTCCGACATAGCCGAACAGATGCCACTTTTTCCCCTTTGGCTCCAGTACACGGAATGAGCTTGCCACGCTTTTCTGGCTTGCGCGGCCAACTGAAAACTCCATTGCCATAATCGGCGCGCCGAGAACAACCAGGAAAAACAGATACATCAGCACAAACGCCGCTCCGCCGTACTGTCCGGTGATGTATGGAAATCTCCACACGTTTCCCAGTCCGATTGCGCATCCGGCGGAAATCAGGATAAACCCGAGCCGTGACCCAAACTTTTCTCTTTTCTCCAACTAAGACTCCCCTTTTCTGTTATTTGACCTGCTGTCCGGATGAACGTTCCTCCCGCACTGCGGACTGCCCAATCCGCTGATCGATCCCATTCTGGAAAAAACTCATCCGATATTTCTTCATATTATACACCATCTATTCTATTGTAGTCAACCAGAACCGCCTTCAAACGGGATAACTGGAAATACCTTTTGCAAGCAAGCTGTTTTTGCTGTAAAGCGCGGTGGGAATTTTCTATCTCAACACCTATCGTTAGAAACGGCGCAGATAAAAACGACGGTAATGCCCGTTCTAAGCATGACCGTCGTTTTTTGCTGTTTTAAGTTTGTCAGCCGCTTTGATCTGCACAAGGACAGGCCGCTGCACGGTTAAAACTACTTGCTTTGTAAGCCATCTATATACGCTTTCACTTTTTCTCTATCACCGTCACTTAATTGGCGGTACGTATGCAAGTGGTCTAATTCATCCGGGAGCAAATCACTGCTTTGTATGGTCTGTTTTACATTCGACAGCCCAACAAGGTAATCAAGGGAAATGTTAAAGAATTTAGCAATTGTAAGCAAGGTTTCTAAATCCGGCGTCCTTTCGCCGATTTCATACGCACTGATCGTAGATTGAGAAACATGAAGTTTTAGAGCCAGTCCTTCTTGATTGAGCCGTTGTTCTTCCCTTAATTCTTTCAAACGCAACATATTACCACTCTCCCGAATATATTTTATCGAGAATTGTTGCATTCAATACCTGTATATGATATAATTAATACCTGTAATACAGGTATTAATTCGTCGCGAGAAATGAAAGCTTCCTATACGAGGAAAGACTTCCCATATGACATTCTAAAGCAGGATGAACGCTCGGTATCAGATCATGCTGCTTTGCGATCCGCATGGCTGCGCGCATGCTGATCTTGCGAATATGTATGGGATTTCGGCTTCAAGGGTTTTGCAGTGCTATTCATAGGTAAAAAACGAGTTATATTATTGCCGACTACCATCTGAAGACGGATGCTTCCGCTTCAGCGCGCGGAAAATCTCTTTGCGCTGTCCTTTGTCAAACCCCAGCAGCAGGCCAAGCATCCAGCAAACCGCCGCACAGAGAAGCCCCGCGCCGATCAGGCCCGGCCAATCGGCTGGCTGCAACAGCAGGCGCACCGCGAAGCAGATGCCCATCGAAACGCCGGACAACGCGGCGGAACGCGCGATATCCCGATAAAAAGCATACCACTTCTGCCCAAGACTGCGCGCCGCAAAAACCGGCAGGAACAGCAGTTCCCGCAGCGACCCGACCAGCGTGCTGACGCCGGCGATGGCATAGAGCCCCAGCTCGGTTGTGTACAGCAGGAGCAGAACCAGAACGGTGCTGACAAAGCCGCAGATGAGCAGCGTCAGGGATGGCAGCCGAAGCCTGTTGGCTGCGGTGAAGACGCTGTACAGCGGCAGGATGCTTCCATTGATCAGGATGGCTGCCATCGTCAGCATGGTCAATATCTGCAGCAATCCCGCATCCTGCCCCGGCAGCCAGAGCCGGTAAAACACGTCGCCGAACACAAAGATGCCCGCTGCCGGCACGCTGAGAATCCATCCGGTCAGCCGGAAGGAAAACCGCAGCTGCCCAAGAAGCCGCGGCCATTCCCCTTTCGCGTAAAGCTTTGTAAAAGAGGGGGCGAACATATTCGACAGCATATTCGCGAAGTTTGCCAGGTTGTTCGGGATGGACTTCGTCACCGCAATCAGCGTCATGGCCGAGGGGCCGAGCAGCGAACCCGCAAGCAGGAGGTCCAGCCCGGTCATCAGCAGGTTTCCAAGCTGGACCACAGCGTTCCAAATGCCGGCTGAGACGAGCGACCGCACGGCCTTTCCGCTGAAAAAGCGCCGTTCAGGCCTCAGGCCCGGCAGCAGCTTCCTCGTAAACAGCAGGTTGCATCCGCCCTCTATCACAGTCGCCAGCAGAGTGCCAAGTCCCATGTACAAAACATTGGGCGTCAAGAACAGGAACAATGCGCTTATGATCAGCACCCGCGCCACCGACTGCACCATGCTCAGCGCGGCGCGCAGTTCCAGCCTGTTTTTGCAGAAGGCCGCGGCGCTGAACACCGAGCAGACAAGCTCCAGGGAAAAGGATGCGAACACACAGGCAAACAGCATTCGGATACCCGCTTCCATCCCGGCAGGCAATCCGACCAGCCGGTCCAGGCAGATGATGATGCCCGCAAAGATCACCGCACAGCTGCATGAGAGCGCCGCATTGGTGAAGAAGACCGTACTGAAATAGGTTTTGACCTCTTTTTCATCCCCTTTGTGAAACGCAACGGCGATAAAGCGGCCCGCCATGGCATTGAAGGCCGCTGTAAAAACCGCCAGGCCGCTCGTGAAGCTGTTAGCCAGCCCGACAAACCCATAGGCCTGTTCTCCCAGCATGCGGATCAAAAACGGCGTAAAGAAAAAGCTCACGGCAAGATTTGCCGCAAAGCTTACGATGTTGGCCAATACGTTGACCAGTGTCTGACGGCTTTCCATTGTCTAACGGCCTCCCATGGTCTGACGCCCACCATTTATCTGACGGCCGTCCATTGTCTGA
>NZ_CCYH01000044.1 GCF_000820765.1 Candidatus Soleaferrea massiliensis AP7
TGGCCTCCCACTGTCTGATGGCCTCCCACTGTCTGATGGCCTTCCACTGTCTGATGGCCTTCCACTGTCTGATGGCCTTCCACTGTCTGATGGCCTTCCACTGTCTGACGGACTCCACTGTCTGACGGACTCCACTGTCTGACGGACTCCACTGTCTGACGGACTCCACTGTCTGACGGACTCCACTGTCTGACGGACTCCACTGTCTGACGGACTCCACTGTCTGACGGACTCCACTGTCTGACGGACTCCACTGTCTGACGGACTCCACTGTCTGATAGCTCCTCTTGTGTCATTGGTCTTCATGGCAGATCAGTCCTCTTAAAAACCGGCGCGAACGCTCCCGTTCCAGCATCAGAAGCCGTATGGTTTCCGGGTTCCGGGGATCGCAGAGGGACGGATGTGCATCCGAAAGCCGCGCATCCTTCAAGTTCAGCCGATCCAGCAGATCGGGAATCCGTTCGTCATCTTCTTTGACCGCCGTGAGAAACGGGATTCCGAACAGAACGGCAAAGGCCGCGCCATGGAATGAATCGGTCAGCAGGCCGCCGGCATGGGACATCAGCCACAAAAACTCCCGCGGCCCGACGCCCCGCATCGGATGCAGCTTCCGAATCGGCCGCACGCCGTTGGTGATATAGAGGATGCGTTTTCCGGTTTCCCGGGAAATCCGGCGCGCCGTGTCCTGCATCTGTCCTGTCAGTTCAAAGGCATAGAGCAGCAGATAACCGGGTGTCTGCCCGCAGTCCGATTCCAACGCGCGGTATTCCTCCGGCGTCAGCAGCAAAACCGGGTCGAGCACCGTCTCCACCGGCACTGCCGGCAGCATCCGCATCATAATCCGGGCTGCCGTGGTTTCGCGCAGGCCCAGGGCGGTAAACTTTGCGAGGCATTCCCGGATATCGTCTAATGGATCCTGGCATTCATCCCGCAGAAATACGCCAAAGCTTGCCGCATAGGCGTATTTTTCGGCGGATGCCCCGTCAATATTCAGAAAATAGGCGTCATCCCAGCCCGAGCCACGCGGGTTGAAGACCTGATCCCCGCCGGCGATCAATATCTGATAATCATGCGCGACGGCGGCGATATCCTGCATACGGCAGGGTCCGCTTTGTCTGAGCATCTCCGCGCGGAACCGTTCAAAGCCTTCCCGGGACCGTTTTTGCCAGCGGCCGGTCAGGAGCATCCGCAGCCGGCCGGACAGCGAACGGCCATCCTTCCATGATGGAAGCGCATAGTCCCGCTCGATCTTATCACAGATGTAATCGATGATCTCGCAGTTTCCGCCCTCCTGCGTGACCGCGCGCTGAAGCGCAAACGCCTGCAGCAGAGCCCCGTAATTCTGTGCGCGGTGATAGGTCAGGATGCCGATTTTTTTATCCATGCGGTCTCCCCCCTTTCACGGATGTTATAGAATCATTCGTCTCATCATCAAATCTCGGCAATATAAGCCGTCTTCACCTTCACGCGCTGTTCTCCTTCCATCCTGCCCGCACCGGATGGTCTACGGGCATCCCGGACGGCCATCCGTACAGGTTGACCAGCAGTACCAGAAGATACAGATACACGTTGTAGTACTGGAAGGTGCCCTCGGTCAGGAAGCATCCAGCCAGCGCCAGAACCGGCAGCAGTTGCAGCATCGTCACTCGCCGTGGGAAAACCGCTTTCAGCCTGTTCCTGAACGTAAAGAGCAGGACGCCCATATACCCGTATCCGGCAAGACCCCATGACATCAGCAGATCGAGGTAAAGGTTGTGCGCCATCGCACTGAAACGGTATCCCTCCTGTACGCCGATTTCGACATAATGGAACGCACCGCTTCCGAAAAACAGCCGCAGCGGATGTTCCCACAGATAATATAGGCAGTCGCGGTAGATGTCCAGTCTGCCGCTGCCCGCATCCTCCCGCAGCCGCAGGTAGACCGCATCGGTCAGCTGCCCGAACAGCGCCGGGAAAAACAGCCAAAACAGCAGGACCGCGCCTGCCGCACATAAGATAAGCTGCAGAATGCGAGCGGTTCTCCCCTTTCCCATACAGAGCAAAACCGCTGCGGCCAGGATCAGCAGGCCGAGCAGATAGACCCGGGACTGTGTCAGGACACCGGCCAGACCCGCAAAAATCATCAGGGCCAGACAGAGGACTCTGCCGCGGATGGTGCGAAGCCCACACAGATACGATTGCGCCAGCAGCGACAATATCAGCAGGCAGTAGACCGGCAGACCCATCGCGCCGCCAAGCGCGCGCAGCTGCTCGCCGAACCTCGCGGAAAAGATGCCGGCTCCAAGACTGCCGAGCAGGGTGAACAGCACCGCTGAAAACAGCGAGCCGATCAGGGTAAGCTGAAGCCGGTACACCTGTATTTTGGAGATGGGCAGAAACAATACCGCCAAAGAGAAATAGCACAGGATGGATTCCAGATAAAGCAGCCGTCCGACGCTCACATACAGCACATCCTGCACGATGGTCATGCCAATAAACAACATCAATCCGGCCCAGCCAGCGGTATGCAGCCGCTTTTTCCGTCCGGCCAGCAGCAGCTTTCCACAGGAGAACAGCAGACAAGCAAACAGCAGATTGTATCCGGATATTTCACAGAGTCCCGCGTAGGGAATCAGTGCGGCATAGACCAGCAGATCATCCGCTTCGTCTCCGGTCAATATCAGAAACGCCAGCACCGGCAGTGCCGCAACGCGAAGAACATCCGTTCCAAACGCCGCCGATGCGCCCAGCAGCCCGCATAAAAGGATCAGGCATGGCGTTTGCAGAGCAGCATTCTTTGCTTTTATATGTTTCATGGTGTTCATCCCTCATTGGTGTCGGTTCGGTGTCTGATGTGACTGCACGGTTTTGATACAACCGCTCATTTTTTCATAACATGGCCCGTGATTCTCTGAAAACTCCGTTCAGAAGGAAATTTGATTGATGAGCTTGTGCAAGAACATCATCCCGTTTTTATTCCGCAGAGTCTTGTATCGGTTTCTCTTGATGCCGGAGCGTCCGGTACTGCAGACGGCGTTTGAAGGCCAGCATGTATCCGGGCAGTATCGACGCGGATGCGTTCATCTTTCTGCATATGCGGAAGATTTGTTTTTCTCCGCTAAGGATAGCATAGCAGACAAACTGCCGCAGATGATGCCGCCGCTGCGGCCGATTATCGGAAAACAACGCACACTGCCTGTGGTAAAGCGCCCAGCCCTTTGGGTTGTCCCTGAGCAGCCGCAGGGCGTTGTGCGTGTAGCCGTCCGGCCGCGTCTCGGTGATGGTCAGTACCCGGTACAGCGGCAGAAGCGGATACTCACGGTCAATCTGTGCGTAGACGACGTTCTCCGTCATGAATTTTTCTCCCGGTATCTCCGGAAAGGGATGCTCCTTGAGCAGCTTTGTGCGGTAGACCAGCGCCGCGTCGCCGGTCAGCCCGTTTTGATAGAAGCTTCGCAGGCTTGCCGGATGGCGGGTATACAGCCGTCCTCCGGTCTCCCGGTCTGAAAACCGCTGTTTATAGGCAATGATGCCGGCCAGCTGCTTTTCCGCACAGGCATTCCAATGACACAGCAGCTTCTCCACCGCGTCGCCGGGCAGAACATCGTCCGAATCCACACAGAAGAAAAGCTCCGTTTCAGCCAGCCGGACGCCGAGGTTGTGAGCGCGGTGTTTCCCACCGTTCTCCGTACGCAGCCACCGCAGCGCAAGCTTTCCTTCGCCGCTCCATTTCCGCAGCAATGCCGGCGTTTCATCCTGTGATCCGTCGTCGACAACGAGCCAGATGAAATCCCGGCAGGACTGCAGCAGAAGGCTTTGGTACAGCCTGTTCAGACAAGCCGCGCGATTATAGGTCGGAGTAAAGACCGTCAGCTGTTCCATAAAAACCTCCTGAACCGCAGGCTCCACAATTCTTTATGCGCGATATGTTCCATTCAGGCGGAAAGGCATGCCTGTTCCCATATGACACCTCCATATGGAAGGGGCGATGCTATTCCGTAGACCGATCTTTCCGGACCTCTTCGTGTCTGCCTTCCAAGACATCTTCTGTTTTCCCCGAAGGCCTCAAGAGAAAACGCCTGCATTTCGCCATTCGCAGAACACACTGCGCACCGAATATGCGGGTCAGCCGCCGAAGCATCCTCTGCCGGGCCTGCTGCGGCCATGAAAGCCAGCTCCCCTGCGCATGATGAATCGTATAGGTCTGCGCTCCGAGTGCATATCCGCCCCTTTTCATCGGCGGATAGAATCGATCTGCCTCAAGCAATGCCGGCCCGCCCGGAATACAGGCAAAGGGATTTGCCAGGTCGATGTCGTACCGTCTGCACAATTCCCGTGTCAGTATCGTGACGATGGTCTCATCCCCCATCGAATCGGACAATGCGAATGTGCGGGATTCGTAGTACTCCAGCATCTGTGCGATCCATTCACAATGCTTCGGGGCCGCGATGACGCCGGCCGAGATGTACCGGTTTTCCTGTTCTTTGGCCAGAAAACCCTGTTCCAGCGGCAGATCGTCAAAGGGGCGCAGTACCTGCATATCGGTGTCGAGATAGATGCCGCCATACTCATACAACACCCGCAGCCGCGCATAATCCGCGACAAACGCCCATTTCTTTGCCGCATACGCTTTTCTTGCATAGGTACAGTCTGAGAAGACAAAGTTCCGCTCATTCCACTCGGCAATCCTGTAGTCAGGCAGGAATTTCCGCCAGCTTTCCATGCAGCTTTGCACGATATTCGGTTTTCTGCGCGGTCCAAACCAGCAGGTGTGCAGCAGTTTTGGAATCATGCCGTGCCCTCCTCATACAGCTTCTCATAGGCCCGTACCGTCTTTCGTATGTCATACCCGGATACTATCGACCGGGATGCCTTTCCCATCCTTCTTCTCGTCCGGCAATCAAGCGACAGGATGGCATCTGCCAGCGCCTTTGCATCCCCGACCGGAACCAATCTCCCGTTTTTCCCTTCTTGAACGAGCTGCGACACCCCGCCGACATCGGTTGAAACGACCGGAAGGCCGCAGGCCATGGCTTCCAGCACACAAAACGGCATCCCCTCGTAATTCGAGCTGAGCACAAACAGATCGGACCGCGTCAATGCCGCCCCGACATCCCGCACGATGCTGGGCAGAAACACTTTACTTGCCAGCCCTCCGCTTTGGATGCGTGCTTCGAGGTTCGGGCGCAGAACCCCTTCGCCCAGAATGGTCAGCGTCAGATCGCACCTGCGTGCACACGCCAATTCGAAGGCGTCCAACAGCATCAGATGATTCTTCGGGCCGTACAGCGCACCCACCGTCACCAGCCGCACAGGGCTGCTCCTTTTATCCGTCTCCCGCTCCACTCGATGCAAGGCGTTTATCTCGACGCCGTTTGGAATGCAGACGACGTCTTTTGGGGGCAGCCGGTAGAGCCGCCCAATGCTTTCGGACACATCCCTGCCGACAGCGACCGGACGGAAGCCGAACAGGCGATAGGCCATATGCATGATCAGGCGCAGCGGGCCAGCGGCCTCCTTCTGTGCCATGCTGTGCACCGTGTGCAGACGCAGCTTGGGCCGTGCGGCCAAAACCGCCGGCAGCAGATACGGCACCGCGTGCAGATGGGTGTGCAGCACGTCCGGTTTCATGCTTTTGAGCATGCCGCACAGGCTCAAAAGCAATCTCACATCCGGCCCGGGCCGCTTGCCAAGGTAAGCGGCCGGAATGCCGGTTTGATCGAGTGCTTCTTCAAATGGCCCGCCGGTTCTGCCGGACAGGCACAGAATCTGCAGATCAAACCGCTCACGGTCCAGATATCTGGCAAGCTGCAGCACCAGCTTTTGTGCCCCGCCGACACCCATGGAAGGAATCACGATGCATACTCTTTTCATCGTCTCACCTTCTCCACTCAGAAATAATAATCCATCAGCAGTCATCGGCCTGCCATACCTGCCGTAAAATAGAATTCATCACATATACGGCTGGTCTGAACAGCGGTATCGATTGTTCAAATAAGTTCCACAAGCAATTTATATCAGCTGTGACGATTGGAAAATCGGATCCATCTCATGTATAGTAGGTCCAAATGACAGCATTGACCGATCAGACAGAACCTGCAAGCAGCCATTGTTTATCCATAGCTGCCAAAGAATAAAACGCATCACATTTACAGCTGATGCAGATAGCGGCATAGATTGTTCCGATAGAATTCACTTTACAAGCTGCATATTCCCGCTTTTATCTATTCTTATTTATACGGGCTGAAGCTTTGTTATCCGGAAAGCGTGCCCGGCATTTCTGTCCCGGCGCGCCCGTATAGATGCTGCCGGGCGGCAGATCGCGCGTGACGACGCTCGCGGCCCCAACGACGCTGCCCGTTCCAATCCGGACGCCTTTGAGAATGCACGCGCCTGCCCCAATCCAGACATCGTCCTCCAGAATGATATCCCGATCATTTTCCGCAAGCTTCTGCGCTTCGGTCACACGGTGCATCGGCAAGTCGGGCAGATCGATGCGGTGATCGCCTGAAATCATCATGACCCGCGGCGCGATCATGCAGCCTTCTCCAATCGTGATGCTTGCCACCGTACTCATCAGAAGCGCATTGTCCCCGATCGAGCTGTGACTGCCCACCGACACATTCCGGTAACGGATGCGGCAATTGCGGCCGATGTAAACATCCTTTCCGCAGGATGCAAACAGCCGCCGCTGAAACGGCAGAATCAGCAGACGCCGCACACCGCGCCGCATCCCGGAACAGATGTGGTAAACTGCCCGGCAGATTCCTTTCATCCTCATGTCAATTCCTCCTGATGCTGTTCAAGAACCTTTTGATAGATGTTGGACAGACGGCTGAGCACAGATTCCGCAGTGTAGCAATCGCGCACCTTTTTGGCATTCCGTCTGCCCAGCATCTCTCTGAGCCGTGCATCCTGCAAACGGCCGATCGCCGCAATCAGGCCGTCCGTATCCCCGGGCCGGATCAGGATGCCGCCATCCCGCCCGAGCATTTCCGGAATTGCGCCGACATCCGCCGCAATGACCGGCAGCGCGTTCGCCATCGCTTCCAGAACCGCATAGGGGAACCCCTCCGAACGGGATGGGAATAAAAACAGGTCGGCTTCCCGGAGTTCCTGTTGAACGCCTTTCCACCCCTTTTGACCGGTCAGCCGGATATTTTCCGGCAGGCTTTCGCACAGCCAATCCTCTTTGACGCGTCCGACTAAGCGGAAGGTGATATCCGGCAGCGCCTGAGCCGCCTTCAGGATGACATCACAGCCCTTCTGAACCGATAGTTCCCCGACAAAGACGGCATTTCGTATGTTCGGAGGAACCGGTTTCGGCTCCGGTTCCTCCACGCCGCTCAGAAAATTCGGCAGGATATCAGCTGTGACGCCGCAGACTTTTTGCAGATAGTCCCGGGAAGGCCTGTTCAGGCAGATCACCCGGCCAGACCGCCCGCACAGCCTGCGGATGAGAAACCGCGCGCATCGATGCGCCGCCGCGTCCGGCAGGTTTCGATGGCAGTGCAGGATGACAGGAACGCCGCGGCGCCTTGCCAGCTGCAGCAAACAGCTGTCGCGCAGCATACCGCCAACGGAAAGCGCCGTATTCAGGTGGATGAGGTCGGCCTGTTCCTCATCCAGTGCATGCCGCAGTTCATTTCGAATGCGCCACGCACGCCGAAGCTCCTCTCCAAGCCGGCGCCGGGAGGGCTTTCCGCTCCGTTTCCCGCGAACCGCGCAGTCGATCAGTCTCCACGCCACATCGTCCGGCAAACCGGACTGCATGAGATGGTCCGTCCAAGTCGCAATCCCGCCTGCCGGAGGGGGAAGCGGAGAAAGCAGCAGCACACGCATCACGGCTTTCTCCAGACCTTTCGCTGGATCACCCCGGTATAGCTGCCGATCAAACGCACCACCCGCCGTGAGACATCCAGCGGCATGTACGCTTCGACCTCACAGGCATCCTGCGGCCCTGTCTCCAGCAGAAGCTGTACGGCGCGCAGCACCTCGTCCGGATGAATCCCGCCCAGCAGCATGCCGCCGCAGTCAAATATTTCCGGCCGCTCGGTTGAGGTACGCATCAGCACGGCGGGGAACCGTTCTATGGCGCTTTCCTCACTGAGGGTCCCGCTGTCCGACAGCACAAAGAAGCTGTCCTTCTGTAACCGCACATAATCCGGGAAGCCAAACGGCTCCAGTAAACGCACCCGCTTGTCAAACCGGGTATGGCGCGTCTCTATCCATTTTCTGGTGCGCGGATGCACCGAAAACAGCACCGGCCGGTCATAGGTATATGCGGCGGCGTTGACCGATGCGACGATCTGCGCGAAGGTCTCTTCCCGGTCGACATTTTCCTCCCGATGGGCTGAAACGACGATGTATTCCTTCTTCTGCAGCCCGAGGCGGCACAGCACATCGCTTTGGCTGATCAGCGGCGCGTAATACCGCAGCACCTCGCGCATCGGGGACCCGACGACAAACAGCATATCCCGTTCGCGGCCCTCATCCTGCAGGTTTTGCCGCGCATGCTCGGTATAACACAGATTGACGTCCGCCATGCGGTCGACAAGTTCCCGGTTGCGCGACTCGCTGAGATACCGGTCCCAGCACCGGTTTCCCGCCTCCATATGAAAGATCGGGATGTGAAGCTGTCCAGCCGCATACACCGACATCGCCGAATGGGTGTCGCCCAGCACCAGCACCGCATCCGGCCGCTCTTCTTTCAGCACATCATAGCACCTTGCAATGACATTGCCGACCGTCCGTCCGGGATTTTCCCCGGCACAGTCCAGATAGTAGTCCGGCGGCCGGATGCCAAGCTCCTCGAAAAACACCCCGCTGAGCCGGTAGTCGTAGTTCTGCCCGGTATGGACCAGCCGATGTTCAAAGCATCGTTCACACAGCGCGATGATTCTCGACAGCCGTATGATCTCCGGCCGGGTTCCGAGAATCGTTACAAGCTTCATCCGTTCCATTCTGTCATCTCCTTCCATATCTGTATCTGTCATGTCTCCGTTTCTGTGAGGCTCTACTCCCCGTGCTTCACTTTTGCCGCGCTCCGTTTCTGACGCGCTCCGCTTCTGTCGTGCTCCGCTTCTGCCGCGCTCCGCTTCTGTCGTGCTCCGCTTCTGTCGTGCTCCGCTTCTGTCGTGCTCCGCTTCTGCCGCGCTCCGCTTCTGTCGTGCTCCGCTTCTGTCGTGCTCCGCTTCTGCCGCGCTCCGCTTCTGTCGTGCTCCGCTTCTGTCGTGCTCCGCTTCTGTCGTGCTCCGCTTCTGCCGTGCCCCGCTTTGGTCATGTCCTATGGCTTCGGCGTTTTATGCCAGCGCGGTTTCACGCCGGCCAAACCTCTTCGAAATGCCGGTCCAGGAAACCCATACATTTTAACGCAATCGGGGTTTCTATCCTTTTCAGGAGCGTTCCTGTATCTCTTCCATATCCACGGCTTCCCGTATCGTATCCGGCGTGTTCTCATCGTAGTTCTCGTCGGCCCAGATCACAAAGACAAGATCGCCCATTCCAGTGTTCCGAATATCGTGCACATAGCCGGGCGGGATCGATAGAACCTGCGGATACCGTGCATGGACATACCATCGATGGATTTCCTGTTCCCCGACCCGGCGCAGGCGGATGACTCCGCTGCCCGCGGTGACCAGAAAACGTTCATGCTTGGTCCTGTGCCAGTGCCCGCCCTTGCGGACGCCGGGACCGCAGCGGTTGACGGAGATCTGCCCGCAGCCGGGCGTACGCACAAATTCCGCAAACATTCCGCGCGCATCCGTATGTGCCGTCAAATCCCGGCACAGCCGCTGCATCGGGAGAAAGCTCTGGTAGGTGCTGTAAAGCTTTCTGATCAGTTCATCCCGCAGGTCGGGAATCTGTTTTTCACACAGTTGTCCAAAGGAAGCGATGGTTTCCGCCAGCTTTGCAACGCTGATCTGATAGACCGGCTTTACCTCTGCAAACGGACTTTGAGGCGGCGTTTGCAGAACCTCCAAAAACCGGTTTACCACATCGTCGATGTAACAGAGCGTCAGCATCCGGTCCTCCAGCACCTGGAGCGCTTCGCCGCGCGCGGCCCGGTGGCAGAAGGTTGCGACAACAGAATTGTAGTCCGGGCGGCTCCATTTTCCAAACACGCCGGGCAGCCGGAAGATATGGACCGGCGACCCGCTTTTCCACGCATAGCGGCACAGCGCCTGCTCTTCCGCCAGCTTGCATCCTCCATAGGCGCTGCCGGACTGCGCCTGTACGGAGGATGCAAAGAGCACCGGGCAGGGTTTGCCGCGTTCCAGCAGCAGGCCGGTCAGCGTTTCTGTGAACGCCAGATTGTTCGTCCAGTATTCCTGAGGGTCTTTGGGCCGGCAGCATCCTGCCAGATGGATGACCGCCTGACAGCGCGTCGCCCATTTGCGCAGCCGCTGGGACGAGGTTTTCCGGGTGCAGCAGAACGCCGTCTGACCGCGCGCACGAAGCTCCGCCGTCAGATTTCGTCCGATAAATCCGTCTGCCCCGGTGACAAGCACCGGGCCTAACGGTTCTTCCCGTTCCATCTTCTGAGCGCCTCCTTTACAACATCCACTTCGCGCAGAATCTCCGCAACTTCGCCGGCATGCAGAAGCGTTCCCGCATCGGAGGTATAGGCCGTTCTCCTGCATTCCGCATCCGGCCTGCGGTTCTGTGAGATGCAGAGATACCCGCCCAGGTCCGCCGTGCGCGGCATCTCCTCAAGAGAGATGAGCGTTTCGTGCCGCTTCTCCCCGCCGCGCGGGCCGGTCACGGTCACTTCACCCTTGTACCCAAACAACTCCTGAACCGCCTGCGCCAGTACGGCAACCGTGCAGCTCCTCATTTTGGGAACCAGGATACCGCCGTTCTCGCCGTGCCGCAGTGCCAAAAGCGCAAGCTCCACGGCTTCGGGCAGGGTCATCAAAAATCGGGTCATGTCCGGGTCGGTGACGGTCAGCGGCTTTCCCGCGAGCATCTGCCCGATGAACAGCGGCACCACCGATCCGCGTGAACACAGCACATTTCCAAACCGTGTCAGGCAGTAGGAGATCCGTTCATCCGGACGCCGCATGGCCTTCGCAAGCACCAGCTTCTCCATCATCGCTTTGGTGCATCCCATGGCGTTGACCGGATAAACGGCCTTGTCGGTCGATAGGCAGACCACCCGTTCGACGCCGCAGAATTCCGCCAGCTCCAGCAGGTTCTGTGTCCCCGCGACATTGGTCTTGTACGCCTCCATCGGATTCTCCTCGCAGGCCGGCACCTGCTTGAGCGCGGCGGCGTGGAAGACGCGCTGTGCGCCGTACACCGCCGGCCGCATGCTGTCCCGGTCCCGCACGTCGCCGAGAAAGAACCGCAGGCGGCCGTCCGGATGCCGTCTTCGCAGCTCCTGCTGTTTCCTTTCATCCCTTGACAGGATGCGCAGCTCCTTCACATCCTCCTGAAGCAGCCTGCCGACCGCCGTCCTGCCGAATGATCCGGTTCCGCCGGTAATCAGCAGCGTTTCCCCTTCAAACATGTCGTATCTCCTCTCCGTTTTTGATATTCCGGCCCATCAGCCGCAGCAGCCGTCAGCAGGCTTTAAACAGGCCTTGTCTTCTCCTCGCGTTTGGCAAGCTCCCACGCTTCCGGCTGTACGGCACACGCAGCGCAGTCCGGTTTTTCCGCCGCATGAACCTGGTCCCGCCGTCCGGCGTCTTCTGACCAATCCTGTCTGCTCCTGTTTGCCGGCCGCTTCGGCTCCTTGAGGCCCTCCGGACAACTCTTCTTTCGTGCACGCACTGGCTGCTCTAGCTCCTGGAGCAGCTGCACATACTGATCCGTACAGATCGACCGCTCATACTTCTGCTCGAACAGCCGCTTTGCGTGCTCCCCCATCCGGCGCGCCGCTTCCGGATGGTTCTTCAGCCAGAGCAGATTTCTCTGAAAGCCATCCGTATCGCCGGGCGCGCTGATAAGCCCGGCCCCGGCAAGCTCGCGCGCCAAGGAACAGTCAAGCTTCATCACGTCCAGAACCGGCCTGCCCGCCGCCAGATACGATGCGGTTTTGCTTGGCGCGCTGCAGTCCTCGACCCCCTCCCGGATCGAGACGATCAGACAATCCGAATCCCGCAGCAGATCAGTGTAGGACTCCCCCGTCAGAAAACCGTGGAACCGCACCCGGGAAAGACCCATCTGTTTTGCACGGCGCTCCAATTCGTCCTTTTTGCAGCCGTGTCCGGCCAGCACAAACTCGATGTCCTCCTCCCTGAGCCGATCCGCCGCAGTCAGAATGATGTCCATGTCCTGGCATACGCCCATATTGCCGCAGTAGGAAACCACAAACGTGCCGTTCGCGCAACATCCCTTCTGTGCGGAACTTTCATCCGTCCGCGGCCTGTCCGGCAGCCGCTCATACCAGTTCGGGATCACCCGCACCTTCTCCGGCGCTGCCCGGTCCGTATGAATCAGCTGGGCCTTCATATCGTCCGACAGCGCGACGGCAGCGGCGGCCTTCCGGTAAACGAAGCGGTTTGCGCGCTTCCAGGCCCTGCAAAACAGCGAACCGGAAGACAATCCGCTGAACCGCACGGCCAGCTGCGGATAGCGGTCAAAGCAGACGACCACCAGCCTCTTTCGCAGCAGGAACGCGCCCAGCGCCGCGGCGAACGGCAGGACCGGCGGCGTGGTGTAGACGATGATTGTCCGGTAATAAACAAACCCCGGCAGATGAAGGAGCACCGCCAGAAAGAATGATAAATAATTGATAACTCTGCCGGCAGCGCGTTTTCGAGAGCACTGCAGGTAGCGCATCCGCCGGATATGGACGCCTTCGTAAATCTCCCTGCGGGGAACCCGGACCGATGGTGTATATTCCTTTGGCATACCGCACAGCACGTCGACCCGATGGCCGGAACCGGCCAGATCCGCGCAAAGCTGCGTCGGCAGCGTCGCGCTGGAGATACAATCCGGATAAAAATACTGGCAGAGCACCAAAACATCTCTCTTCTTCAATGATGTCAACTCCCTGGTGAAAATAAGACGCGGCCCGTGAAACGAGCCGCGCCTTATCGAACAAAATTACAGGAGAGCAGAAATCAGTGCGCCTTGCGATTATTCTCACTTTTTTCACTGTTTTTTCAAACCCTCAACTGTATTATAAATAATTTGTCGAATAATGTCAAGACATATTTCGACAAATTTTGAAAAAAACCAAATATTTTTTTGACAGCATCCGCATTAAACCCAAAACGATGTTCTTCCAGATTGTACACGGCAAGCCTATAGCACAGCCAGTTACTGAAAAACATCCTGCGGAGAAGGATTCATCCCCATCTTTTTAAAGAACCTTACCAAAGCTGATGATCTCCGGGCAAAAACTGCAAAGAGACCCTTGCGCGGCTTTATCCGCCGCGCAAGGGTCTCTTGTTATCACGTACCATCTCCCTGCACAGGAGATTTCTTTTTTAAAATCTGGTTTGTTGCAGCAAATCGGCCGCCTTACGCCTCTTCCGCAAACTTCGCGATGATCTGAACCGCACCGTCGATGCCGATTTTAGAACTGTTGATGCACAGATCGTAGTTGTCCGCGCGGTCCCATTTGCGGTCGGAGTAGTAGTTGTAGTAGTTGGCGCGCTTCTTGTCGGTCCGGATCATCAGCTCCTTCGCCTTTTTGGCCGGAAGGTTATACAGCTTCTCAATCCGGCTGATGCGGCTTTCGTCATCGGCGTGAATGAACACGCTGAAGCTGTTCGCCCTGTCCCGCAGGATGTAGTCGGCGCAGCGGCCTACAATCACGCAGGGGCCTTTGTCCGCCAGCTCCTTGATCACATCCGACTGGATCAGAAACAGCCTGTTTTCCAGCGGCATCTCGCCGTAGCTGGAGATGCGGTTTCCCATCATATAGCTGCCCACGGAGAGCGAATACAGCAGGCTGTTCGTCGCCTTCTCATCGTTCTGGCTGAACACCTCTTCGCTCATGCCGCTTTGCTTGGCGGCGAGTTCAATGAGCTCCTTATCATAAAATCCGACGTTCAGAAGCTCCGCCAGCTTTTTGCCGATCTCCCGGCCCCCGCTGCCGAACTGCCTGCCAATGGTAATAATCTTATTCGCGTTCATCATCGATTCCTCCTTTATTTGAATGCGTTCCCGTACAGATATATCGGTTCCCTGATTCTATTATACCCCTTCCGGTGTATTTTTCAAGGTTTTCAGATGCTTTTTATCCAGCCGCTTCATCTCATACACAATGAAGCCCGCCGCAAGCAGCGCCGCGCCGGCATCTGCCACTGCTCCCGAATAGAGCGCGCCTTCGACGCCAAAGAAGAGCGGCAGGATCAGCAGCATCGGGATCAGGAACAGAATCTGCCTGGAAAGCGAAAGGATCGACGATCTGACCGGCTTTCCGATGGCCTGGAAGTAGATGGATGACACGATCTGGAAGCCGTTTGCAAAGCAGAACATCAGATAAAGGCGGAAGCATTTGATTGCAAACTCCTGATAGAGCGCATCCCCCTGTCCGAAGACCGCGACGATGTATTCCGGGAAAAACATGAAGGCGATCCACCCAAGCACCGCAATAACGGTCGCAATCGTGACCAGCCGCAGATAGGTCTTCTTGACGCGGTCGAAATTCCGCGCGCCGTAGTTGAAGCCGATGATCGGCTGTCCGCCGACCGACAGGCCGACAAAGAAGGACATCAGGATCTGGTTGACCTTCATGACGATGCCGAAGACCGACAGCGGGATCTCCGCGCCGTAGACCGACTGCGCGCCGAAGATGCGCAGCACATTGTTCGATACGATGATCACCAGCGTGACCGCGACCTGCGTGATAAAGCTCGACGCGCCGAAGGACAGGAAGGTCCGGGTGGTCTTCCAATCCAGCTTCATGAGCTTTGCGTGGAATTTGACATTCTTGAACCGGCCCAGATAGACAAACGAGATGATGCAGCCGGCAATCTGGCCGATGATGGTCGCCCAGGCCGCGCCGGCCACGCCCCATTTAAAGACAAAAATGAAGATCGGGTCGAGTATCGTGTTGATGACTGCGCCGGTCAGCATCGAGACCATCGCGAACTTCGGACTGGAATCCGCGCGGATGCTCGCGTTCAGCGCGGTGGAGATCATCATGAACGGCAGGCCCAGAATGATGACCTGGGTGTACTGCTGCGCGTACGGCAGCACCTTGTCGGTTGCGCCGAACAGCCCCAGCAAAGGATTGAAGAACAGCAGGCCCAGTACCAGGAACAGCACGCCCGCAATGACCGACACCGTGACCATGTTGCCGAGTCCCTTCGCGGCCTTCTCCTTGTCGCCCTCGCCGAGCTTCAGGCTGAAATATGCCGCGCCGCCGTCGCCGATCAGCAGCGCAATCGCCAGCGAGATCGTGACCATCGGAAACGCGACGTTGGTCGCCGCGTTTCCCAGATAGCCGACGCCGTTGCCGATGAAGATCTGGTCGACGATGTTGTACAGCGAATTGACCAGCATCGCCACGACGCTGGGGACGCCGAATTTTATAATCAGCTTTGACACCTTTTCGGTGGCAAGGGGGTTCTGCTGTACCCCCGTCTGTACTTCTTGATTCATACTTTCACACTCCTATCTCTTTCTTCGCGTTGCGCATCGCATTTTCTGTGATCCGCATCAGGATGCTCTCGGCCTGCACGGCCTCCGCTTCGGTAAAGCCCTCCAGAAGGATGTCGTTCCAGCGATCCATCGTTTCAACGATTTTCGGATAAAGCGCGATCGCTTTTGGGGTCGGAAAGATGTGGCTGACCCTTCGATCATACGCGTCGTCCTCCTTGCAGGCGAAGCCGTCGGCCTGCAGCGACGCCACCGCGCGGGTCACGGTGCTCTTGTTGAGCGAAAGCTCCTCGGCGATCTGCTCCTGCGTAAAGCCCGCATGCTGGCAGATGCAGATGATGAACATGAACTGGCCGCTGCCCAGTCCCATCCGTTCAAATTGTTTGGTTGTGTAGATCTGACTGTAACGCGAGGCAATTGAGATCCATTTACTTAAAATCTTCATAATTTCCGCGCACCATAATGATGCAGCCGGATTCTCCCCTTTCCTCTCCGAAGCTCCCCCGGGCACAATTAGTTGCGCAGGAAACCAATTGGTTTCGAACGAAACTAATTATACGACGAAACGTTTTTATTGTCAAGGAACAATTTGTGAATCTATTGTTTCCCGCATATCGCCCGGCAGGCCCGTCTGCCGAACCGGATGCCGGTCGGGTTCGGCAGCGTTTTCAGCCGGCAAAAGCCCCCTGCATACCGAATCCCGACTCCTATACAAGCCCTTTATATAATAGAAACCATAGGCTACGCCGTCAGGCAGCGGCTGCTATCCGGGCACCACCGGGCGGATATTTTTTCCTGTTTCACATAGCGGTTCGAGTAACTTCAGATATTCTGTACATTGGATAACCTGATGTCCCTGTTTCGATTCGTATTGTTATTCTCCCAATGCTGTTTGCATCTTCCGTCACATATATAAATTAATTTAATTGATTTATATATTAATCATCTTAATTATAGTATTGACAATATTGATTATCGGTGATATACTACAGTCAGAACAGAGAGGAGGCCGATGACATGCATTACCATGCACCATCCCGCTGTCCGGTCTGCGGACACACCATGGAGATCACCCGGCTGCACTGTGAAACCTGCAACACCGAACTGACCGGTAAATTTACTCCCTGCCGGTTCTGTATGCTGGAAGAGAAGCATCTGCAGTTTGTCGAGGTATTCCTGCGCTGCCGCGGATCGATCAAGGAAGTGGAGAAGGCGCTCGGAGTCAGCTATCCCACCGTGCGCAACATGATGGATGCGGCGCTGACGGCCCTGGGCTTCGACGAAAAGACCGAACCGGCCGCAGACCCCAACGAAGAGAAACGCCAGGCAATTCTGGCAAGGCTGTCCAGCCATGAAATCGATGTGGAGACCGCCGTTCAGCAGCTGAGCGGCCTGAAGGAGGAAATGAACGATGAACAGTGAGAAACAGAAGGTACTGGAGATGCTTGCAAACGGAACCATTTCGGCCGAGGAGGCCGAACGGCTGCTGGAATGCCTCGAAGAGGACGCAAAGAAGGAAGCCGCCGGCATCCGGCTGCAGAAGGACGACCGCACGCAGGGCAAAAAGCTGCGCGTGCAGGTGAACGGCTGCACCGAAGAGGATGGCAAGATCAACGTCAATGTCAGCGTTCCGCTGGTGCTGGCACGGTATGCGGACAACATCATCGCCAACTGCATTCCGGCATCCGCCGACAAGGAGCTCAAGGAAAACGGCTTCGACCTGCGCAGCCTGAAAATCGGAGAAATCATCGACACCATTGAAAACCTGGATGAGGACATCGCGAATGTGGACATCGTGCAGGACGCGACGGATTTGAAGGTGCGGGTCTATGTGGAGTAAGCAGGCGCCGCTTCTGAGCGTGCGTGTCTCGCACCATGGCAAGCGCCCGCGGCTGCGGCTTTGTCTGGCGATCTTCCTTCCGGTGCTGCATTGGCTGCTGCTGTGCTATGAGGATCTGCTCGCGCTGCTGCCGGGCACTGCCGGACGCACCTCCCGCGGCGCTGTCGACGCGGCGCATGGCATGATTCTCGGCATCATCGCTTCCAAACCGCAGGAATTTGTGCGGGTGGAGCATGAGAAGGACGCGGAAAAGCTGCGCGTTTCGGTCCGGACCATTGGCTGGGGAAGGGGGAAGAACCGTGATAAGACTGGTCTGTAGATGGCTCGGCTGTTTTTTGTCCCTGCTGGCGGCAGGATGCGTTTTCCTTGGAGAGCTGAACCTCTGGCCGGCCTTCTGGAGCGGACTGCTGCTGACGCTCTTCTACCTGCTCCTGCGCCCGATCATGCAGACGCTGATTCTTCCGTTCAATTTATTTTTACTGGGGCTGCTGATCCCGATCACCGACGCGCTGTTCGTCCTATGGGCCGCATCCTCGTTCGGCATCGGGCTTCATTACTGGCAAAGCGTGCTGACAGCGCTGCTGATCAGCCTGTGCTATCTGCCGGTTTCGATCTATAAGAGATGGAAGCTTTCCCCCTCACACAGCTGATTGAATCAACTGCCCCGATACGCGGCGGTTGCTCTCGGACAAATACACGCATATTTCCATGATCATATCTTTCCCGATAGAAAGCACCCCAAAACGACTATGAGCAAACGGCATCCGCTTTGGCGGATGCCGTTTGCTCATTTATAGATAGGTTTTAATGGGGGTTGACTCATTCATTCGGGCCGTCATACGCCGCGAACTCTCCGGGGAACAGCGTGTCCTCGACGATCCTTGCGCAGTCGATGACACATCCGCGGCAGCTGCGCAGCCGGTCGGTCACGCCGTCGGTGCCGCGCAGGGTTTTGCAGACGATGGTCGTGTTCATCTCTGTAAACTTGTCGGACATCCGGCGGCCCAGCTCGAAGGTCGAAAGCTTGGTGGCGGGCTTTTCGAGATTTCCGTCGCTGTTTTGCAGGCCCGCCAGCAGCACCATGGCGCAGACGCTGCCGCAGGTCTCATACATGCCGGCCACGCCGAGGCCGAAGCCCTCCGATGCCCGGAAGGCCGTCTGCTCATCCATTCCCAGCAAATCGCTGTAGGCACATACGACGGCCTGACAGCAGTTATATCCATTTTGATGCTTCTGTGCGGCAATGCCGACTCTGCTCTCTTTCATATCTATTCGCTCCTTTATAACAATGATGCCGCCCGTTTTGGAGGGCGGCTCTTCCCTCTTTACCAGATGCCCAGCAGATGCTGTGCCAGCAGGCTGACGCCTGCGATGCCGATCCAGCAGCAAAGGCCCATCAGAATCGGCTTGCCGCCCGTTTTGACCAGTTTCACCACGTTGGTGTTGAGCCCGATGGCCGCCATTGCCATGATGATCAGAAACTTGCTGAGCTCCTTGATCGGATCGGTGACCATGGCCGGAAGCTGGAAGACCGTTGTGATAACCGAAGCGAGGATGAAGAACAGCACGAAGAACGGAAAGATCTTTTTCAGCTGCACCTTGTTTCCCGATCCGCGCTCCCTGCGGGTGCGCACAAACGCCAGCACCAGCGTGATCGGGATGATGGCCAGCGTCCGGGTCAGCTTGACAATCGTCGCCGCCTCCAGCGTGTTGCTCAGATACATGCCGTCCCACGCCGCGGCCGCCGCGGTCACCGACGAGGTGTCGTTGATCGCCGTGCCGGCAAACAGGCCGAAGCCCTCATTGGAAAGCCCCAGGAGGCCGCCGAGCGTCGGGAAGATCAGCGCCGCGACAATGTTGAACAGGAAGATGACCGAAATCGACTGCGCGATCTCCTCATCGTCGGCATCAATGACCGGGGCGGTCGCCGCGATTGCCGATCCGCCGCAGATGGAGGAGCCGACGCCGACCAGCGTCGAAATTTTGGCCGGAATCTTCAAAGCCTTATGCAGCACAAACGCGATGATCAGCGAAACGGAGATGGTCGACAGGATGATCGGCAGGGACTGCGTGCCGGTCTTCAGGACGACCGACAGGTTCATGCCGAAACCGAGCAGCACCACCGCGGCCTGCAGAATCTTCTTGGATGTAAAGGTCACACCGGGCTGCAGCCGGTCCTTCTTCTTTAAAAACAGCGTCAGAACCATACCCGCCAGAATCGCAAATACCGGGCCGCCCACGACCGGCAGAAGCTTGCCCAACAGCCATGCCGGAACAGATATGCCAATGCAGAGCAGCAGTCCGGCCCAGTTTTGTTTGATAAAATTCATGCATTCTCCTCCTTTATCGTGTTTCTATTATAGCATCTCTGCACCATTATGTAAAATGATGATTCTTTATTTATCGATAAAAATATGTTATGATATAGAAAAGGAGGGAAACCGCATGCTGGATTTCCGTATCGATACATTCCTGATGGTATGCAAGCACATGAATTTCACCCGGGCAGCTGAGGAGCTGAACATCACACAGCCCGGCGTTTCTGGGCATATCCGGCAGCTTGAGGACAGCTACGGCGTCAAGCTGTTTCACCATGAGGGAAAAAAACTGACATTGACCGATGCCGGCCGGCTGTTTCTGGAGACCGCCCGGACCATGAAGCACGACGAACGCTATCTGAAAAGCCGGCTCAGCCTGCTCGGCGGACGGCGCAGAGCGCTGATCTTCGGCGCGACGCTGACGGTCGGCGCGTTTGTGATGCCGGCAGCCATTGCGCGGTACCTGAAACGCCATCCCGACGCGCCGATTGAGATGCAGGTGGCCAACACCAAGGAGCTGCTCAGGCGGGTGGACGACGGGACCATCGATTTCGCGGTTGTGGAGGGAAACTTCTCAAAGCACAGCTATGACCACCTGACCCTTGAAACTGACCGGTACATCGCGGTCTGCGCGCCGGATTACAAGTTTCACAAGCCGGTCAGCACGGTGGAGGACCTGTTTGGCGAACGCCTGCTGCTGCGGGAATCCGGTTCCGGAACCCGTGAAATACTGGAGAAGCATCTTGCATCGCTCGGGCGCAGTGTCCGCGATTTCGCCGGTATGGTCGAAATCGGCAGCGTACACGCGGTCAAGCAGCTGGCGAAAGCCGGCTGCGGCATCACCTTCCTGTATGAAGCGGCGGTGATGGAGGAGCTGCGCACCGGCACACTGAAAAGAATCGATCTGGAGGACCTGCACGTTCTGCACGCCTTCAGCTTTTTGTGGCGGAAGAACAGCGCCTTTTCCGCGGATTACCATGCGCTGTTCGCCGAGCTCTGTGAACGGGCTTCCGATGCCCATCTGTGATGGCTATTTCTGTATAAAATGGATTCCACAGACGCAGCAATATCGCTTGACGGTTACAGATTCAGAATCTTCTCCGATGTAATTGTTGTTGTATATAAATTTAGATAACATAAACAGGTTCTGGAACAGCGTTGTGCTGATGTCGCGAACGAACGGCACAATGCATGCAGATAACAATTTTAAAAGACTCTACCCTTGCAATATCAACAAAATCACATAGTAAAAGCCCATCTGCAAGCAGATGGGCTTTGGCGCGCTGTAAGGGACTCGAACCCCTGACCTACTGGTTCGTAGCCAGTCACTCTATCCAGCTGAGCTAACAGCGCAATGATTAAGATACCTTCGGTCTTCTCTCAGGTACTCGAATATTATAGCACAAATTAAAGAGCTTGTCAACAGGTACCTCGGCGGATTTCTGCCAATTCCGCCCTGATTTTTCTTCTTCCGTCGATACGGAACCTCCTGTATTGAAAACCATCTCTCAGTTTTTTCAGTTTCACTTTAGCACGGCGATCAAACATCATATCTGTTTTATAATGGTTTATCAGAAATTCCGTAGAAATTTGCTATAAATCGTAGAAAATTGCATGTACAATTCCATTTTTCTTCTTTACAATGATAGATGTCAACATTTTTTCTGTCCGAAAAGGACGCATATAACATCTTCACATCAGCGGCCAGGTTTAAATGGTCCCTTCAAAAACGCTTATTCCGCCGGCCGGGCGATATCAAAAGAAAAACCGGCCGTGGTGTCCTAAGCAGTTCTGCACCGTCCGCTGATGTAATCGGCAAGCTTCCGCCATCCATTCCAACATTTTTACAGAAAGGGGATGCCTATCAACTTCGTATCAAACGGATCGTTCCATCATTTCATACGAACATGAAAGGAGATTTCTTATGAGACTGTTTAAAAAGCTCGCGGCGATATTCCTGAGCGCCGCCGTCATGTTTTCCGCTTTCCCTGCGGCAGGGATGCACGCAGCCGCCGCGGACGCGGAAGCGTTCTGCTATCTGGAGGACGCCGGGATCCTGAGCGCAACCACCGGCTGGGGCAGCGTCGGCTACGGCAAAACCACAAACGGCACCACCATGGAGCTGTTCGACAAAGAGAATGGCGGCAACCGGCAGTTTTCGCACGGCATCGGCGTCCACGCCCATTCGGAAATCGTGGTCAACCTCGAAGACTGTGGGTACAGCGCCTTTGAAACGTATCTGGGCGTCGATGTCAACGGCGACAGCAAATGGCTTGACCGCGGCAGCGTCAATTTCAAGATTTATCTGGATGACACGCTTGCCTACCAATCGGGAACCCTGAAGGTGGGCGACGGGATGCGCGCCGTTTCCATTCCATTGGGGGAACATAAGCGGCTGAAGCTTGTGGCGGACCCGGACGGCAGCAATGCGGCGGACTGGGCGGATTGGGCGGACGCCCGCCTGATCCTGGACCCGGCAAAACAGAACAACCTGAAATCGGTTCAGCTTTCCATCGATCAGCCGCTGCTTCCCGTTGGAGACGCTTTGGAAACCACGCTGCGGGCGGTACGCATCAACGGCAGCGAAGTCGATCTGACAAAGGAAGGCGATGTGACCTATCGTTCCAGCAACGATGCGGTCGCATCCGTCGATGAAAACGGCCGCGTAACCGGTCTTGCGGACGGCATTGCCGACATCACCGCATCGGTATCGCTGGACGGCATTGTAAAAGAGTCCTCTGCCGCCGTCATTGTCGGCACCGGCGCGACCGATCATTCCTGGCCGACCCTCTCCCCGGACGGCAGCAACATGATCCTGTTTGTGCAGAACGGGAACGGGTCTGTCGACTACTTCGTATCCCGGAACGGCAAAAGCGTCGTGAGCGCATCCCCGACCGGGCTTATCACCAGTCTCGGCGATTTTACCAGCGGCCTTACGTTTGTATCGGCCGATACCAGTGAAATTTACGAGGAATACGACATGACCGCGGGCAAGCAGTCCCATGTCGTGAACCACGCAAATGAAACCACCCTGCACTTCGAAAAGGACGGCGTTGCCTTTTCCATTGTCAGCCGCGCCTATGACGACGGCGTCGCGTTCCGTTACATCATCACCGGAAAAGACGGAGAGAAGATGGTGATCGATTCGGAGGAAACCGGTTTTGCGGTGCCGGACGGCTCCATGACCTATGCGCAGCCGTATTCCACCGACGACTATGAAGCCTCGTATACGCAGCAGGATATCTCAGCGGTCAAGGGCAACTACGGCTGGACCTTCCTGTATCGGACCCCATCGGATGTGTGGGCGCTTCTCGCCGAGGCCGAGCACACGCCGCAGTATGCGGGCATCATGCTTCAGTCCACCGGCGACGGCATGCTGAGCACCGGCTACACCCCGCAGGTGGGCAGCAAGAGACCGGAGACCGCCGCCCCGTTTGTCTCGCCCTGGAGATCGATGATGCTTGGCGATCTCGAAACCATCGCGAAAAGCATGCTGGTGGAAAACCTGAGCGCGCCCTGCCAGATCGAGGACACCAGCTGGATCAAGCCCGGCATCTCCGGCTGGACCTGGCTCAACGGCGACTCGACCAGCAGCCCGGATGTATACAAACGGTATATCGACCTGGCCGCGGAGATGGGCTGGGAATACATCACGATGGACGACGGCTGGAGCGCCGGGGGGCGCACAAGCGTGGAATTCCCGGACTGGATGGACGACCTGATGAACTACGCCAATGAAAGAGGGGTCGGTCTCTTTGCCTGGCTGCCGAAAGATGTGGTGAACACGCCGGAGAAGCAGGAGGATGTTTTCTCGAGACTTTCCGCCAAGGGCATCAAGGGCGTGAAGATAGACTGGTTCGGCGGGGAATCCCAGAGCATCCTCACGATGTATGACCAGATCATGCGTTCCACCGCAAAGCACCATCTGCTGGTCAACCTGCACGGCGCCAACCTGCCGACCGGAGAGAGGCGGACCTGGCCGCATGTGCTGACCAGGGAGGCGGTGCGCGGCGAGGAGTGCCGCAATCCGCAGGCCGCACAGAACACCATTCTGCCGTTTACCCGCAATGTCGTGGGCGGCATGGACTACACGCCGCTGTGCACCGGATACAGCCTTTCCGACGCGCATCATGCGGCTATGGGCATTCTCTTCGAAAGCGCGGTCCAGACGCTGGCTGGAAAACCGGCTCAATACCGGGCCAGCGCGGCTTACGATCTCTACCGCAATCTTCCGGCAGCGTGGGACCAGATGGAGGTGCTGGAAGCCGAATTGGGATCGCATACCACCATCGCGCGCAGAAGCGGCGCGGACTGGTATATCGGCGGCATCAGCGCGGATGCCCGGAGCAGCAGCGTCCCGCTTACCTTCCTCGACGACGAAACCTACTATGCCTACATCTATCAGGATGGAAAGGACAACCGCTCCATCGATTTCCGGATACAAAAGGTCACCCGGGAGGATTCCCTGCCGGTTTCCATCTGCCAGTCGGGCGGCTTTGCCGTCAAGCTGACAAAAACACCGCCGACACAGGCCGAATCCATCCAGCTTGACAAGACTCAGCTGACATTGGAAGAGGGAAGCTCCGATCTCATCACCGCAGTCCTGTCCCCATCGGATGTCGACCTGACAACGGTCACCTGGTCTTCAAGCGACGACAGCGTGGCATCGGTCAGCGGCGGACAGGTGAAGGGACTGAAGCCTGGAAAGGCGGTCATCACCGCAGCCACCGGCATTGATGGTACGATTACGGCACAGTGCAGCGTGACGGTCATCGGCAAAACGTTCACCATGAAGGAAGGCTGGTCGATTATTCGGGAAGACCCGGATTTCTGGGAGCTGAACGGGACCAACCGCCTGACCATCCGCACCCAGCAGGGAGACCTTTACGGCTCCGCGAAGAGCACCAAAAACCTGATGGTCACGCCGGCGGGCGCCGGGGAGGATTTCACCGTCACCACCAAGCTTTCCTTCGCTCCGACACAGCACTGCCAGTCCGCGGGCATCATGGTATATGCGAACGACGAAGAGGCGTTTGTACTGTTCCGCCGGTATCACCGCAGCCTGCTGTCCGGCCAGCCGAACGTCATCGCAACCCTGAACAAGCGCTCCAGCTCGTATTCTGGTGAGCAGGCCATTGCCGATCCCGCAATTGGGGAGGATATTTATCTGAAGATTGAGAAGCAGGGCAATTCCCTGAGCGGATATGTCAGCACCGATTCGCAGAACTGGACACTGGTCAAATCCACCGTCACCAACGACGCGCTCGCATCCGCGGATGTAAAAGTCGGATTGTATGTGGGCACCGGCTCCAGCGTTGTCGATTCCATCCCCGCAGTCTTCACCGATTTCGCGGTCAATGGAACGGTGGTTCCATTTGCCGACTATACCGAAGGCTTCAACACCGATCTGGAGATGCAGGACGGCTTCCTCTTCACTTCGCCGCAGTCCGCCGACCTGCTCAAGGAACAGTTTACGCAGTTCGGCGAGATTGTCGTCAAGGATTCCAGCGGCAGCATTCTGGACGGCGACAAGGTTGCATCGACCGGATGCACCGTGGAGCTTGTCTATCAGGGCGCTGTGTCCGCCTCCGCCGCCATCGTGGTCAAAGGGGATGTGGACGGCGACGGCAAGAAGAGCGTTCTCGATCTGATCACCATAAAGCAGTATATCCTGCGTTCACAAACGCCAAACCGCGCCGCGTTCCTGGCCGCAGACTATGACGGCAGCGGCAGGATCGACATCTTCGACCTGCTTCATGTCAAGCTGGATATCCTGAACGGCGGAACCTTTGACTAACCATACATGTTTTAAAGGGATGCGATACAGTCTTTTCTGTATCGCATCCCTTCTTTTGCCCGGCAAACTCTGGGCATCTTTTATAATTCTCCAGTTTTTCAGTATTGATTTGCTGTCTGAGATATACGGCGGACAAACAAAGCGTATGGCACAGCGATTGCTCCGCCGCAGGCGGGCTCCCTTAAACGGCCTTTCTTGATACCTTCTTTGGCCGGCCGAGAAGGTACCGCCTCCTTTCCAAGGTTTTTTGAAAGACAACGTGCAACCGCTGAGATACGGCGATGGGCTTATCCTTTAAAATATCCCGGCAAATAAAGATGATACTTGTTAAGTGTTTAAAACAGATGAAAAGCCGTGCATCCTTTCCCAAAAGGATGCACGGCTTTATAAGGTTTGATATCTTTTATCATTGAATGATTAAACCGCCAGCAGCTTCAGCTCTCCATCCTCCGCTGTCAGCTTGATGATTGACAGATTGTGCTGTTCGTCGTTGTCCAGCAGCAGGCCGCAGATCTTATCCTCGACCTCCTTGCGGATGATCCGGTAGATGTCTCTCGCGCCGCTCTGCTTGCCGAAGGATTTCGACGCAATCAGATCCAGCGCGGACTGTTCGTATCCGAACTTGATGTCCCGCTCCTCCAGCGACTGCTTGAATTCATCCAGCAGCAGCGCCGCAATGCGCGCATAATCCTTCTCGTCCAGGTTGCGGAAGACCACAACCTCATCCACACGGCCCAGAAACTCCGGCCGCAGGAACTCGGAAAGCGCCTTCATGACCTTATCCTTGACCACCTTGTTCGGCTGCTTGTTGAAGCCGACCGTGCCCTCTTTAATCTGAGAACCGGCGTTGGAGGTCATGACGATGACGGTATTTTCAAAGCTGACCGTCCGGCCGTGCGCGTCGGTGATCCGGCCCTCGTCGAGAATCTGCAGCAGGATGTTCATGACATCCGGATGCGCCTTCTCGATCTCGTCGAACAGGATGACGCTGTATGGCTTGCGGCGCACCTTCTCGGTGAGCTGTCCCGCCTCGTCGTAGCCGACATAGCCCGGCGGCGAGCCGACGATCCTGGAGACACTGTGCTTCTCCATGAATTCGGACATGTCCAGACGGATCAGAGGGTCGGCCGTGTCGAACAGCTCTTCAGAAAGCACCTTGACCAGCTCGGTCTTTCCGACGCCGGTCGGGCCGACAAAGATGAACGACGCCGGCCTGCGCTTCGGGCTGATCTGCACGCGGGTGCGGCGCACTGCGGCCGCCACCAGCTCCACCGCCTCATCCTGGCCGATGATGCGCTTCTTGAGCGCTTCATCGAGCTTTGCAACGCGCCGAAGCTCGGTCTCCTTGATCTTGGACGCCGGAATGCCGGTCCAAAGCTCGATGACCTTCGCCAGATCGTCGTCGGTCACCGCGGCATCCAATGCCAGCGGCTCCAGATCCTTCTGTTTCTGCTGCAGCTGCAGCTCGCTTGCACGCAGCTTCGCGGCCTGTTCGTAATCGAGCGTTTCCGGCTTCGCTTCCATCTCGTCGATCTGATTGTTGAGCTCTGCAAGCTCGCGGGAAATTTTATCGTATTCGTCCAGGTATTTGTTCTTCAAAGAGGCACAGGAACATGCCTCATCCAGCAGGTCAATGGCCTTATCCGGCAGGAACCGGTCGGTGATGTACCGCTCGGACAGCACGGTCGCCTTGCGCACAATCGCATCGGACACCTTGACGCGGTGATGGTTTTCGTAGTAATCCTTGATGCCCTTCAGCACCTCGACCGTATCCTCGATCGACGGCTCGTTGATCGTGACCGGCTGGAAACGGCGTTCAAGCGCCGCATCCTTTTCGATGTATTTGCGGTATTCGTTGAAGGTCGTCGCGCCGATGACCTGAATCTCGCCGCGGGACAGCGCCGGCTTCAGGATGTTGGCCGCGTTCATCGTGCCCTCGGAATCCCCGGTTCCGACCAGGTTGTGCACCTCGTCGATGAACAGGATGATGTTGCCGCAGGCCTTGACCTCATCCACCAGCCCCTTGACGCGGCTTTCGAACTGGCCGCGGAACTGCGTGCCCGCAACCAGCGCGGTCAGATCGAGCAGGAACACCTCTTTGTCAGAAAGCCTGCCCGGCACATCGTTCGAGACGATCTTCTGGGCGATGCCCTCCGCAATGGCGGTCTTGCCGACGCCCGGCTCGCCGATCAGGCAGGGATTGTTCTTGGTCCGGCGGTTCAGGATCTGAATCACACGGTAGATCTCCTTATCCCGGCCGATGATGCGGTCAATCTGGCCGTCGCGCGCCTTCTTGGTCAAATCCACGCAGTAGCTGTTCAGATACTTGCGCTTCGACTGCTTCTGCTGTGCGCTTTTCGGATCCCTTTTTTCCTTTTTGACCGTCTCGGACGCATCGTTTCCGGCAGCTTCCGCGGTCGGCATCATGGCGTTCTTCGAGAACATCTCGCCGAGCGGGAAGGTCTGCGCGCCGCCAAGCTCGAACATCGCGTTTGCATCGTCCGGGCTCATCGAGTTCATAAACTCGGTGTTCATGTCCTCGATCTCCTCGAGCTGCTTGTCATCCAGTCCCAGCTTTCCGATAAAATCGTTGGCCGGCTTGATGCCCAGCTTCTTGGCGCAGGTCAGGCAGTAGCCTTTGGTCTGGCCGGTGCCCTCCGCGATGAATACAACGGCGGCCCGTTTTTTGCATTTATCACAAATCATATAGTACCCCTTTAATTGTTGGAAATTTAAGCGAGAACCGGAAACAGGACCGTTTCCGGAATATGAATGCGCCCTTCAAGCTTCGATTGAAGGGCGGATAGCTTTCAGAATTATGGCTGCTCCTCTTCGGACGCCTGGGCATCCGGAGCCTTGTTCAGGCGCATAAAGACCGGGATGTACATCACAAACGCAAAGATCATAAAGAATGCGGAAATGATGACCAGCGTATACACCAAACCGTGCGGCAGCTTCGGAAACGCGACGATCAGCAGCATCACCACATAGAAGATGACGGTGCCGGCCTTGCCAAACCACTGCGATGAGGTGATTTTGACCTTCTTCACCATCAGGCGGGTTCCGGCGATCAGCATCAGGATCTCCTTGAGGACGACGACCGCCAGGAAGATGGTCAGCCACGGATAACGCAGCGACACGGCGATACAGACCGACAGCTGGGTCAGCTTGTCGGCGAGCGGATCGATGATTTTGCCGAACTGTGTGACCATTTTGTATTTGCGTGCGATAAAGCCGTCCAGCACATCCGTCACACCGGAAACGAGCAGGACGACCGCGGCGATGATAAAATACGGCTGTTCCGCGGCGCCGATGTACAGCACCAAAAACACCGGAATCAGAATGATTCTGAAAATCGAAAGCATGTTGGGGATGTTGATCCCTTTTTTTCTCTCTGTTTGTTCCATATAGTCCTCCCAAGAACACAGAAATGACGATAACCGGCCGGGATGACAGGTCCCGTGCCGTCTCATTTCCATCTCTTTATCTACTCTTTAACGCTTCTTCCGGCCATGCTTTCAGGAAAAGCCGCCGGCCAGCTCCTTCTTCTACTTCCCCATATTTATTAAACTACATTATAACATACCCACCGGCAGGTAACAAGTTCTAACTTCAAATTTATCTGCGGCCCTTTGTGAATTTAGTTCGAATAAAAAGGAATTATCTTTCTATTTATCCATCTGAACCCATCAACCAGAAGAACAGGCACTTGACCAGATAGGTCTGCTCGATGCCAGCCGCACACTGGATATGCCGTCTTCGGGGAAGAACCAGAGCACCACAACCACGAGCAGCGCGACGGCTCCCTGGATAAACCCGGGCAGGCCGTTTTAAAGAATCGTTAGAACGAACCCCGCAGCGGAACAAGAATGCACCTTCCTGTTTCTCCATCGGCCTCCATTTACCAGAAAAACAGGTACTTGACCAGATAGGTCTGCTCGATGGCGAGCCGCACGCTCGATGCGCCGTCTCCCGGGAAAAACCAGAGCGCCACGTTTGCGAGCAGCGCGATGACCAGCAGCACGATGGCTCCCTGGATGAAACCGAGCACGCCGCCCAGAAAATAGTTGAACGGGCCCAGCAGCGGAATCCGGTTGACAAACCGGAGCGAACGCATCAGCCTGCGCACAAGGAACATGCACAGCGCAAACAGGATGCAGAAGATAACCGCGCGGATCATACCGGTGACAACCGGCGCAACAACCGTGTCGACAAAGGTGGCCGACATATTCTGCACCGAGCCGGACAGGCCCGCGGTCTCAAAGCCGGCCGATGCGACCGCATTGGAGACGTAGCCCGGCAGCGTGTCGATAAAGCCCTGCAGCGAAGCCGCCAGGTCCGAGGTGTTGAGCTGCGCGGAAAGGCTCGTAACCATGTTATCCCGCAGGAACTGCGTAAATATGAACTGGGATACGGTCTTTGCTACGAACATCGCGGCCGAAAAGGCCAGCAGATATCCCAGAAAGGATACCACCGTTCCGGCAAAGCCGCGTTTTGCGCCGCGCGATATCATATAAATCAAAATCGCAACGGCGACGATATCCAGGATGATGGGAAGCATAAACAGCCCTCCTATCCATTCTATGTAGTGGACACAGAATCAGAAACTGTGTCCGGGCCTTAAATCCAAATGGCGCCGCGTTTTTCTCTGCGGCATAGGCTCCTACTGCTGAACCTTGAGGATATTGGAGGCGTCGGCGGCATAGATCGTCTCGTTGGCGGTCACCAGAATCTTCTGCAGCGGCCTTTCAAGCCCGATTTCCTTCACCAGCTCGCCGTCCATATTGTAGCACAGGATTTTCTCATCTGTCAGCAGATAAATCCTGTCGTTTTGTACCGTCAGCTGTTTGACGGCCTGCTCGAGCACCACCTCTTTCGAAGCCTGCTTGTTTTGGTCAAGCAGGACCAGCTTGTTGTCAATGTCCTCCTTCGACCCGCCCAGAATCAGAGCAGTCCGCTCGCCGGCATCGCTGTAATGGTAGAGCTTCTGATCGGCATAATCATAGACCGCCTTCTCCTGGCCGCCCTCATCAATAGACAGCGCCCTTTTCTCCCCAATCAGCTTGATCTCCCCTTTTTTATAGACAGCCGACAGAATCAGCTCATCCGGCAGTTCGTACCTGCCGAGCGGCTCCTCCTGATCGAATTGGAAGATGGTCACCGCGCTGATCATCCTGCCATCCTGCGCGTTGACGGAACACACCGCCATGCGGCTCTCATCCGGCGAAAACACGACATCACTGACAAAACCGGCCGCGCTGGAATAACGGTACAGCTCCTCGAGCTGCGGGTCGAACACCGTGACCACCGCCGCGCTGGACTGTGACCCGGTCACCACCGCAAGCTTGTTTTTCGGCGACAAAACCGCCGTCGTAATCGGATAATCAAACGACTTTTTGTATAAATCAGTATCTTTTAAACGGATGGTAACTTCTTTTCCACCTCGTCCAAACAGCGCGATGCGTTCCTTGTTGGCAGAAACGCGCGCCTTGGTCAGATTATGGGGGGTATCGAAAATCTGCGCGCCGCCGGAATCAAACAGCGCAAAATTGCTTTGTGTCAGCACCACGCAGTTGTTGTCCATTTCATAGAGCCCGATCAGATCGCCGACCGGCAGACTGCGCGGAAAGGATTTTTCAGAGGAAAGGCCGTCCACATAGCCTTTGAGTTCATCCTGCACCTTCTGGTTGTGCCATAAAAACACCACAATACCTGTCAGGATGATCACAATACCCAGAATGATCAGGCTTCGGATCATCTTTCGCTTCCGTCGCTGCCGGCGCAGCTGTTCAATGCGGGTTGCGTTTGCCAATCAGGTTCACCGCCTTTCAAATTTTTAACCGGCAAAGCCGATTACTTTCTATCAAAACGCCGGTCAAAACCGGCCGGTTTTTTCATCTTCATATGAGCCATCCAGCTCTGTTGAAATACGGGTGAGGAAGATATTCTCTCTCCACAAAACAGAACCGTCCATCGGGAAAGAGCCATTCCTCCAAAGCGTGGCAGAAGCAATGAGGCTAAACGTCAGTTTTTTGAATGGGATGACGCCGCTTGCAGCGACAGTGTCATGAAACAAAAAGGCACAGTACATCGCGGGGCCTCTGATCCGAGCCATTGCGGGCACAAATCCGTCATCTGGAAGCTGAAACTACCCAACTCAAAAAAAGCTGCGTGATTGGGGGATTTTTAAGGGGGAGGCAGTCCCCTTAAACGGCCTTTTCTGGTTACTCTTTTGGCCACCAAAAGAGTAACTGCCACTTTGCCAAGGCTTATTCGGTAAAACAAAGGAAACCTGCCGCGTATCGGTGTACAAACAGCGCAGCCGCCCTCAGCGCAGCGCAGTCTCGTCATAGAACACCTCATCCAGATACAGCCCGCAGGCCGGCGCCGTGCGCCCCGCGCGCGCCCGCTCCCCGGAAGCGATGATATCGGGCAGCTGCTGCGCCGGGATGCGCCCTTCGGCAACTTCCAGCAGGGTGCCGACGATGATCCGCACCATGTTGTACAGAAATCCGTCCCCGGTTATGGAAACCGTCACCATCTCGCCTGAGCGGGAGACCGAACAGTCATAGACGGTGCGCACCGTATCCTCGACATCGCTGCCGCTGGCGCAGAACGCCGCAAAGTCATGCGTGCCGACAAACGCCTTCGCCGCCCGGTGAAGCTGCGCTTCGTCGATCGGCCGCGCATAGAGATGGCACATCGAAATCAGAAACGGGCTGCGGACACCACTGTTGCGGATGCGGTAAAGATACCGTTTCCCGCGGCAGTCATACCGCGCATGAAAGTCCATTGGGACCTCGTCGCAGCTGAGCACCGCGATGTCATCCGGCAGAAGGTTGTTGAGGGCCTTTACAAATCCCCCGCAGGGAATCTTGCTGCCGGTTTTCATATTCAAGGTAAAGCGGTTCGCGTGTACGCCGGCATCGGTGCGGGAACAGCCCTTGACCTCGTGCCGCGCGCCGGTCAGCCGCTCCAGTGCGTCCTGAAACGCCCCGCAGACGGTCGGTGCGTTCTGCTGCACCTGAAAGCCATGATAGCGCGCGCCATTATAGGCAAGCTTAAAACGTAAATTTCTCATCATAACAAAATATTCAGGACAATCACGCCGGCAAAGCAGATGGTCATAAACAGCGCCGCAAACAGATCCGGCAGCCCCATGTGCAGGATCTTCATGCGGGTGCGGCCCTCGCCGCCCTTATAGCAGCGGCATTCCATCGCAAGCGCCAGCTCGTCCGCCCGGCGGAACGCCGAGACAAACAGCGGAATCAGGATTGGGATCAGCGCCTTCGCGCGCTGGATCAGCGAGCCGGTTTCAAGGTCGGCTCCGCGCGCCTTCTGCGCGTTCATGATCTTATCGGTCTCCTCGATCAGCGTCGGGATAAAGCGCAGCGCGATGGTCATCATCATGGCAAGCTCATGCACCGGGAACCGGATCTTCTTGAGCGGGCCTAACAGCCGTTCGATGCCGTCGGTCAATGCGATCGGCGAGGTCGTATAGGTCATCAGCGACGTGCCCGCTATCAGGCAGACAATGCGCACCAGCATGAAGATCGCCAGGCTGATGCCCTCCCTGGTGATCTTGAAAATCCAGAACTCGACGATCGGGGTGCCGGAGACAAAGAACATGTTGAGGATTGCCGTAAACAGGATGATCGGGACAATCGGCTTCATGCTCTTGAGGATCATCCGCGGCGGCACTTTCGAGATGCCGTAGGTGACAATCAAAAACAGGATGCCGACGAGCAGCCCGAACATGCTGTTTGCGACAAACAGCATGATGATGTACGCAAAGGTCAATACAATCTTCATGCGCGGATCCATGCGGTGGATCAGTGAATTTCCCGGGAAATACTGACCGATTGTGATATCCTTAAGCATCCGTTTCCCCCCTCAGCAGCTGCAGCAGCTCGTGTTTGGCCTTTTCCACCGTGTAGACATTGTCGTTCAGATGGAAGCCGCGCGCCTTCAGGTCGTAGAAGACCTGCGTGATCTGCGGCACAGCCAGCCCGATTTCGCGCAGCTCCTCGACATGCGCGAACACCTTCTCGACCGTGTCGTATAAAAACACCTTCGACTGGTTCATGACCAGCACCTTGGTACAGTATTTCGCGATATCCTCCATGCTGTGCGACACCAGCAGAATGGTCTTCTTCTGGGCGCGGTGGTACAGGCTGATCTGATTCAGAATCCGGTCGCGTCCGTACGGGTCAAGCCCCGCGGTCGGCTCGTCCAGAATCAGCACCTGCGGATCCATGGCCAGCACACCCGCGATGGCGACCCGGCGCTTCTGTCCGCCGGACAGCTCGAACGGGGATTTCTCCAGATGCTTTTCCTTCAGTCCTACAAAGCCAGCCGCCTCGCGTACCCGGCGGTCGATCTGCTGTTCATCCATGCCCATGTTCTTCGGGCCGAACGCGATGTCCTTATATACCGTTTCCTCAAACAGCTGGTATTCCGGATACTGGAAAACCAAACCGACCTGGAAACGGAATTTCCGGATTTCCTTCTCATTCTCCCACATATCCTGCCCGTCGATGTAGATCTTGCCGGAGGTGGGACGCAGCAATGCGTTGAAATGCTGGATCAGCGTGGATTTTCCCGATCCGGTGTGGCCGATGATGCCGACGAACTCCCCTTCCTCGATCGACAGGTTCAGATCGTCGACCGCCACCTTTTCATAGGGAGTGTTCTGGTTGTAGACATAGGAAAGATGTTCTGTTTTAATGATTTCCATATCTTCCCTCCATCAGCTTCTGCAGCGCATCGACACATTCTTCTGGATATAGGATGTCCTGCGGCAGCGGGAAGCCCGCCTTGCGCAGCTCATAGATCAGTTCGGTCGACTGCGGGACGTCCAGCCCGATGTCCTTGAGCAGCTCCACCTGGGAAAACACCCTGCGCGGCTCGTCGTCCAGCAGGATTTTTCCGCGGTCCATGACCACCACGCGGCCTGCCTGAGTCGCCTCGTCCATATAGTGTGTGATCAGGATAACCGTGACACCCTCATCCCGGTTCAGCCGCTTGATGGTCTTCATGACCTCTCGGCGTCCCTTCGGGTCGAGCATCGCGGTCGGCTCGTCCAGCACGATGCACTGTGGCTTCATCGCGAGGATGCCGGCAATCGCAACCCGCTGCTTCTGTCCGCCGGACAGCTGATGCGGCGCGCGGTCGCGGTATTCATACATCCCAACCGTTCTGAGCGCCTCGTCCACCCGTTCCCGGATTTCCTTCGGCGGCACGCCGAGGTTTTCGAGCGCAAACGCGACATCCTCTTCCACAATCGTGGCAACGATCTGGTTGTCCGGATTCTGGAAGACCATGCCGACATTCTGCCGGATATCATAGAGCTTGTCCTCATCCTTGGTATTGATGCCATTTACGGCGACATCACCCCTATAGGGCGTGAAGATCGCATTGAAATGCTTGGCAAGCGTCGACTTGCCGCAGCCGTTATGGCCTAAAATCGCCACAAACTCGCCGGAGCTGATCTCAAGCGAGACATCCTCCAGCGCGTTGACGATCACCTCGGCCTCATCGTCGTATGTAAAATAGGCGTGGCCTGCACGAATCATACCGGTCAAATTGGATTGGCACCTCCATCTATTTCAAGGTCGCTTTGTTTCTATAGGATTGGCAGGGTTTCCGCCGCATATGCGGGATATGAGGGGCGGGACGCCTTAAAACAGGCTCTCGCGCAGATAGAGCGCGGAGCATCCGCAGGGCAGGGCGTAATCGCTCTCGGTGACCGGGAGTCCCAGCTCGTTTGCGATGAAAAGCCCTTTGTTCCGCGAACCGACTGTCGTGCCCAGGATGTACTGCATCACCGAAGCGGACAATCCGGTCGTGTAGGAGTTGATCAGGAAGGCCACCGGATCGTCGGACAGCAGCTTGGAACACAGTGCCACAAAATCGTAGATTTCGTCCTCGAGCTTCCAGATTTCTCCGCCGGGGCCGCGTCCATAGGACGGCGGATCCATGACGATGACGTCATACCGCCGTTTTCTTCGGATTTCGCGTTCCACGAATTTTTTGCAGTCGTCCACAATCCAGCGGATGGGCTTGTCCGCAAGGCCGGAGAGGGCCGCGTTTTCCCGCGCCCAGTTGACCATCCCTTTCGAGGCGTCTACATGGCAGACCTGCGCGCCGCCCGCCGCGCAGGCAAGCGTCGCGCCGCCTGTGTAGGCGAACAGGTTCAGCACGTTTAACTGCCTTCCGCCGGCGTTTTCAATGACCTTGCGCAGAAAATCCCAGTTGTATGCCTGCTCCGGAAACAGGCCGGTATGCTTGAAGCCGGTCGGCTTGATGCGGAAGGTCAGGTCCCCGTAACGGATGTCCCATTCCTTCTTCGGCATATTGTATTCTTCCCAATAGCCGCCGCCGGTTTTGGAGCGGATGTATCGGGCGTTCGCCTTGTACCAGAGCTTGTTGTTCTTTGGCGTGCGCCAGATGACCTGCGGGTCCGGGCGGATCAGGATGGTATCGCCCCAGCGTTCCAGCTTTTCCCCGCCGGTACAGTCGATGAGCTCGTAGTCTTTCCAGTTTGTTGAAAGCAACATAGATGGTTTTCCTTCCCCTTCAGCGGTGTCTTCTCTTTCTTTTTTTCCTCATGGCTGATTTCATTCATCGATGGCTCGATGACTATATCGCTTGATCATTGCCGCTGTCTGGCGGCTTTGTTCGTTTTCCTTGACAGGTGTTTTTGTACGGATGTGCGGCGCATCGGCCGATGTTTGCCTGTCTGCCCCGGCAAGGTGGCAGTTACTCTTTTGCGTGGCCAAAAGAGTAACCAGAAAAGGCCATTCAAGGGGTCTGCCGCCCCCTTAAAAATCCCCCAATCACGCAGCTTCTCCGGAATTGGGCAGTTCCTGCGTCGAGATGACGGCAGGCCGCCCGCCATAGCTCAGTTCAGAGGCACCACGTTGCGCAGTGCTCCAATGTATCTCCGTTCTGTCGCTGTCAGCTTTATCTTCCAACAACGCACAAATCTCGTCTAGCCTCATTGTTTCTACCACGCTATAGCGGGAATCGTTCTTTTTAGGATAGAACTGCATTGAAACTGATTTTGCTGATGCAAAAAACCTGCTTTCCAATATGGTATTCAGTTACCTCTCAGCCTTTGGTTTCAGGGTACTAAAAAAGCATCCTTTCACCGCGAAATCCTCCGCTGCTAGCCCTGCCCAACCACTCTGCCCAAAACCAAACGCCGCCCGCAGGCGGCCGATACAGATAACGGGATGTCTGAGGGGGATTTTCAAGGGGGGCCATCTGGCCCTAAGCGCCTCTGTGCATGGCCCCCCTTGAACGGCCTTTCTTGGTTACTTCTTTGGCCGCGCAAAGAAGTAACTACCACATTGCCAAGTGTCACTTGGTAACAACGTAAGATCACTGGCCTTCAGTGGTAAAAAACCACACTGCCAAGTGGAACCTGGCAAGCATATTGTGACCGCTGAGACTCAGCGGTCCCCCCCCATCGTGCATGGATATTTTACCTGCACGATTCAGCAGAGTCTTTCCTTGATTTTATCGGCAATCTTTTCGGCGTATTCGTTGATCTCCGTTTGATTCTTTCCTTCAATCATGACGCGGACCAGCGGTTCTGTTCCGGATGCCCGGACCAGAATGCGGCCCTCTTCTCCAAGAATTTCTTCATATTTTTGAATCTCCGCAAGGATCTCCTCATCCGAATCAAATTTGCTCTTGCGCGCATTGTCAACCTTGATGTTGATCAGCACCTGCGGATAGGTCTGCATGGCGCTTGCCAGCTCCTTCGCGGATTTCTTCGTCTCCTTGACGATGTGGGTCAGCCACAGGCCGGTCAGCTGGCCGTCCCCAGTCGACATGTGGTCCAGCAGGATCACGTGCCCGGACTGCTCGCCGCCGATGTTGTAGCCGCCGCTGAGCATCTCTTCCAGGACATAGCGGTCTCCTACCGCCGTTTTCGCGGTGTTGATGCCGTGTTCCTTGGCAAATTTGAAGAAGCCGATGTTCGACATGACCGTCACAACCGCCGTATCCTGTTTCAGCTTCCCATGTTCCTTTAAATATCTCGAAATGATGGCGATGATGTTGTCGCCGTCAATCAGATTTCCTTCTCCATCCAGCGCAAGGCACCGGTCGGCGTCGCCGTCAAACGAGAGGCCAAGGTCATATGCGCCGCCCTTCATAAATCTCTGCAGCTCGTCGATATGGGTGGAGCCGCAGCCGTCGTTGATGTTGGTGCCGTCAAAATCCCGATGGATGATGGCCACCTGTGCCCCCAGCGAGGTGAACAGCTTCTCCGCCGTCACGCTGGAGCTTCCGTTTGCACAGTCCATCGCGATGCGCATACCGGTCAGATCGCCGTCCAGCGTGGACTGCAGGTGCTCGATGTAATCATCCAGCGCGCTTTGGCATCTCTTTGGACGCCCAATCTGCACACCGGTCTTGAGTTCCTTCTGATAGCTTTTGCTGCGGATGATCGCTTCAATTTCATCCTCGAGACTGTCGGAGAGCTTGAAGCCCTCTCCGTTGAAGATCTTGATGCCGTTGAACTCAACCGGATTGTGCGACGCCGAAATCATAATGCCCGCATCCGCACCGTAGCGCTTGACCAGATAGGCCACCGCCGGGGTCGGCACGACGCCCAGCAGCAGGGTGTCCGCCCCGACCGAGGAAAGTCCCGCTACCAACGCGTTTTCCAGCATGTCGGAGGATATCCGCGTATCCTTGCCGATGAGTACGACCGGCTTGTGATGGGACTGTTCGGTCAGTACCATGGCCGCCGCGCGTCCGATGTTGATGGCAAGTTCACAGTCCAGCTCGGCGTTCGCCACACCGCGCACGCCGTCGGTTCCAAATAATCTACCCATATTCTCTATTTCTCCTTTTATCGCTTTATGTAATCAGTCCGCCGCATGCGGGGCTGTTTGGTTTCGACATGATCATGCAAGGGGAAGCTGCGGCACATCTTCGCATCCTATTCGCGGATGCGGCCGTTTCGTTTCCTTCCTTCATGACGGCCGCTATGGCTTTTATCGATCTCCTGAAATCGTCTGTTTACAGATGAAGCTGTTCCGTTTCATCTCTGCCGCTTCCCGGCATCGGGATGCCCAGATGCTCATAGCCCAGCGGCGTCACGCAGCGGCCGCGCGGTGTGCGGCTCAAAAAGCCGATTTGCATCAGGTACGGCTCATAGACATCCTCCAGCGTGACCGATTCCTCGCCGATCGCCGCCGCGAGGGTGTCCAGCCCGACCGGACCGCCCGCGTAATTTTTGATAATCGTCTGCAGCATCAGCCGGTCGATGGCGTCCAGTCCCAGTTCGTCGACCTCCAAACGCATCAGCGCCTTATCGGTGATCTCCCTGGTGATGACGCCGTCCCCCATGACCTCGGCGAAGTCGCGCACCCGCTTTAAGAACCGGTTCGCGATACGCGGCGTTCCGCGGGAGCGTTTTGCAAGCTCCATCGCGCCGCTCTCGTCGCAGGGGATATTGAGGATCGATGCGCTCCGCAGGATGATCTGCGTCAGCTCTTCATCGTTATAAAGCTCGAGCCGCAGCACCACGCCGAACCGGTCGCGCAGCGGCCCGGTCAGCTGTCCGGCCCTTGTGGTCGCGCCGACCAGCGTAAAGCGCGGCAGGTCAATGCGGATGGAGCGCGCCGACGGTCCCTTGCCGATGATGATATCCAGCGCATAGTCCTCCATCGCTGGGTAGAGCACCTCCTCGACACTGCGGGACAACCGGTGGATTTCGTCGATAAACAGGATGTCGTTCTCACTCAGGTTGGTCAGCAGCGCGGCCAGGTCTCCCGGCTTCTCGATGGCCGGGCCCGATGTGATGCGGATGCCGACCCCCATCTCGTTTGCGATGATGCCCGAGAGGGTGGTCTTGCCGAGTCCCGGCGGCCCGTACAGCAGCACGTGGTCCAGCGGCTCGTTTCTCCGCTTCGCCGCTTCGATGAAAACGGTCAGGTTCTCCTTCGCCTTCTGCTGGCCGATGTATTCCTCGAGCGTCTTCGGCCGCAGCGAAAACTCCACCTGGCTGTCTTCCTCGAGGTATTCCGGCGCGGCTATGCGGTTTTCCAGATCCATATCGAAATCATTCATCATGTATTACGCCTTTCCCGCCAATTGTTTCAGCGCATGCTTGATCAGTTCCTGGACGCTCCGGGTTTCATCCTGCTTGCCCAGCGCCTGCGCGGCTTCGGACTGGCTGTAGCCCAGCACGACCAGCGCGCTGATCGCTTCGGCGACGTTGCCCGATTCCATCTGCGGAGCGGCCGGCAGGTCGAAGGAATCCGGCAGCTCGACCGATTTCATCTTGTCCTTCAGCTCCAGCACAATCCTTCCGGCCGATTTCGGCCCGATGCCCGACACCTTGGTCAGGCTTTTTACGTCGTTCGCGATCACGCAGAGCGCGAATTTCTCCGGCGTCATCTCCGAAAGTACCGCCAGCGCGGCCTTCGGCCCGATGCCCGAAACGCCCAGAAGCATCCGGAAATAGGAGAGCTCCTGCCTGGTCAGAAAACCAAAGATGTCAAAAATGTCTTCTTTCACATATACATGGGTATACAGCATTACCTGGGACCCCACCTTCGGCAGGGCCGACAGGGTGGAAAGCGTTGTATAACATTTATATCCAACGCCGCCGCATTCGATGACGGCGAAATTCTCCTCTGCATGCACATAGGTGCCTCGTATGCTGTAAAACATCGTCTTATCCTCTCATCCTCTGGTACCCGCGAAACGTTTCTGCGTTTCGCCGCCCCTCGGGGGCGTACCTCTTTTTCTTTCGAACGGCAGATTTTCGGGAAGGCCGTCCGCGGTCTTCCCCAATCTGCCGGTATTTTTTATCCTGCAGATTGACGCCGCGATGCCCTTCCGTATTGGATGCACGGTTCAATCTGCGTATCCCATATACAGATTATCGCGCCCGCTTCGATCCTATCATCCGTTTACACGGATATTGATCATGGGCGAGATGTCCCTTTCAGCCGCCGCTTCCAGCTTTTCAGCTTCTGATAGGCACGGTCGGGCAGAATACCGATCATCTCGAAGCACAGTGCGAACCCGAACAGCATCCCCAGAAGCAGTTCCGGGGTTTCATCAAAGACATTCAGCAGCAAAAATACGCCAAACAGGCACAGGCCTATGCGAAGCTCCTTGCGCATCATCATTCCTCCTATCTGTGACATTCCGACAAGAGAGAAGCCGGTTTCCTCCTCGGCAAATTCCGGTGTCCCCTGTATGGACTGTACGGGCACGCTTTCCTGCGCCGTCAGTCCTCTCTATATAAAGACTTCCATTATAAAGTTCCATTTATTATCCTGATGCTTTGCGGCGTCACACCGCCCATCTTCCCTGATGGAACAGGATGGTTTCCTGCCCGTCCTTCGAGACAGCTGTAATTTCCATATCCTCGGTTCCGATCATGAAGTCGATGTGCGTCATCGAATCGTTTGCGCCGGCTGCCTTCAGTTCGTCTTTGCTCATCTGCAGGCCGCCTTTGATACAGGATGCGTATGCGCGTCCCAACGCCAGATGGCAGGCCGCATTCTCATCAAACAGTGTGTTGTAGAACAGCGTGCGCAGCCTGGATATCGGCGAGCCTGCCGGCACCAGCGCCACCTCGCCGAGCATCGATGCGCCCTCGTCGGTTTCAAGCAGGCGTTTCAGCGCCTCTTCCCCTTTTGCCGCCTGATAGGAAACAACCTTGCCATTTTGGAAGGTCAGGCTGAAATTCTCGATCAGACTGCCCTGATAGCACAGCGGCATCGATGCGACGGCGGTTCCGTCGACACGCTCACGGTGCGGCAGACAGAAGACCTCCTCGGTCGGCATGTTCGGGAAAAAGGCGACCCCATGCGCGGTGCGTTCCGCGCCGCCGGCCCAGACATGGCCCTCGGGCAGCTCGAGCGTGAGGTCGGTTCCATTCGAAGCCTTGAAATGCAGCCTGGCAAATTGTCTTTCGTTCAGGTAGGCAACCTTCTCATTTAAATAGGCGTGATGCCGCTCCCAGGCCGCAACCGGGTCGTCGAGGTCGGCGCGCACCGTCTTCAAGATTGCCTGCCAGAGCTTCTCGACCGCTTCGACCGCTTCGCAGTCCGGATAAACCTTTTTTGCCCAGGCCGCCGTCGGCACCGAGACGACATTCCACGCGATGCCGTTGACGTCCAAGATATCGTAGAAAGGCTTGAACGCCTGGAAACTTGCCTTCGTCGCGGCGTCCAGCTTGGCCGAATCGACCAACTGGAACAGGTCGGGATCCTGCGCGGCAATCGATACAAAGGCCGCGCCGCGCCTTGCGTAGTAGTTGTTCGACTCGGCGATCCAGTCCGGCACCGACTCAAACACCTCAAGCGGGGAATGGGTGTACTTGATCTTCGAAAACTTTTCGTCGTCCCACAGGATGGTGACCTCCCGTGCGCCTGCCGCATAGCCCGCTTCGGCAATCTGCCGCGCAAACGGCGCGCACTCTATCGGGGAACGGATCAACAATTCCTGATCCTTCTGTATGTTGACGCCCATTTTAACAATCAGGGCGGCGTAGTTCTGTAACTGCCGTTCTGTCGGCATGGCCAAAACCTCTTTTCTTTTCAGCTTACGCGGATGTTTTCCGCGGCTTGATTCTATCAAATTCAATGGTCCGAATTCCGCGCCGCCCGGCTCCCACTTTAAAGAGAAGGGCCGGCAATCAGCATTTCGCTTTTATATCGGCTGACGCGCGGCACTGTCCTTTCCATGCGCAGCAGGAAATACATACATTGCCGTGTTCTGCGCTTCTATTCCGATCGTATGCTCTTGATAACCGCCGCTGTGCCGCGTTATCAAACGACTGCAGCTTCAGATGCAGATATGTAGATGAATGGACGATCTGTTGTCTCTTCTATGTAAAACTTTTCCCGGATTACCGCCTGCCACAGCATACACAGCTCAAAACCCACACTTGGGCCAGATCCGGTACGGAGGTTTGACACACCTGTCACAGCATGCACAGATAAAAATCCGCGCCCGAGACAGATTCTGCACGGCAGATTTGATCATGCTGTCACAGCATGCGCAGACGGGAACCCGCGCTGTGCGCATGACAGATGGCAATGGCCAGCGCATCCGCCGTATCGTCCGGCTTGGGTACCTCCTTGAGGTGCAGGATCATGCGGGTCATCTCCATGACCTGCTTCTTGACCGCTTTGCCATATCCCACCACGGCCTGCTTGACCTGCAGCGGCGTATATTCAAAGATCGGCACCTGCCTTTCAATGGCCGACAGCAGCATGACGCCGCGCGCCTGCGCCACATCGATGGCGGTCTTCTGATTGGATGTGAAATAGAGCCGTTCAATCGCCATGGCCTGCGGATGAAAATTGTCCAGCAGGTAGCACATCCCCTCGTGGATGATTTTCAGCCGTTCTTCAAATGGCTGCTTCGCCGCGGTTGTGATGGCCCCGTAATGGAGCACCTCAAATTTTGCCCGCTCGTATCGAATCAGGCCGTAGCCGACAATCGCGTAGCCGGGATCGATGCCCAGTATAATCATCTTTCAGCTTCCTTATCCAAATATTTCTGTATCCAAACTGTATAATCCTCTATAAAACCGCCAATATTCTTATTATTCTATCATAGAACGATGGATTTATCAATTTCGCATCGGAACTTTATTCATATAGCATATGAAAATTCAAATTTCATCTTATTTTCTTGTAATAATACACAAATCTCGAAAAAGGGATTGATTTTTGGTGAATCCTGTAGTATAATCTAGAAGTCGTCAGAAAGACCAATCATATATGAACGATTAGCTCAGCTGGTAGAGCACCTGCTTGACGTGCAGGGGGTCAGGGGTTCAAGTCCCTTATCGTTCACCAGGGGTGCTGTTCCTGCAATAGTGGGGGCGGCATTATTTTGCCCAAAATTAGATTCCAAATATTTGAATATTCTTCGAAACGGGACGCGTTGACCGCCGCTTTTAAAGCTGTGGTCCGCGTCCCTTTTTTGATTTCCCGCCGCTGTCAGGAGGCCCGCGCATCCTGAAAAGCCGTCTCTTATCCGTTCGCAGGATATGGCCCTGTCCATCCTGCGCCGCATCCCGTCACACACCGATGATACCGGAGGTTTGGACAGCTTCTCTGATACCGGCGGACTAACCCAGTTCTCCGACGGTGATCTGCTCGCACAGGCGCCGCACATCCTCCCTGCGGGGCGGATGCGTGCCGTCGAGCAGGACGGATGCGCTGCCGAACGCCGCCGCCAGCTCTACGCATCGTTCGGGCGTTTCGCCGCCCGCAAGCCCCAGCAGGAATCCGGCCAAGGCGTTGTCCCCCGCGCCGACGGTGTTGACCGCCTTCACCGACGGAACCGACGCCGCCAGAATCCGCCGCGGCGTAACCAGCGCCAAACCGTCCGAGCCAAGGCTCAGCAGGATCTGTTCAATGCCCTTGCCGGCATACTTCTGCGCCCGGCGCATGGCCTGCTGTGCCTCGAGTTTTTTTTGATTGGTCATTCGGCAGAATTCCTCGAGGTTCGGCTTGATCAGATATGGTTTCAGTTCCATCAGCTGCCCGATATGCAGCGCCGATGTATCGAGTACCAGACGGCCTGCCTTCGCAGATATCTCCTTTACAAAGGTGCCGAACATCGCGGCGTCCATCCCTTCGGGCAGGCTTCCCGACACCACCAGAATGGTGTCCTCATCGCTCGCTTCCCGGACCATCCGCGCCAGGATGCGCAGCCGTTTTTCATCGGCCTGCAGCCCGTTTCGGTTGACCTTATAAAACCTTCCGTCCTCGGTGATGATATGGATATTTTCGCGCACCGCGCCTTCGGCCGGCACATAGTGGCATCGGATGCCCTCCTGTTTTAACAGGCTGAGATACTCCGCCGCGCTGCGTTCGCCGCAGAGGAAGAACGCCGGCGTGTCGACGCCGAATTTCTTCAATGTCCGGGAGATGTTGACGCCCTTGCCACCCGCCTGGTATTCCTCGCGGCTTGTGCGGCACACCTCGCCGTCCTCGAGTCTCTTCACCCAGAGACTGGTGTCAATCGCCGGATTCAAGGTGACGGTCAGCACCTTCTCATGCATCATTTTCCCTTCTCCATTTGACGCCGTTCGGGGTGTCTTCCAGCAGGATGCCCATCTCTTTCAGATCGTCGCGGATCTTATCGGCCATGGCAAAATTTTTATACTGCCTGGCCTGCTGCCGCTGTTCGATCAGGCTTTCAATCTGCACGTCGATGTTCTCCGTGTTGCGGTTGTACACAAGGCCCAGCACGCCGGTCAGCTCGTCGAAGAGCTTCATGGCCTCCTCGAGATACTGTCTCGAATAGCTGCCGCTGCCGGCAATGGCGGTGTTGATATCCTTGACCAGCTCAAAAATCGCCGCGATTGCATCCGCGGTGTTGAGGTCGTCGTCCATCGCGTCGATAAACTGCTGCTTGCGCTGCGCGAGCCGCTCCAGCTGAACGTCCTCGTCCGCGCCCCGCTCGTCTCCGGCGCTTTTCAGCTCAAAGTCCAGATTGTCACGGCAGTTGTAGAGACGTTCCAGCGACGACTGGCACTGCTTGATGACGTCGAGGCTGTAGTTGATCGGGCTGCGGTAATGCGCCTGCAGCATCATGAACTTGATCGGTTCATAGCCGAACTGGTTGGCGACCTCGCGGGTGGTGAAGAAGTTGCCCAGAGATTTGGACATCTTTTTGTTGTCGACGTTGATATATCCGTTGTGCATCCAGAAATGCGCGTACGGCTTGCCGGTGCAGCATTCGCCCTGCGCGATCTCATTCTCATGGTGCGGGAAGATCAGGTCCTGCCCGCCGCAGTGGATGTCGATGGTCTCTCCCAAATATTTGCGGATCATGGCGGTGCATTCGATGTGCCATCCGGGACGTCCGGGGCCCCACGGGGATTCCCAGGCCGGTTCGCCCGGCTTTGCGCCCTTCCAGAGCACAAAGTCCAGCGGGTCCTCCTTCTGCTGGCTGACGTCGATGCGCGCGCCGGCAGTCAGGTCGTCGATCGGCATATGCGAAAGCTTGCCATACTCCTCGAAATGCAGCGTGCGGAAGTAGACGTCGCCGTCCTTTGCATAGGCGTAGTCCTTGTCCACCAGCGTCTTCACGATGTCGATGATCATGTCGATCGTTTCCGTCGCTTTCGGATGGTAGGTTGCTTCCCGGATATTGAGTCCCTTTGCATCGCGCTCGTACTCCCGGATGTACTTTTCCGCCAACTCCTTGACGGTGGTATTCTCTTCCTTCGCACGGTTGATCAGCTTGTCGTCGATATCGGTGAAGTTCTGCACAAAAATAACCTTGTAGCCGCGGTATTCCAGATACCGGCGCAGTGTATCGAATACACAGATAGGCCTGGCGTTGCCTATATGGATAAAGTTGTACACGGTCGGTCCGCAGGCATACATTTTGATCTCTCCCGGCGTGATGGGTACAAGTTCTTCCTTCTGTCTGGTCAGCGTGTTGTAGACTCTCATAAATCTTCTCCTTTTGCATCTTCTGTGGTGGACTGTTGATTCGATACTTCGTTAATTCTATAGTATACGATAGAGTTTAAGAAATAAACCATATATTTGGAAATGTAATGACAAATATGTATCTTTTTTGCCACCGGCATTGGATGGCCGGCGGCACCTTGGTGGTGTTTGCCGGATTTCGCCGATTTGCCGCGGGGCTTGTCATATAAGGGCTTGGACGGCTTTATCCTGCGCCGCCGCACGGTGTTCCATTCATGTTCGCCGATGAGTCTTGGCTGGTGGTTGCTGCACCGCTGTTTTCCAGCGGTTTCACTGGGTCTGCCAGGATGCCTTGGCCGGGTGGCAGTTACTCTTTTGCCGGCCAAAAGAGTAACCAGAAAAGGCCGTTCAAGGGGACTGACGCCCCCTTGAAAATCCCCCAATCACGCAGCTTATTCCGAATTGGACAATTTCTGCTTCGTGATGACGGCTCTCTGCCCGCCATGGCGCGGTTCAGAGGCACGACGGTGCACAGCGCTTTTTATAATGCCCCGTTCTGTCGCTGCTGGAATACCTCTTCTTTTCAACGGCGTCTCGTTTAGCCTCATTGTCCCTGCCACGCCATGGAAAAAAATCGGCCTTGCCGTTTCGCTATGTTCAGATGAAAACACTTCTTTTTCCGGGTACATATCATACAACAGCATCAAATGTTATCCACCGTTTTTATACACTGCAGATGCCTGCATGTTTGCTGTTCCTTTACCGGCACATTCCACCAAATGGGTTTATATCTTGTTTACTCGACATTGGAGCCGTGTTCGCTTTCGAGCTGTGCAACCTTCTTTTCCAAATGCTCAATCTTCATCAGCATTCTGCACAGCTCCTGTGACACCGGGTCCGGGATGTGCACCTGGTCAAGCTCGTCGGAAACCTTCTGTCCGTTCCTGCGTACAATTCTTGCCGGGATGCCGACTGCCGTGCTGTCCTCCGGAACCTCTTCGAGCACCACGGCGCCGGATGCTATTTTGGCGTTGTCGCCGACCTTGAACGGGCCGAGTACCTTCGCGCCGGAGCCGACCATGACGTTCTTTCCAAGCGTCGGATGCCGCTTGCCCTTCTCCTTGCCGGTACCGCCGAGTGTGACACCCTGATAGATCATGCATCCATCCCCGACCTCGGCCGTTTCTCCGATCACGATGCCGCTGCCGTGGTCGATCATGACCCCGACGCCGATCTTCGCGCCCGGATGGATCTCCACCTGTGTGAAGAACCGCGCCAGCTGTGAGATAAACCGCGCCAGAAAGACACAGTGATGCTTGTAAAGCCAATGTGCGGGGCGATGCCACATGATCGCGTGCAGACCGGAATATAACAGCAGAATTTCAAACGAACTGCGCGCGGCCGGATCGTGCTCCTTGATCGTCCGGATGTCCGCCCTGAGCCGTTTTAACATAGATGATCTCCCCTTCGCTCTGTTTCACCCGCCCTGTCCGGCGGCGGGATTCCATGTTTCCTTACAACGAAAAACGCCTTCGCAGCCGGGATATCCCGGCTGCGAAGGCGGTATTGACGACCGCGGTTCCACTCCGCTTCTGCCACTCTTGTTCCCGCAAAACTGCGGAAACCGGCTGAATGTCCTTAACGCGGACCGGACGCAAAGAGATACTGCCCCGCTTTCGGCAGGGGTTCCCCCTTTGTGCTAGTGGGCGCAGCCGCTTCCGAATCCGCAATGATGGATGCTCTCAGCCTTCGGCATCCACGCTCTGTCACCTGAAATTCGATAACGCCCGGAGATTTCCGGGTTCCCACATAATCGCATCCACTCTATGTTCACGCTCTATTGTATGTTGGCCGGATGAAATCGGACACTGTCCGTCTCCGGCATGCTTCTTTAAGAATAACACAGTTTCTGAGCTTTGACAAGCTTTTTGAGCCGTGCCGCTCCAATTTTCCGGACAAATGCCCGGTTCAGCTTTTGGCATCGATGCAGTGGCGGTTTTTGATCAGATAATTTGCGCCCGAAACGACCGCCGCCGCCGCGCACAGCCAGCTGAGCACCGACGCAGCCGTCGTAAGCGATGAAGCCAGGAAGGTCATATCCATGACCTGAATCAGGCAGAGCATCAGCAGCAGCGCGATGATGCTGAACATCTGGATGACCGTTTTGACCTTGCCGAAGATATCGGCCGCGATGACCTTCCCGTCCCCGACGGCGATCAGCCGCAGCGAGGTCACCAGGAATTCCCGCATGACCAGGATGATGACCACGACGGGATTCACCAGCCCGAACGCCTGCAGGCAGATAAAGGCTGATATCACCAGCGATTTATCAGCAAGCGGATCGAGGAATTTGCCGAAATTCGTGACGATGTCGCGCTTGCGCGCAATCCTGCCGTCAAACAGGTCGGTCAGCGACGCCGCGATGAACACCACGATCGCACCGACATAATTGTATGGGATGAAATCCCCGCCCAGCATAAACAGCACAAAGACCGGGATCAGCAAAATCCGCAGCATTGTGAGTTTATTCGGTGTATTCATAAATTTTCCCACCCCTTTAAGCTGTAGTTTCTCCAATCAAATCGTAACCGACAGCCTTGGTGATCCGTACGTTGACAAAACTGCCGGGCCGGGGTTTTTTGTCTGCATAAAAGTACACATAGCTGTCTATATCCGGCGCGTCCATGCGGCTTCTGCCGAAGCACAGGCCGGTTTCCCTGTCGTAGCCCTCCGCCAGCACCTCCAGGGTGCTGCCGACCTGCGCCAGATTTTTTTGTTCCATAATCGCGTACTGCGTCTCCATGATCACCTCGGCGCGCCGCTGCTTATCCTCCTCGTCGATCTGGTCCCCGAACGACGCCGCCGGCGTATCCTCTTCACGGGAATACGCAAAACAGCCGAGCCGGTCGAACTTCACGTCCTTGACAAAGCCGCAGAGCGATTCAAACTGCTCTTCGGTTTCCCCGGGAAATCCGGTGATCAGCGTGGTGCGGATGGTGACGCCCGGCACCTGTTCACGGATTCTTTCCATCAGCGCGGTCAGGCTTTCGCGGTCGCCGCGCCGGTTCATACGCGACAGCACCGTTCCATCACAGTGCTGGATCGGCAGGTCGATGTATTTGACAAGCTTTTCCTCCCGGTTCATCACCTCGAGCAGCTCGTCGGTGACCCGGTCTGGATAACAGTATAGCACGCGGATCCAGTGAAGTTTGTCAATTTGACAAAGCTTCTCCAAAAGTTCGGGCAGCATCAGCTTTCCATATAAATCCTCGCCGTAGCGGGTCGTATCCTGCGCGACGACATTGAGCTCGCGCACACCCATATCGGCAAGCCTTTGTGCCTCATCGAGGATATCCTCCATTTTACGGCTGCGGAACGAGCCGCGGATCAGCGGGATTGCGCAGTAGGTACAGCGGTTGTCACAGCCGTCCGCCAGTTTCAGGTAGGCGAAGTAGTTTTCATTCGCCAGCACCCTCTCGCCGTTTAGCATCAGCTTGTCCTTCTCCGGGAACGATGTCGTCCGCTGTCCGTTCAGCGCCTGCTCGACCGCTTCCACAATCGAAGCGTTCGCGCCGATGCCCAGCACCACATCCGCTTCCGGGATTTCTTCGACCAGCTGCTGACGGTACCGTTCGGCCAGGCATCCGGTCACCACGACCACCTTGAGCTCCCCCTGCGCCTTGCGCTGGCAGAACTCCAATATCTGTTCAATCGATTCCCGCTTGGCGTCCTCAATGAACCCGCAGGTGTTCACAATCACAACGTCGCACTCGTCGGCGTCCGCGCACAGCGCATAGCCGCCCTTTTTGAGCAGCGCGAGCATGATCTCCGCATCCACCTGGTTCTTCGAACAGCCCAGCGACACCATACCAACCTTAACCGCCAATTTCTACGCTCCTAACTCTGCGATCACTGCCTTCACCTGACAGGCGCTGTAGCCCAGCCGGTGAAGCGCGGCGATCGTCTTTTGTATCCCCTTCGGATCATCCAGATAAGGGAGGTATTTCTTCTCGAGGATGCGCCGTATTTCGGCCTCCTCGTCTATTTCCAGTTCATCCAGCGCCGCTTCAATGACCGCTTTCGGGATGCCAAGCTTCTGCAGCTCCAGCCGGATGCGCTGTTTGCCGAAGGACTTGAAATGCCTGAGATCCTTCGCGTACCGGCGCGCATAATCCTCATCGTCGATCAGGCCGGTCTCGCAAAGCTTTCCGGCAACCTCTTCGATCAGTTCACGCGAATAGCGTTCCTCCTCGAATTCATCGGTCTTTTTATTCAGCGACTGGTATAATTTATCACATAGTTTACGTCTTGTATAGGCTTTGAAGGAGAGCAGTGACAGCGCCTTCTCCTTCACGGCATGATAGTTCACCTGATATTGAAACTCCGCCAGCTCCTCGGCGGCCATCTCCGCGCCGGGCTTGACCTTATGGAGAAAAATCGTCTCATAGGACGCCGTCACAAAGTATTCGTCCTCGACGAAGACGTCGTACCAGACGCCTTTCTTCTGACGGACCGCAGTAATTCTCACGCGTCATTCTCCTCGTCCGGCTTGACCTCAACGTCGATGTTGACCTGTCGCGCGGCCGGCTTGCGAATCGGCTTCGGCGCTTTCGGCGACGCGAGCTTATCCGAATTCTCGCGGATCTGCTTGTCGAGCGTCTCCATCAGCTCGGGATGCTCGCGCAGGTAAATTTTGATGTTATCGCGACCCTGTCCCAGACGGTCGCCGTTATAGCTGAACCACGAACCGCTCTTGTTGATGATGTCGAGCTTGACCGCCAGATCCAGAATCTCGCCCTCCTTGGAGATGCCCTCGCCGTACATGATATCGAATTCCGCGTCCTTGAACGGAGGCGCGACCTTGTTCTTCACAATTTTGCAGCGGGTGCGGTTGCCGATGATCTCGCTGCCGTTCTTGAGCGCTTCGATGCGGCGGATCTCCATCCGCACCGAGGAATAGAATTTCAGCGCGCGGCCGCCCGGCGTGGTCTCCGGGTTTCCGTAAACGATGCCGACCTTTTCGCGCAGCTGGTTGATGAAGATGCAGACGCAGTTGGACTTCGAGATGACCGAGGTCAGCTTGCGCAGCGCCTGGCTCATCAGCCTTGCCTGCAGGCCGACATGCGCGTCGCCCATCTCGCCTTCAATCTCCTGGCGCGGCACAAGCGCGGCGACCGAGTCGATGACGATGACGTCGATGGCGTTCGAGCGCACCAGCGCTTCGGTGATTTCCAGCGCCTGTTCGCCGGTGTCCGGCTGGGAGATCAGCAGGGAATCTATGTCCACGCCGAGATTTGATGCGTATTCCGGGTCGAGCGCGTGCTCAACGTCGATGAACGCCGCTTCGCCGCCGGCCTTCTGCGATTCCGCGACGATGTGCAGCGCGACGGTGGTTTTACCGGAGCTTTCCGGGCCGTAGATCTCCACGACTCTGCCGCGCGGCACGCCGCCGATGCCCAGCGCCATATCCAGCGCAATCGAGCCGGTCGGGATCGCCTCAACCTGCAGCGACGAGTGTTCGCCGAGCTTCATGACCGCGCCTTTGCCAAACTGTTTTTCTATCTGAGCCAGCGCTGTTTCGAGCGCTTTTTTCTTATCCGCCATACTTGAAATTTCCTTTCCTGTGGAGCGTATTTCCGTCCGCGGCAAGCCCTCAGACAGATCTCCCTTTTTTGATGTTCCTTTCATTATAGTAGATCGCTTTCACAAAATCAACCATAATTGTGTTAACGCCCATCTCCCATCCCCGTCAAAAAATTGGGCAAGATCGTACAAGAATTCGTCGCATTCCTGTGGTAAACTGTCAGCAGATACACCGAACGCATCCGAATCAGAGACCTGCCGAACGGCTCAGGGGAATTTACGCGGAAGACGGGCCATCAGTCACCCGCAGCCATCAGGGACACGGCGTTTACCTGCGTACCGCGTGGCGTTCCGGTTTGCTCACCGTACGGCCTGACCTGCGTTCACAGGTACATTGCGCATCGTTTCGGCTTGCATAACTGCACGGCCTGACCTGCTTTCACCAGCACACCGTGTATCGCTTTGCCATGCGTCATCGTATACGGTCCGGCAGCGTTCACCGGCTTACCATACGACGCTCCGGCTTACGTCACTATACGGGATGACTCGTGTCCATCATACATGGTCATGGTTTTATCTTCCCGGCAAGAACCTTTACATGCCTATTTCAATTATTAACACCTCAGGGCGTAAATGATATACCGTAAGAAAGGAGGGATGCCAGATGACACCGGAACAGAGAATCATCCGTTATGATGCGGAGCTTGGCATCGAAGCTTATTATTTTGAGGGCGTCATGCAGCGGTTTCCGAATCACTTCCATGAACACTATGTCGTCGGCGCAATTGTCAGCGGCGCGCGCAGGCTCACCTGCTGCAGCCGGGAATACATCATCCGTCCCGGCGATCTGGTGCTCTTCAACCCGCTGGACAGCCATGCCTGCGAGCAGGTCGGGGACTGCCCGCTCGAGCTGCGTTTTCTGAACATCCCACCCAAGGTGATGGAACGTGCGGCCGAGGAAATCACCGGATACGCCTATCAGCCGCGGTTCGCACACAACACCGTGCCGGACAGCGAGCTGTGCGGCATCATCGCAGAGCTGCACCGCATGATTATGGATGGCGACCAGTCGCTTGGACGGGAAGAACTGTTCTGTCTGCTGATGGAACAGCTTTTCGACCTGTACGCGCTGCCGCCCGAAAAACCGGTGCGTACACAGGAGGACGACGGCATGCAAAGGGTCTGCGAATATCTGCAGGAGCACTATGCCGAACACATCGGGCTCGAAGAGCTTGGCCGGATTGCGAACTGCAGCAAATACCACCTGGTGCGCAGCTTTACCAAGGAAAAGGGCATCTCCCCGTACAGCTACCTGATGACCATCCGAATCGGCGAGGCCAAAAAGCTGCTGGAAACCGGACAAACGCCCGCACAGGCCGCTCTGCTTGCCGGATTTTCCGACCAGAGCCATTTCACGCGCTGTTTTAAGCGGCTGACCGGCCTGACGCCGCGGCAGTATCACAACATCTTTTATCAAGGAGAAAACCGCCATGCAACATAAATCGCTGTCCGGCCACCTGACCGCCCTGCTGACCATTGTGATCTGGGGCACCACCTTTATTTCAACCAAGGTCCTGTTACAGGATTTCTCTCCGGTAGAAATCCTCTTCACCCGGTTTGTGATCGGCTTCATCGCCCTGATTCTGGTCTGTCCGCGCCGCATGAAGCTCGAAAACCGGAAACAGGAGTGGTATTTTATCGGCGCCGGATTGTGCGGCGTGACGTTTTACTTCCTGCTGGAAAACATCGCGCTGACCTATACGCTCGCGTCGAATGTCGGCATCATCATTTCAGTCGCGCCGTTCTTCACCGCCATCTTCGCACATCTGTTTCTGCATGGCGAAAGGCTCCACGCACGGTTTTTCATCGGATTCGCGGCCGCGATCGCCGGCATTGTGCTGATCAGCTGGAATGGCTCCCAGCTTCAGCTGAGCCCGCTCGGCGACCTGCTGGCGCTGCTTGCCGCGGTCGTCTGGGGCGTCTATTCCATTTTGACGAGGAAAATCTCGGAATTCTCACAGAACACGGTGCTGGCCACCCGCCGGACCTTTTTTTACGGCATCCTGTTTATGGTACCGGCGCTGTTCCTGTTGGATTTCCACCCGGACTGGGGCAAATTTTTAGAGATGCAGAATCTCGGAAACCTGCTGTATCTCGGACTTGGCGCGTCGGCGCTCTGCTTCGTGACCTGGAACCTTGCGGTCAAAAAGCTGGGGGCTGTGAAGACCAGCGTGTATATCTATCTGGTGCCGGTCGTCACCGTTTCAGCCTCGGCGCTGATTCTTCATGAACCGCTGACTCCGCTTTCACTGCTCGGCGCCGTCCTTGCGCTTGCCGGCCTGTTCATCTCGGAAGGCACGCTGAGCCGCCGCAGGAAGGTTCCTTTCATTCGGCCTGATGAGACATAACCGGGATATTTTTGGAACATTTGCTCCGGCAATTGCATTCCGATAATTGCATAGAAGGCCATCAGCCCTTGCGCTGATGGCCTTCTGTTGTTTTCTTTCTATTTGGTATGGCATCTTTCTCCCACCTTTTGATGTCCATTTCTGTCACTGCAAAAGCGAACCAAGGCAAACGTATTCACTCATAGTATTGCGGGAGTCCGTAATACTACGTGTCCCATCATTCACGCAATCATTGTAAAAGCCCCCCTTTTCAGATTGTTACTTCACGGAAAACTGTAGTATGAAAACCGATCTGGCGTTGTGAAATGCAATTGCCGCGGCCCAAACCGGGGAGCCTGTCCGCTTTTCTTTCTGTTATGAATATGATATAATGAAAGCGATATACAGAGAAAGGAAGCGACAGCTATGGACGAGCTTCAGATTATCAAAGCCGATACCGACGCACAGCTGAAAACGGTGAGTGAACTCGCCGAAAAGATCTGGCATCAACATTTTACACCAATTATCGGCACAGATCAGGTCAACTATATGGTGGATAAATTTCAGTCCTGCCGGGCGATTTCCGGGCAGGTCAAGGACAACGGATATGAATACTACCTGTTCCATTACAACGGCGCGGATGTCGGATATCTCGGCGTCAAGGCCGAAAACGGCGCGCTGTTCCTGAGCAAAATCTATCTGGAGCAGTCCTTCCGCGGCAGAAAGATTGCATCCCGGGCCATCCGGTTCCTGATGGATCGCTGTGAGCGGGAAGGGCTTTCGAAGATCTGGCTGACCGTCAACCGCGAAAACCTGAACACCATCGCGGCCTATGAGACGATGGGCTTCGTCAAAGTCCGGGAACAGAAAGCCGATATCGGAAACGGCTTTTATATGGACGACTACATCATGGAAAAAACGATTTGAATGGGCTTTGTCCCATATCACGGGAGGATCCGCGGATGCGCTGCGGATCCTCCTTTATTTTTTATTCCGGTCATCCAGATGTTCCCCAATCAAAAACGCAACCGTCACAGCGGTGACAACGGCAAAGATCACAATGTAGAGCGTCACAGAATAACCTCCTTCCGCAAACCGGGACATTGTTACGTTGACATATGAAAAGGCTTAAGAGGCGCTCGTTTCATAAGCGTTCCGTCTTAGCGGCTTTCCTGTCAACTTAACAAAGCCCGAACCGATAATCCGATGTTCCATTGTATGAATGCGAGGGAAAAATTGTGCAGGAAACGGATATTTTCCGCTCTTTCTGGTAAAACTCTTACTAAATCCATACAGTTTTACATCTGTGAACGGCGGCCGCTTTGGCCGTTTCGGTTCGATCATACCATTGTGAAGGAAGTGTTTCTGTTTGAATCAAAAGACAGTTTCGAAAGTACTGCGGATCGCTGTCGTCGTGCTGCTCAACATCTTTATCATTGTGTTGGCGGGCTATGCGGTCAACACGGCGCTGCAGGAAAATACCCAGAGCGTTGAAACCCTGTCCAAGAACGGATCCCGCGGCGATGAGGTCCGCAAAATTCAGCAGCGGCTCAAGGACTGGGGCTACTATGACGGCAATGTCGACGGCATCTTCGGCCCGCAGACAGAAAAGGCCGTTCGGTATTTCCAGAGCAAGAACGGCCTGCAGGTCGACGGCATTGCCGGACCGGCAACGCTGGCCGCCATCGGCATCAGCTCGTCGGGTTTCGGCGGCAACTCGGGCGGCGGTTCCGGCGCTCCATCCGGCACCAGCGATTCCGACTACCGCCTGCTCGCACGGCTGATCTCTGCGGAAGCGCGCGGCGAGCCCTATGTCGGCCAGGTTGCGGTGGGCGCCGTCATCCTGAACCGTGTGCAGCATCCGTCCTTCCCAAACTCGATCGCGGGGGTTGCATACCAGCCGGGCGCCTTTACGGCGATGACCGACGGGCAGATCAACCAGCCGGTTTCCGAATCCGCCTATAAAGCCGCGCAGGATGCCTTAAACGGATGGGATCCGTCGGGCGGCGCGATTTACTATTTCAACCCGGATAAGACCTCGAACAAATGGATGCGCACACGTCCGGTGATCACGCGCATCGGCGCACATCTCTTCTGCAGTTGATTCAAAGTCAAAGGAGCTGCCATTTCCGGCGGCTCCTTTTTGCGCCTGCACACATCATTTCCGATGCGGCTGGTTTTCACACGAAGAAAGCCGCAGAGACGCGAAAGTATCCGCCGTATACTCGCCATCCAAGCCCAACCACAGAGGAATCCACATATCCGCACAGGCGTTTTCCGCCTCGCAACCTCCATCATGTTCATCGGCCCCGGATACGGCAGATAAAAGGTTTATGCTGATATTCCAATGACTGTGCCCCCCGGCATCCTTGACGGGATACCGGGGGTATTTTGTAACGCTGCATCCGCAGAAAAAGATTATGGTTCTCTGCGCGTCTCAAAGGCCGGCGTGTACCTTCGCCGGCTGCCGCAAGTGCCGGCGGGGCGGCATCGGAAGAGGGGATGCGGCGGCGGTGATATGGACCATACAGCAACTTTCGCATGTGTGCAATATCCGATCCTGTCTTTTTCTTATCTAATATGGCCTTTTCTCCCACTTTCACAAAGCTTCTGATTCCATTGAAGAAGATGGGGATGCGGCGGCCCTCATAATCTGTTATAATAGCAGGTAAGAAAAACCATACCATACGCTGTATCGATTCATGATATAAATATGACAGACCCTGACAGGTTTATTGGGGTATACTGTTCTTGTACTGTAACAAAAGGAGGTTTCCCGCTATGCTTGAACTGCCCGAAAGCCGTACCATTGCCGAACAGGCGCGTGAGGCCCTGACAGGGCGGACCATCCGCAGCGTACAGGCCAACGCTTCCCCGCACGGCTTTGCATTCTATTTCGGAGACCCGCAGGACTATGCCCGGCGGCTTTGCGGCCGCACCATCGAATCAGCGCATTCCTATGGCGGTCTGGTGGAGCTTTCCGCCTCGGAAATGCGGCTGCTGATGGGAGACGGTACGAACATCCGCTATCTTGCCCCCGGGGAAAAGCTTCCCCAAAAGCATCAGCTGCTGGTCGAATTCGACGACGGCGCGCACCTGTGCTGCACCATTCAGACGTACGGCGGCATCTGGGCTTTTGCCGACGGGGAGAACGACAACTTCTATTATCTGGTGGCAAAAGAGAAGCCGGAGCCGCTGGCCGATGCTTTCACCTGGACATATTTTGAGCGGATGATGGCCGGCATCAAGCCTACACTGAGCGCAAAGGCGCTCTTAGCAACCGAACAGCGGATTCCCGGACTCGGCAATGGCGTACTGCAGGACATCCTGTTTGAAGCCCGCATTCATCCGAAATCCAAGATTTCCACGCTGTCCGAGGAGGAAAAACACCGGCTTTACGAGCAGACGCGCCGGGTGCTGTTTGAAATGACCGTCAAGGGCGGGCGTGACACCGAACGGGATCTGTTCGGCTGTCCCGGCGGCTATGTGACTCGGCTGTCCAAGAAGACCCTGGAAAAGCCCTGCCCGGTCTGCGGCGGGGTTCTTGTGCGTCAGGCATATCTCGGCGGCAACGTCTATTTGTGCCCCATCTGCCAGCCGCTGAAAAAATAACCGCAACAGCCGCAAAGGAACCCAACATTTTCTCTGTCGGAGAACCGCGCAGACAATCGCTCCCCGCCAAGTGGTCCGGCCGTCTGCAAACCGCATTAGAAGAAATGATATCGGTTCGCAAAGCGGTGTTTGGATGAAATTTTGGAATTGTGAACAGCTGGCTTCAGCGGCAGTCTGTTTCCATGACCGCCCGATGCCCCGGTTGGTGTATGTCCAATATCCACCCCATATCTTGATAATCTTCAACGGATCATTTTTCTGGCCATTGTAAAGGAATGGGGGATTCTAAGACTGCCCGTTAAAAAACCACTTCGCGCACTTGGAACTATAGCGGGGGCCTGAACAACCTGTCGCTAGCCGGCTAAATCGGCGCACGATCTATACAAAAAGTATAGATCGTGCGCCGATTTACTTATCGTCTTTCCATTTTCACCTTTTTACCGCTCCAACAGACACGCTCAGAAAATATTTTCTACAATCGTAGAAAATATTCGCGAAACCCCTTGACAACACTTTTCTACAGGTGTAGAATAATGACACAGACAAAATAATAAATGGAGATGGCCATCATGAACAAATTAAAAAAGCTACCCGATTCCGAATTCACCGTTATGGATGTCATCTGGGACAGCATCCCCCCGGTGACGAGCTTCTCCGTCATGGAAAAGCTCGGGGACGACAAAAGCTGGAAACCGCAGACACTGCTGACACTGCTCAGCCGGCTGACCGACCGCGGTTTTCTGCGCAGTGAAAAGCTGGGCAAGGAGCGCAGATATTATCCCCTTGTCAGCCGCGATGAATACCTGCAGTTTGAAACCAACAGCTTCATGAGCAAATTCCATGGCGGTTCCCTGTTCAGCCTGGTCAACACGCTGCATCAGGGCAAAAAGCTCGACGACGAGGAATATGAAGAGATGCGCAAGTGGTTTCAGGAGAAGGGGTGATTGAGATTGGCAGTTTTATATTCTCTTTACTGATCTGTTCAGGCGTCGTATCGCTGATCGGCCTTGTTTACATCCTTGTCCGGCCGCTGCTTGCCAACCGCTATTCGGCAAAGGGCCGCTACTATGTCTGGATCGTTCTTCTGGTCGCGCTGCTGATTCCATTGCGGCCGCAGCTGCCGTCCGCACCGATTCAGATATCCCCGCCCGACCTGACCATCCGGCAGGCTTCCCCCGCACCATCCGCCGGGCAGGATGCCCACAACTCAAAAAATCAAACGGCTGCTTCTGCCGTTATCCCCAGTCCGGACAACGATCAGGAGCATGAAGAACCGAATATCCAGACAAATCCTTCCACTGCACAGACTTCCCCTCCAATCAGCATCAACTGGTACCAAATCCTATTCGGCATCTGGCTGATCGGGGCCGGCAGTTATTTCGGCATTCAAATGAAACGTCACCTGCGGTTCGTGCGCTTTGCCAAACGCTGGAGCAGAAAGGTTACCGATGAAACGGAGCTTGCCAGCCTGCATGCATTGTGCACCTACATGAATATCAAACAGCCCATTGCACTGAGTCGCTGCCAGGTCATCGAAGTACCGATGCTGGTCGGCATACGCCGTCCGACCATTCTGCTTCCTCAAAAAGCTTATGCCTGCCATGAGCTGCCTTTGCTTCTGAAGCATGAACTGACCCATCACCGGCGCCATGACCTGTGGTATAAGCTGCTGGTGCTGATTGTGACCTCCCTGCACTGGTTCAATCCGGTCGTCCACCTGCTTGGACGCTACATTGCTTTGGACTGTGAAATCTCCTGCGACCGCGAAGTCATCTCTTCGCTGGACGCCTGTTCGCGCCAGTATTACGGACAGACGCTCATCGACTTCGCCGCTCGCACAACCATCCGCCAAACGGCCCTTTCAACCAATTTTTTTGGAGGAGTGAGTATGATGAAAGAACGATTACAAGAACTATTTTTCAGCAACAAGAGGCGCAGGGGAATCTCCCTGACCATCTGCATTGCCCTTTGCATCCTGGTGCTCAGCGGCCTGGTTTCCATTGCCGCAGACCACCTCCCCGCCGACAGCGGCAGCTCCGTCATCGATGACGTTGACGCCAGCCACGAGAATGGAAAAGCGACTGAATATATGATCGGCGACATTCCGCTGGATTCCGTCCAGATCGGTTACAATCAGTTTGACGAACCCGAAAACAAACAGCTGATCTGGGAAACCTATGTGGAGGAATACAACAGCCTTCCATGGACCGACCAGAGCAACTTGATTGTCAAGATGGATATGGACAGCTCGGACAGTATGCGTTATATGGAAAACGGGTACTTCCGCAGCATCCAGGTGAATGACGAGGCATCCGGCACCCACAAAAAGTTCATCATCAACCGGCTGACACCGAAAACCGCGCAGGTCTGCATCGACCTGCTGTATCAGAACAAGGACGAGGTGCTTGGACTTATCCAGTCCTTCCTGAACACGGAGGGGCTTTCGCAGATGAGCACCGACGAAATGGTCGCAACGAATGGATTCCCGTTCAACTACTCCATGCGTTTCTATGCTGCAAACCCACAGGGGGAACCGGAGAATTCTCCTCCCCTTGTAGATACCAACAGCATCACCCTGCCCATCTATCCCACCTCTGCCATATCCGATACCCGTCTTTCCTTCCTGGACTTCACGGATGAGGAGTACGCCCCCACCGCATATCCAAAATTCGAGCTTGACTTGGTCGAGATGTCAATGAGCTTGACCGGATTCTTCGATTCCAGCCGCAGCGCCGAGGAGATCGAACGCAGCCTGCATGATACCTTTGGCGACGGCGGTCACCCCACTGAGGAATGGAAGGCGATGAATCTGCTGCGCGGCATCGACATCAAAAACGTACAGCCCGGTTCGCTGGATGACGGTGTATGTATCACCTTGATCGTCAACCGCGACGGGGAACCCGTTTGTCTGTCCACCTTTGTCTCTGTCGGTTACGATGCGATGCATGCCGTAACCCATACGGATACTCCCTAAGCATTTTATGGAATCGCGAAGAGGCTCCCTTGCAAGCCGCCTCTTCGCCTCTCCAGCAAGCGCATTTCAACTACAAATCGTTAAATTTATCATCCTGTATACCAATAGGATAATAAACATGATAAATTCCGGCCCTGCGCCATAAAAGGAGGCATTACCCTTGAACAATTTTCTTGCCGCTTTGCTCCTCTGCTCCGTCTCACTTTCCCTGCTGGCGCTGCTGTTGCGGGTTCTGCGGCCCTTCTTAAAAAAGAGATTCGCCGCGAAATGGCTCTATTATGCCTGGCTTTTCCTGGTGCTCGGCCTGCTTCTGCCGGTGCGTCCCGCTTTGTTTGAACTGCCCGTCGCGCATCCATCCGCTTTCTTTCAAGCGCAGAGAAACGCCTCCGGCAGCGCTGGACCATGACGGAGAAGTTGTCTATGCATCCGCCTTCCTGTGGATCAGTCAAGACTGCGGACCCCAACAACGCCGCATACAGCAATCCATAACATGGAGCAGAGGATACTGAACAATTCGAAATATATCTTGTACAGCTTCATTATTGATATATTTCAGGGGAACTCGCTCCCCGCTTTCTATACGCTTTATCTTTTTACCCCTGTAGCGGCCGGCGGGCATTCTGTTCGCCAGGCCGCTCCCCCAAACAGACATCTGATATGTATATAGACCTATCCCTGAAACGGAGGAGATGCTTCCTCCGTTTTCTTTGCATTGATATTAGCACTCCAGTTATCAGAGTGCTAATATTTTAAAATAATTCATATTTATATGATTGTGTTGAAACAATTTCGGATTATACTATAGGCAGAAAAACAGGAAAGGGATGATCTGAGAAAGACCGGAACACGAAGGAAGGTGGTTGACATGCAGATGAAGCATCATAGGCACGGTTTAACCAAAAAAACAATCAAGCTGAACATCTGTTATAAGGAGGCTTTTATATGTTTGATTTAGTACCTTTTGGACGTGGACCGCTGTCCAACCGGGACAGAGATCTTTTTGATTATTTTGACAAGATGGACCGGGCATTCTTCCGCGGCTTTGAGAAGGAGTTCTCTCCCTGCAGGACGGATGTTTTGGATCAGGGCGGCCATTACCTGCTGCAGGCGGAGCTGCCGGGCTTTCAAAAAGAGGATATCAAACTCAGCATCGAGCACAACATGCTGACTATTTCGGCCGAACACCGCGAGGACAAAGAGGAGAAAAAAGACAGCTTTGTCCGGCGCGAACGGCACTACGGTGCCTTCAGCAGGAGCTTCGATCTCGACGGCATCGATGTACAGGGGATCGACGCAAAATACGAGAACGGCATTCTGGAACTCAAACTGCCGAAACTCGCACAGCCGCCCGTTCCGCCGTCCCGCCAGATAGAAATCAAGTGACGCTGACTATAGAATGCACACCACTCATAAAAGCAGGGGAGCAAACTCCCCTGCTTTTTTCATAGCAACCGTTTTTTTCTGCTGCACTTAGGCACATTTTTCACTTCGCTGTCTTTACGAAAGAAATTGAAAAATCATCGGACAATTTCACAAAACCCACTTGACAAACGTCTAAGACAGTTGTATTATAATGTTGAAGCATGTAAGACAATTGTCTAAGTAAAACGAGGTGATGCCCCGATGAAAGAACTGAAGAAACTGCCTGAGAGTGAGCTCGAGATCATGCAGGCGGTTTGGAAGAACACCCCTCCCATCACCACCCATATGGTCATGGAATCGCTGAACCCCCTCAAGGAATACAAGCAGCAGACCGTCCTCACACTCCTGAACCGGCTGCACGACCGCGGCTTTATCCGCTGTGAAAAGGAAGGCCGCTCCCGCCTGTACCATCCGCTGGTTTCACGCGAGGAATATCTCCAATTTGAAACCGGCCGGTTTATGGAACAGATGCATCAAAATTCCCTGTCCAGCCTGGTCGCCGCCCTCTACCGCGGGAAGAATATCTCACAGGAGGATATCAACGACCTGCAAAGATGGCTGGAGCAGAAGGAGTGAGCGCATATGGAAGCCTTCCTGCTGTCGCTTCTGACCTGTACGCTGACCATGACCGCGGCAGCCCTGCTCTATCTGGCAGCAAGGCGGCCGCTGGCAAAAAAATTGACGGCGAAATCCCGCTATTACGCCTGGCTGGTCATCCTGATCGGGCTGCTGGTCCCGTTTCGGCCGCAGCCCTCCCATGCTTCGATCCGGATCGACCTGCCCGGGATGACCGCCGCAGACGCATCCATCCCCGTTTCAAATAGCAGAATCGATTCTTCCGCAAACGGCGCAGCACATCAAACAACCATTCATCAAACCAAAGGCTGTGCCGACGGCATCTGTTTCCCGGATACAACCATTCACGATTGTGGTGCAATTCTGAAGGGTCCGGTCTCATTTTCCCGGGAAAGCAGGCTTGTGCCGTCCGCCGCCTTTGACGCTCCCGCCGCGCCGCTGTCGTCTTTCGTTCGGCTTGAATTTTCCCGGTATGAGCTTTTATTTGTCGTCTGGGCGGCAGGCGCCCTAGGCTGTCTCGGTCTTCAGCTGTTCCGGCATATCCGATTTTCGCGGAATATCCGGCGCTGGAGCGAGCGGATTGGCGACCCGTCCATTCTTGCCGCCCTGCGGCAGCTGGCCGGCGAAATGGAGCTTCACCGGCCTGTGGAGATCAAACGCTGCCCCCTGGCGCGCTCTCCCATGCTGACAGGCTTTTTTCATCCGGTGATTCTGCTGCCCGAGACTGCCTTTTCTGCGGATGAGCTTGCGCTGATTCTGCGCCATGAGCTTGTCCACGCAAAGCGCGGCGACCTGTATTATAAAACGCTGCTGATGGCCTGCAGTGCGATGCACTGGTTCAACCCCATGATGCGGGTGATTCGGCATGCTGTGGACATCGATTGTGAAATCTCCTGTGACGAAGCGGTGCTGGGAAAAACGCCCCTTTTCCAGCGGGCTTCCTATGGAAAACTCATCCTAAAAACCGTCCGGTCGGACAGGTCCGCCGTGACGGCTTTCTCCACCAGTTTTAACGGAGGTGTCAGAGATATGAAAAAACGACTCAACGAATTATTCATCACCAATAGAAGCCGGAAGAGCGCCTGGATTGTACCGGCCCTCCTGGTGATGAGCGTGACGCTCTGCAGCAATTTCGCATTCGCAGCGCCATCAGAAATGCCAACATTATCATCAGCTTCAGCTTCTTCGGATACAATCCCCGAAAAGCCCGGCCTCAATGCCAGGTCAATCCTTCCCTCCACAGATTTAAGCCAGTCGAAGGCCATCCAGATTGTCAGCAGGCCTGACGGCGGAAAAACGTTTATCTATCGGAACGGCTCTGAGGTGGATGTCACCAAGGAAGGAGCCATATCCGGCAGCGGGATCAACGCGGACATCCCGGAAGGCTGCACCCTTGCAGAGGAAACCGCGCTTTATGAGGAAGCCGCAGCCGATATGATCGCGGACTTTCCGGAACTGAAAAACAGGCCTTCGCTCGGCATGAACAGCTATGCCATGCTCAACACCGAGATCGACGGACATTCCGTGTCTATGCCGTTTTACTACAACATCTCGGTCATCGAACCGGCCATGTTGACCCGAGACGATGCGGAAAAGATGCTGCGGGACAGCTGCCAGGCCTTCAAGGACCTTCTGAAACAAAAGGACCTGGATGATTTCCAGCAGGCCGGCGCCTATGAAACAGCGATCGCGGTCTTCTCTCAGATCGCGTCGGAATACAGCACCTGGTACTGCAGGCTTTACATCTCCGCACAGGAATATGGTCCATCCGAATTTCTGATCGATGAACCTGAACGGGCCGAAGGCCAGCCCGATCCGACCGAATTTTAGTGCGGTCATCATTCTAACCGCCCCCTTCGCGCGCCCCGGAAGAAGCTTCTTCCGGGGCGCGCATTCTTTTACCGTTCTGCACGAAAGGTCCGCGACATTTTCCCCAATGTTTTAAAAAAATGTTGAAAATGTGCTTGACAAACAACTAAGACAGATGTATTATATAGATAGAAATTAAGACAACTGTCTAAATAAACAGAGGTGATGCAGAAAATGAAAGAATTAAAAAAACTGCCTGACAGTGAACTCGAGATCATGCAGGCGGTTTGGAAGAATGCCCCGCCTGTCACCACGCATATGGTTATGGAGTCCCTGAATCCTCAAAAGGAGTACAAGCAGCAGACCGCTCTCACCCTGCTGAACCGGCTGCACGAACGCGGATTCATCCGCTGTGAGAAGGAAGGCCGTTCCCGCCTGTACTATCCGCTGATATCCCGCGAGGAATATCTCGAATTTGAGACGGGCAGATTCATGGCACAGATGCATCAGAACTCCCTTTCCAGTCTGGTGGCAACCCTCTATCGCGGCAAGAACATTTCCCAAGAGGAGCTCGAAGCGCTTCAAAAGTGGCTGGATCAAAAGGGGTGAAAACATATGGAAGGCTTCCTGTTATCGCTTCTGGCCTGTACGGTGACGATGTCCGCCGCCGCGCTGCTCTATCTGGCCGCCCGTCCGTTCCTTGCCAAACGGCTGACGGCAAAATCCCGTTATTATGCATGGCTGGTCATTCTGATTGGACTGCTGCTCCCGTTCCGGCCGCAGGCCGGGTATGCTCCGATTCAGATTGACCTTCCCGAAATGGCCCCCATTGAAATCAGCACTGCCTATCAAGAGGATGACGTTCTTACCGGCGGCATCTGCGGAACCCACTCTGTGCAGCCGGTCATGCAGTTCCCATGGTATCAGGCGCTGTTCTGGCTATGGGCCGCCGGCGGCTTTGTCTGCCTGACACGCCAACTGTACCGTCACGCCCGGTTCATGCACGCTGTCCGGCGCTGGAGCGAACCCATCCTCGACCCAGAAATCTCTTGTATCCTGAAACAGCAGCGGATGGAGCTGGGCATGACACGGGACGTTCAGCTCAAACGCTGCCCCTTGACAGCAACTCCTATGTTGGCCGGGATCCTGAAGCCCGCCATCCTATTGCCGGAGACCAGCTTTTCACAGGAGGAGCTGACGTTGATTCTGCGCCACGAATTGGTTCACGCTAAGCGCGGCGATCTGTGCTATAAAGCGCTGATGATGGTTTGCCAGTCCCTGCACTGGTTCAATCCATTCATGCAGATGATCCGGCACGCGGTGGACATCGACTGTGAAATCTCCTGTGATGAAGAAACCCTGAGGGACCTGCCCCTGTCCCTCAGAACACAGTACGGGAAAACGATTTTAAAGACCGCATCCGCAGCATCCTCTGCGGTCACGGTCTTCTGTACGAACTTTTATGGAGGTGTCAATGATATGAAAAAAAGATTAAACGAGCTGTTTTCTATGCACAAAAGACACTTTGGAATACTAACCCTTCTGGTTGTGCTGGCTGTTTGTGTTATGACAGGATCTATCCTTTCCTTTGGCTATTCAGTCAATTCAGAGGGCCAAGCATCTTCAACATTAGATACAGGATCTCAGAGTACCGCGAACAGCCAAAATCCGAAGGATCAAACGCTTACATATGACAACGGTATAAGCATTGTTTTGGATGAGAACGGGAAATGGGTAGGCGGCGGATACGATGGCGGAATAGATCTAAACCTCCCACTCGCTGAGATGGAGAAAGAATATCTTGCATTGTTGGAGCCGTTCTTTCAAGAGTATCCGCAATATCGTATCGACATTCTAAACGCATCGAATTCTCCCCATTTACCGGGTTTCTTTATGAAAGGGACCTATAGCAGCAAACTGGCTATTCCAAATGTAGAAAATCATCATGTATTTATTAACTATAATTATCGATACGATATTAAAGATCGTACACAAATTTCCAGTGTGCAAGCAGAACAGTTTTACGATGAGCTTACCAGTATTCTTCAATCACAACTGAAGCAAAAAGATTTAGACTATTTCCAGAACACCAAGTATAAAGATATCCTGCAGGAAATGGGGCAAATCGCTGCCAATGTTATGCCAGATAACTGCCATATTATATTTGAAGAATCTCAAGACGGCGTTGTTATCGAAGAGAAATCATCACTGGAGTAGCAGGTTTATCTGTAACAATAACTACATGCTAAAACCATATTTTTTACGGAGGTGTTTAAGATGAAAAAAAAATTTATCGCTTCTTTCCAGAATTATAAACAGCTTCTCGGTTGTATATCCTTAATTTTAGTTGCCTGTATTTCGATTGGGTCCATCACAATCCTTGCATATTCCATTGACTCGGATATGATTGAATCAGAAGTCGGATATGAATCAGAAGATGAAATCGAAATGCCCGACCGACCGTTCACCGGAACAGCAGAGGCAGCTAAAAAATATCAGCTGCCTACTACAATTCGTTACGACAATGGACTCGAAGTTGGCGTTGATAAGGACGGCTATATTACGAGTATTGGTTTTCCATTTTGCAAAGACGATACCAAAACAATTGCCGAACATCTTGCATTTATGGAAGACTTCATGGCTCCGTTTTTTGAAGAATTCCCTGGTACCAAGGAAATTGAAATGGAAGCCGCAGATATTACCAGTGATCGGACTATTAAAACATCTAAATTGGTTACCATGGTTAAAGATGCGCAGCAAAAGGATCACCGTGTAGCTATTATTTTTGTGTACAAGTATCACGCCAACGATAAAACCAAAGTTACCGAAACGCAGCTTAACGAGTGTTTAAAAAATTCTTTCCTGGATGCCCAGGAGTTCTTTTCCCAACAGAATTTATCTTATTTTAAACAGGATAATGCAACTAAAATTATCATGGAAGATTTCAATCGAATTGCTAAACGCCACGCAACAGACAATTATTGGGTATCATTTGAAAAAGATCCATATGACTGGTATAATTGTCTTTATATCGACCTGCCAGAGAAAGAAGGAACTTGGAATGATATTTTTGATTTTTGCTGACAGACAAATTAATTGTCCAGCTTTTTTGCCCAAATGGGTATTGGATTAAAGCAAACTAAATAATAAAATAGGAATGCTGATAACCTTTAATCCCAACATAGGCACTAAAAGAAAAGAACCGACACAAATGTGTTGGTTCTTTTCTTTT
>NZ_CCYH01000045.1 GCF_000820765.1 Candidatus Soleaferrea massiliensis AP7
GCTCTTTTTTCCCATATTCATTCTCAAACAGGTTTTTTAGGTGGATAATCGGATAAAAGCTATGACAACCACTATTGATACAGTCGCCACAACGGTGAGACCAAAATGATCAGAACAGCATTTGACGATAATTCATTTGAAATCCTGGATATGCAGCAGATTGCTAAAAGGACACTTGCTATAAATACAGCAAAGTATATGATACTCTTCCAAATTCTTTTGAAAGATCCGCCCCCTTTTTTTCTTTTCTTTTTTGGTGCACCTGACTTTATTTTTAGGTTTATTTGAATCATTTTGTCTCTCCTTTTCCAATTATGTCATTCAACTATTGATATTGAGTATATTACCACAGTTCTACAAAAATTGCAATATATATTTAGTGTTACAGTAATACATTTTATTGTGTTGAATACTAAAATTAAAATAGTATTTATTAGTGCATGTTAGTTTCTGTGGAAAATCAATGGAAACCCATTTGATGTTTTACTGTTTGTTACTCTCTCCTGCATCTTCGTTTCTGCTGCTGCTCAAGCCGCCTTCTGCCCTTTCAGTATCACAAAACACCGCATCAGACACATTGACAATAATACAGCCTACCGCGGTAATCCGCATACACTGATACGAAGGCCCTTATGGCACCGAGAAATTGTACAAACTTGGGATTGATTAAAATCACAATATCAGTTATACTATTGATGTCAAACTATAAAATAACTTTGTGGTTTGTGGATTGAAAAGACACAATAAAATGTTTGGTGTAACATGAAAAAGGAAAAGGAAGATCTAAAAGATCTTCCTTTTCCTTTTCAACAAAACGCATGCCGTTTCCATGCATCCCGCCGATTCTGGGAACCACTATTCCTGTACCTCTTCCCGTACCATGTACAGAGAAGCTTTGAGCGCCTGCACAATATTGATGATTGCTCTCATCTCCTGTGTGCTGCAGTCGCCAACCAGTTGGGCAAGCTCGTCCTCCAATACATACTTGGTTTCTTCCACGTTCTCACACAACAGCGTGTCCGCCGATATCGCAAGGGCATTTGCGATATTGACAAGCGTCGGGAGGCTTAGTTTTGTCTTACCTCTCTCGATATGCGAGATATTGGTTGTAGATTGTCCGGATAACTCGGCCAGTACCTGTTGGGTTAAATTTTGTCTCTTGCGTTCTCTGCGTACGCGGTGCCCAATGCTGACATAATCAATACTCATATTAACAACCCCCTAGCAATACAATATATTGATATATACGTATTGTATGATCTTGCACAAAATGTTGAAATAGAGTATATATCCTATTCGGATTAAAAATTTAAAAGAACGCGGCTGTTATTTTATAAAAATTGTAAAATGGAATCGTTAAAGCCAGTTTTTTAACACATTGCTATACATTCGGTAAGCACTTGGCAGTGCATACTGATCTTCCAGCTCCTGTTTTGTCACCCAGTTCCCGTGAGGAGTTTCCCTGTCCACCTGAATCAAATATCCCTGCATCTGCCATTCGATATGCGTAAAGATGTGCTTTGCCTTTTTCAGCGGATAAATATGCGTACACGCGGCGCCCTTTTCCATGAGATGCGCGGTGATCTCCTCCTTGTCATACCATCCGTCCAGGCAGTAGAACTCCCACAGCCCCGGCAGCAGTCCCTGATCAGGCCGCTTGGTCAGATAGACCTTGTCGCGGCAAAGCAGGATGCAGACCGTCCGTTCGATCTGTTTGCGCGGCTTTTTCGGGCTTTTCACCGGATAGACCTGCGGTGTTCCCTGCTTCTGTCCCAGACAGTACCCGGCAACCGGACAGCTTTCACACTGCGGCGGGCCGTTCGGCACACAGACCGTCGCGCCCAGCTCCATCAGGGCCTGATTGAAATCCCCGGGCCGCTCTTCGGGCTGTATGTGCAGGACAAGCTCCTGAAACATCCGTTTCACCGCCGGCTGCAGGATATCTTCGTCACAGGCGGTCATCCGCGTCAGGATGCGCAGGACGTTCCCGTCCACCGCCGCCGCTTTTTGGCCGAATGCAATGGATGCCACCGCGCCCGCCGTATACTCCCCGATACCGGGCAGGCTCAGCAGCGCTTCATAGGAATCCGGAAGCTCCCCATGATAGCGTTCCATCACAAGCTTTGCAGCCTTATGCATATTCCTGATCCGGTTATAATAGCCAAGGCCCTCCCAAAGCTTGTGCAGCTGTTCTTCATCCGCCCGCGCCAGCGATGCGATATCCGGCAGGGCCTCCATAAAACGGTCATAGTAGCCCTTTACCGCCTGCACGCGGGTCTGCTGCAGCATGATTTCCGACACCCAGACATGGTACGGCGTCGGCGACGACCGCCAGGGCAGTATCCGCTTGTTTTGGTCATACCACATGAGCAGTTCCCGATGCGCGGTGTACAGCTGCGTTTTCTCCAGCAGCTCCCTGATTTTTGTATCCTGATTGATTTTCATAAAGCAACTCCTGTTTTAATTCTTCCTCTTTATTGTAATACATGCGAAATCAAAAGACAATAGTATTCCTATCGCTTCCATCATTTACAGAAACTATTTTCATCGACAAAAAATACGTCTTTTCATCTCTTAGAAAAGACGTATTTTGTCGTTTCAGCCGATATTAAGCCAGCCCCAAAAGCCGCATGGCGGATGCGAACAGGAAGCAGATCAGGATGCCCATAACGGTCGGGATTGCAAAGGATACCAGCGTCCATTTCCAGCTCTGGGACTCCTTCCGGATGGTCAGGCAGGTGGTGGAGCAGGGCCAGTGCATCAGTGAAAACAGCATCGTGGATACCGCTGTCACCCAGGTCCACCCGTTGCCGACCAGAATATCCTTGAGCTGGGACAGGCTTTGATAGTCGCTCAGGCTTCCGGTCGCCATGTAGGCCATGATCATGATCGGGATGACGATCTCATTGGCCGGGAAGCCCAGGATAAACGCCATGATGATGACGCCGTCCATACCCAGCAGCTTGCCGAATGGGTCGAGGAAGCTCGTGCAGTGCGCCAGGATGCTCATATCGCCGACCTGGATGTTTGCCAGTATCCAGATGATCAGTCCGGCCGGCGCCGCAATCATGACCGCCCTGCCTAGGACGAACAGCGTCCGGTCAACGATCGAGCGGACCAGCACCTTGCCGATCTGCGGTCTCCGGTACGGCGGTAGCTCCAGCGTAAAGGATGACGGTATGCCTTTCAGGATGGTTTTGGACAGCAGCTTCGAAACCAGGAAGGTCATCACCACGCCCAGCACGATGACGCCGGTCAGCAGCAGCGTTGACAGCGCCGACTGGAATACCCCTGCGGCGGCCCCGATAAAGAACATCGATATGATTGCAATGAGGGTCGGGAACCGTCCGTTGCAGGGAACAAAGTTGTTGGTGATCATGGCAATGAGCCGTTCACGCGGTGAATCGATGATGCGGCAGCCGACGATGCCCGCCGCGTTGCAGCCAAAACCCATGCACATAGTCAACGCCTGTTTGCCGCAGGCACAGGCCTTCTTGAAATATTTATCCAGATTGAACGCCACGCGCGGCAGGTAACCCAGATCCTCCAGCAGTGTGAACAGCGGGAAGAAAATCGCCATTGGCGGCAGCATCACCGCGACGACCCAGGCCAGCACGCGGTAGATGCCCAGCACCAGCATATCGTGCAGCCAGACCGGCGCGCCGATCCACATGAAGAACTCGCTCAGCCGGTCCTCCACCCAGAACAGCCCGTCGGACAGCAGCTGTGACGGATAGTTCGCGCCGGTGATGGTGATCCAGAAGATGACGGCAAGCATCAGCAGCATCACCGGAATTCCGGTCCATTTGCTGGTCAGGATCTTGTCGATTTTGCGGTCCCGGGCGTTGTAGTTGCATCTATCGAAGAAGACGCTGTCCAGGCAGATGCCCTCCGCCGACAGCACGATGCAGGAAACGATGTTGTCCTGCAGCTTCTCAAGCTCGATGCCGTCCTCTTCCAGGGAGTTCCGCGCCTGCTCGATGCCTTCGGCGATCTGAGGCAGTTCGGCCAGCTCGTAGCCGAGCTGCTCGTGCAGCGTGTGCATCAGCGTCTCGTCGCGGTCGATCAGCTTCAGGGTAATCCACCTGCTGTCGAGCGCGCCTTCGAGCTGCTCCTCCACGAGCGGCTGCAGGATCCCGATGGCCTTTTCAATCGGGGCCGTATACTTGATCCTGAACGGATGCCGCTCCTCTTTGTTTTCAATCACCTCGAGCAGACGGTCCATCATGCCGTCCAAACCCTTGCCGCTTCGTGCGCTGACGCCGACGACCGGTACGCCCAGGTTCTGTTCGAGCTGGTCGAAATCGATCCGGATTTTTTTCTTCTTCGCCTCGTCCATCAGGTTGACACAGACGACGACATTGTCGGTGATCTCCAGCGTCTGTAGCACCAGGTTCATGTTGCGCTCCAGACAGGTTGCGTCACAGACGACAATCACGGCTTCCGGGCCGCCGAAGCAGATGAAGTCCCGGGCGACCTCCTCCTCCGCGGAGTGCGCCATCAGGGAATATGTACCCGGAATGTCCACCATGATAAATCCGGTATCCTTGTACCGGCATTTGCCCTGCGCATTGGTAACCGTTTTGCCCGGCCAGTTTCCGGTATGCTGGTTAAGCCCGGTCAGTTCGTTGAACACGGTGCTCTTGCCGACATTCGGATTTCCGGCCAGCGCGACGATCCGCTCGTTTTCATCCTCTTTGACAATATGAAGTCCATTATCCACCGCTTTGATGCCTGTGGAATGTGAAGTGAGTCCCATCGGTTATCTCAGCCCTTACGTAATGGATTCTTTTTTGCACATCCCCAAATGGGAGTTAGCATTCCACCAAGATGTTCGAAGAGTCCTCCGAACGCAGCGCAATGACCGCACCGCGGATTAAAAATGCGATGGGATCGCCGGCCGGGCTCTTCTGCAGGCATTCCACCTGTGTGCCTTCGATCAGGCCGATGTCCTGCAGTCTTCTGCGCATACTGCCGGATGACAGCAAATTGGTGACCTTTGCGGTTTTTCCTTCAGAAAGATGATCTAAAGTAAGTGTATTTTCATTCATAATCGTGCGCTCCCCATAATAAGTATTGGTAACAGGAAATTTTGTTTCCTACCACCAACATATGCACCAAGGAAACTTTCGGTGCATCGCAGGAGGTGATTCTGACGGAAGAAAACAAGGCCGATGGATTCCATACCCCCAGAGGTTACCGCACACTGCAGCACCGGCAGGTCACCGAATCGATGGAGGATTACATGGAGATGATCTGCCGCTATGCGCTGCTGGACGGTTTTGTGCGCATCAGCACGCTGGCGGATAAGCTCAACGTCAAGCCGTCCTCCGCCTCCAAGATGGTCAAAATTCTCAAAGAGATGGAGCTGGTCGATTTTGAACGGTACGGCTTCGTCAAACCGAGTCAGAAGGGCTGGACACTGGGCAATTACCTGCTGTACCGGCATGAAATCCTGCACCGTTTTTTCTGTATGATCAACGAGTCCACCAATGAACTCGAACAGACCGAACAGGTGGAACACTATATCAATGAAACAACGGTCCGCAACATCGAACGCTTTCTTTCCGCCATGGAACCCTGAGGCGTCCTTTGCCCGACGATATTTTCCATGACCGATCTCCTTTCCTTATATACATGAAAACACGGCGTCAACATGCAGTTTTGACGCCGTGTTTTCTCATTTACCAGCTTTCAAAAGCCCAAATTTTCCTGAGCGGATGATTCCATGCTGTTAAGGCTGCCGTTCCGTGTGCCAATATCAAAGGAATCGTGAGGATGAAATAAGTTCACCGCACCACCAGAGCGGTACAACAACCACCTGCCAAGTACATCTTCATAGTCGAAGGCAGAGCGCGCATCATTTTACAGACAAGCTGAAACTGTCCCGGCCATCGGCGGCCGGGACAGTTTTATGATCATGACAGATTTTTATTCCGCTGCTGTTCCCGCAGCTCACGCAGTATGGCAAGCTGGCTTTCGAGATCCGACTGATTCTCCTCTTCGCTTTTGGTCGGATCGCTGACGGCAGTATAGCGTTCGCAGGGCAGCTGTTCACATTGTCCGCAGTGTTTGAACTTCCTTTCCTGGGTACAGCAGGCGTAGATATCGCAAACCTCCCCGCCGGTGTATTCCAGCCAGAACACGTTTCCCTGTATCTCCGGACAGCCTGCGCACTCTTTGGGATAATACGGGCAGTCCGAACAGACGACACCGCAGCAGCTGTATATTTTCTCCATGCAGTATCCTCCTTTTTCATGCCGATGCAATGCTCAGCGCATCATACCGCTCGGATGCCATTCGAACAGCCAGTGAACATACATGGAACTGCCGGGCAAAACAAACGCTCACGAAACGCGCTTCTCCACCGCAAACACCAAATCCACGGAAGGTTTTTTCCCGATGCTCTTTACGGTATGATATTCATATTCCATATTTTCAGCCCGATATCCGCTGAGCGGCAGCCACTTTGTGTAAAAATACCGCTTTGCCGCCCTTACGGCCATTCCCCAGAACGCCTTGTGCTTCGGCCTGATTGTCATAACCGTATACCCGCCTTCCGGCAGGATAAGCTTCTCCAACGCATCCTTCCGCGCAAGACCTCCCATGTACAGCCCGGCGTCACCGGAGCGCGCATCATAATTTCTGGAGAGTACGAAAAAAGGCAGAATTTCTGTGTCCTTTGTATTCGTTTTCAGATGATACACAGCCGCCAGTTCTGAAATATCGCGGGATATGGTTCTATCGTTTGATCTTCCCCACAGCCCGAACAATGTGATCTCTTCAAATCGCTCCAGCCGCACTTCAGGTTTTGCCATCATACACCTCCGCAAATTTCATCATTCGGTTGACTCACTGTACGCTCTGTTTATCTGCACCAACAATGCAATCCGGACATTCTGTTAAAAGATGAGGCATCCATACACATACGAAGTCGGAGGAAAGCCCTTTGCCTCACCGGCGCCGGCCCTTTATGCGTCCTTATCCGGCTCAAACACCAGCTTTTCGAAATCTTTGACCGGCATCGGGCGTACAAAGTAGAAGCCCTGCGTGACGTCGCAGCCGATCCGGCGCAGAAATTCCACCTGATCCGGAGTTTCGACGCCTTCGGCCACCGTTCGGATCTGCAGGTCCCTGGCCATGGAGACGACGCTCTTCACAATCTTCTGGGAACGGACCGTATTGGATGTCTCCCCAAAAAACGCGCAGTCCAGCTTCAGCTCATCCACCGAAATATCTTTGAGCAGGTTCAGCGAGGAATAACCGGTTCCAAAGTCGTCCATCGAGAGATGGAATCCAATTTGATGAAGCTGCTCGGTGATATCTATGAGTACCTCGGCGTTCTCCATCACGACGCTTTCGGTCAGTTCCAATTCAATCATCTGCGGCGGGATATCGTATCTGCTGATCGTTTCCTGCAGCATCCGGATATAATCGGCCTGATACAGATGCAGCCGGGACTGATTGATTGAAATCGTCGGGATGCGGTATCCCCTGTCGAGCCACTCGCGGATCTTTCGGCAGACACAGTCAAGCACATACATGTCCAGCTTGACGACAAACCCGTTCTTCTCAAAGAGCGGAATGAATTCGGACGGCGGGATCATGCCCCGCTCAGGATGATCCCAGCGCACCAACGCCTCTGCGCCCGAAACACGCATCTCCTTTAAATGGTACTGCGGCTGCAGATAGACGACAAACTGGCCGCGTTCCAGCGCGCGCTGCATCTCTCCCTCGATCTGCTTCTCCCGCTGAATCCGTCCATGCGTGTTCTCGTTGTAGAAGGCATACCATTCCTGTCCCTGCTCCTTGACTACCTGCAGCGCGATCCTCGCACGGTTGCAGATGATCTCCATGTCACGGTCGGTCTCCTGCAGCACATAGATGCCCAGATGGAACTGGATGCCGTACCGCATCGAGGATTTCATATGCAGGATCAGGCGGTTCAGCCGGTCGATCAGCTGCTCCTTGGACGGACATTCCATCAGAAGATAGTATTCATCCCCGAACGAACGCGCAAACAGCTCCCGGTCGCCCATCTCGCCCTTCAGGACATGGGAGATGTAGCTGAGCAGCCGGTCCCCCTCATCATATCCAAAGAGGTCGTTGATCATTTTAAAGCGGTCGATATCCAGCATCACCACCGCATAACGGCCGCGATGCTTCATCAGCAGCCTTTCGGCGTCGAGATGGAACCGATTGGCGTTCCTGCCGCCGGTCAGCGGGTCGGTATAGGCAAGCCGCTCCAAAGCTTTCCGGCTCTTGTACTGCTTCCAGATATACAGCAGCAGCAAGGCCGCCAACAGCAGCTCGATGCAGACGCACAGGACCACTGTCAGCTTGATCAGATAGGTCGAATTGGCGGATACCGTCTCGTTTGGGATGATCGAGAGTACACTCCAGTTGTTGACGCCGATTGGGGCATACCCTACCCAGATCGTGCGTCCGGCGAGCAAACATTGGATGACGCCGCCGTGCCCTGCTTCCAGGTCCGCGAGCATCCTGATCCGGTCGTCGGGGTCCGGGTAGGCAAGCTCGCCGGCCAACATCCCCTCGCCCGGTCCCATCACCGATTCACCCTGCCGGTCCACCACCTGCACATATCCGTTTCCGCCAAAGGAGTAGACGCTGAACATCTCCTGAAACTCCCCATTGGCGTTGGTCGCAAACAGCACGCCCGCGACATCGCCTTCATGGTATACCGGCACGGCATAGACATTGATCAGCCCTTCGGATACCTCGTCCCGAAAGGCGTCGGACGCATTCGGTTCGCCGTTCATCGCCTTGCGGAAGTATTCGCGGCTCTCAAAGGATATCTGGTGCCCGTCGGTCGTATAGGCCGTTCCATCCGGCAGGATAAAGCCCATGCGCTTAAAGTCGTTCTTTTCGTCCTGCTGGCGCAGAATGCGCATGGTTTCATCCAGGTCAAAGGATTCCTGTCCGCCGACCACGGTCGCAATCGCCTCCAGGGTGTTCAAATCCCCGGTGAGCTTCTTATTCAGCACCTCGGAGATCTGACTGGCAATTTCCGTCAGATAGGTTTTGGTCTCTTTCTGCAGGCTGTCGTTCACCAGGTTCAGGTAGGAAACCAGCAGGACTGTCGCCAGCAGCAGCACGGTGATGAGAAGGATCAGCGCCTTTAAAAGCGGCTTCCCTTTTCCACGCTTCATCGGTGTCTTCCTTTCCACACGTCTTATGTGTATCTGCCCATATTCAAAAAAAGGTGCATACCGTACGATATGCACCAGATGTTCGATTTACCGTTCAGCGATCGGGACATACGGCCGCCGCTTCTGAACATTCTTATAAGCCGGCCGGATAATCTTGCCCGCATTGATCAGCTCCTCGATGCGGTGCGCGCTCCAGCCCGCTATACGCGCGATTGCAAAGATCGGCGTGTACAGCTCATGCGGCAGGTTCAGCATGCTGTAAACGAAGCCGCTGTAGAAGTCCACATTGGCGCTGACGCCCTTGTAGATTCTGCGTTCCTGTGCAATGACCTGCGGCGCGAGCTTCTCCACCAGCGAGTAGAGCTGGAATTCCTTGGTGAGCCCCTTCTCTTCGGACAGGCTCTTGACAAAGCTCTTGAAGACATTCGCCCTCGGGTCGGAAAGCGAATAGACGGCATGTCCCATACCATAGATCAGGCCGGCATGGTCGAAGGCTTCCTTGCGCAGCAGCCTGGTCAGGTAATCGGTCACCTGCTCCTCGTCGGTCCAGTCGGTCAGGTTTTCCTTCATATCGTCGAACATCTGGACCACCTTGATGTTCGCACCGCCGTGCTTCGGTCCCTTCAGCGAACCAAGCGAAGAGGCAATGACCGAATATGTATCCGTTCCGGAGGAGGACACGACATGGGTCGTAAAGGTCGAGTTGTTGCCGCCGCCATGCTCGGCGTGCAGCACCAGCGCGACATCCAGAATCCGCGCTTCCAGCTCGGTGTACCTGCTGTCCGGCCGCAGGGTGTGCAGGATGTTTTCCGCGGTGGAAAGGCCCGGCTGCGGCGCATGGATGAACAGGCTCTGCCCGTCGTGGTAGTGCGCGTAGGCCTGGTAGCCGTAAACCGACAGCATCGGAAACAGCGCGATGAGCTGCAGGCACTGCCGCAGCACATTCGGGATCGAAATGTCGTTGGCCTTGTCGTCATAGGAATACAGCGTCAGCACGCTGCGCGCGAGCGTGTTCATCATATCCGGGCTTGGCGCCTTCATGATGATGTCGCGCACAAAGGAGGTCGGCAGGGTGCGGTAATGCGCAAGCAGCCCGCTGAAATGGTCCAGCTCCTCCCGGTTTGGGAGCTTTCCAAACAGAAGCAGGTATACGGTCTCTTCAAAACCGAAACGTTTTTCTTTAATAAATCCGCCGACAATGTCCTCGATGTCCACGCCGCGGTAATAGAGCTTTCCTTCGCAGGGAATCATCTCGCTGTCCTCGATGATATAGGAATGGATCTCGGAAATTTCAGTCAGGCCGGCCAGGACTCCCTTGCCGTTGATGTCGCGGAGCCCTCTTTTCACTTCGTATTTGCTGTAGAGCTCCGGATTGATCGAACCGTTCTGCACGCACTGTTCGGCCAGCGCAATGACATCCGGAGTGATATCCGAAAACTGATTGTGAGACATGTGCAACACTCCTTTTCAAAAGTACTTGTGATAGCAACCCTTCCAAACGGAAAAACCTCTATGATAACTCCCGTCATGAAAAACCACAAAAATAAGTGATATATATTGTATTATATCATGAAAAACAGACCATTACAATTCATCGAAAACACAATTCGCAGATGATTTTGTAATAAAATCATGAACGCATCTCGTGTTTTTCATGAATGGCGCCATGTTTACCAAGCTTTCTCGGATGATACCGTTTGTACTACAGGACATTTTCGATCCATGCCAGCACATCTGCATAGACCTCCTTGCAGTTTGTTTCATTCAGAATCTCATGCCGCGCGCCGGGGTACAGCTTGAGGCGCACGTCGTCAAGGCCCGCTTTCTGCAGCCGTTCATACACCTTTCTCACACCCCGGCCATAGTCGCCAACCGGATCCATGTCCCCGCTCAGCAGGAGAACCGGCAGATCTTTGGGAATCGCATACGCCCATCTGCGCCGCGAGACGAATTTCAGCAGCGTAAACAGGTCCCGAAAGCCGCTGGCTGTGAACACAAAGTTGCAGTAGGGATCGTGCATATAACGGTGCACGATGCTTTCATCCCTTGTCAGCCAGTCAAAATCGGTTTTGGCATCCTCATACCGTTTGTTGTACTGGCCGAAAGCGAGATCTTGCAGCTTGGCGCTGCGGTAGAACGGTCCCTTGCTGCGCATGATGCGGCCGGTCAGCGCAATCCCGAGGCCGCCGAGCTTCTCCCCGCCGCTCGTGCCGCAGATCAGCGCGCCGTCGAGCTGGGAGGCGTACTTCGTCAGGTACGCGCGCGCGATGAAGGAACCCATGCTGTGGCCGAACAGAAAGTACGGCAGGCCGGCATAGTGCGCCTTGATGGTCTGTGTCAGCCGGTATTGATCCTCGACCAGGCACTTCCATCCATCCTTTTCGGCAAAATAGCCGAGGTTCTCCAGAGACCCGGCCGACTTCCCATGTCCAAGATGGTCGCTTCCACACAGCAGGACGCCGTTTCGGGTCAAAAAAGAGGCGAACGGCTCGTACCGTTCCAGGTATTCGCACATGCCGTGCGAAAGCTGCAGAACCGCGCGCGGTTCCTGCACCGGCGTGTAGACATAGTAATGAATTTTATGTGTGCCGTTGCTGCTGTCGAACTGCCCTGTTTTCTTGATGTAATGCATGTTATCGCCCGCTTTCTATTTATCATATCGCAGCCTGCCGCAAAGAAGGCTGCGGTACGTAATATTCATGATCCAAGGGTTTCCGCCGCATATTGCTATATAAAAACGGTGCGGCCATTCCTGTCCATCTCCTTGCAGAACGGGGACTGCTCTTGTACCTCTCATCGGATTAAGGACTTCTTTCGCGTCATTCATTGAAAAATGGGGGTTGCTTTGGCACCTCTCATTCAAAGATGGGAACTTCTTTTACATCTCTCACGGATAATGAGGTTGCTCTGGCACTTCTCATTAAAGGATGGGAACCTCTTTTACATCTTTTATTGGAAAACGGGAACTGTTCCTGCACCTCTAATCGGGAAATAAGAACTTCCTTTATATCTTTCATGGAAAAAGAGGGCTGTTCTTGCACCTCCCACTGTAAAACGGAAACCACTCCTGCACTTCTAATTGGAAAATGGGAACTCCAAAAAGGATGGTTCCAGCCTCATCCCCGATGGTTATAATAGAAGACCGCCAGCTGGGTACGGTCGCGAAGCTCCAGCTTGTCCAGCACCGTGCTGATGTAGTTGCGCACCGTCCCCTCGCTCAGGAACAGCTTTTCGGCAATCTCCCTGTTGGACAGCCCCTGCGCCACCAACTCGATGACCTCCTGTTCCCGTTCGGTGACACCGCGTTCCCTGTAGTCCGGCCGGGAGGACGACGCCATCAGCTGCGGCAGCTTGGTGACAATCTCATCTCCAAAGACGCTCTGGCCGAGCTCCACCGCCTTGATGGCTGGAACGATGCGTTCAAATTTCTGTTTGAGCAGGTAGCCCTTCGCACCGATCTTCAGCGCTTTGACGATGTAATCGTCGTCAAAGAAGGTGGTCAGAAACAGAATTCGCGCATCGGGATAGGAGGACAAAATCTGTTCGGCGGCGTCGATGCCGGTCATGTCCTGCATGCGGATGTCCATCAAAAGCAGATCCGGCCGGTGCTGCTCATACAGCCGCACCGCTTCGCCGCCGCTGTATCCCACCGCGGCGATCTCGATCTCCTCATCCATCTCCAGAATCGTGCGCAGCGACATGCACACCAGCTTATCATCGTCCACAATGATGACCTTCATAGTCTTCCTCCCATATATCAAAAGATTACAGCTCCTGTTTTGGAATCGAAATAAAAATGCGGAACCCCTTCTCTGCATCGATGCTGCACACCCCGTGCAGCGCTTTGACGCGGTCAAGCATCCCCTTGACACCCATGCCGTCCGAGCCGCCCATCCGGATATGGGTGCCGTTGTCCCAGATGACCAGCTGATAAAACGCCGGATGCTCATCCATAAAAACCTGTACTCTGGAAGCGTTCGAGTGCTTGATGACATTGGCCAGCGCCTCTTTCAAAACCGATAGGAAGCAGTGCTTGAGCTTCTTGGGCGGCTCCCGCTCGATGTTGTATTTCAGACGCGCTTCGCAGAAGGTAAACGCGCTGACGAGGCCGTTCGCTTCGGTGAACAGGTCAGCCGAATCATCGTGCAGATCGTGCACACTGCTGCGGATGCTGTCCATCCCCTGCGACAGCGTGTCCTTCAAAAGGCTCAGGTTCTCCGCCATCCGTTCATCCTTGTTGACCGCCATCAGCGCGCCGATCTGGAGGATGGAGCTGGAAAGCAGATGGCCGACGTTGTCGTGAATCTCCCGCGCGATGCGGTTGCGTTCGCGCAGTGTCGCCAGACTGACCTCATAATCCTGCTTTTCAAGGAATTCCTGGCTGACCCGCTGAATCCGGATGTTGGTCAGCGCGGCTTCATCCTGCAGCTGCGCGTAGTCCTGCTGGAGCGCCCGCAGGCGGGTTGTGTGATGCTTGAGCAGCAGGCTGGCCAGCAGGAACACCAGCATCATCACCGTGCCGGCGGGCTCAACACGCACGCCGTTCAGAATCGGAACCGCCGAAAGCGCGACAAGCATCTTCAAATCTTCAAAAAAGACGTCATAAAAGACCAGCGGCAGGAACAGCAGCAGATACGGCTGCGCCAGACAGCCGACCAGATAGGCAAGCGCGCTGACCATATGAAACATCCGCCGGTCGAAGCAGCTGTTCAGCGCGCTCAGCGAAATGGCCGCAAGCGCGAAGATGACCGACCAGACCGATACCGCATCCAGAGCGACCAGGATCAGGCTTCCCAGCAGCAGAACAAATTTATCAATCAGCGCACCCATTCTTCATGCCTCCCATTCCAATCGGCGGCACTGTTAAGTTAATATATGAAAAAGTTCCGAAGAAGCGCTTGTTTCATAAAATTTCAGTCTTCTTGGCTCCACGCCTACGGCGGGGAGAAAGCCTCTATATGTTAACTTAACAAAGCCTAACCGGTCATTGTAATAGAATTGTATCATCATTCCCAGCTTTGTACAAGTCCAAAATCATTCCTGTAAGCACAAAATGGCTGTGGCTTTTTGTCGGATTTCATATTATAATAGAGTAAGATTCCAATGGAGAACCAATCCATACCACAAGGGAGACAGCTTATGAACAATTTATGCACGGTTCTATCCGTGAGCGATATCCATGCATCCAGAAAATTTTACGAGGATCTATTCGGCCTTACGCTGTATCAGGATTACGGCATCAACATTGTTTTCAGCGCGGCCTTTCGCTGCAGCAGGAGTTCGACTGGCTGGTAAACCTGCCGAAGGACCGCATCCTGCACAAGCCCAACAACATGGAGCTCTGCTTCGAGGAAGAGCATTTCGATGATTTTTTACAGAAGCTGAACGCCTATCCCAACATCGAGTATCTGGGAGATGTCGTGGAACACAGCTGGGGACAGCGCGTTGTGCGGTTCTATGATTTGGACGGGCACATCATCGAGGTCGGCGAATCGATGAAGATGGTGATCCGCCGCTTCCTCGATTCCGGCATGACCATGGAAGAGGTCTCAAAAAAGATGGATGCTTCCATCGAGGATTTGGAGAAGCTTCTGAACGGCTGATCCCATTCCCCGGCACGGTGGAACGATTCGACAATATTTATCGCAGCTTCCGGGATTCAAAGACGATGCGCTTCGATCATAAGTCTTTCAGGATTTGAAGGCGAAGCACTTTGGAAACGCACATCGCATCTTTCGGAATTCAAAGCTGGTGCACTTTTACAACTATATCGCATTTTTCAGATTCAAGGCCGGCGCATTTCGGCAATGCAAATTGCATCTTTCAGAACTCCACGCCGTTGTACTCCGGCAACATATTTCGCATCGTCAGGATTTAACGAAGAAATTCATCCCTATATGTAAAAAACAGGAGGAATAAAAATGATAAAAAGCGCAGTGGGAACACGGGAACATATCCAGATCATCGATTCAAGCGAAAACGCGGGGATGCGCGTCGAGGTGCTCGAGTATCAGAAGCTGCTGGGCTCGACCAACACCAACGCCGCGGTTGACCTCTACTACATGGAGAAACAGAACATGCGCGCCAGACAGGTCGCGGTCCATCTCAACAACGATTCCGTGCAGGTGGAACCCGGCGCCATGAGCTACTTCCAGGGCAACCTGGAGATGGTTTCCGGCGTCACAGCCGGCAATATGCTCGGCCGGGTCTTCTCCCATATGACGACCGGCGAGTCGTTTGCGCAGCCGCTTTACCGCGGCAGCGGCATGCTGGTGCTGGAGCCGTCGTTCGAGCACTTCCTCGTGCTGGAGATCGACGATGAAATCATCGTTGACAAGGGCATGTTCTACTGCGCACAGGGAAGCATTGAGGTCAAGCCGATTGCCCAGAAGAGCTTTTCCTCCGCCGTTGCGGGCGGCGAGGGCATCTTCCAGATCGCGCTGCGCGGACGCGGACTGGTCGTGCTGGAATGCCCGGTGCCAAGCAGTGAAATCGACATCATCGAGCTGAACAACGACGTGTTGAAGGTGGATGGAAACTTCGCGGTTCTCAGGACCGGCAACATCCAGTTTACGGTGGAGCGCTCCGCCAAAACGCTGCTTGGCTCGGCGGTCAGCGGTGAAGGACTGGTCAACGTCTACCGCGGAACCGGAAGCGTATGGCTCGCGCCTTCCATCAAAATTTACAATACAATCAACGGGGCGCGTGCATGGGGACAGAATTCCACAAAATCGATGAATATGAACACCAGCAATTCATAATACTGATAGTATGGGAATACACCGACAGCAGGACAGCCCCTTCCTCTTGACAAATGGGCATATGCACATTATAATAGAGTGCAGATACCCATGACGGAGGGATATCCATGGCCAGAAATATGAAATGCCGCCGCGTCTGCGCGGAACCTGCCAATCGCATCTTCACGCCGCAGCAGAGCACTGCGCAAACCGTCTGCATCAATGTGGACGAGCTGGAAGCGCTGCGTCTGTGCGATCTGGAAGGGCTTGAGCAGGATGCCGCCGCCTCGAGGATGAACATCTCGCGCGGGACATTCCAGCGCATCCTATACGCTGCGCGCCGCAAGAGCGCCGAAGCGCTCTGTATGGGAGCATGCATCCGCATCGGCGGCGGAAATTACGAGGTCTGCACGTTTGCCTGCCCGCAGGGCCTATGCAAACGGTGCCGGCAAAATCAAAGTGAATCAGGAGATGGAAATCATGAGTGAATGTACCCACGATTGCGGAAGCTGCAGCCAGACCTGCAGCGACCGGACAGAACCGCAGAATCAGTTTGCGGAACTCAATGCCATGAGCAAGGTTAAAAAGGTCATCGGCGTCGTTAGCGGAAAGGGAGGCGTCGGCAAATCGCTCGTCACCTCAATGCTGTCGGTGCTGTTAAACCGCAGAGGCTACCGCACGGCGGTGCTGGATGCGGATATCACCGGCCCCTCGATCCCGAAAGCGTTCGGCATCAAGGAGAAGGCCAAGGGCAATGATCTGGGCATCTTCCCGGCTGAAAGCAAGACCGGTATCCAGATCATGTCCATCAACTTATTGCTGCCCAACGACACCGACCCGGTTGTCTGGCGCGGCCCGATCATTGCCGGAACCGTCAAGCAGTTCTGGAGCGACGTCATCTGGACCGATGTGGATTACATGTTTGTCGACATGCCGCCGGGAACCGGCGATGTGCCGCTGACCGTCTTCCAGTCGATTCCGCTGGACGGCATTGTGGTCGTGACCTCCCCGCAGGACCTCGTTTCGATGATCGTATCCAAGGCTGTCAAGATGGCCAAGATGATGGACATCCCAGTCATCGGCGTAGTTGAGAACTACAGCTATCTTTCCTGTCCGGACTGCGGCAAAAAGATCGCGCTGTTCGGCGAAAGCAAGGTCGACGCCGTGGCGGCGCAGTACAGCCTGCCGGTGCTCGCCCAGATCCCGATTGACCCGCAGCTTGCCAGGGTCTGCGACCAGGGCGTTGTGGAGCTGTTCGAAGGCGATTACATGGACGGCGCGGCGGATGTCATCGAAAACTTCCCCGCTCAATAAAAATGATTCCTGCAAACTGCATGCAGATAAAAGGAACCTCTCCATGGAAGCTTCCATGGAGAGGTTCCTTTGTTTTGATGGCAAGAATGAGACAGAGTCCGCATAGAGGTGAGTCTCCTTCTATCAGGTATGCATAGAAATGCTTTAAACCAATGTAAGACAGGAAAAGTTCTATGCTTTTTCCTATAATTCCGGCACACTACTGTACCATTCTTCTTTATAACTTGCTTTAAAATCTATATTTTCCCCATCAGAAGCAAAGAAAATAAAATAATCCCTCATCTTAATCGGCTCAGTAAAAGGCATCTCAAATTGTTCTAGTTGTTTCATCATTTTCTCCGCGACAGCATTCGACTTTTCTACTATGAAAGATGGGTCTAAAACCATACAGGTGGCAGAGATGATATCAATCATACCAGCATAATCTGATTCCAATTCTGTAAAGTCTATCAAGAAAGAACGAGAAACTGTAAGCGTATTAGGGAACTCCCAAAATGATACCGTTATAACATCATGATTCGAATATTCCAATTCAAAATAATAATCCTGATGTTTTTTTTGGATACTTAAATCATGAGCCATTGTATAGTTAAAATCCTTGCTAATATCCAAATAAGAATTAAATATTTTTGTTGCATAATACAATGGATCGTTATAGTAATTATATAGCATCATAGCTACTATCATAATTACAAAGAACAATACAATGGAACTATAGAAAACAACCCATTTTTTCACGGAATCCTCACTTCCTTCACAAAGACGGACAAAGAGAACTCTACTTATTTTCCATGTGCAAGGACACCCTCTCATCCATCTCATATATAGTCAATAATCTACAATCACCATGGATAAATATCTATTCTGCCTACAATATTCCACGCCTTATATTATTTATATATTTTATCACATATCAGCAACAAATTCAACCTTATTTAAACAAAAGTTGTTTTATTTCTTTAACTATTTTGTACTATTCGCTGCACGAATTGTCTGTATCTGCTGTTTCCAAAACGGTTACCGCCTTAAGACAAAAACAGAGGGTTTGCAGTCTGCTATTCACAGACTGCAAACCCTCTTAAGCCACTGACGTATTATTTACATTTTGGCGCTGGTTCATCCCCAGCTGCCGGTCTTATTTTCATCGATTTACTATTTGCACCAATCCATCCGCATCCGTTATGCGTTGGAGCGTCTGCGGTACCTGCCGATGGCCAGCGCAACCAGGAGGATTGTCGCGGCAAAGGCGAGCTGGATGCCGGCATAGCCGACGATCGAAGAAACCGCGTCCCAGTCATAATGGGACAGCGCGCTGATCTCATCGTTCGCCTTCACATACCAGAAGGTCGGCGTAAAGCTGGCGACCGCCTTGACCGTGCTGCCCAGCAGCTGCTGCGGGACGAATACGCCGCTCAGGAAGCACAGCCCCAGGGAGGCGATGTTATAAACGGCTCCCTGCACATTCCGGTTCTTCACAAACAGGCTGGCCAGATAGCCGATGCTCAGGCAGCAGAGCATCATGACAAAGGAATTCAGACAGAACAGCAGCACCATCTGCGCCGATACGATCGATTTCATGTACAGGATCAACCCCAGCCCCACCAGAATCGCCCAGGAGGCGACCGAGAACAAAAGGCTTGCCAATACGATCTGCAGGTTCATCCGGCCCAGCTTCAGCGGTGAGCACAGGTTGCGCATCCGAAGGTCCTTTTTGTTGAAGGACATCATGATCGAGGTGATGCCGAGAATCATCAGCGCGATCATCACATAGCAGAGGTATCGGAAATGATAGTTGAGCTGGTTCTGTGAGGGGTCTCCGACCGATTCATCCGACAGCTGCACCACGGCCTGTTCGCGCAGGGATTCCGCAGTCCATCCGCCGATCCGCTCCGGCGCGGCATCCCCGCCGAAATCACGGAAAAGCTCCGCCGTGCTCCAATACTTGTCGATCTGCATCTGCGCATAGACCGCGCCGACCGAATCCTTGATCGAGCTGGTCTGAATCTGCGGGTCTTTCCCTGCCAGAAAATCCGCTGAGAAGTTTTCCGGAATCGTGATGACGCAGTCGATTTTTCGGAAGAACATCGCATCCTGCAGCGCTTCCCTGTCCGAACCGATATCCACAAGCTCGGCGGTTTCCTCGAGATAGGACACAAACGCTTTGGACAGTTCACCGTCCGCATCCTTATTGATCACCGCCGCACGGAACGCGCTGGGTTCAAAGCTTGCCGCCTGCTGCGTGGACGGCGCAATCGTTGTGAACATGATCGAGAGGCCCAGAAATACGCCCAGATAGATGCACATCTGCGGAGCGGATTTTTTGAGGATCATAAAGAAGGTTTTAAAGACTTGCATATTTCTGCCTCCTCATCACAAAGTAGGATGCCGTGCACATGATAACAGACATACCGCCCAGCAGCATCAGATTCAGGAAGAAGCGGTTATGGTTGTCAAAGGCGTACAGCGTATAGAACGCATCGGTCAGCAGGGTCGCCGGATTCAGGTAGCTCAGCAGCGGCAGGTTGGTCGCGATGATGTACTTCATATCGATGAACATCATGCCCGCCAGGAAGCAGAACAGCAGGCTCAGTGCGATCAGCAGAGCCACCTTGAGATTCTCCTTGCCCGGAATCACCGTGCCGAGGAACGCACCGAAGCTGACGCCCGTGACACATCCGGCCAGAATGGCCAGCAGGACAAAGCCGATCTGGCTGCCAAACGAGACGCCCAGCACCAGCGTGACATAGGCCAGCACCAGAAGTGTCTGCACCAGATTGATGGTCAGCGCAGCCAGCAGGCCGTAGGTGAACGCCTTCGCCTTGTGGACCGGTGCCACATTCAGCCGCGCGGCCTGCGGCGACTGGGTCGGCATCGTGTCGGTGACGCACTTGAGTCCCAGGAATCCGCCGTACAGGCAGGTCATGGCGAGCAGGGTGTAGAAATAATTGACGGTCGGGTCCGAATCATCCTTGCCAAGCGGCACTTCCTTGGTATAAGAATTGCGTTCGGACAGCTTTTCCAGCAGACCCTGCGCAAATGCCGCCGGATTCTGCTCAGCAATGGTTTCCATGCTGCGTCCGGTCTTGATGTATTCATCCAGAAAGGCTTTGGCGATGGTCTGGTTAATGCCCGACTGCTTGACGACCAGCTTCGGCTGTCCGGATTCCATGACGATATAGCCGTCGACCTTGCCCTCATCCAGAAGCTTTGCCGCTTCCTCTTCATCTGTATAGGTCACCGTGAAGAGCTGATCATCCGATTCCTGGGAGACCGCTTTTACCGTCTCAGTCAAAAGGGCATCCTCGCGGTACGCCGCATCATCCACCACGGCGACCGGTACAATTTCGAAGTTCTCAGCGCTCGTCAGGTTGGAGAAAGCAAAGTAGAACAGCGTCGCCAGCAGCAGCGGAAACAGCAGCGACCAGAACATGGTGTCCTTCTGGCGCACCATGATTTTCAGCCGGTTGATATAGGTATGAGAAAACATTGTTCCGCCCCCTTAATCCCGCAGCTGTTTGCCGGTGATCTGTAAAAAGACATCGTTCAGCGTCGGCTGCTGCGCATAAACCTTACCGAATGAGATGTCCCGCGCCTTCAGGAAATCAAGCAGGACAATCAGGTTGTGCCGTCCGCCGTCATAGCAGACGGTCAGCTGGTCCTCCTCGTATTCAACCGCCGTGACATGCGGCAGCTCGCGGATTTTACCGAGCTCCTTCTGGCCCAGCGTGAAGGTATGCACATTGATCTTCTCCCCGGATTTGATCATCGCTTTCAGCTCCTCCTTGGTGCCGGATGCAATGACCCTTCCCTTATCCATGATTGCGATGCGGCTGCAGATCTGCTCGACCTCCTCCATATAGTGGGAGGTGTAGATGATCGTCGCGCCCTCCTTATTCAGGCGCAAAATGCCCTCCAGGATGTTGTTCCGGCTCTGCGGATCGACCGCAACGGTCGGCTCATCCAGGATGATCAGCTTCGGCTTGTGCGCGATGCCGCAGGCGATGTTGAGCCTTCTGAGCAGTCCGCCGCTGAGCTTCTTTGGATAAAACTTTCGGAAATCCCCCAGCCCGACGAATTCGATCGCCTCCTCCACCAGCGTCCTGCGTTTCTCCTTATCGGCGACATACAGCCCGCAGAAATAGTTGATGTTCTCATAGACGGTCAGCTCATCGAATACCGCGACATTCTGCATAATGATGCCGATATCCCGCTTGATGTCATAGGCGTCGGGCCGCATCGACTTGCCGAAGATTTCAATCGTGCCCTTATCGTATCGAAGCAGCGACAGGATGCAGTTGATAGCGGTGGTTTTGCCCGAACCGTTCGGGCCAAGCAGGCCGAAGACCTCGCCTTTCTCCACCTGAAGATCCAGATGATCCAATGCGACCAGCTGGCCGTAGCGTTTGACCAGATCCTTCACGCTGATAACCATATTCATTCCTCCATCTCGATTTGATGATCCTATGATATCACATCTGTCTGCTTTCGCACAGTGTCCGGTGTCAAGTCATGTATGTGACATCTGTCACATCTTCCGCCGCAGGGCAGCTGCCGGCCGCAGCTCAAAAAAGGCGGATGGAAGCTTCCATCCGCCTTTATTATGATAGATTTATCGATATGCCGTGACGCCGGTCAATTCCAGATCGTGGGTCAGATAGTGCGGCTTCATCTCCTGCTCGTCGCTGTAATCAGTCGAAAGGTATTTCTTGTTGTCGTCCGCAAAGACCGTCACCATGACGCTGTCCGCTCCGATACGCTCCTGCGCCAGGATACAGCCTAAGAAATTTGCTCCCGAGGACACGCCTACGCCGATGCCGAGCTTCTCGGACAGCATCCGCGCCATGATGATCGAATCCCCGTCGTCCACCGATACGACGCCGTCCAGTTCATCGAGCTTCAGGATGCTCGGAATAAACTCGTCGGAGATGCCCTGGATGCGGTGCTGCCCGACCTTGTATCCGGTGGAAAGGGTCGGGGAGTTGACCGGTTCAAGCGGGAACGCCTTACACGCCGGATTGTCCCGCTGCAGACGCTTGCCGATGCCCATCACGGTACCGCCGGTCCCGACCCCTGCCACCACGCCGTCCGCCTTGAGGCCCAGCGCGCCGAGCTGCCGCGAAATCTCCTCCCCGGTCAGGAGGATGTGCGCTTCGACATTGTCCTCGTTTGAGAACTGCCGCGGCAGGAATACGCCGCCTTGCTTGGCCAGCTCCTCGGTCATGGCGATCGATCCGAGAAATCCGCCTTCCTCGCGTGAAACCAGCCGCACTTCGGCGCCGTAGCTCTTCATCAAATTGATGCGTTCCCGGCTCATCCAATCCGGCATATAGATAACGACCTTGTGGCCGAGATAGCTGCCGATTGCTGAGAATGAGATACCGGTGTTGCCGCTCGTGGCTTCGGCGATGATGTCGTTCTCGTGGATAGTACCTTCCCGATATGCCTTGCTGAGGATATAGTACGCCACCCGGTCCTTGATGCTGCCGGTCAGGTTGTAATGCTCCGCCTTTGCAAAGATGCGGCGGTCTTCCCCTTTGAACCGGAACCGGATCTCCAGCAGCGGGGTATTTCCGATCAGCGCCTCGATGTTTTGAAACCGTTTCAATGTATCCATGGATGTCTCCTTACTGCAGTTTTTCGCCGACAATCCGGTTCACAAGCGAACCGTCTGCCTTGCCCTTGACAAGCGGCATCAGATCCTTCATGATCCTGCCCTTATCCCTCATCGACGGGCTGTCAATGCCGAGCTTCTCAAGCACCGACGCCAGAGTATCTCGGATTTCCTGTTCCGACATCTGCTGCGGTGCAAACTCCCTAAGTACAAGAAGCCGCGCTTCGCATTCCGCTTTGATATCATCACGGCCGGCCGGCGCGGAATCAAGGGTTTCCTGGGTCTGCTTGATCTCTTTGAGGATGATGATATCCTCCTCTTCGGGCGTCAGGTCTTCCCTTTTATCCTTGGCCTTCGCTTTGAGGGCGGAAAGCAGCAGCGACAGCGATTCTTTCTTCTGTACATCCTTATCTTTGAGCGCCTGCATCATGGCGCGCTGTATATTCTGTGTTTTTGACATGATGTCTCCTCCTTTTATGGAAATTCGACCGAATATGTTCATTTCTTTTAAACGCTTAATTTTTAGTATACACCCATTGCCGAATCTTTTCAATTGTTTTTTCTCGAAACACTTGCTGTGGGCATTTGTATTTTAATTACGCAAATTTATGAATGCGCTTTTAGGGGCCATTCCTATCATGGCGATGGTCTCGGATCATCGGTTCCTACACTCGTATAGCTCTCATTATGCCCTTATACAGCATATGTTCGTACATATGGAATCGGTGCATTCAAACAGATAGAAAAGCACTTTCATACAGAAAAACATCGAAGATGTGCGCATTAATCGATGATTTTTCCTGAAATTATCGGCATTGCGGTGATAGCCAAGCGACACTTGGCATGGTGGTCGTTGCTCCGCCGTGGCACGGCGGTATCAATTTGTCTGCCAAGGGATTTTGGCAATCTGGTCGTTGTTCCGCTGTGGCACAGCGGCTTGCTTATGTTAACCAAGTAACACTTGGCTGTGTGGTCGTTACTTCTTTGCGCGGCCAAAGAAGTAACCAAGAAAGGCCGTTCAAGGGGGCCATACACTGTGCCGCTCCTAGCCAGATGGCCCCCTTGAAAATCCCCTCTGATATCCCGCTTTCCTCTTCGGCCGCCTGCGGGCGGCGTTTTGCTCTTGGCTGAGTGGTTGGGCATACCTAGCAGCGGACGCTTCCCCGGTTACAGGTTGTGCTCATAGTACCCCAATACCTTTACTGGTTCGTTGATTGACATCGATTCTTGTGGATTTCATCGGTCACGAATATATCACGTAATCTTCGATTAAGCATCTTACAGACAATCTACAGGGACTCAACTTTCTCAGATAGGCACGTCGGGCAACCACCCTGTTTATTTAGAGTACAAAACGAAACCTTTATCACACAGCATAGAGCAGATCAATTGTTCCTATGGATTCGGAATACAAGGGCGAGCAGATGTATAGACATCATTATCGATGCTACGGACGTTCGAACCCAGCGAACGCTGAGCTTCCTTGCCCTAAATATGGTGCGGACGGGCTGAGGGGGTTTCCAAAGGGGGAATGACGTCCATTCTCACTGTACCGAAGCGGCATTCCCCCTTTGGCGGCCTTTCTTGGTTACTTCTTTGGCCCGAACAAAGAAGTAACTGCCACTTGCCAAGGTGTCTTGGCAAACAAAAGAAGACCGCTGCGCTGCAGCAGAACAATAACCACACATAAAGATTACAAAAGAAATATTGGTTTTTACGCAATAACGGGATGGATCATTAAGATTACCCATCCCGTTAAAAAAGCCTTTATATTCAAATTGCTGTATATCAGCAGACGTTTCGCGGTCTGACGCGAAACAGATAAATCGTTCTCCTGCAAAGAGACAATATTCCACCTCTTATTTGCTGTCCTCATGTCGGATCTGTGCGCGTTTGATCTTGCCGCCCAGCGTTTTGGGCAGCTCATCGACAAACTCGATGATGCGCGGATATTTATACGGCGCGGTCGCCTTTTTGACATGATTCTGCAGCTCTTTTTTGAGCGCGTCGCTGCCGGTGTATCCGGCTGCCAGCACGATGGTCGCCTTGACGACCTGTCCGCGGATCGGGTCGGGCGATGCGGTGATCGCGCATTCCACAACCGCCGGATGTTCGATCAGCGCACTCTCCACCTCGAACGGGCCGATGCGGTAACCTGAACACTTGATGACGTCGTCGCTGCGTCCGACAAACCAATAGTAGCCGTTCGAATCCCGCCAGGCCACATCGCCGGTATCATAATATCTTCCGCCAAGGGTCGCCTGGGTCAGCTCCTCGTTCTGATAGTAACCGACAAACAGGCCGGTCGGCATCTGCTGATCGATGTCCATGACCACAATACGTCCTTCATCGCCGTCTTCACATAGCTCGTCCTTTTCATCGATCAGCTGGATGTTGTACAGCGGGGACGGCTTTCCGGTCGAGCCCGGCACCGGATCAAACCACTGGAAGTTCGCCAGCATGACCGAGGATTCGGTCTGGCCGAAGCCCTCATACAGCTTGAGCCCGGTCAGCTCATACCATCTTTTAAAGACCTCCGGATTCAGCGGCTCTCCCGCGATACAGCAGTGCTGGATGCTTGAAAGGTCAAACCTTGTGACATCCTCCTGCAGCATGAACCGGAACATGGTCGGCGGCGCACAGAAGGTCGTAACCCGGTATTTCTCCAAAATCTGCAGCAGCTTGAGCGGGATGAACTTGTCCATATCATAGGCAAAGATCACCGCGCCGCAGATCCATTGCCCATAGATCTTGCCCCAGCCAAATTTGGCCCAGCCGGAATCTGATACGCTCATATGCAGCTTGTTTTCCTGCACCTGCTGCCAGTACTTTGCGGTCACGATATGGCCCAATGGGTACGAATAATTATGCCGCACCATCTTCGGCATACCGGTCGTGCCGGAGGTGAAATAGATCAGCATCGTGTCGTCCCATCTGGTCGCCTCATCGCCGGACGGACGTTCAAAGACCTGCGGGAACTTTGCGATCTCATCCTCAAAGTTGAGCCAGCCTTCCCGGTGATCCTGTACCATAACGCGGTTTTTGATCCTATCGGTTTCCTGCACGGCACGCTCGACCTGCTCGATGACAAACGCGTCGTTGACGCAGATCACCGTCTCGATGCCGGCGGCATTCGAACGGTAGACGATATCCTTTTTGGTCAGCTGCAGCGATCCCGGAATCAGCACCGCGCCGAGCTTGTGCAGCGCGGTCGCGCAGATCCAGTACTCCCATCTGCGGCGCAGGATCAGCATGACCACCGACCCCTTGCGGATGCCGATGCTTTTGAAGAAATGTACGGTCTGATTGGACAGCCGCATGATGTCCGCAAAGGTCAGCTTCTTCTCGCCGCCGTGGTCGTCACACCAGACCAGCGCCATCTTGTTTTCGTCCTCTTTGGCCCAGGCGTCCACGATATCAAAGCCGAAGTTGAAATCCTCCGGCACGTTTACCTGATAGTTTTCTTTAAAATCCTCATAGGAATCAAATTCAATCCTCGGCAAAAATCGATCCAATAACATACTCTAAACGACTCCCTTTCCCCTTCTATGTATTACTCAGCAATGACCGTCAAAAACCGGGCCTTCTGATCGCCGAAGCAGCGCTGTCCATGCGGATGCGTCGGATTGAAATAGATCGAATCCCCTTCATTCAGGATGATCTCCTTGTCGTCGAACACGACCGCCACGCTGCCCTCCAGCACGAGGTTGAATTCCTGGCCCTTATGCGTGACCAGCGCCGCCGGCTTGTCGGATGGTTCCAGCGTGACCAGCAGCGGCTGCATGATCTTCTTGCCAAACCGGAATGCCAGGTCTTCGAAGCGGTAGCCGGGATAGCGGTCGACGCTCCGTCCGCATCCTCGCTTGACGACATGGTAGGTGTCCAGCTTCGCGTTGACGCCGGTGATGATCTCGGTGAAATCGACGCCGAATTTGCTGGCGATTTCATAGATGATGCTGATCGGGATGTTTTCGCCGACCTGTTCATACTCTCTGTACTGCTCGACGCTGATGCCCAGCTCCTTTGCGAGCATCTCCTGTGTGTAGTCACAGGCTTCCCGAAGCTCCCGGATACGGGAGGCAATTTCATTGAGTTCTCGATTCATCGTTCTCGTTCCTTTCTTCATGGTCTCTATGATAAACTGCTGTGCAGTGTATTCTCTTTTTTATCAGACATGGATGCTGCTTTATCAGATATGGAGCCTGCGTTTAAGCTCCAGCAGCATATTTTCCCCTTCAAACACCAGCAGGGCTCCCAGTGAAATCACGCTCGACGCCACACAGATGATCGACGGATAGATCACGCTGAGACAGCCGGTAAAGAAGAATATAATCGGCACAATGCCGAACAGCGCTACAATGACAAAATAGATCATCAGATCCTCGATGTGCAACCTTGTCACCTTTGCAATGACGGACAGCACGGTCATGGCGGCAATGCATAGGAACGGGACCACATAGTCCAGCGACCACCCATGCCAATTGGTCAGCAGGTCCCACAGCACCGCCAGCGCGGACAGCACCACGACCTGGTACAGCATGTTCTTCGGAATATTCCGCCGCTTGCGCACCGCAACGGCCAGGCTGATCCAGACGCAGCCGACCCCCGCCACGATAAACAGCGACCACCAGCCGCTGCCCGGAAGCATCAGGTTGACCGCCAGCGCGGTGACCGATATGATGACAGAACACAGGATCAGTATTTTTAAAAACATCCCATGCTGTTTGTAGATGGTCGGCACATAGGGAAAGGTCTCCGGCCGGTCATCGCTGTCGCCGGACAGCGCCCCCTGGCACAGCGGACAGCTTGCGCGCGCGCCCGCCACATCCACGCCGCATTTTTCACAGTGTTTCATCCCGTATCCCTCCTTCTCTTTGCAATACTTCGGTATTTTCACAGTCCTATGGCTTCTATCGCCGTATTCCTGGTCAAAATTCAGACGCCAATCATTTTCCGATATGGATGGATGTTTTGCTGTGTTTCCCGCTTCAAATCCCTGGTCCTTTTTTGCCGCTCATCTGACTGCGATATTTTTCAATGGCCGGCACCGCGATGCGGACAGCCATAAGATACGGTCTGTCGTGATGATCATGTCCTCAAACAACCCGCTTTTCTGTCCCCTCGACCAGGATCGCCTGCGAATTGCGAAAAGGAACCAGCGGCAGTTTCGTTTCATACTTTGACAGGATGATATCCGCGGCCTTTTTTAAGGGAAAGTTCTTATAATGCGGAACCGGATAAAATCAATCAGATTTAAAGCGTCATAGCTTTTCAGCTGCGGAGCGGCACTGGGGTCGTCCATATCCTTCGAATACGCGATGTTGGGAGCCGCCGCAATCGCTCCGGCCGATTCGCCGATCAGCAGCTTTCCTGAACGGACCTGTGCCTTTATGATATCCCCGGCGCCCGACCTGTTCAATTCCTGCAGCAGATAGAAGGTATTGCCGCCGCTTATATAAATGTAGTCGTTTGTCTCAAGCTTTCCGGCAATTTCCGAGTCTGACGCCGTGGACAGCTCCAGTTCATCCACTTCAAGCCCCATTTTCGACAGCATTCTTTTCGTGTACTTCAAATGGAACTTCAGCATTTTATCCGGCATGGCGGCGGTCGGAATCAATGTTACCGTTTTGCCAGCCAGATCCTCATCTGCAAACTCTACAAACTTTTTTGCAACATCCTTGAATAAGGACGCCAAAAACAGTCTCTGCATAGACTGTTCCCTCCCTGTTCTGACGCTGTGCTCATGTTGCCATGAGCAATGCGCCTGCGTTGTCTCTGATGCTGTGATACTGACCCTGACACGGTGTTCATCTGACCAACGATAGCACACAGCCTGTGAGTGTTCACCCGCTTGAACGTCGCCTGAACGCCCTTACTCCTGATCCAGTCGGCTCGTCACCACCTCCACCGGCACGCCCAGCGTGGTCAGCGTCCGGAAGAAACGCCGCTGCACATCCGCGCCGACAAACGGCGAGGTAAAGCTCAGCGTCAGGTTTTCTTCAAACGAGCACATGCAGATCTGCAGCCGGTCGGTGCTGACAAACACATCGAACAGACGGATGTATTCCCGCAGCGCTTCGGGCATGTCCACCTTTCCGATGTTGGAGAACGCCGCCGTGATTTCGCGGTTCGTGTAGTCATGCGCGATCTTTAAACAGAGATCCTTGAGGGCAAGCGGCGCGATGCGCGCAAACGGATTCTTTTCAATCGCGAACAGCTCGTTGAGCCGTTCCTGCATCCGTTCATTGGTCAGCTCCTCCTTGAAATGGCCGGCCAGATGCGTTACAATGTCCGCAAAGGCTTCGGGCTGTTCGTTGAAGTCGTAACAGACGTTGATGACGCTGAAGAAATTGCGCGCCGACTGCGAATCGAAATAGTTGCGCAGGTTGACCGGAACCGTCAGCACAACCGGCTTTGAAAGCTCCCGCACCGTCATCTCCTCCCGGATGGCCTGCACCAGCACGGCGCACAGAAAGACCGTCAGCGTCGCGTGATGCGCATGTGCCGCACGGATCACCTCTTTGACCGGCATAATGCCCTCGATGACCCGGATGCGGTTTTCCGGAAGCCTTGCGCCGCGCAGCTTGTAGGCGACGCGGTGCTTCTCTTTACCTTCGGCCTTATCATTTTTACCGGCATAGTACCGGCTGAAGCTGTCGTCCATCTTCTGCCGGTCGGACGCGTCGTAATCCATCTGCGGCAGTTCCTCCGGAAATCGGTCCGCATGCATTTTGGTCAGATAGTGAAAGACCAGCATGCGCAGGAACTGCAGCGCACCGGTCCCATCCGACAGCGCGTGGTAGACCTCCAGATTGATCCGGCGGTGGTAGAAGCTCACCTCAAATAACAGCGTCTTGACATTCTTATCATAGATCTCGCTGCAGGGCGGCTTGTTCTCCTTCTGAACCATCGGCTTTAAGTCGCTCTGCTCCAGATAGTACCAGAACAGGCCCCGTTTTAGGATACAGCGGTAGTTGGGGAACAACTCGATGGTTTTGTCCAGCGCCTGCTGCAGAACAGCCGGATCGACCGTCTCATACAGTTCACAGGCAAACCGGAAGACCTTGGTGTCATGCTTTGTGCTGTTGGACGGAAAGATCTTCGCGGCGTTGTCAAGTCTCGTCCACTGTCTCGACCTGCGCGGCATCGGTGCTCACCTCTTTCAAAAATTCGTTGATCCATTCATAGCATTCCCGTACCGGCGCAAAGGATGGCGGCAGCGAAAAGAACCCATGCAGCGCATCCCTGACCCGGTGCATCTCCACCGCGTTGCCGGCCTTCCGCAGCTTCATCCCATAGGCCTCCCCTTCATCCCGCAGCGGGTCGTATTGGGCTGTGACCAGCAGCGTTCTGGGCTGATTGGACAGGTCGGACGCCATCAGCGGCGCAAAATAGGGATTGCTGAGATCCGCATCCACCGAACGGTATAAATCCATATAGTCGCAGATACGCTTGGCGGTCAGCAGATAATCGGTACCGTTTTCCCTCACCGACTCAAACGGAGAGGATTCGGTGTGGTCAAAATGGGTCGCCGGATAGATTAGAATCTGCCGCTGCGGCAGGAATTCCCCGCGGTCGCGCGCCATCAGGCTGACAGCGGCGGCCAGGTTCGCACCAGCTGAATCCCCGATCAATGTGATGTCCTTTGAATCCACGCCCAAAAGCGAATTGTCCCGGAAGATTTCCAGCGCGACGCGGTAACAGTCCTCCAGTCCTGCCGGAAAACGGTATTCCGGCGCCAGACGGTAATCGACCGACACGACGCGGTGCTGTGTCAGGCGCGCCATATTGGTGCAGACCTTGTCATAGCTGCCGATGTTTCCGGTCACCCATCCGCCGCCGTGGAAAAACAGCAGGATCGGCGCGTGCTCCCCATGCGGCGGCGTGAAGATGCGTACCGGAATATCGTGGTCCCCGTTCGGGATGCGATGTTCCCAGGTCTTGTAACCGAACGGCTTCAGGATATGGGAATGCGTGATATTGACAAACTGCCGCACGATGCGGTAGTTTTTTTTCATATCGATGTCGGGGTAGGAAAGTGCTTTCAGCGCCGCGCGCATCATCTTGTTGATCGCCATTGCCTTTTCCTCCATTCTGCTCCGCCAGCCTGACGCTGCTCAGCGCACGCGGCTTACCTGCCGCACATCGGTTTATAGCGGTATGCTGCAGCAAAGCGGAATCATTGGGAAACGCCGCATCATCTGCCATCCTGATGTGCGGCGGATTTCCCTGCGCCGCGTCATGATTATTATACAGACCGGTATCCTTTCGCGGCATTCTGTCATGGATGGCTGAGTGTTATTCATTCTTCAGAAGTGCCGCTCCTCAGCGTGACGCAGACCAATTCGGGACGGTTCCCGACGCGAAACGGAAACAGGCTGTTGCCAAGGCCGCGGCTCACGACCATCTGGGTGCCCGCTTTTTCATATAGACCGCTGGTGTAGCGCGGAAAGAATCCCTGGTCCGGCGCAAATACAGCGCCGATAAACGGCAGCCGGATCTGTCCGCCGTGCGCATGCCCGCTGAGAATCAGGTCGACCGGCAGCTTAGCGCAGTAATCGAGATCATTCGGGCGATGGTTCAGCAGGATGGTATAGCGGTCATCCTCTTTTGAAAACAGTGATTTCAGCTTTTCATGGAACCGCTCCTCACGTCCCGGCTCGCCTTCCTCTCCCAGCGTGCCGATATCCCGTACGCCTGCCAGCCGGATGGACTGTCCATCCCGCTCAAGACTGACCGATTGATCCTCCAGCACCGTCACACCGCATTCCAGCAGCTGTTCCTTCAGCTCATCGTAATAGTCTGACATCTCCTCATGGTTTCCCGTGACAAAATAGACGTCTGTATACGCAACAATCTCCCGGACATAGTGAAGCGCCGTCTCCATATCCTCGGATGTCGTGCGCCGTTTGTCGATCAGGTCGCCGGTCAGCACCACGATGTCGGGTTCCTGCTCGATCGTCATGACGACCAGGTCCCGCTGATTTTCCCCAAACTGGGCATTGTGCAGGTCGGACACCTGGATGATGCGGAATCCGTCAAAGCTTTGGGGCAGCCGCGCGCTTTCGCACACGATATGGGACAGCATCAGGTCATGGTTCTGCCCATACAGATAAAAAGGCGCGGCGATCAGCAGTATCAGCAGCAGGATGCGCAGAATTTTTCCGCGTGCCCTCCGACGTTTCTTCATCCGCATCCTCCTCTTCTTTTCACGATCTTCTCGGAACATATCTCATAGTTTTCTGATAGAATGCCGCCCTTTCAGGCAGAGGGTTTATCGTCGGACTACCATTTTTACCGCACTGCTGCATCCGCTTTGAAACAGGCAGGTATGTATCAGATGGCCACATCTTTTGTTTATGATTTTCCTGAGATATATCTCGTTGTTTTTTGACAGTATGAAGTCCTTTTGAGCAGGCGTCTACGGTCTATCGGGCTACTGTTTTAACTGTACTGCTGCATCCGCTTTAAAACAGCCAAATATTGATTGCAAAACTGCCGCCTTCACAGAACTGTATCCTCTGCAGAACCGTATTCTGTCAAACGCCCGTATGCCTGCACAACGGGTTGCCAAGAGCGGCGTCCGACGGACGGGCACCGCTCAGGCTTCAATGACGATACTATATGTAATTTCCAGTCGAATCAATACCGATTGTCAAAGATTCTGGTGGATTTTTTTTCACTTCTCGGCAGATCGCCGATGCCGACCGCCTTCGGCACAATTGTGATACCGATCTTGAGCTTAAAGCGACGATGGATTTCATGCTCGAGCTGTTCACTGTCGGCGCCCTTTTCGCGCTCCACAAACAGCGTCAGAATATCCTTGCCGTTCAGATGGTCGATCATGACCTGATATTCGCTGGATGCGCCTTCAATATCCCGCAGCAGCTCATCGATCTGGCTTGGGAAGATGTTGACGCCTTTGACCTTTATCATATCATCGGTCCGGCCGATTAATGTGTCGATTCGCGGATATTGGCTGCCGCATGCACAGTCTCCCAGCACAAATCTTGTCAGATCATGCGTGCGGTACCGGATCAGCGGCGCGCCTTCCTTGCGCAGCGTCGTGATGACCAGTTCACCGATCTCACCATCCGGTACAATCTCGCCGGTTTTCGGATCGACAATTTCACAATAGATGTAGTCGTCCCAGTAGTGCATGCCGCTCTCATCGTCGCAGCTGATGCCGATGCCGGGGCCGTAGATCTCGGTCAGGCCATAGATGTCATAGAGCTGGACGCCCAGCTCCGCGGCGATGCGTTTCCGCATCTTTTCGCCCCAGCGCTCCGATCCGATCAGGCCCTTGCGCAGATGAATCCTCTCGCCGATGCCGCGCTTTGCAATCTCCTCCGCCAGCAGAAGCGCATAGGAGGAGGTCGCGGTCAGCACCGTGCTCTTCAAATCCATCATCATGCGCAGCTGTTTGTCGGTGTTGCCCGGCCCCATCGGGATCGCCATCGCGCCGAGCAGCTCCGCGCCGGCCTGAAAGCCGATGCCGGCCGTCCAAAGCCCGTATCCCGGCGTGATATGGATGCGGTCCAGCTTCGTGACGCCCGCAGTCTCATAACAGCGTTTAAACATAATCGCCCAGTCCTCAACATCCCGCTGTGTATATGGGATGATGACCGGTGTGCCGGTCGTGCCGGAGGACGAATGGATGCGGACAATCTCCTCATCCGGGACAGCCTGCAGTCCGAGCGGATACGCTTCGCGCAGGTCCCCTTTCCAGGAAAACGGGAGCTTTTCAAAATCCGACTGCGTCTGGATCCCGTCGATATCGATGCCCTCAAATTTCTTCTGGTAGAACCCGCCTTCAACCGCGGTCAGCCGTTTTAACTGCCGCTTGATCAGGTCGAACTGGGATTGTTTCATCTGCATGGCTTATTCCTCCATCCCTGATGCCGCGCCCAGCGCGAGCGCTTTCAGGTTCATCTCGGCAAATCGTTCGGGCACGCGCTCTGTAATGGTCCGCTTCATCTCATCGATGGAGAGCTCCAGTACGCCGGTGGAAAGCGCCGCGCCGAGCAGCGCGACATTCAGCACCTTGGCGGTGCCGCAGCTTTCACAGATCGGTTCGGCATCCAGGATCAGCAGGCGCTCCACCCCCTCTTTCAGAAAGCTGAGCATCTCCTCCCCGCTGTAATCCGAACCGCTCAGGGATGCCGTGATCGGCGCAATCGCCTTACTGCTCACGACCACCACGCCGCCGGGCTTCAGAAAATCGAGACAGCGGACCGCCTCAGCCGGTTCAAAACCGATGATCATATCCGCGCCCCCTTGTGGAATCAGCGGGGAATGGATCACATCGCCGATCCGTACATGGCTGACCACGCATCCGCCGCGCTGCGCCATGCCGATCGTTTCGGCGGTGCGCGCGAATTCTCCGCGATTCATCGCCGCCTGTGCGAGCAGCTTGGAAGCCAGCACCGTTCCCTGTCCGCCAACGCCGGACAACAGGATGTTCTTATTCATGCTGTGCACCTCCAATCGCGCCGACCGGACAGACCTGGCTGCAGATGGAACATCCATAGCAGAGCGACGGTTCGATATACGCCTTGTTTCCTTTATATACAATCGCCGGGCAGCCAAGCTCCCGGATACATTTTTTACATCCAATGCACTTCTCTTCATCCACATGGTAAAGCGGCGCGGGTTTTGTGACCGCGATACACGGCGATTTGAAGATGACCGCCGAAACGCCCTTCAGCTCCGCGGCAGTTTTGACCGCATCGACCGCCTTTTCCAAGTCCAGCGGGTCGACCGTCACGACGCTTTTCACGCCGATCGCTTCCAGCACTGCCGGGATGCTGATCTTCTGGGAGACCTCTCCCATCATCGTCACGCCGGTTCCCGGATGCGGCTGATGGCCGGTCATAGCCGTGGTGGAATTGTCCAGCACGATCAGCACGATATCGGTCTCATTGTAGACCGCGTTGACCACACCGGTGATGCCGGAAGCGAAGAAGGTGGAATCACCGATGAACGCAAAGTTGACCGCATCCGGCTGAGCCCGGTGCAGACCCTGCGCCACCGTCACGCCCGCGCCCATGCACAGGCAGGTGTCCACCATCCCAAGCGGCGCCGCGTTGCCCAGTGTGTAGCAGCCGATATCGCCGGAGAAAACCGCCTTTCGGCTCTTCATCGCCTGCTTGACGGCATAGAAGGACGCGCGGTGCGGGCACCCCGCACACAGGACGGGCGGACGTATCGGCAGGTCCGGCTTCTCAATGGGCTGCATGGCCGAAGTCTCCAGGCCGAGGAAGCGTTCCAGCGCTCCTCTGACGGAGGCGACGGTGTTCTCCCCTGCCGGCTGGATGTCTCCGGTCAGCTTTCCTTTGACGGTCACCGGCAGATGATGCTTGCCGCACAGATAGATCAGTTCCCGTTCCAGCACCGGATCCAGCTCTTCGACAACCAGCACCTCGTCAAGTCCCTCCAGGAACTGCAGCGCAAGCTTTTCCGGGAACGGATACGGGGTGGAAATTTTCATCAGCCTGACCGGCGTCTCTCCCAGCGCCTCACAGGTGTAGGCATAGCTGATGCCGCCGGATACGACGCCTTTTTTTCCGCTGCCGCATATGTAGTTGAACCGGTAACCGCTGAAGTCCTCGCCGATCTGCGGATTTCTCTGTTCGATGTTTCGATGGGCCTGATAGGAAAGCCGCGGGAAGATCACCCACTTGGAATCCTTCACAAAGCCTTCCGGCACATCCTTCGTTCTGCGCGGCTTCACCTCAATCGACGCACAGGCGTGGCAGACGCGCGTTGTGGGACGGAACAGCACCGGCGTGTGATATTTTTCCGAGTAGTCAAACGCGTCGCCGATCATCTCGTACGCCTCTTCGGGCGAGCTTGGGTCGAAGACCGGCAGCTTGGAGAAGTGCGCGAAGTGCCGGGTATCCTGCTCGGTCTGCGAGGAGATCGGGCCCGGATCGTCCGCGACGGCGATGACCATGCCGCCCTTTACGCCGATATAAGCCAGACTCATCAGCGGATCGGAGGCGACGTTGAGCCCCACCTGCTTCATGGTGACCAGCACGCGCCGTCCGGCATACGCCGCACCCGCGCCGACCTCAAGAGCGGCCTTCTCATTCGTGGACCATTCCACATAGACGTCCCCCGGGTTGTTCTTAGCAACCGTTTCGAGGATTTCTGTCGACGGGGTGCCCGGGTACCCACAGACGACATCCACCCCCGCATGTATCGCACCGAGACCAATCGCCTCGTTACCCATCAAGAGTTGTTTACCCACATTGTTTCCTCCAGTCGTTTCTAGAATCCTTTTTATTATACGCCTTTTCACCGGTTTTTTCAAATCATATCCGCAGATTTCAGGCATTTTTCTAGAAAAAGTCACGGCGGATATTTGGTTCCGGCCATATTTCTTCCTGCGTTTACACTTCGTATGTCTTATGATGTGCCATACAATAGGAGCCCACCAGCAAATGAACGATTCCGGAGATTTTAGACTGCAACAACAAAGATCAGGGGCTTCCGGCCAAATAGCCGGAAGCCCCTGCTGGTCAAATCGTAATTTTCAAAAAAACTTTCCTAAGTAGTAAGTCAAGTTTTCAGTGTTTTAACAGTAACTGCCAATTACTCAGCAGAATTCAGAATGATGCTCTTGGCTGCGACCAGGTCATAAACAAAGACCTTATCGCTGTTTCTATCCGGATAAGCAATGTTGGTAGCTGCCCACTGGATATCCTCGCCATATGTTTCCCAAGAATGATCATAGCTCAGAATGAAGCCCTTGAGCGCACTCAGGTCAGAAATATTGACAATGCTCATGGCATTACCATTCAAAGAAACATCGCCTTTGATTCTCATCATCATGTTATAGATATCAAAAACAATCTTTTCCGATGCGACACCATAATTATCCGGAGCGCCTTCATTTCTGATTACAGAACCGGTCATGACAAAGCGGCTGGTTGTACCAATCAGGTTTCCGCCGTTCACATCCACAACAGACAGATCGAAATCGCCTGCCGCAACTGCTTCAGCGTCAAAAACTGCATCGGCATTGAAATCCTGCTGACCGCTGGTGACGTCGACCTTGCTGTAATCCGCATGGATCGCTACGCCCTCTGTCTCAACAAGCAGCGCATCGATAGCGTCTCTCTTCAATTCGACGTCTTTGTCTTCACTTGCAACAGCCATTTCGCCAAACGTAAGGTTTTCCATGTTTGCCCAACCAGCTTCTTCGTTTGCAAATGTAAAGGAAGAAGTGCTTACTGCAGAATCAACCAGCGCTTTGAAACGAAGGGAAGCGATGAACATACCATAATCTTCGATCGGGTTATCGTCGGTAACAATCGCCGCAACACGAACAACGCCTTCGGAAACTTCATATGCTTCCACGCCTGCTGCAAGCTCAGTCGCTTTGTTAAAGATGAATTTGGAATCATCATAGTTGATGTCAAACTGCAAACTCGCGATGCCATGTTCATTCTCTGCCAGTTCCGCTGCGTTGTCAAGCTTCAGATTCACATTGTAATCATATGCCATCTCGGCAACGTCATTTGCGTCGATGCTGATTTCTGCGGAGAATGCAGATTCGACAGGCAGCACAGTGCCTTTTTCCAATTTAACTTCTGTCGCACCTGGTGTAGTACTAACGGTTGGATTGTCTGTCTCATAATAGACGATAGACGGGGTGTAGGATCCCTCTGTAGTGCTGTCAACTTTATCAAACTTGACAACGCCGAGTTCAACCTCACCTCCGTAAGAATCCATCGCAAGATCCGATCCACTCAGCAAGAACACAACATTGTTGCCATTGTCCTGCCAAACGATCTCGTCCATATCGATGCCCGGTACGAAATCACTAAAGGTGTAATCCGCATTGGAGTCATCAAGCATAATCTGTGCACCTGCAAGGGTGACACCTTCCGGAATGTTCAGAGACAAATAATACTCCGCATCCTCGTACGGCTGAACCGTATCATTGACAGGGATCAGGTTGATCAATGGAGCGTTGCCCGGCTCTTCTGCAAAGGCCACACCGCTGAACGAGGTCACGGTTAAAGCCGCTGCACACAAAAGACTTACTACTTTCTTTTTAAACATAGTCTTGATCTCCTCTTTTCTTTGTAGTTTTTTAGATTTTTATTGATAGTACAGTGTCATTTCCCCTTGCCTGCAGGAGCCCTGCCGGCCCACCATTGGGAAACTTTCACCGACTTGACCACAAATGAACTTTCTTTTCTCTCTGTTATGTAGAATCTACTGTTCGGAGGAATCCTGGCTGTCGGATGAATGATCATCCACATGCAAATCCGGGTTGGAGGATGCTGCGAAAGGATCCTTCGGTTTTCTGAATTTATAGTAGTACAGGGCATATCCGCCGCCTGCCGCCAAGACCAGCACAATGACAATGATCACCGCGATCATTGCGCCGTTTGAGGAAGCGGGTCCCCTGTTGCCGTCGCTGACAATCTCTTTCTTAATGTTGCCGTTTGCGTCGACAATGTATTTGATGCCGTCTTCCGCTGTGGAGATGGTCTCCCCTTCAGCCAAAGATACATCTGTCTCTTCTACGGTTTCGTATTTGTGTGTCGTACCATCGGCTCCGCCGGCTCCATCTCCGTCGCCCTTCGGGCCGGATACATTGGATGTCATGCTGGCCGTCTCACCCGGCTTGCCCTTGCTTGTATACTCGGACTGTCCGCCCGATGTACCGTCGCCATCGTCGCCATCCGGGTTTTCCGGATCATCGCGATGATCCAAGCCGCCTTCCACCTTGACGCTGATAGGCTGACCGGAAACCTCCAAGTTAACCAGATCGCTTTGATTTGCCGGATTATTTCCAAGAAAAGCCGAGTCTGTGCTCAATTGAATGCTGTAATCGCCGTTGACAGCGTTGTCTTTGACCTTAAATTCCAGTGTAAACAGATTTCCATCTGTCGGCATCAAAGGATCCAGCCCATTTATCGGCATGTAAAGAACCACCAACTGGTTCCGTGACATCCGCGCATCCAAACTGCTTCCCAACAGTGAACTGCTGCTGCCTACAAATTCAAGGTTGGTATAATCAAATTTGTATTCAAACTGAAATCCCAATGAACCGTTCGGCGCCGCCTGTTTGAAGTTTGTCACCTTTGCATCGACTTTGAACGTGTCGTTTGGTTTCAGGTCCGTGTTGCTGACGGCATACTCCAAATTGACATTTTCCGCCGCCAGCGCCGGAACGACTCCCACGGCTGTCGTAATCACCAATGCTGCCAATGTGCTTGCTAAAATGCGACCATTCCACTTTTTAAACATAGCTACCTCTTTCCGGCAGGCACCCCTCATACCTGCTTTGTATTTTATTTATCGTTTAAATAAAACACACCCTCGATTTATAAGTGATCGAATGGATTAATCTTTACGGCTTCTCTTTTTAAAGGTCACTGCCGCAACCGCTGCCAATCCAACCACCAACGCGCTTGCAGAAAGAAGTCCCATACTGCCGCCGCCAGTCGGCGGGTTGGGTTTGCTGGCTGAACTGCTGGAGCCGGCCGACGAATCAGCCGATCCAGAGGATTCATCCTTGGATGAGGTGTCGGAGGAAGTATCCGAAGACGTATCGGACGAAGTGTCGGAGGAAGTATCTGATGAAGACGCATCCTCGTTATAGGCAAATTTTACAACTGTCTGGTTGCCTGCTTTGTCGGTTACCGTCAGAATGTAGTTGCCATCCTGATCGACAACAACACCGGAAACGACTTCTTCAGGCTCATCGGTTCCATCGGTGTTCAAGAAAGCATTCCAAAGGTTTGTATCGCTGAACTGAATGGTGACCGGTTCGCTGTAGCTGCCGCCGTCTTCCACACCGGTAACCGTCGGTGCGGTTTTATCCACGACAAAGCGATAGGATACAGCCAGTTCCGAATTTCCGGTAAACGCAAGCTCATACGCACCTTCGCCGCCGATGGTGGTTTTGCTTTCATATGCGTTTCCATTCAAAAGGCTGCTGACGCCTTCAACCGAATTGAAGGTGACATAGATATCATCTTTAAAGTAGTAAGTGCCATCAAATATCGGCACGTTTTTGCTCAAATTAATCGGTTCGTTGGTATCCGCCCAATAGAATGTGACGTCTAAATCATTCAACTCATCCGACACAATCTCAAACCTGCGGATCCTTTCATTTCCAGCCAAATCAGCCACCACTACGAAATAGGAGCCTGGCTCATTGAATACCGTACCACTTTCAAACGGTTGATCATTTACAAAAGCAGAGGCGAGATTTTCATCTGAATAGGTCACTTTGACCGGGTTTCTCGACTGATTCTGCTCATCCACCGTTTCAAGGTTGATTGTTGGCTGAGTTTTGTCAATGACAAAGCTGACCGAAACGGTCTTCCCATTTTCCTTGGTGACGGTTAACGTGTAGCTTCCCTCTTCGCTGACCTTGTCGCCGCTGACAAACGGCTGGCCGTTCAGCAGTGCGGTGCCTTCGCTGTATTTGGGATAGACATCCACGTTGTAGTATTTTCCATCTTCAACGCCCCAGATGGTAGGCGCGGAAGCATCTTTTGTAAAGGCTACACTTGTCTGGTTGCCCGCTTTGTCGGTTGCAACCAGCGTATAATCGCCGTCTTCGGTGATGATCGAGCCGTTTTCAATCGGCATGCCGTTCAGCATGATGGATTCCAGATGGTTCTCATCCACCGAAACCGTCACATTGTCCACAAACAGCTTGGCCACATCGCCCTCGTAGGCCTGTCCGTTCAGCTTGATAACCGGTTTCACATTGTCGATCTTCACAGCGGCCCGGGCGCCTTCCGTCAATCGGTATGGACTTGGAGATGCTTGCGAGAATTCGAATGAAACCTGGTCCTCATCTTTACTGGTCTGTACGCCGTCCGGATAGTAAACCATCATATTGGTTCCCTTGGGACGAATCGATATAATGTCGTTAAAGGATTGCTCTGTATCAGCCGACACGTCGCCGTTTAATGTGAATTCCAGCGCCATGAAGTCGTCGCCTTTTACCGGGTTGACCACTTTGGAATTCTGATCCTCACCTAAAATCATGATGCCGCTCGCCCCGGCAAAATACATATCCGCGAACTTCGTATGTTCCGCGCCGCTTCCAGTCAAGGTGTTCAGGCTTGTCGCCTTCGCTCCCTCTCTTGAAAGAAGCTGCGCGTTGTAATCCAGCATAAACTGATACACGTTGATGCCCACATTGTTTGTCGTGCCCTGTATATCGGCCGAATAGATGATCTTGACAGTGTCTCCGGATTTATAGTATTCCTTTTCGGTCCTGCTGGAGACCACCAAATCATTTTTGCTGGGACGGCCCTGCGCCAGTGCAAACGCGCTGACAGACAGAGAGGCTGTTGCCACGGCAGCCGCAATTACTGCCGCTATGTACCTCTTCAATTTCATTCAATCTATCCCCTTTCGAAACAGCTTTTCCCTTCCATATACACACATAACTGTATCATATTTTTATGGTACAGTGTCTATAAACAGTGTACTACACTTTGCGTTTTTTGTCAATTATAGATATTACTTTTTCATAATCCGTGAACGTCAATTTCAGGTCTGAATTTTATATTATTTTCCTGTTTTCCTGTCAATTTCAATAGACAATATGGGAATAGTACCGAATCTATCTGCATTCTGTACAATTTACCGTATCAGATCTTGTACACTTTTTCTTGGATTCTTCCCACTGCCGCACATATGTCAAATATTTAAATTTTATGATTTTTCCTCGAACTGGTCAAAGGTGATCTTGTCAAACTCCGCCCGCACCATCTCGGATGCCTTGATAAAGACCTCCCGGAAGAAACAGGGCTCGTCCTTCTCCCTTGTACAGACAAAATCCTCATCCATACACCGGTTGATGTAAAACGGCCCCTCAATGGTCTCGACCACCTGCCGCAGCGTGATTTCAGACGCGGGCTTTGCCAGCTCGTATCCGCCCTGGATTCCCTTATAGGATTTGATGATGCCGCTTGCGACCAGTTTTCTGAGAATCTTCAAAGAAAACCGCAGCGTGACGCCGGACATCTCCGCCAGGGTCTTCGCGTCCAGCCGTTTCCCATTTTTCGCCAGACAGTAAACCATCCTCGTAGCATAATCGGCTTCCAGAGTAATATGCATCTCAAATACTTCTCCCATCTAATCGTCTTACATTGTGTTCCCCATATCTGCATATCCTGTTTCTCTGCATCAATCCAAAAAGTCCTTGAGCTTTTTGCTCCTGCTTGGATGCCGCAGCTTTCTGAGCGCCTTGGCCTCGATCTGGCGGATGCGCTCCCTGGTCACATTGAACTCCTTTCCGACCTCCTCGAGCGTTCTGGAACGGCCGTCCTCCAGTCCAAACCGAAGGCGCAGCACCTTTTCTTCGCGCGGCGTCAAAGTCTGCAGCACATCCGAAAGCTGTTCCTTGAGCAGCGTATGCGAAGCCGCCTCTGCCGGGGCCGGCGCGTCGTCGTCCGGGATGAAGTCGCCGAGATGGCTGTCCTCCTCCTCGCCGATCGGCGTTTCGAGCGATACCGGCTCCTGCGCCACCCGCATGATCTCGCGCACCTTGTCGACCGGCATATCCAGCTCCGCGGCAATCTCCTCGGCCGTTGGGTCGTGTCCGTTCTTATGCAGCAGCAGGGAGCTTACCTTTTTGACCTTGTTGATTGTCTCGACCATGTGGACCGGGATGCGGATGGTCCTTGCCTGGTCCGCAATTGCGCGGGTGATGGCCTGCCGGATCCACCAGGTCGCATAGGTCGAGAATTTGAAGCCCTTGGTGTGGTCAAACTTCTCGACTGCCTTGATGAGTCCCAAATTGCCCTCCTGGATCAGGTCCAGAAACTGCATGCCGCGGCCGACATAGCGCTTCGCGATGCTGACGACCAGCCTGAGGTTCGCCTCGGACAGCCGCTTCTTCGCATACTCGTCGCCCTGCTCCATCCGCGTCGCAAGATCGATCTCTTCCTCCGGCGTCAGCAGGGGCACCCGGCCGATCTCCTTGAGATAGACCTTGACCGGATCGTCGATGTTGATGCCCTCGGCCGACAGCGCAACCTCGAGATCCTCGTGCTCGCTCTGGACATGGAAATCCGCGTCGATGGCCGGCGCAAGGTCCTCGATGATTTCGATGCTGTAGGCTTCCAGCGTATCATACAGCTTATCCACCTGCTCCACGTCGAAATCGAGTTCCTCAAGCGCGTCGTTGATCTCCTTGGTGGTCAGCTTGCCCTTGGTCTTGCCGTGCTCGATTAAATCCTTGATCACGTTTTTCTTTTCAGCATTTGCCATATTTGTAACTCCTCTTGTATTACTGCGCATAACAGTTCTGTCGGATATTCGAATGCGCTTACTTTTTCTTTTTCCCCAAGCTTGCGATATATGCCAGCGTGTCGTTGTCGTCCATGCCGGCGATGTCTTCTTTTGTCTTTCTGTTTTTGAATTCCAGCAGCCGTTCCATATACTCATCGGCCTGTTCCGTTGTACAGTGCGCGTCGGACGCGTTGAGAATCCCCGCAATGCGCGCCATCTGCTCCTTGTCAAAGTCGGCGGAAAGCTGCATCAGGTCGACCGGCAGATTCTGCCTGAGCCGCTCGGTCAAAACCGTGTAGACCTGCCGGTTGAAGGAGGTCACAAAGTCTTCAGGCCTGATGCGGCAGCAGATCCTGTTGTAATAATCCGGGTTCTTCATCAGCACGGCGATGAGCTTTTCTTCGGTCAGCGCCGCGCCCTTGTTTCGGTTTCGCTCCGGGTTGATCTTGTCGAGCTTTTCAAAGCCGGCTATATGGATATCCGCCCGCTCCTTTTTATTCTTCGCCCTTCGGTTTTGTTTTATCAAATTATTTACCTGCAGATACAGCGCGTCCTTGGTGATGGAAAGCTCATTCGCAACCTTCAGGATGAATACATCCCGTTCCACCGGGCTGTTTACCTCGCTTAACAGCTTGGACGCCTTCTTCAGATAATCGATTTTTCCCTGTGTCGTCTCAATATCGTAGACCTGCCTGAGACGGTGCAGCTCATATTCGACATAGTTGTCGCTGCCGTCCAAAAGCAGCTTAAACCGCGTGCTGCCGAATTTTTTGATGTATTCGTCCGGATCCTTCGCGCCGGGGATCGACAGGATCCTGATCTGCAGCCCTCTGGCATCCAGCAGCTCGACGGCCCGCTTGGTCGCCTTCTGCCCCGCCTCGTCGCTGTCGTAGGCCAGGATGACCTCGTTGGTGTACTGCGCAATCAGCTGCACCTGTTCGCTTGTCAGCGCCGTGCCGAGCGTCGCGACCGCATAGTCGAAGCCGCCCTGATGGATGCTGATGACATCCATATAGCCTTCTGAAAGGATCAGCTTTCCGGCTTTGCTCGCCTTTGCGATATTCAGCGCAAACAGGTTCCGGCTCTTCTTAAAGACCGGCGTGTCGGAGGAGTTCAGGTATTTCGGCCCCTTTTGATCCAGCGCGCGGCCGCCGAACGCGATGACGTTCCCGCGCAGGTCGATGATCGGGAAGATCACGCGGTTCCGGAACTGGTCATAGCACGAACCGTTCCGGCCTCTGGCCACGATATTCGAGGACAAAAGCGCCTCATCCCGGTAACCAAGGCCTTTCAGATGGCGGTACATCTCTCCCCATGCATTCGGCGCGTAGCCAAGCCCGAATTTCTTGACGGTTTCCGCGCTCAGTCCCCGTTCGACCAGGTATGCGCGCGCCGCTTTTCCGTTGTCGCTCAACAGGTATTTATAATAGAAGCGCGCCGCCTGCCGGTTGATTTCCAATATCTCCGTTTTCAGGCGCGCCAGCTCGTTGTTCTCGCCGCTGTCCGGCACCTCAAGGCCGGCCCGCTTGGCCAGAAGCTGCACAGCCTCCACATAGCTGAGATGCTCGATCTCCTCGATGAAGGTGATCACGTCGCCGCCCTTGCCGCATCCGAAGCAGTAGAAGGACTGCGTATCCGGAAACACCGCGAAGGATCCGGTCTTCTCTGAATGGAACGGGCAAAGTCCCATCAGGTTGCGGCCGCCGCGCTTCAGGCTGACGTAAGAGGACACCACATCCTCAATCTCACAGTGAAATTTAAGCTCCTCGATAAACTGGCTTCCAATGATAGGGCATCCTCTCCTTTCCTATCTCAAATCATATATTTGCAACATTGTTTTCCGCTTCCCCGGCACCGCTTTGGTTGAGCTGCCAAAATTCCGCCGGCTTCCGGTTTTGAGAAAACGCATTTGCAATGGACAGACGATTCCCTTAAACGGCCGTCGTCCGGTAATCCCTTTCCCGCAGCAGCCATATCCTGCGGCAGATGGAAACTCATCCCTGCCTGGGTCCGCCCCAGGATCGTGGGATAAAGATATCCTCATACAAACCGATCGCGTAGTTGTCGGTCATGCCTGAGATGTAATCGCAGACCGCCCGCGCCTTCCCCTCCTGCTCGCAGACCTGCCGGTAGAGCGGCGGCAGCCGTTCGGGAAATTGCAGGAAATGTTCGTACAGCCTGCCGGTCAGGTATTCGGCCTTGCCTTCCTCCCCCTTTGCCTGCGGGTTGGTGTAGACGTTTTCAAACATAAAGCTGCGGAACAGCAGAAAGGTGCGGAAGGTCTCCTCGTCCATCGCGATGTCCTCATCGGAATGCTCGATGATCGAGGTGATCAGCGCGGTGATGCGCGCGGACTTGGAACGCCCCAGTATGTACTTGACGTCCCACGGGAGATCGTCCTCCTCGAGGATGCCGCCGCGCACGGCGTCCTCAAAGTCGTGGTTCAGATAGGCGATTTTGTCGGCAAACCGCACCACCCGTCCCTCCAGAGTCTTCGCAGTCCGTCTGGTGGTGTGGCAGGCGATGCCGTTTAACACCTCATAGGTGAGGTTCAGCCCCTTGAGGTCGTTTTCCAGCCGGTGTACGACCCGCACGCTCTGGATGTTGTGCCGGTATCCATATTCGCATACCCGATCGAGCGCACGCTCCCCGGCGTGGCCGAACGGCGTGTGGCCGAGGTCGTGCCCCAGGCAGATCGCCTCGGTCAGGTCCTCGTTGAGCCGCAGCGCCCGCGCGATGGTGCGCGCAATCTGCGACACCTCCAGCGTATGGGTCAGGCGGGTGCGGTAATGCGAGCCCTCCGGGGCCAGAAAGACCTGTGTTTTGTCCTTGAGCCGCCGGAAGGATTTGCAGTGCAGGATACGGTCCCTGTCCCGCTGGTAGCAGGTGCGGATATCGCAGTCCTTCTGCGGCCTCATGCGGCCCTTTGACCCGTCGCTTTTTGCCGCGCGCGGCGAGAGCATCTCGTGCTCCAGCCGCTGGGTCTGTTCCCTGATATTCATAGAAAAACCCCCTTTTCATCGGTTTTTTCCCATGATATACATTCTACTCTTATTATACCGTTTCGATTGTAATTCTCCTGCGGCGGACACAAAAAGTTTATCTTTTCCCGCTTTGAAAGGCCAGATCAGCCAAACAATCCCGTTTCTGTGCCAACCGGCGGCAAAACGCGACGGCGGCTTTCGCCGAACATCAGCATTTCTCCGAAAAGACCTCCTCTTCGAGCTTCGGAACGATGGTCCCGCCGCTGAGCTCGGTCACATCCTTCACAAACCGGTCGTAGTGACACGCCTGCATCATGACCCGCAACACCACCGCCGCGCCGAAGTCGCTGCCCAGCGTCAGCGTCTGGTACTGGGGCAGGATGTAGCTGATCTTACCGTACATCGCATAGTCGAACTCCAGTTTTATCACATAGCACAGCCGTTTCGTGACAATGCCGGCCGCATCCAGCGCGAGCTTCGCCCCGTGCGAATAGGCGCGCACAAGGCCGCCCGCGCCCAGCAGGATGCCGCCGAAATACCGCGTGACCACCACGGCCACATCGGTCACCTTTTCCTTCTGCAGCACGTCCAGCACCGGGATGCCGGCCGTCCCCTGCGGTTCCCCGTCGTCCGAGTAGCGCTTGAGCATGCCATTCTGCAGGATATAGGCGTGAACATTGTGCGTGGCGTCCCAATACTTCTGCTTGATCCCGGCCACGAACGCCAGCGCCTCTTCTTCATCCTTTACCGGGCTGACATGGCCGATAAACCGGGACTTGCGCTCTGTAAACTCATCCTGCGCGCATTCTAGTATGGTCCTGAATTCCTCCATGAAGGCGTTTCCCTCCTGATCTCTCATATCCATAAAAGAAAAACAAAGCGATGCACAAATGAATCATGCACCGCTCTTTTTTGTTTGTATTCAGCTTATTTGCCCAGATTATAACGTTTTCTGAACCGATCGACACGGCCGCCCGTATCAACCAGCTTCTGTCTGCCGGTGAAGAACGGATGACACTTGGAGCAGATTTCAACGCGGATGTCGCCTCTGGTGGAACGCGTTTCGATCTCCTCTCCGCATGCACAGCGGATGACGGTTTTTTCATACTTCGGATGAATTCCCTGTTTCATATGCAATACCTCTTTCTTTGCGCTACGTTCAGCCGCCTGACAGGCTTATCGGCGTAGCTTGATGTGAACTTCTATAACTCATAAGATAATATCATAATGCGGACAAAAATGCAAGTACTTTTTCATCTTTTTTATTTCTTATTCGACCGGATCGATGTATCTTGCCGAGATTCGCGGCACAAACCGTTCGGTCTGGTCGTCGGTCAGGTACCGTTCCGAACCGTTGGTCTGTCCGTACACCCGGATGTAGGCGCCCTCGTCAAAATTCAGCGCGCGGCTTTCCGTCTTCGCATAGTAAACATAAGCCACCTGCTCCTCGTCGCCGTCGATGTCGACGCGCAGCTTGAGCATCTCATCGGTCTCACTGACAGGATGCACCGTTCCGTCAAACCGCACCATGGTGCCGATCAGTTCCGCAGTGTTGTATTTCAGGAGGTTGTCATAGCTGTACGATTTGAACGCCTCTTTCTCACGCGCTTCACGCTCGGCCTTCTTCGCGGCGTTCGCGAACATGATCACCGTATCGGTCCGGTAGCTGTAGACGTCATGGGAATTGTCGGCGCAGTAGTAATACCGGCGCGGCTCCACATCGTTGTAGATGTCTTCCAGCGCGCCGTCCTGATACTGGATCAGGATATCGTTGGTGACATCCGCCAGAATGCGGATGGTCTCCCGCTCCTCGTTGATCGACACCTTCCAGATGGTCTGGATGCCGATGTCATAGAGGGTGTCGAGAAGGGCTTCATCGCCGATTTTGAGCAGCTCGGCCCGATCCTTATCCCGGATGACCACCGTTTCCCGGATCTGCGGCGTGCTGACCGTACCGGACGAGCTGTCCGTCCCGCCTCCCTGCGGGTCATGCGCGCTTCCGAGGCTGCTGAGGAGCAGCACCAGCATTCCCGTAAACAGCGCCGCAAAGAACACACTGAGTACCCATTTTCCGGCCTTCGGCCAGTCATGGTACTTCCAGAGCAGGAAGATGCCGATCGGCGCGACGAGGATCAGCGCCAGCCACAGAAACCATGCCGACCGGTAAAACGGCGGCGGCGGTTCCAGCACCATTTCATCCTGGTCCGATTCGTTCATCATCCCCTGCTTGCGGCGGTCGGCCTCGCACCAGCCGCAGAAATCGTCCGTTTTGGCAATGTAGCGGCCGCATACCGGACACTTGATCATATCATCGGACAATGGCGTATGTTGTTCTATTTTCAAACCGCATTTCGGACATTCCTGACATCCGTCATCCAAAGGATGCCCGCAGTTTTTACATTCTTTCATGAAACAGCCTCCATTTTTGATATTGTTATACATACTGTGAGGCGAATTCCCCACCCGCAGCAGCGTTTCCCACCATTGTTCCAGCTATCTGGAATCAAACGCCGCCGGTCGCCGAAGTTGGAAGATCATCGGATACCCTTTTGCCTCGAAAAACAGGCGCTAAGCGTATCGGATGCGAATCTATGTATAACATTCTAGCATAAGTTTTCATATTATTCAATATTTTCGGCCATATTTATTAATTGTTTGTTTCAAAATATAAAAAATGTCTAAATAAAATTCTATTTTTGACGAATCAAACAAAAAAGCTGCCAGATTTTTGACATTGCTCCCAGTTCTCATGAGACGCGGAAACACCGCCGTCCCATAAATTCTGTCCACAGATGTTTGAAATGATACCCGAATCCTTCAATTTAAAAACAAATTTTAGACATCCGGCTGCCTTACAGATGGATATCTTTAAGATGGTATCATAAAAAAATTTACAGGCAATTTTGTAAATACAAATTGCCTGTAAATTTTCGCCGCCCGCTGCCAGGCAGCGGCAGGTTTCTCCCTTTTTTGAACAGGCCAAAGCGGTCCTAGTATTCGTAGTCCGCGACCGCTCGGTCTGTTGTGATCTCAGCGACAAAGCCCTTGATCTCGACATGCGGCGGATAACTCTGATAAGCTTCCAGCGCCTGCTTCGAGTCGAACTCACTGTACAGGCAAAGGTCGAATCCATTTGGATTGAAGTTTACGCCGACCTCCAGGTGTTTCATCCCGTCAACCTGGCCGCGCAGCGCTTCGAGCCTCTCTTTGAGCTGCTGCGCGTTCTGCTGCCTGGTATTTCCAAGCGCTTCGTCTTTCAGTTTCCAGAATACGATGTGTTTAATCATGCTGCATCTTCCATGTTCTGTTTTCGGCATGGTTGAGTTAACACATGAAAAAGCTCTGAAGAGACGCTTGTTTCATAAAATTTCAGCAGATTCCAGTCTTTTTGGTGTTTATTCCTATACAGACGGAGAGGAACACCAAATACAGTGCCGATTTTTCATGTCAACTCAACAAAGCCCTGCTTTTATAAAATACGCCGCCGGGCGGCCGTATTCCCTGTGTTTTCTGTCGGAACCGCCGGTGACAGTATTCCGCGATATGCGCGCCGTTTCTCTGCCGGAAACCCGTCCGCGCGCAAGCTTTCATCCTTGTCCTGTGTCAGCCGCGGGACCAGTATTTCCGGTCAAGACTGCGGTACCGCACCGCTTCCGCGATGTGGGCGGCTTTGATCTGACCGCTCTGTTCCATGTCCGCAATGGTCCGCGACACCTTCAGGATGCGGTCATAGGCCCGCGCGGACAGTCCAAGATTCTGGAACGCGTTCTTCAGCAGCCGCGACGCGTCGTCGCTCATCACGCACACCTTTTCCAGCAGGGATGGGGTCAGCCGCGCATTGCAGGAAACGCCGCTGCCGCGGTACCGTTCCAGCTGAAAGGTGCGCGCCCTCTCCACCCGTTTGCGGATGGCCTCCGACGGTTCCTCTTTGCCCTTCGCTGTCAGATGGTCGAATTCCACCGGCAGCACCTCGATGTGCAGGTCCAGCCGGTCCAGCAGCGGCCCGGAAACACGTCCAAGATACCGTCCGACCGCGGCCTCGCTGCAGCCGCAGCGGCGCGTGGGACTCCCGTAATAGCCGCAGGGGCACGGATTCATGGCTGCCACCAGCATCACGCTGCACGGATAGGTCAGCCTGCACTGCGCGCGGGAGATGGTCACCCTGGCGTCCTCCATCGGCTGGCGCAGCACCTCCATCGTCGCGCGCGGGAACTCCGGCAGCTCATCCAGGAACAGCACGCCGTTGTGCGCCAGCGAAACCTCCCCGGGCTTCGGGTTGCTTCCGCCGCCGGTCAGCCCGGCCGGCGATACGGTGTGATGCGGCGAGCGGAACGGCCGCACCGAAACGATCGGCCGCTCGGGCGTCACCATCCCGGCAATCGAATGGATTTTGGTGGTCTCCATCGCCTCCTCGAAGGTCATCGGCGGCAGGATGGACGGCAGCCTTTTGGCCAGCATGCTTTTGCCGGAACCCGGCGGGCCGATCAGCAGGATGTTGTGCGCGCCTGCCGCGGCGATTTCCAGCGCGCGCTTGGCCTGCGCCTGCCCCTTGACCTCCGAAAAATCCAGGGAAAGCGGCGCGCGCACCGCTTCGAACCGGTATGGCGCGGCAGCCTCAACCCGCTTTGCGCCCGACAGATGTCCGGTCAGCTGCTCAAGGCTTTCCACCGGATAGACGCTCATGCCGTCGACGACCGACGCTTCGGCCGCGTTCTGTGCGGGCAGAAAGACCGCCTCGAAGCCGTGCTCCTTCGCCTTCGACACCATTGGCAGCACGCCGGTGACCGGATGCAGTGCGCCGGAAAGCGACAGCTCCCCGATAAACGCAAAGCGGTCCAGCTCCCCCGCCATCTGCCCGGACGCCTTGAGAATCGCCACCGCAATCGGCAGGTCGTAGAGCGGCCCCACCTTCTTGATGTCGGCCGGCGCCAGGTTGACCGTGATATGGCTGACAGGAAACGCAAAGCCCGTGTTTTTGATGGCCGACCGCACGCGGTCCTTGGCCTCGCGGACCGCTGCGTCGGGCAGTCCCACGATATCGAAGTTCGGCATACCGTTCGCGATGTCCACTTCCACCGAAACCACAAAGGAGTCCAGGCCCAAAAAGCCCAGTGAATTCAGCGCTGCATACAAGGATGTCCCCACCTTTCGACATGTTGCCGGATCAATCTATACAAACATTATAACGGCAAATTTCGAATAGTTCAACAATATCACATAATATTTTTTTGCGCCTTGACAAGCTTCTATTATTTGTATTATAGTATAAAGTAGGGTAATTTTAGATTGATATCCCGTGATTTTTTGGTCAAGATGAAGAGCACCGGATGGATCCCCTGCACCAAAGCTCCATGCGCATATGCAGGACGGCCGGATGCAGATATACTCTAAAAGAAAAGGAAACAGGTGATGATTTTGAAGGAACAGCAGTTGTACGACAGATGGCTCCAATATCAGCTGGAAGATAAAGACCTGACCGACGAGCTCAACGAGATCACCGGCAGGGAAGAGGAAATCGTGGACCGGTTCTACCGCGATCTGGAATTCGGAACCGGCGGCCTGCGCGGCGTGATTGGCGCGGGCACCAACCGCATGAACATCTACACCATCCGGCGCGCCACACAGGGTCTCGCCGACTATTTAAACGAGGACTATAAGACCGCCTGCGTGGCGATCTCCTACGATTCGCGCATCAAGTCCGACCGGTTTGCCAGAGAAGCCGCCTGCGTGCTCGCGGCAAACGGTATCAAGGCATATCTCTATAAAGAGCTGATGCCGACCCCGGCGCTCTCGTTCGCGGTGCGCGAGCTTGGCTGCCAGGCGGGCATCATGGTGACGGCCAGTCACAACCCGGCAAAATACAACGGTTACAAGGCCTACGGCGCGGACGGCTGCCAGATGACGCTGGAAATCGCCGAACGCGTGCTGACGCTGATCAACAGGCTCGACATCTTTGAGGATGTCAAAACCATGGACTTCGAGGAAGCCATCCAGAAGGGGCTGATCGCATACATTCCGGACGAGGTCACCGAGAAGTTCATCCAGCATGTACTCGGCGAGGCCATCAACCCGGGCATCTGCGAGAAGGCCGGCCTGAAGGTCGTTTACACGCCGCTCAACGGCACCGGAAACAAGCCGGTCCGCGAGACACTCCGCCGCATGGGCATCCGGGATGTGACCGTCGTTCCCGAGCAGGAATATCCGGACGGCAATTTTCCGACCTGCCCGTTCCCAAACCCGGAAATCCGCGAAGCGCTGCAGAAGGGCCTCGAGCTCTGCGATAAGGTCCAGCCGGACCTGCTTCTGGCGACCGACCCGGACTGCGACCGCGTCGGCATTGCGGTCAATCAAAACGGCGAATACATCCTGATGAGCGGCAACGAGGTCGGCGCGCTGCTGCTGCAGTACATCGCATCCTGCCGCATTCAAAACGGCACCATGCCGAAGAACCCGATTGCCGTCAAAACGATCGTCACTTCGAATATCATCGAGGCGATTGCGAAGGATTACGGCGTTCAGGTCATCAATGTCCTGACCGGGTTCAAGTTCATCGGCGAGCAGATTGCCCTGCTGGAAGAAAAGGGCGAACAGAACCGCTACATCTTCGGCTTCGAAGAGAGCTACGGCTATCTGTCCGGCACCTATGTGCGCGACAAGGATGCTGTCAACGGCGCGGCGCTGATCTGTGAGATGGCGGCCTACTACAAATCCCAGGGCAAAACGCTGGTGGATGTGCTGAACGAGATCTACGCGAAGTACGGCAACTATCTGCATGTACAGGGCAACTTCACCTGCGAGGGTGTGACCGGCATGCAGCGCATGAACGACATCATGGAGTCGCTGCGGAAGAATCCCCCGGCTGTCATCGGCGGCTTGGAGGTTCTGCGCTTTGCCGATTATGAAACGAGCGTCATGAAGGATCTGAAGAGCGGTGAAACCTCCGAGATCAAGCTGCCGAAATCGAACGTTCTGCAGTTCGATCTGCAGGATGAAGCCGGCGTCATCATCCGCCCGTCCGGCACGGAACCGAAGATCAAGGTCTACTACACCACCAAGTGCGATACTAAGGAAGCCGCCGCCAAGCTGCAGGAGCAACTGGCCGTGGATATGACCAAGCTGATGGGCTTTTAAGATAATTGATTGCAATAGAACCCCCGGCATCTGGGATGCCGGGGGTTTTCTGTTATGTAATTTTCCGTGCGCTTGTGAGATCCGTATCCCGCTGCCGTGTTGTCTCTTTTAAATAAGTTTTCCATACCTTTGTAAACGCCGCTTCCTTTTATTTTTCATCTGATTTGTTCAGGTTGTTATACATGATGTAAATGCCATCCCGAACAATATCTGATTTCGACCTGCCCAAAACCTCGCAGCAGTATTCCAGTATCGCCTTATCCTCTAAGGTCAGGCGAATTTCTGTCCTTGCCAGCTTCGGATGGTCGCTGGGCGGCCGGCCTATTCTTGCACGCAATGGATCACCTCGCTTTCCTCCGTACAAATTGAATGATAGGTCAAGTACGGAGAAAAGTCAAGCATTATTACATAAAAGGATATACAATTCATTCTTTTATGTAATCACCCATCCTTTTGCAGAGATGACATAAACTAAAGCAAGCCGTCTGTCAATTGACAGACGGCTTGCTTTAGTTTATGATGTTGGCACTATGTTTTTGTTCAGAAAAATAAAATTTCATGCATATTTCAAATGCCTTGACAGATGATCCAATAAAAAACAAGGATTTTCCTGTCATGTTCTGCGGAAAAACACACAATATAAAAGGGTATCCGGAGATTCCGAATACCCTTTTTTAAATCGTTCGTACAAATGGGAGTTATGGCAGATAGTTCACCGGGTTCATATACTGGCCATTGATACGGATTTCAAAATGGCAGTGTGCGCCAAACGCGTTGCCGGTTTGACCGATTGCCGCAATGGTCTGACCCTGTGAAACTTTTGCGCCTGTGCTGACATACAGTGCACTGGCATGCGCATACAATGTCGTAACACCGTTGCCATGGTCGATGATGACATGCATGCCGTACGGACCGGACTGGCCCGCATAGGTGACAGTGCCCGCCGCCGATGCGTAGATCGGCTTGCCATAGGCGCCGGAGGTTGTGATGTCGATTCCGGTATGTCCGGCATAGCCATACAGGCCGCAGGAGATATATCCCTGAGCCGGCCAGATAAACTGGGTGGAACCGGCGCCGATGCTTGGCGGAACATATCCGCCGGAAGAACCGGATGAGCCGTAGGATACCTCTGGTTCCTTCGTTCCGACCAGAACGACCTCATCGACGGCCTTTTTGAGAGTCTCCTCCTTAATGGTGGTGCGGGACTCCTCCACGCCGTCTATATATGTCACTTCATAAGTGGTGTTCTTTTCACCATCAACGCCTTCGGTCTTCACCTTTTCGGTGCCCTTTTCCAAAGTCGCGTCGTTGATCTTTTTGGTTGCGTGCTTGATAGCAGTCTTTTTCGACTCGGTCCGGATGGTCCTCACGCCGAGGAACGGCTGGGAACGCGAGATGAGAAGCTCCTGTCCTGGGAAAAACGCTTCGTCAATATTGGGATTCAGCTCTTTCAGATCCGCGACCGAGAGGTCATGCTCGGATGCAACCGTGATCGGCACATCGCCTTTTTTGATGGTATAAACCTGTTCCCCCTGCACCTCACGGGTGATGGAGGACTCGATATTTTCGACATCCACGATACTGGAAACCGGGTAAAGACCCTGTTTTACCTGAATCGGCTTGACGAATTCAACCCGTTCATCCGCCGTACCGGTGCGATACTGGTCCAGCATGCTGTTCAGCAGCTCAATCAGCTTTTCACCGTTCTCCGCGGCTCCAATAAACTTGTCGTCGACATACAGGCCATCCGCCTCGCTGACATTGTTGCCGGATATCTCAATGAGCTTATCGGTCACATGGTCCACGCTGGCGAACTGCGTATCGGCATCCACGACGGTCAGTGTAAAACGTGCGGACATCTCTTTCGGGGTCTCCTCCTGTTCGTACACGACGCGTCCCTGCATCATCTTCTGCGCCCGTTCAAAGACGGCTTCATCAGCGATGTAGCCGAGCTGCTCTCCCTCGTACTCGACGGACAGCGCATAATTCAGCGATCCGAAATGCTGCAGCGTAAGCACCAGCACCACGACCGCTAAAACCGGCATAACATAGTTGAAAAATTTTACGATGACATGTTTGCACTCTTTGATATCACGCTTTAACAGATAGAAGCATTCCTTCATAACGGAGGTTGCGCCTTTCCTCGAAGCGTGCTTGACTCGTCTCTTTGCGATGATATACCCGTTCCGGATCTTTTTAAACGGTCCGGCAATATCGTCTGCGATGATATGGGCCCATTCCGTTGTCTTCGCGGCCACCAGCTTGGATTCCTTCTTAAGCGGCCGGAAGAACGTTTTCATACCGGAAGAAACAGCCTTGGATATCCGCCTTCCATAGCGGATCAGCCTGCTTCCTGCCAGATAGGAAACGCGATAGGCATATTCAAATGTTTGATTGATCACGTTAGAGGCGCCGGTGAGCAAGCTTCCTGCCTTCTCACCAATGTCAGACTGCATACCATCTTCCTTTTGCTCTTTGCAGTCTTTTAGAGCCATCCCATCAACTCCTTTCCCTGCACGGGCTCCCTAATGCCCGTTTTTAAAGTCCCTTCTTACCCATAATGTGTATCACACAAAGAACATTATACACATTATGCCGCCAAAATCAAGGCTTTTATGCATTTCGACGAACAACAAAAGGCAGTTTGACCAAAATTCAACCTATATTTCAAGATGTATTTGGTCAATTTTTCAGACAATTCTCTGATCGACAACATTCGTACCTTACAGTATATGTTTTTCTTCTTATAAAAGAAACATGATACCACCTTTTTTGATACGTCAAGCTATGCAGACGGACGCTTCTCCCTTATCAGAGCATCCATAAACAGGATACCATATGAATCCTAACGTTCTTACGGGATTTTATAAAAAAACCGTAAAAACCGCGAAAAAAGGCGGAATTCCGGCAGATACCGGGATTCCGCCTTCCTGTTTTTACAGTAAGACCTTGGATAAAAAGTCCTGTGTGCGCTGGTTCTTTGGATTTGCGAAAAATTCCGCCGGGGTATTCTGCTCCAGAATCTTTCCTTCATCCATGAACAGCACCCTTGTTCCGACCTCGCGGGCAAAGCCCATCTCATGGGTGACGACCACCATCGTCATACCGTCGCGCGCAAGCTCCTTCATCAGCTCCAATACCTCGCCGACCATTTCGGGATCGAGCGCCGAGGTGGGCTCGTCGAACAGCATCACGTCGGGGTTCATGGCCAGCGCGCGGACGATCGCGATGCGCTGCTTCTGGCCGCCCGAAAGCTGTCCGGGATAAACCTCCGCCTTGTCGGCAAGCGAGATGCGTTCCAGCAGGCGCATGGCGTTTTTATTCGCTTCCTCCCTGCTCTGCAGCCCCAGCTTCACGGGAGCGAGCGTGATGTTCCCAAGCACCGTCAGATGCGGGAACAGGTTGAAGTGCTGGAACACCATGCCCATCTTCCGCCTGATCTGGTCGATGTTGGCCTTCGGCGTGTTGATCTGCTTTCCTTCGAACCAGATTTCACCGCCGGTCGGAGTCTCCAGCAGGTTCAGGCAGCGCAGGAAGGTGCTCTTTCCGGATCCGGACGGGCCGATGATGACAACCTTCTCGCCCTGTTCGATCTGTTCGTCGATGCCGTCCAGCACGTTGTTTTTGCCGAAATTTTTAACAAGATTCTTAACGGTTATCACTCTTGGCCAGCCTCCTTTCCAGTATGCGCATCAGCTGTGTCATGATGGTGACGCAGACCCAGTAGACGATGGCTATAATGATCAGCGGCGTAAACGCCTGATAGGTCCTGCTTCGGATCAGGTTGGCCGCCATGGTCAGGTCGATGATCGACACATAACCGACAATCGACGTCTCCTTGAAGAGTGCGATGAACTCGTTGACCAGCGACGGCAGAATGTTTTTCACGGCCTGCGGCAGCACGATCAGCGTCATCGACTTGGGGTATGAAAGGCCCAGCGAACGGCCGGCTTCCATCTGTCCCTTGTCCACCGAAAGAATGCCTGCGCGGAAAATTTCCGCCACATACGCGCCGGAATTGATGCCAAAAGAAATGATCGCAACCTGAACGCCATTTAAACTGGTCAGCGCCAGAATGCCAAAATACATAATCATAACCTGCACCACAATTGGTGTCCCGCGGATGATCGACAGATAAACGCCGCAGAGCTTGTCAAAAAATATCAGAACGCCGTGACTGAATTTGTTTCGGACCGGCTTCCCCTTGGAGCTTGCCGCGCTGACACGTACCACCGCTACGATCAGACCGATCAGCACACCCAGCAGGATGGCAAACACCGCAATCAGCACTGTGTTGCCAAGTCCTCCTAAGAGCGACTTCCAGCGGTCGTCGGTAATCAGCGTCTGCTGCAGCTCATTCATAAGGCTGTCAAATAGATTCAAACTGTATCCCCTCCCAAAAGCATCTCCCAAAGCTTTTTATGCGGTTAACAGAACAGCAGATGCCCTTCAAGACATCTGCTGTCCGGTTCGTTCTTTCTATAGTCGGATTTACTGCGCCGAGTTGTGTTTTGCCAGATAGGAATCAATTTTGCCTTCGTCCATCAGGCGCTGAAGTGTGCCGTTGATGGCTTCGAGCAGTTCTTTGTTGCCCTTGCCGACACAGATTGCGTATTCCTCTTCGGTCAGCGGTTCATTGACAAGCTTCAGTCCCGCGTTCTGTTTGACGATGGTCTCCGCCGGCAGCTTGTCTATGATGACAGCATCCAGCTTTCCTGTATTCAGGTCCATTGCCGCATCCAATGCATTTTTATAAGGATTGACTGTGGCTCCTTCAATCTCCTCGGTTGCATACATATCCCCTGTGGTACCGGCCTGTACGCCGATACGTTTGCCTTCCAGCTGGTCCGGGGAGGTGATGTCGCTGTCTTCCGGCAGAATGATATACTGCGAGGATTTGACATATTTGGTGGAGAAGTCGACGTTCTTCAGGCGGTCCTCACGCACGGTCATGCCGGCTGCGCCGAACGCGACCTTGCCGGTGGTGACCGACGGGATGATCGAATCGAATTCCATGTTTTTGATTTCCAGCTCCACGCCGAGGTCCTTTGCGATTTCCGCCGCGATCTCCGCATCGACGCCGACAATGGTTTCGCCTTCCATATACTCAAACGGCGGGAACGCGGCGTTGGTGCCCATGACAATCTTTCCGTCTTTTCTAATCTGATCGAGGGTCGTGTAGCTGGAGCAGGCGGTCATCGACAACGCCATGGTCAGCGCCAGAACGCCTGCCGCAAGTTTTTTCATTGTTTTCTTCATACCTTTAACCTCCAAAATATTGAGTCATCATGCTCTTTTCCTTCTCCGCCGCCTTACATGCATCTGCCAAATCTGCATCAAGATTCGCCAGCGATGCATAATTCGTCATCCAGCGGAGCAAAACGCTATTCTTATTATATATGCACCCATACAAGAAATCAAGTGGGAATCGCCACTTTTTCCCCCAATGCATAAATTTTCTGCATCCCTCGCGCCGCTTGTCCCCGGCGCGGGAGCGCAAAATGACACGCGCTGATATTTATACATTCCCATCCGTCAAGCCGAGCCTCTCCAGCAGAACGCGCATATCCGGCATCAGCGGGGCTGTTACAGTGATCCGCTTTCCGGTCTCCGGCTCCTCAAACGCCATATAGCCGCAGTGCAGGGCCTGACGCTGAAGAAGGCTGCCGTCGCCGCCGTAAAGCACATCCCCAACCAGCGGATGCCCGATCGAGGAAAGATGCACGCGGATCTGATGGGTCCTGCCGGTCTGCAGAACCAGCCTTATCAGGCTGCATCCGCCGCCCGAGGCCAACGTGGTATAGCCGGTCACGGCGCGCTGTCCGTCCGGGCGCACCATACGCTTGATTTCGTCCTCCTTCACCCGGCCGATCGGCGCGTCGATGGTTCCCTGCCGCTTTTCCGGCGTTCCATGTACCACCGCCAGATACTCCTTATACACGCCTGTCTGCAGCCGGCAGGCTGCGTAAGCATTCTTGGCCACGAGCACCGCGCCGGAGGTGTCCTTGTCCAGCCGGTTGACCGGCCGGTACGGGATGTCATAACCGTTCTTTCTGCAGTGCGCCGCAAAGACGTTGCCAAGCGTATCGTATGGATGGAACCGCGACGGATGGGTCGGCATAAACGGCGGCTTGTTGAAGACCACCACCTGCTCATCCTCCAGACAGATCCCCGCCTCGGCGTCGCTCTCCCGCATCCCCTTCTCCTCATCATAGAGCCGGATGCGCAGGATATCCCCGGTGTGCAGTCCGTCCACCATGCGGATGTGGCTGCCATTGAGATCAATCGCCTCCCGGTTCTTTTTGACGCGGCTGAGTACCCGGCGGGAATATCCATGGACCCGCTTTAAATAGAACCCCACCTGCATCTCGTCGTATTCGGATGTGATGTGGTACACATTCTCCTGCATGGCTTCTCTCCTTCGTCCTGTTTCCCATATCCGCAAAGAAGCCGCCGTTTCAGCCCCAGCGGGCTGAAGCGGCGGCTTCCGGAACAGATGATCCTTCGTATCAATCCTTATTCATCAAAGTCCGGGAAGATATCCGCCACGGACTGGGAATCTCTGCGCATGCCAAAATGACCGTAGATGACCGCACCCTCGTTGACCTGAATGACGTCGGCCACGATGTCGCCGACCACCAGCGCGGTTTTGCCGAACAGCACCGAATGCTTGATGTCGATGTTGCCCTTGATTTTTCCGTTGATCTCGGCGGAATCCGCATGGATGTCTCCGACAATCTTGGTTCCGTCGCTGACGAACACATCGCCGGAAGCTTCGAGCTTGCCGCGGATGGCCGCGCCCTTTGCGACAATGTTGACCGCCTCTGCGTCGCCCTCAACCCGGCCGGAAACGGTGAAATTGCCCTTGCAGTTCACATTGCCGTTGATGGTTCCCATCAGCTCGATCGAACCATCCGATTCGATATTACCGTTGATGGTGGTCTTTCCGCAGATCACGGTCGTGGAGGTGTCGATGGCCTGAGCCGGCGCGACGGTCTTGGCGACCACAACATCGGTGGATGCCGCCTGCGGCTCGGAAACCTTCTTGGGCTCGGCTGGCTTCGGCTCCTCCCGCACCTCTTTCGGTGCTGCCGGCTGTGCAACCTTTTTGACAGTGGTGTTTTCCGAAACAACCTTTTTGACGGTCTGCTGCGGCTGCTTCTTCGGCGCTTCCTTAGCCGCCTGTTTGCTTTCCTTCTCCGCAGCCGCCGCTTTGCTGGCGTCTTCGGGATTAAATACCTCTCTAAAAGCCTGTGAGAAATCCGATTTCAGTCCCATGAGACTTCCTCCTTATATATCTATGATTTTTCAACAATTATTTCTGTCCAACCTTGACAAACTGCTCCGGCTGGACGCGGTTTGTCACCGAATCGAACAGATATCCCCGTTCCTTCAGCTCGTCAATGAGCCTTGGAAGAACCTTCGGCAGGTTGACATTTGCAGAAGAGTCATGCGCCAGAATGATCGCACGGTTGTAGCCGCTCTTTTCGCGGTTATTGATGTTCTTCATAATGGCATTGTACAGATGCTCCTCCGTAACAGAATGCCCGACCGCATCCTCCGCAGAGGTGTGCCAGTCGTAAAATACATAGCCCCTGGCGCCCATCTCCTGAATAATCTCTTTCATCAGACCGGGGTCGACATTCGAGTTGTTGCTTCCGCCCGGGAAACGGTACACGGTCGGCTTCACGCCGGTCGCATCGACGATGACCTGGCTCAGCCGCTCAAACTCTTCCAGGAAGCTGTCTATCGAAGCGTAAACCTTGCTGTAATCGTGGGTGTAGGAGTGCATGGCAATCGCGTGCCCCTCATCCACGATGCGCTTGTAGAGCCGCTTGGATTCCTCATCCTCGCGTCCAATCACAAAAAAAGTTGCCTTAACACCCTTTTCCTTCAGGATGTCCAGCACCTCATCCGTCACCGGGGACGGGCCGTCGTCAAATGTAAAATAGATCATCGGACTGGAATTTTCCGTGTAGTTGTCCGGCGCCCGGTCTTTTGTCGGAATCCACAGGCCCGGGTGATAATCTTTGAATGGATTCTCCTCGTCCTGCGAAGCCGAACCGCCCGGCGAATCCAAAAGCGGTTTGTTGGAGATGCTGTTGCGCTCGCTGCGTTTGGACAGATCCGCAACCTGTGTATACAGCTCCACAATTTCGCTCTGCAGGTATCCAATCCGGACACTTTGAACAATTGCAATGATGGTTGGAATGACGATCATTGCAATGATGGCGGAGATGATCACGGTCTTAAAGATCCGTACATTTCTTCTATTTACCATAGCCACACACATTTCTCAAGCCCAAAAACCGGGCTTTTCCTTTTTAATAGGACTGCTGTGCCGGTATGCACAGAGTCTAACTGTTTTCATTATATAACATTCTGTCTTGTATTGTCAACAACAGTAAAAAAATTTAAAAAATATGGGTGTATTGATCGAAATATCTGTATTTTTAACCGCCATGTTGGTAATCCTGACCCCTGTTTTTCCGATTATTTTCTGGAATATCCAGATATTTTTGATGAATGGCCGCATCTCATCCGCATATTTTCTCATGCAGCAAAAGAATTGGGAGAACCGGCCGTTTTGATAAATTTTATTGGGATACACAGATTCCATAAACAGGATTTTCCAGCCGGGATTCGACTCAGCGCACAAAAAAGAACGCCGCTCAGTTTGGACTGATTCACGGCGTTCTATGTCGTTTTCGTCTCAGGCCACCCCCCACATCAGCTTGACGATCAGCATCGAGATGACGCCGGGGAGACCCAGCATCAGCGAGGTGAAGACCGTAAAGATGTTATATACCATCCCGATGGAGGTAAACGACGTGGTCAGATTGATGCCCAGCAGTCCCAAAAGCCCCAAGGACATATTGCCCATTGCCGCTGCAAAGGGCCGCCGGGTTTTTATGTAGATCTTCACCATCAAGATGAAGATCGCCGCCATGACGCAGAATATGGCGATGTCCGCTATTCCCATGAAAGATATTCCCCCTCGAACCGCATCATCTGCCGGCAGGGATGGCAGGTGAAGCCCTGCTCCTTCGCATACTTCAAAAGATGGCGGTATCTTGCCATCAGTGAATTCTTCTCGTAGATGCAGGCGTCGATCAGATCGTCGTCCACCTCCAGGTCGAACCGCGTGTCCACCTCTTCGATGCGCTTTTTCAGGATTCCCAGTTCCGCAATGAGCTCGCGTTCTTCTTTTTTCTCCTGCACACGACTACGGCTTCCCAGATGCAGGAAACTTTTTGCATGTAATAGTCCTTCCACTGTTTTAACCGCCTTTCTTTTGATACATGTATATGTAAGTAGAATGGACAAATATGCCTTCCATTATACCGGTGTTAGAAAAAAGTGGACGGACTATTCGATAAAGTCAAACTTGTTTACCGCGTTTGTTCACGCTGGTATATTTTTAAATCATCAAGCTGCCAATGAAGCAGAGCATGCGCCGTTTTGTTTGCCAAGTGGCGCTTGGCGGGGTGGTTGTTACTCCGCTGTGGCACAGCGATATCGCTTTGTTTGCCAAGGAACCTTGGCAATCTGGTCGTTACTTCACTGTGGCACAGCGGCCTTTCGCTGTTTACCAAGAGCCACTTGGCAATCTGGTCGTTACTTCACTGTGGCACAGCGGCCTTTCGCTGTTTACCAAGAGCCACTTGGCAGTGTGGTCGTTACTTCTTTGCGTGGCCAAAGAAGTAACCAAGAAAGGCCGTTCAAGGGGGCCATGCACTGTGCCGCTCCTAGCCAGATGGCCCCCTTGAAAATCCCCTCTGATATCCCATTACCTGCTACGGCCGCCTGCGGGCGGCGTATTGCTTTTGGCTGAGTGGTCGGGCATAGCTAGCAGCGGACGCTTTCCCGGCTACAGGTTGCTTTCATGGTACCCCAATCCCTTGGCTGGTCGTAGACTGACATCAATTCTTGTAGATTTTATCGGTCATAGATATACCACGATTCTTCGATTAAATATCTTGCAGGGAATCTACAGGGACTCAACTTTCTTAGACAGGCACATCGGGCAACCACCCTGTTTATTTAGAGTACAAAACGAAACCTTTATTACAACAGCATAGTGTCAATTGCTCTGCCAATGGATTCGGAATACAGGGCGAGCGGATATACAGACATAACAGTCGATGTAACAGACGTCCGAACTCAGCGAACGCTGTGCTTCCTTGCCCTAAATAGGGTGCGGACGGGCTGAGGGGGTTTCCAAAGGGGGAATGACGTCCATATTAACTGTACCGAAGCGGCATTCCCCCTTTGGCGGCCTTTCTTGGTTCTTCTTTGGCCGCGCAAAGAAGAACTTCCACTTTGCCAAGTGGTTCTTGACAATCACAGCGAAGCCGCTGCGCCGCTGCGAAATAAGAATTCTTGTCCCGATACTATCAGTTATATGGTAGAGTCAGAATACGGTATTCTAACTCTACCATATAACTGATGAAACATGTTGATCCTATCTCCGTGTTTTATCTTCACCTGATACTTCATAAATGCAAACATCTCTAATCCAACTATCCTTCATATACGCCCGTATATGAAAATCTGAAAATGAAGATAACAAAAAAAGAGCGGATGATCATCCGCTCTTTTTTCATATGCATGCAGTTTTTTTCACTTAACCTGCAAAGAATACAAGGTATACGTTGATGGCAACAGCCAGCACGATGAACAGGATTGCCGCAATCTTGGTGATTCTTTTCAGCAGCGCTTCCATCGTCCTGCCCTGGTTTTTGCCAAGATAGGATTCCGAGGTGCCGCCGGTGATCACGTTCATGCCCTGCGTTTTGGATTCCTGAAGAAGAACCACGATGATCAGGAAGATACAAATCAAAATCAAAGCTACACCTAAGATGATTTCTGCCAAACCCATTTTCTTACCTCCTCGCTGAACTACGCATAGAACACTGCGTTTCATATTCTTTATTTTTTAAAATCCGTCCGGAACAGGGAACCGAAGACTTTCGCTCCGGCGGCCGCTGCGCGCAATGCGTAATGAACGAGATTTTATGAATAGTCCTCTTGTTAGATTATATCATACCCGAAATGTTTTTTCAAGAAAAATCTTTAAAAATACAGCTGGATTCGACGAAAAAATTTTGAAACGCATTCCATAAATTCCCGATGATAATCTTCACATGCGGTGACATAATAATAGTGGCTTTACAAAAGAAGTTTGTAAAAAAACAGGATTGCGTTTGCGTTGATATCACTGAATCCCGGCCGTATAGAAGCATATTTCGCAAGGATGACCGCTTTATACCGAATAAGCTCGGGGTGTAAAAAGGCAGGATGAGCAGAACATTTGCTGCTCTTAGAAGTTCCAGGATGGAATCCTGCGTTTTCGTGGATATCGTTTTATACTGTAAAGCCGCGCTGCAGCCTTGGATTTCTTTTTTTATTAAAAGAAACCGGGCTGCAATCTTTTTGTCTGAAATCCGCGCCATACATAACACAAAACAGCGCTAAATCCGGCCAATTGTCCGTTGTTCCATATCATTTAGATAATATATGTTTTCATACCGTACGCAGTGCGGCAAACAGTCCGGTCAATAGCTAACCGGCAAATACCATTTTAAGCAGCCGCAAACCATCCCCAGCTTGTTCCATTCCCGCAGCATCAACCGGGATGCCATTATATTGCAAAACTGTTCCCCAAACAAGCCGCACGGTCACATCGGAAGATATTCTACAGCTTCAGCTGTTCGAACACCTCGCCATCCTTGGCAAACTGTCCTGCGCTTGGAATATTTTTCAACCGGAACCGGTCTTCATTCTGAAACTGTCCTGCCGTGTAGGGATCAACCGATGAAACCACCGCATCCCTGCGCAGCCGCATGATCTGGATGCCCTGTGTATTCTTCGCCGTCTTGACGCTGACCTGATCGGAATGGAGGATTAAAATCCTGCCGCTGGTGGCCTGCATGACAAAATCCTGTTCCTCGGTGACCGCATGGATCGCTGCCAGCGGAACCTTATCGTAATAGGCATTCAGCAGCTTTTTCCTCTTGGTTTTGGTCCAGTAGGCGTTTAAAGGCACCTTGGCGATCTTGCCGTTCTGGAAGAAGAACAGCATATGGCCGCCGTAGTCCTTGGTCACGCAGAGATATTCCACCGTTTCACCTTCGTCAAAGCCGAGCTTCGCCGGGATGTACTCGCCGAACACACTGGCTTTGGTGTCGTCAAATTCGGATGCGCGGCTTTTATAGACCTGCGATTGATTGGTAAAGAACAGCAGTTCCGCTGTATTACTGCTCTCAATCTGCTGAACAATCACATCGCCGTCCTTGAGCTTCTGATCCGAGCTCATGCGAAGCGACTGCGGCGTGATCTTTTTAAAGTACCCTTCCTTGCTCAGGAACAGCCAGACCGGATAATCAGGCACCTCGTCCTCGACCGGCCCCATCTCCTCTTCGGATGGATAGACAAGCAGCGTTTTTCTGGGCTTGCCGTATTTCTTGGCGACATCTTTGAGTTCCGCAATGATGATGGCGCCCAGCTTCCGTTCATCCGCCAGGATGCTCTGCATCTCTTCGACTGTGGCTTTTAACGAATCGATCTCCCTGGTACACTTCAGGATATACTCCTCATTCAGATGACGCAGCTTGATTTCCGCTACATATTCAGCCTGAATCTTATCGATTGAAAAGCCTTCCATCAGGTTTTGGATGACCTGTTCTTCCAGCTTGGTTTCCCGGATAATGCGGATGGCCTTATCGATATCCAGCAGGATTTTGGAAAGGCCTTCAAGCAGATGCATCTTTTCCTGCTTTTTCTTCAAATCATAGACCGTCCTGCGGCGGACGCAGCCCGTACGGAAGGAAATCCATTCGTTCAGCAGCTCCCTGACGCCCATCACCCTTGGCACACCATCGATCAGCACATTGAAGTTGCAGGAGAAATTATCCTCCAGCGGCGTCATGCGCAACAGCTTCGCCATCAGCTTTTCCGCATCCACACCGCGTTTGAGATCGATCGCAAGCTTCAGGCCGGACAGGTCGGTCTCGTCGCGGATATCGGAGATTTCGCGAATTTTGCCCTGCTTGATCAGATCGATGATCTTGTCCATAATCGCTTCCACGGTGGTGCTCGGCGGAATCTCGCTCACTTCAATGCAGTTGTTCTGCTTGTCATAGATGTAGCGGCAGCGCACCCGCACGCTTCCGCGTCCACTTTTATAGATCTTTCTCAGATCGTGCTCGTTGTACACCACAAACCCGCCGCCGGGAAAGTCCGGAGCGATCAGCGTGGATAAAATCTTATGCTCCGGATTCTTCATAAGGGCAATCGTGGTTTCACAGACCTCACTCAGGTTGAACGGGCAGATGGAACTCGCCATACCGACCGCGATGCCGACATTCGAGTTGACCAGGATGGACGGGAAGGTGACCGGCAGCAGCAGCGGTTCCTTCTGTGTGTTGTCGTAGTTGTCCACAAAGTCGACGGTGTTTTTATCGATATCGCGGAACAGTTCACCCCCGATCGCATCGAGCTTGACTTCGGTGTAACGGGAGGCCGCATAGGCCATATCCCGCGAATAGGCTTTGCCGAAGTTTCCTTTGGAATCCACATAGGGGTATAACAGCGCCTCGTTACCGCGGGCAAGACGAACCATCGTCTCATAGATTGCGGCGTCGCCGTGCGGGTTCAGCTTCATCGTCTGGCCGACAACGTTGGCCGATTTGGTCCGCGCACCGGTCAATAACCCCATCTTATACATCGTATACAGAATCTTACGATGGGACGGCTTGAAGCCGTCAATCTGCGGAATCGCACGGGATACAATGACGCTCATCGCATACGGCATATAGTTTTTCTCGAGCGTTTCGGTGATCGGCTGTTCCAGCACCAGACCGGCGTTCTCGATCTCCGCATTGGCATTGACCTTTTTTTCACTGCCAGGTTGTTTTTTCTTTGCCATCTTGTATCTTTCACCTCATCTTCCCTATACGGGAATCTGTTATCTGCTTTTATATTTCACTGAATTCCAATGAAATTCATCTTATATTCCTATTTGCCATCCATCGCTGCGCACATTCAAGATGTGAAACCGTCTTTCAACCGTTTTAGAACCCAGCGTCCATATGTATCTGTGAAAAGCCACCCTCTCCCCCATCCGCCGCACTCCGGAAAAGAATGAGTCCACTATGGCGTGGAGAGCACAATGAGGCTAAACGAGACGGTGTATCGGATGAGCTGTATAGCTATCAGCGACAGAACGGATGTCCGAAAAAGCGATGCGCATGGTGTGCCTCTGCACTGCGCCGGTGCGGGCAGAAAGCCGTCATCTGGACGCAGGAACTACCCTTCCCAGAAAAGCTGCGTGATTGGGGGATTTTTAAGGGGGCGGCAGCCCCCTTGAATGGCCTTTTCTGGTACCTCTTTTGGCCACGCAAAAGAGGTACACCCACCCAGCCAAGCGGTACTTGGCAAACAACGTAAGACCGCTGTGCTACAGCGAAACAACAACCACCCTGCCAAAGCATTCCGGCAGCACTGCCGGATAACAGCCGACACAACGGCTGTATGAGCCGCCGGCGGACACCCCGCCTACATCACATCGGTCTCATCCAGATACAGATGCCCAAACTCCGCAATGAATTCCTTGCGTCCGGACAGGTTGTCCCCCAGCAGCAGATCAAACATCCTGGAGGTGTTCTCGGCATCCTGCGGCGTGACCTTGATCAGCCGCCGCGTCTCGGGATTCATTGTGGTCAGCCACATCATATCCGGCTCATTCTCACCGAGGCCCTTGGAACGCTGGATGCCATACTTCTGGCTGCCGATCTTGGCAAGGATGTTTGCCTTCTCCGCATCCGAATAGGCAAAGAAGGTCTTGTTTTTCGTCGTGATCTCATAGAGCGGCGACTCCGCGATGTAGACATAGCCCTCTTCAATCAGCGTCGGCGTCAGACGGTACAGCATCGTCAGAATCAGCGTGCGGATCTGGAAGCCGTCGACATCCGCATCGGTGCAGATGACAATCTTGTTCCAGCGCAGGCCGGAAAGGTCAAAGGATGCCAAATCCTTGTTGGCCTTGCTCTTGACCTCGACGCCGCAGCCGAGCACCTTGATGATGTCCGAAATGATATCGTTTTTAAAGATCTTATCGTATTCCGCCTTCAGGCAGTTGAGGATCTTGCCGCGCACCGGGATGATCGCCTGGAACTGCGAATCGCGGCCCAGCTTGCAGGCGCCCAGCGCCGAATCTCCCTCCACGATGTAAATCTCGCGCAGCGAGACGTCCTTCGTGCGGCAGTCCACAAACTTCTGTACACGGTTTGAAATATCCAGGCTGCCCGCCAGCTTCTTCTTCAGATTCAGCCGGGTCTTCTCGGCATTCTCACGGCTGCGCTTGTTGATCAGAACCTGCTCGGCTATCCTCTGCGCGTCGTCCGGATTCTCGATGAAGTAAATCTCCAGATTGTGCTTCAGGAAGGCGGTCATCGCCTCATAGATGAACTTGTTCGTGATCGATTTCTTGGTCTGGTTCTCGTAGGAGGTGACCGTCGAGAAGGACGACGAAACCAGGATCAGGCAGTCCTCCACATCCGCAAAGGTGATTTTGCTCTCGTTCTTGAGGTACTTGCCGTTCTGCTTCAGGAACTGGTCGATCATCGAGACAAACGCGACCTTGACCGCGCGCTCCGGCGAGCCGCCGTGCTCCAGATACGAGGAGTTGTGGTAGTATTCGCACTGCTTAAACCGGTTCGAGAAGCACATCGCCACATGCAGCTTCACCTTGTATTCGGGCTTGTCCTCCCGGTCACGTCCGTACCGCTTGTCCTGCCAGTACTGGATGGGCGTCAGCGCCTCTTCGCCGGCAAGCTCCCCCACATAGTCGGTGATGCCGTTCTCATAGTAGAACTCCTCGTCGTGCATCCCCTCGTCGGTCTCGAAATGCAGCTCGAACCGCAGGCCCGCATTGACCACGGCCTGACGCTTCAGCACATCCTGGAAGTATGCGAGCGACACCTGGATATCGGTGAACACATCGATGTCCGGCAGCCAGCGGATCTTCGTGCCGGTCGTCTTCAGCTTGGTCGGCTCCTTATGTAAGCCCCCGACATTCTCGCCGCGTTCAAACCGCAGCGTATACCGGCTGCCGTCGCGCAGGATTTCGACGTCCATATACCGCGACGCATATTGGGTTGCGCACAGGCCAAGCCCGTTGAGACCCAGTGAAAACTCATAGCTCTCGCTCGAGGTGTTTTTATATTTTCCGCCCGCGTACAGCTCGCAGAACACCAGCTCCCAGTTGTACTTCTGTTCATTGTTGTTGTAGTCCACCGGGATGCCGCGCCCAAAGTCCTCGATTTGAATCGATCCATCCCGATAGCGCGTGATGACGATCCTGTCGCCGTAACCTTCGCGCGCCTCGTCGATCGAGTTGGACAGGATTTCGAACACCGCGTGTTCGCATCCCTGCAGCCCGTCGGAGCCGAAGATGACACCGGGGCGTTTCCGCACCCTGTCGGCCCCTTTTAAAGCCGATATGCTGTCATTGCCGTACTCTTCCCGTTTTTTCCTTGCCATGTTATCGATCACACACCCCGTCAAATTTTGATATTCTTTCTCCTATGCCTGCAGTCAAAACTATTATATGGTAAATTTCTCTGTCTGAAAAGCGAATCGTGTCGTATGGTTTTTCATGTATCATGTCGTGATGCATGGAAGAGGCCGCAAACACAAAAGGAATGGACGCAAATTTGCAAAAATTCACGCCCATCCGTCTTCCGTGTCAGTCGTTATTCGTTATCGTCAGAGGACGGCTTTTCGGCATCCTCTTTCTCTTTGCCGTCGGTTTCCGCTTTGTCGAGTTCGATCTTCTTGTGATCCTTGACGATCTCCTTGCCCTCCATCAGCAGCTTGAACTCCTCGCCGTCCATCTTCTCCTCTTCGAACAGATATTCGGCGACACGTCTGAGCTGATCCATATGGTCGGTCAGGATATCCTTGGTCTTCTCATAGCAGGTGTCGATGATCTCGCGGATCTCCTGGTCGATCTCCGCCGCGACGTTTTCGGAGTAATTGCGCTGATGGTTGAAGTCCCTGCCAAGGAAGACCTCCTGCTCGTTCTCTCCGTAGACGATCGGGCCGAGCTTCTCACTGAAGCCGTACTTCGTCACCATCGACCTTGCAATGCCGGTCGCGCGCTCGATGTCGTTCGACGCGCCGGTCGAGATGTCGTCGAGCACAAGCTTCTCCGCAACGCGGCCGCCCAGCAGCACGACGATCTCCTCGTACATCTGCATCTTGCTCATATAGCTGCGGTCCTCGCTCGGCAGCGACATCGTGTAGCCGCCGGCCATACCGCGCGGGATGATCGAAATCTGGTGCACCGGGTCCTGCGTCTCGCAGTAGTAGGTGCACAGCGCATGGCCCGCCTCGTGGAAGGCGGTCAGCTTTTTATCCTTTTCGGTGACCTTGTGCGAACGCTTCTCCGGACCGGCCACAACCTTGATGGTCGCTTCCTCGATATCCGGCTGCGTGATGGCCCTGTGTCCCCTGCGCGCCGCAAGCAGCGCCGCTTCGTTCAGCAGGTTTTCGAGGTCCGCGCCGGTGAAACCGACCGTGGACTTCGCAATGTCGGAAAGCAGAACATCCGGTCCGAGCGGCTTGTTGCGCGCGTGGACCCGCAAAATCTGTTCCCTTCCGCGGATATCCGGGTAGCCCACCACGACCTGACGGTCGAAGCGGCCCGGCCTGAGCAGCGCCGGGTCGAGGATGTCGCGGCGGTTGGTCGCCGCAATGATGATGACGCCTTCGTTGGCGCCGAAGCCATCCATTTCCACGAGCAGCTGGTTTAAGGTCTGTTCCCGTTCGTCGTGTCCGCCGCCGAGACCTGCGCCGCGGTGGCGTCCGACCGCGTCGATCTCATCGATGAAGATGATCGCGGGCGCGTTCTTCTTGGCCTGCTCAAACAGGTCCCTGACGCGCGACGCGCCGACGCCGACATACATTTCGACAAAGTCGGAACCGGAAATCGAGAAGAACGGGACGTTCGCCTCGCCGGCCACCGCTTTGGCAAGCAGCGTTTTACCGGTTCCCGGAGGGCCTACCAGCAGCACGCCTTTCGGGATTCTCGCACCCAGCTCGTTGAACTTGTGCGGATTCTTGAGGAACTGCACGATCTCGGCCAGCTCTTCCTTCTCTTCATCCGCGCCGGCGACATCCGCAAAGGTCTTGCGGCGTTTTTCATCCAGCGGCTGTTTCACCTTGGCCTTGCCGAAGTTCGCAATCTTTCCGCCGCCGCTGGTCTGGCGCATCATCAGCACCCACATGACGACCAGCGCGCCCAGAAGGATCAGCGTCGGGATCAGGTTGATCCACCAGCTGTTGTCGGTGGCCTGAATGTAGTCGTAGGTGATCTTGTAGTCGCTGTGCAGCCGGTTGTGCTGGTTCACATAGCCTTCGACGTCATCCAGAAAGACCGAAAGGCTTGGAATCTTGTAGTTCACGAGATACAGCGGGTCTTTATGCTCCAATTTGGAAAGAACGGTATCCTGATTGCCGCCAAAGAGGTTGAACAGGTTCATGATATCGTTCTGGTTTTCTTTCTTCTCCTCGATGGGCTTCGCGTTGTTCGGGTTGTCGGTGATGCCTGCGATCGTTTCGCCCTCGGGCACCTCGATGTACATCGACAACTCCCCGGTACCGAAATCCAGCGCATAGTATCGCACGCGGTCCTGCTCAAACAGGTCCACAATCTGATAGTACTTCAACGTGCTCTGCGGCGCGGACGGGAAGAACAGATAGATGCCGAGCAATAAAATCAGGATGACCGCAATATACATTGCTATATTTCTCGACTTTTTAGGACTAGCTGCCAAAACATCAACTCCTTGTTGTTAACTGGATAAAGCCGCCCCATCCCATAAGGGATGCCCGGGCACAGCCGGACGCGGGTTTATCCTATGTATTTTCATAGATCTCCGGTTTCAGCACGCCGATAAACGGCAGGTTCCGGTAGGTCTCGTCAAAGTCAAGCCCATAGCCGACCACGAACTCATCCGGTACGCTGAAACAGACATAGTCCGGCGTGATGTCCACCCGGCGCCGTTCCGGCTTGTCAAGCAGTGTCGCGATCCGCACACTGCGCGGATTTCTTTCCAGTAAAATTCCTTTCAGATAAGACAGCGTAAGCCCGCTGTCCAGGATATCCTCGACGATCAGCACATCGTAGCCTTCCAGCGGAATGTCCAGATCCTTGACAATCTTGACGACGCCCGAGGTCTTCTGCGCACTTCCGTAGCTCGAAACGTTCATGAAGTCGACCCGTGCCTTGATGCTGATGGCCCGCATCAGGTCGGCCATAAACACGACGGAACCCTTGAGTACGCTGATCATCAGCAGATTTTTCCCCTGATAATCGGAGCTGATCTTTCTTCCCAGCTCCGCGACCTTCTCGGCGATCTCCTTCTCCGAGATTAAGATCTGTGCAATATCGCCTATCATAAGTCACGCTCCCCAGCTTTTTTTCGGCTGTCCCCAACTATGACGTCCGTTTTTCGCACCGCTCTATCACCAGAAGGCGGCTTGTGCCCTCATCCGGTGCGGCCCGCTCGTCACAGCCGAACCCTTCCAGCCAGATGACGCCCTGTTCATCGGCAAGCAGAATCCTTTCGGCGCGTTCCGAAGCGGAAAGCTTTTTCTCCTGAAACAGCTTCTTCAGGCTTTTGGTCATCTTTCTATCCCAAAGCCTGATTTTATCGCCGTCCAGACGCTGTCTGACGACGACTTTTCCGATAATTTTATCATAATCCAGGCAACTGCGGAGCATATTTGTATGAATATTCTTTAAATTTTCCCTATGAGGAACCTCCACCAATTTAATATGCACCGCAATCCCATCCTGTAGTACTGTTTTTCCGAAATTTAAGGGCTTTTCAAAATAATTTACGGCCCGTTCTTTTTTCCATGCGCGAAGACATCCATCCTTGACTTCCAGATAGCAGTCCGCCGACACCTGCAGTGTTCCATGGCCCTCACTCGCCATCCGCAAAGCCATCTCGATGTGTTGCCTGTCATACGGAAAACCGCTTTCGATCAGAAGCATCCGCACAGCCCTGGAAGCGATGGCCGGATGTTCGTCCCGCAGCGCCGCGATCTCAATGCCCCGGCCGGTTTGATGCCGCTTTAAAAAATTCCGCGTCTGCCGCTGCAGATAGTCCTCGTCCTGCCGCAGCAGCTCGGTCATGCGCCCGGCGTTTTGCCGCAGGTTCCCGCCAAGCCGCTCGAGCTGCGGGACCACCGTCAGGCGGATGCGGTTGCGGCTGTAATCCGTGCAGAGATTGGTCGAATCGGTCACGTAGGACAGGCCGTTTCGAGCGCAGTATTCCTCGATTTCGGCGCGTGTGCAGCCGATCAGCGGGCGGATGATATTCTCCCGCATCGGCTGGATGCCGCACAGCCCCGCAAGGCCGGTGCCGCGGCTCAGGTTGAACAGAACCGTCTCCAGGCTGTCGTCAAGGGTGTGCGCCGTTGCGATCCTGCCGCCGGCTTCACAGCACCGCTCAAAAAATTCGTAGCGTATCTGCCGGCCGCATTCCTCTTCGGAGACGCGCCGCTCCTTCGCCATCCTGCCGACATCCGCTTCCAGCACATCGAGCGGTACCTCGAGGGACGCGCAGAAGTTCTCGACAAACCGCTGGTCCCGCAGCGACTCCTCACCGCGCAGGCCGTGGTTGACGTGGCAGGCGCGCAGGCTCAGGGCATATTCCTCCCGCAGTGTACACAGCAGATGCAGCAGCGTCACCGAATCCGCGCCGCCCGATATGCCGATGACGACGGAATCGCCGTACTCCAGCATCCGGTACCGGCGGATCGTTTCCCGTACGTTATGGTTCATCGCGGTAGAACTCCAGATTGCCGAATCGGGTGAACTGGCCGTCCCACGACATCTTGATGCTGTCGGTTTCGCCGTGGCGGTTTTTTGAGACGATGCATTCCGCAATGTTGTGCTCGTCCGATTCGCGGTTGTAATAGGCGTCGCGGTACAAAAACAGTACAATGTCCGCATCCTGTTCGATCGAGCCGGATTCCCTCAGGTCCGAAAGCACCGGCCGGTGGTCGGCGCGCGCGTCCGGTCCGCGGGAGAGCTGGGACAGCGTGATGACCGGGACATCCAGGTCCTTTGCCAGAATTTTCAGGCTTCTGGTGATCTCCGACACCTCCTGCACGCGGTTGTCCACGCGGCGGGAGCTGGACATCAGCTGCAGATAGTCGATGACCACCAGCCCAAGGTCCTTGACGCGGCGCAGCTTCGCCTTCATCTCGGCCACGTTGATGCCGGAGGTGTCGTCGACATAGATGCGGCTCTTGGACAGCACATCGGCGGCCGCGGCCAGCTTGACCCAGTCGTCCGGCTTGAGCTGCCCGGTGCGCAGCGAGCCGCTCGGGATCGACGCTTCGGAGGAGAGCATCCTCATGACAAGCTGCTCCTTGGTCATCTCGAGCGAAAAGATCGCGACCGATTTCCCGGCGCGCAGCGCGACGTTGGTCGCGATGTTTAAGGCAAAGCTGGTCTTTCCCATCGCCGGACGGGCCGCCAGCAGGATCAGGTCGGAGCGGTTCAGGCCGGTCAGTACGTTGTCCAGCCCCTTAAACCCGCTCGGGATACCGGTGAACTCCTCCTTGTTGTCGCCGGACAGCTTCTGCAGATGGTCATACGCTTCGACAATGATCTCATCGATGCGCTGCAGCCCGGACGCGTCGCGGCCCTGGCGGATCTCGAAGATCCGCTGCTCCGCCGCGTCGAGCAGCTGCCGCGCGTCGCCCTCGCCGGCCGCCGTGCTGTCGATGATGCCGCGCGCAGTGTCCATCAGGCTGCGCAGGTAGTACTTCTCCTGCACGATCTTCGCGTAGGCCTCGACATTCGAGATGGACGGCACCAGCTCCGCCAGGCTGGTCAGGTAGATCTTGGCGTCTTCGTCGCTTGCGAAAATCTTGCCAAGGCGCGCTTCTTCCAGCACCGTGATGAAGTCGAGCGTCTGTCCGCCGGTGAACATCCGCAGCATGATCGAAAAGATCTCCCGGTTCTGCTGCTTGTAGAAGCATTCCGGCTTGATGAATTCGAGCACCCGCATGATGCATCCCGGCTCTATCAAAATCGCGCCCAGAACCGACTGCTCTGCTTCCAGGCTGTAGGGCATGTTCTCGGGATAGACCCCAAGCGAACTCAACTGTTCCATGGGAACCTCCATATCCATATTCCGCAAAACGGACCTTGTATGCCGCGAACACGGCATGGCAGATCCGTTTTGTCAGTCTCGTATCGTATTTGTGCAGATCGTATTCCCGCCCGCTTCGCCATGCGGCTTCCCGCCGCATCCCGGCGGTCCGGACAGGAAATCCGATCCCCAAAGGCTGACGCCCCAAGGACCGGATAAAACGCTTTTGAATCGGCCGGCATGATGGCCAACAGCCTCGAAAAGGTACTGAAAATCATGCTTGGATGAACGTATCTGATTCCAAGCCAACTGACGACCAACGACCTTAAAAGACACTGAAAGCCTAGTCTTAATGGTGCGTCTCACTCTGCCAGCATGATGGCCGACATCCTTATAAAGGTATTACAAATCCCCCCTGGATGGGTATGTTTCCTACTCAGCCAGCTTGACGACCAGCGTCACCTTCGCTGTGATGCCGGCGTGGAATTTGACCTCGAGCTTGTATTCGCCGACCGTTTTGATGTCGCCGTCCATGACGACCCGCTTCTTGTCGACCTCGACGCCAAGCTGCTTTTTAATCTCCTCTGCGACCTCCTTGCTGGTCACCGAACCGAACAGACGTCCGCTTGAACCGGCTTTGACGGCAATCTCAAACTTTCTGTCGTTGAGCTGCTTGGCCGCGTCCATCTCCTTCTGGCGAAGGACGTCCTCGCGGTGCTTCTGTGCCGCCTGCTTGTTCTTGATATCGTTGATCGCCTGCGTATCCGCTTCCACCGCAAGCCCTCTCTTAATCAGAAAATTCTTCGCATAGCCGTCCGCCACATTGACAAGGTCTCCTTTTTTGCCGGTACCCTGCACATCCTGTTTCAAAACAACCTTCATACTTCTCTCGTCCTTTCTCTTTCTATCTTATGAACCATTGGTTTCTTCATTCTGCATATGCTGGTCATAATAGCTGTCAATCGTCTCCAGCAGCAGCTGCCTGGCCGATTCGATCGAGCATTCCTTCATGGCGCAGGCCGCCATTGTGTGGTGCCCGCCGCCGCCCAGGTGCTCCATGATGATCTGCACATTGATGAATCCCATCGACCGCGCCGAGATGCTCAGCGAGCCATCGAACTCATAGATCACAAACGACGCGTCGACGCCGCTGATGCCGAGCAGCTCATCCGCCACCTGTGACGCGATGACCTTCATATCCTCTCCCTGCATTGGGGTGGATACAATCGCGCAGCGCCGGTAAACCTCCGCCGACGAGACCAGCCGCGTCCGGCGCTGGTAGGCGTCCATGCTGCTCGCGAAGAGCTGGCGCACCGTGACGGTGTCCGCCGCCATCCGTTTCAGATAGGCCGCGGCCTCAAAGGTGCGCACGCCGGTCTTCATGACGAAATTCTTGGTGTCCAGCATGATGCCGCTGAGCAGCGCTTCGGCTTCCAGCCGGGTGATCGGCTGCTTGACGTTCATATACTGGATCAGCTCTGTCACCATCTCGCACGCCGAGGAGGCGTACGGCTCATGGTAGAAGATCACGGCGTTGTCGATGTGCCCGACCATCTTGCGGTGGTGGTCGATGACGACGATGGTGCCGCACATCTCATAGAGCTCGGGATATTCCAGAATGTATTTGATGTGGGTATCCACAATGATCAGCAGTGTTTTCGGCCGCACATGGTAGGAGGCATGCTCCGGAGACACGAACACCTTCTCATAGCCGTTGTCGTACAGCTTGTTGTAGAGCGGCTTCGCCAGGCTCTTTTCACGGTCCACGATGATGTGGCACTCCTTGCCCATGTTCGAGATGCATTTCGAGAGGCCGACCGCCGCGCCCAGGCTGTCGAGATCCCCGAAGCGGTGTCCCATCAGCAGCACATTGTCCGCTTCAAAGATCAGCTCGGAGAGGGCCGTCGCGACAATGCGGGATTTGACGCGGGTGCGCCGCTCGACGCCCTTTGAGACGCCGCCGTAGAAGTCGAAGCCGTTGGCCGTCTTGACCGCCGCCTGGTCCCCGCCGCGGCCCAGCGCCATATCCAGCGCCTGGCGCGCGCTGAGCTCCGCCTCGTGCAGGTCCTTCGCATCCAGCCCCACGCCGATTGAGAGCGTCGCGGGCATGCGCCCGTCCACAACGATCTTGCGCACATCGTCGAGCATGCTGAACCGCTGCTCGAGGAATTTGCGCATATGCCGGTCTTCCATGACCGCGATGAATTTGGAGCGGGAGAGCCGCTGCATGAAGCCGTTGGTCTGGCCGATGAACTGTTCGAGTATCCGATCGATTTCGCCCAGTATCTGCGCCTTCTCGCTCTCCTTGCTGTTTTCGAGCAGCTCCTCGTAGTTGTCGACGGTGATCAGCGCGACCGCCGGACGGGATTCCTTGAATTCCCTGGCAATCTCTTTATAGTATGTATTTTCAATAAAGTAGAAGACATAGAGGTCCTGTCCGTCCTCATCATAACGCGCCGCATATACCGTATACTGCTTGTCGTGGTAGGAGATGTCCATCCCCTGCGGACTGCAGAGCATTTCGATGTCTAAGGAACCGAGAATCTCATTCGTATCCATGCGGAACGCATCCCGGCCGTCGACGACATGCTCGGCGAAAAGCTGGTTGTACCAGATGATATGGAAGCTGTCGTCGGTCACGCAGGCGGACAGCGGAAATTCGGTCAGCGCCTCGCGCTGCGCCGAAGTGAGGGTGCTGCCCATCTTCTGCAGAAAATAGTGGATGTTCTTCTGTAACCGGACCGTCCCGATCAGGACATAAGCCAGTACGCCGGCCAGAACAACCAGCTCCACGAGAAAGATTCTGACATCAAACAACAGCGTCACGGTCATAAACACGACGCTCAGCACAATCAGGATATACAGGTAAGTGCCGAACAGGGATGGTTTTTTCTGATTCACCCGGGCTGCCCTCCTTTAAATGGATTTTTATCGATGGAAACATCAAAAAAAGCCCGCACCTATCTTGGGAACAGGGCAGGCTTTTTAAACTTCAAAAGGATGCGGCTTTCATTTTTCTCCACACGCGCCGCCGGTGTTTTGATCGATTACTGCCCCAACAATACTTTTAACAGGAAACCCTTATCTGCTGACCTCCTGAATCACGGGCAGAATCATGGGATTTCGCTTGGTCTTTTTGTAGACATAGTCGCTCAGGTCGTCGCGGACGCGCGTCTTGATGCCGCCCCATTCGCGCACATGGTGGCTGCGGCAGTCTTCCAGCGCCTCGCGGCAGATCTTGCGCGCCTCCTCCATCATCTGCTCGGCCTCGCGCACATACACAAAGCCGCGGGAAACGATATCCGGGCCGGCAATGATGTCGCCGGTCTGGTTGTCAAGCGTCGTGACCACAACGATGAGCCCATCCTCCGACAGGTGCTTCCTGTCGCGCAGCACAATGCTGCCGACGTCGCCGACGCCGTAGCCGTCGACCAGAACGCGTCCGGCCGGGACCGCCTCGGTGATCTTCGCGTCGACCGCGTCGAGCTCGATGACCTTGCCGATATCCCCGATGATGATCTTGCTCGGGTCGATGCCCATGCTCTGCGCGAGCATCGCGTGTTTCTTCAGATGTTTGTATTCGCCGTGCACCGGGATAAAGAATTTCGGTTTGATCAGGCTCATCATGAGCTTCAGTTCATCCTGGCAGGCGTGTCCGGATACGTGCACCTCGTACATCGATTCGTAGACAACCTCCGCGCCGAGCTTCATCAGCTCGTTGATGACGCGGTTGATGAGCTTTTCGTTTCCCGGGATCGGCGACGCCGAAATGATGATGAAGTCGCCGTTGGCGACCTGCACTTTACGGTGCTCGCCCATCGCCATTCTGGTGAGAGCCGACATCGGCTCGCCCTGCGATCCGGTCGTGATGATGACGATCTCATCTTTCCGGTAACGTCTGACCGCGTCGATATCGACCATGATACCGTCCGGCACATCCAGATAGCCAAGCTCGATCGCCTTGCCGACGACGTTGACCATGCTGCGTCCCGAAACCGCGATCTTTCGGCCGTGGCGCACGGCGGCGTCCACGATCTGCTGTACGCGGTGGATGTTGGATGCGAAGCTTGCGATGATGATGCGGTGTTTCTCCGCGCGCTGGAACAGCGTTTCAAACGACTGTCCGACCTTGCGTTCGCTCATGGTGCTGCCCATGCGCTCCGCGTTGGTGGAATCCATCATCAAGGCAAGGACGCCGCGGCTTCCAAGTTCGCCGAAGCGCGCCAGGTCGATGACCTCGCTTTTGATCGGCGTGTAGTCGATTTTGAAGTCGCCTGTATGGATGATGATGCCGGTCGGGGTATGGATCGCCAGTCCGACCGCATCCGGAATGGAGTGGTTGACACGGATGAATTCGACCGCCATGCAGCCCATCTTGACGATGTCGCGCGGCTTGATCACCACCAGCTTGACACCGCTGATGCCGTGCTCCTTGAGCTTGCCCTCGACAAGGCCCAGGGTCAGCGCCGTTCCGTAAACCGGCACCTTGTGCATCTTGAGGAAATATGGCAGCGCGCCGATATGGTCCTCATGGCCGTGTGTCAGTACGATGCCGCGGATGCGGTCCTTGTTCATCTCCGCATAGGTGAAATCCGGGATGACCAGGTCGACGCCAAGCATCTCCTCATCCGGGAATTTCAGTCCGCAGTCCACGATAAAGATGTCGTTGCCGCATTCAAACAGCGTCATATTCTTGCCGATCTCTTCGAGTCCGCCCAGCGGGATGATCTTCAGCGGTGTGCGACGCACCTCCCGCACCGGTTTCTGCTCCCTCTTGTGCAGCGACTGGTTCAGCGTCTGCGACAGGTCCTTATCCTTTTTTGTGTTGTCTTTTCTGTTGTTCTGCGGCTGTTTTGGGTTCTTTGCAAAGGGGCCGCCAAATCTCTTATTTTTATGCTGATTATTCTGAGAAGCCAAATTTTTTACCTCCATATTATATTTTTCTCATAACAAAAAAACGGAAACCCGCCTGCCGGCGTTCTGGGCGGTGCTTCCTGCCATGTTCCCTGTTATGTTTTGAATATCTGTTTGATTATCTTTTTAGTGGATTGATGTAGTGTAATGATGAGTGAAACCCGTACCCGGCGCATTTCGGCGCGCGGCGTATACTGAACAAAATCCGATAAACCATGCATCAAATTAAATCGATAAGCTTTGTTTTCACCAAGAAAAAGAACAATTACGAACACACATTCTATATAAATTCTAACCGTTCCTGATGAAAGTGTCAAGCAATTATTGTCAATATTTTATGAAATCCTGCTTTTCGGCCTTCCTGAACGTTATCAGGCCGGTTTGCGGCCATCCTGCCGCGATGTTTTTTCGTGTTGCCGGGCCTTTCAAAGCACCATTTTACTGTTTGACTGTACGGCCGTAAGCGGCAGGCAAAGCCATCCTTCACGGTTTATATCGATCTCCTTCTATTCCTTTTCATAAAAATCTTCATGGAAAGTTATATAAATTGGATGATTTTGTATCGTGAGTTTCCATCATATACGGCATCCGTCCGGTTCGCCGCAGACTGTTATTCATTGAATCAGCTATAGTTTTGCCACCGATCTGGCAAAGTATTCCGGCACGCGGCAATATCTTTGCCCCATCTCTTTACTCTTTGATTGACAGGGGGAAAGGGATACCTTTTTATTGGCAGTAACTCAAGTCAACTCAAAAGAGGTAACCATTTCATCCGGATTATGATAAAATGATTTTACGATCTGATGAATTATTTTGGACTTTTGGTCCATATAGAAGGGGTTTTTTATGAGGAATCCAGAACCGTTATCCGTGCGCCTGCGGGCAATGCGGGAAGATCATGATTTGACGCAAGAGCAGGTCGCGGATATTTTGGGCATTCGGCAGCAATACTATTCCAGCTATGAAAAAGGTATTTATGAACTCCCCGTGCGTCATTTGATGACTTTGGCAAGGCTTTACCACTGCAGTGTCGATTATATATTGGGACTGACTGAATTTCGACATTCCATCAGTAAACTGCAGGAGCCCTTCGAGAATGCGATAACAGTGGGGATTTTGTTATCCCATTCCTTGTCACTCAATTCTCAAAAACGAAAACTGCAGTTGGAATATCTGGAGTATCTGCAGGCCATCCAGAATAGTCGATAACATATTGATTGGTTTATAGCAGAATAGTACCTGCTTGTAAAACATATGTTAAGCTCCAAATTCACCTTAACAGGGTGTTGTACCGCTGTGACGCAGCGGCTTCACGTTGTTTGCCAAGAACCACTTGGCAATGTGGTCGTTACTTCTTTGCGCGGCCAAAGAAGTAACCAAGAAAGGCCGTTCCAGGGGGCCAGCTGCGCTGGGGCACGCGCTACGCGTCACTGAGATAAGAAAAGAGCCTATGACCAACGCACCACAACAACGCAGCCAAAAAAGCGGCGTAGCCGAGTGCCCCACCGCAGGTGGTGGCCCCCTTGAAAATCCCCTCTGATATCCCGTTTTCCCCTTCGGCCGCCTGCGGGCGGCGTATTGCTTTTGGCAGGGTGGTTGGGCATAGCTAGCAGCGGACGCTTCCCCGGCTATAGTCAGCTTTCATAGTACCCCAATATCTTCGCTGGTTCGTAAACTGACACTGATTCTTTTGGTTTTGCATTGGTCATGAATATATCACGATTCTTCGAAGAAGCATCTTACAGGGATTCAACTCTCTTAGACAGGCACATCGGGCAACCACCCTGTTTATTTAGAGTACAAAACGAAACCTTTACCATACAGCATAGAATAGATCACTATGCTGATGGATTCGAAATACAGGGCGAACGGATATACAGACATAACCGCCAGAATAACGGACGTTCGAACCCAGCGAACGCTGTGCTTCCTTGCCCCAAAAAAGATTCGGACGGGCTGAGGGGGTTTCCAAAGGGGGAATGACGTCCATTCTCGCTGTACCGAAGCGGCATTCCCCCTTTGGCGGCCTTTCTTGGTTACTTCTTTGGCCCGAACAAAGAAGTAACTGCCACTCTGCCAAGTGGTTCTTGGTAAACATAAGAAAGCCGCTGCACCGCAGCGAAACAACAACCCTCAGCCAAAACGCATCGAGACAAAAACCGTGCAGCCTGCCTGTAACGAACAAAAAGGACACTGCCATACAGGCGGTGTCCTCTTTGCTTGCTATAATACTTGCTTATTTCACTTCTTTAATCCAGCCAAACTTGTCTTCGAGCTTGCCCCACTGGATGCCGGTCATGGTGTCATAGAGCTTCTGGGAGATCGGGCCGATCTTGCCGTCGTTGATGTTCATAATGACATCGTCGCATTTCAGATGGCCGACCGGGGAGATGACCGCCGCGGTGCCGGTGCCGAACACCTCTTTGAGCTGTCCCTGCTTGTAGGCCTCGATAACCTCATCGATCGCCAGGCGGCGTTCCGTGACCTTGTAGCCCCAGGAGCGCAGCAGCTCGATGGCCGACTTCCGGGTGATGCCCGGCAGGATGCTGCCGACCAGCTCCGGCGTGATGATCTCATCGCCGATTGCGAAGAAGACGTTCATCGTGCCAACCTCTTCAATATATTTCTTCTCAACGCCGTCCAGCCACAGGACCTGCGTATAGTTCTGCTCTTCAGCTTCCTCCTGCGCGATCAGCGAAGCCGCATAGTTCGCGCCGGTTTTGGCCTGGCCGGTTCCGCCGCGCACGGCACGGACATATTTGGTCTCGACATAGATCTTGACCGGGTTGAGTCCTTCCGGATAGTATGCGCCGACCGGGGAAAGGATGATGACAAACAGGTATTCCTTTGCGGAATGCACGCCGAGATGCGCGTCCAGCGCAAAGATGAACGGGCGGATGTACAGCGAGGTGCCCTCTGCGGACGGCACCCAGTCCTTTTCGACATCGATCAGCTTCATCAGGCATTCCAGCGCAAAATCCTCGTCGATCTGCGGGATGCAGATTCTCTCATTGGAACGGTTCAGGCGTTTGAAGTTCTCGTCCGGGCGGAACAGCAGGATGCGTCCGTCCTCGGCGCGGTATGCCTTGAGGCCCTCGAAGACCTCCTGCGCATAGTGCAGGGTCATGCAGGCCGGATCCAGCTCGATTGGTCCGTATGGTATGATGCGCGCATCATGCCAGCCCTGTCCTTCGGTGTAGTTCATCAAGAACATGTGGTCGGTAAAGTAATTGCCAAAGCCCAGATTGTTCTGGTCCGGTTTTTCCTTCAGGGTTTTGGCCAGTTCGATTTTCAACTCTGCCATGTAAAGCAACTCCCTTTATGTATATTCACCTTTTTGGATTACCATGGTAAAAACGGCCTGCAGCCGGTGTTTCTTTTTATTATACCGCCTTTGCCCATCAAATGCAATGCACCCGCGCATCCTTGTCAACTGCAACAGGATTGTATAAACTTCCACGCAGTTTTTTCCCTAATTTGACGGAAAAGACATCCGGATGCGGCGCGGATGAAGAAAAATCCCCAAAAGACAGACGGCTTTTGGGGATTCTCGTTTATTCTTTTGAGGAAAGAATCGAATTAATAAGCGACACCTTGCCATTTCATGGCGTCGGCAACCTTCATGAAGCCTGCAACATTGGCGCCCATGACCAGATTGCCCTTCTGTCCAAATTCTTCGGATGCGTTGTACGCGCTGTGGAAGATGTTGATCATGATGTTGTGAAGCTTCGCGTCGACCTCTTCCGCGGTCCAGGAGTAACGCGCGGAGTTCTGCGCCATCTCCAGGCCGGAGGTGGCCACGCCGCCCGCGTTGGCAGCCTTCGCCGGGCCGAACATGATGCCGTTCTTCAGGAACACTTCGACAGCTTCCGGCGTGGAAGGCATGTTGGCGCCCTCTGCGACAGCCATAACGCCGTTGTCCACAAGCATCTGCGCCTCTTCGCCGTTCAGCTCGTTCTGGGTCGCGCACGGAAGCGCGATATCGCACTTGATGCTCCAGATGCCGCGGCAGCCTTCGTGGTATTCAGAACCCGGTACGCGTTTCGCGTACTCGCTGATTCTTGCGCGCTCGACCTCTTTGATCTGTTTGACCACGTCGAGCTGGATGCCGTTTTTATCATAAATGTAACCGGAGGAGTCGGACAGGGCGACGACCTTTGCGCCGAGCTGCTGCGCCTTTTGGGTTGCATAGATGGCCACGTTGCCGGAACCGGAGATGACGACGGTTTTGCCCTCGAAGGTTTCATTCTTCATGCATTTGATCATCTCGTTGGTGAAGTAAAGCAGGCCGTATCCGGTCGCTTCGGTGCGGACAAGCGATCCGCCGTAGGTTAGTCCCTTGCCGGTCAGGACGCCGACAAACTCATTGCGCAGTCTCTTGTACTGGCCGAACATGAAGCCGATCTCCCTTGCGCCAACGCCGATGTCGCCGGCCGGTACATCGGTATCCGCGCCGATGTGCTTGGAAAGCTCGGTCATAAAACTCTGGCAGAAGCGCATGATCTCGCCGTCGGATTTGCCCTTCGGATCAAAATCGGAACCGCCCTTGCCGCCGCCCATCGGCAGTCCGGTCAGGGAGTTCTTGAAGATCTGCTCAAAGCCGAGGAATTTGATAACCGAGGCGTTGACGGTCGGATGGAAGCGCAGTCCGCCTTTATACGGGCCGATTGCGGAGTTGAACTGAACGCGGAAGCCGCGGTTTACCTGAACCTTGCCGTTATCGTCCACCCAGGACACGCGGAACTGAATGAATCTTTCCGGTTCAACAATTCTGTCGATGACGCCTGTCTCGATGATTTCAGGCTTTTTCTCAATGACCGGCTCGAAGGATTCGAGGACTTCCCGAACAGCCTGCAGGAATTCCGGTTCGTTGGGATTTCTCTTTTCAACGGTTTCATAGACACCTTGAAGATACGCACTTTTAAAAGCCATGTTCATTCCTCCTATTTGATAGATCATACTGCTGAATACTTTGGAAGCACTTTAAAGCATCAGAATTCAACTGATGCCATTATAGCGCGTCTTGCCTTTTTTTTCAATAGAATTCTGCAATGTTTTTTAAAAAAGTTGCATTTTTTTTAGGTTTCATTCGATTCCTCGTGCGAAAAATTGAAATCTTGCAGGTTTTCGAGATGAGTGTTTCAAAATATAGGTTTTGTATGCGTGAATTTGGCAATCATATATTAGAATGCCCCAATGACAGGGTCTTTATCGCAATAAAACAGAAATGTCTTATAAATTGGACCGTGGACACGCTTCTTCAGGCTGACAAACGGCGGGGAGATGTTTTCCACAGTACCACTGGACAACGGTTGAAAAAGAGGAACCCATCTGCGGTATGAATGGATTCTGCGATATGTAACCTGAATCATATTTCCAACGGAATAACCATTCCGTCAAATTCGTCTGCCTTCTGGACTGTACTGAACACTTATGACCATCCCTCTCCTATTTTTCTTCACCTGTATACAATATTTTTCTTCAGTCATATACACTTTTCAATCGGATATTTTGCGTATATAATGGAATCAACTGGATTATGGTGAGGTAATAATATGAATCAATACCTGGACAAACCTATATGAGAGGGGCACGCTATGAGAAATTCAGAACCGTTATCCATGCGCCTGCGGGCAATGCGGGAAGATCATGATCTGACACAAAAGCAGGTCGCGGATGTTTTGAGCATTCAGCAGCAATACTATTCCAGCTATGAAAAGGGCATTTATGAGCTCCCCGTGCGTCATTTGAGGACTTTGGCAAGGCTTTATCACTGTAGTGTTGATTATATATTGGGACTGACTGAATTTCGGCATCCCATCAATAAACTGCAGGAGCCCTTCGAGAATGCGATAACAGTGGGGATTTTGTTATCGCATTCCTTGTCACTCAACTCTCAAAAACGAAAACTGCTGTTGGAATATTTGGACTATCTGCGGGCCATTCAGAACAAGCAATAGCATATTTGTTTGCCGCCGTATAGACTATATAAAATAGAAAGCATTCATCTTCAATTCCATTTTCCTGGTATTTGGAGCGCCATTTCAGGCGCGGCGCGAAAATTCCCGGTATGATGACCATGCCGTTCAAAGCGGTTTTTAACACAGTGTATGTATCGTCAGATAATCTGAGCGGATTCCGTTTGCCGGAACATTTCTGGATGCCGGGTTGACATTGCCGAAGAATTCGTGTACTATAAAAAGGAAATGAGCAGACAAGACAGCAGCGTGCTGATAACGAAAGGTTCAGTACGAGGAAAGTCCGGGCTTCACAGGGCGGGATAGCTGCTAACGGCAGCCGGAGGCGACTCTAGGGACAGTGCAACAGAAAGAAAACGCCGAACCCTCCGTTTGGAGGGTGGCAAGTGTGGAAAGGCGAGGTAAGAGCTCACCGACATACAGGCGACTGTATGGTCATGTAAACCCTATCCGAAGCAACACCGAAGAGAGGGCATAAAGCGTCTGCCCGGCGCGTCCTCGGGAAGGTGGCTTGACCGGCGGGGCGACCCGTCGGCTAGATAGATTGTTGTCAAATACAGAACTCGGCTTATATGTCTGGTCATTTGGATGCGGTGCAGCTTGTCTGCGCCGCATTACCTTTTTAAAAATATCTCAGCAATGTAACATGAGCCCTATATTTTTAAAAGAATATCCGATTATCCAACAGAGAAAACCGCCCGAAATTCCTTTACAGATGTCTATATCTTATGTTACAATGAAAATAAACAAATATTGTATCTGCAAATTTTGCAGTTCAATGAAAGAAGTCTACCTATCAGGTAGAAATCGGGCGGAATTTCAATTTAATAAGGAGAATACAGGTGCTGAAAACAATAAAAAACAGTCTGAAAACCAATCAAACGGTTTTTGGTATCGTATGCGCGGTGCTGTCAGCGCTGGCGTTCAGTCATTACTTCCCAACTACGTCGTCTGTTTTTCTGCTGCTCATTGCAGTGCTTACAGCCATCAGCTGCATTTATGTGTGCAAGAATACACCAAAGCAATATAAACCGCAGGCAATCCTGTCGGTTTTTTTATCGCTGTTCGTTTCTATCGGCCGGCTGATACAGCTTCATGGCGATGGATACGAAAACTTCCTGAACCATGATATACCGATGAACCTCATCAGTATGGCTGGGTTGTGGCTGTTTTTCTTTTTCATTACCTCTGCGGCCTTTGTCCTGATCGACAGAACAACACCGGCCGCTGGGGACAGGCTGATAAAAATGTCCTATTGGAAGGTTTTTCTGATATGCTGGGCGATTATCTTTATCTGTTACATCCCTTATCTGCTGGCTTTTTATCCCGGTGTTGTCAGCAATGACTCCTATAATCAGATTGAACAGGTATTAGGGCTCAGGGCATACAGCAACGCACATCCAGCGGCACACACCTTCTTGATTTGGATCTGCTTTAAGATAGGGCACCTGTTTTCCTTTGGAAACAACACCTGTGTGGCGATCTATTCCATTTCTCAGATGCTTTTCATGTCCGCAGTGTTTTCCTATACGGCGACCTATATCCTGCGCAGAAGAGCGCCTAAATGGGTTTTCATCGCAACGGTTGGTTTCTTTGCCCTGTTTCCGATGAATGGGTTCTTTGCGATTACCATGTGGAAGGATTTTGTGTTTTCCTGTTTTCTCCTTCTCTTAATCATCTGCCTTCTGGAGATTGTAAGGACAAAGGGCCGCTGGCTGGCCAGTGTATGGCACTGCATTGGTATTTCAGTCCTGTTTATAGCAATCGGCATTTTCCGCAGCAATGGCGTGATCGTATTGGGCATCACGGCACTGGCGATGCTGATCTTCCTGCGAAATAAGAAGCTGCGGTTCATTCTTTTGGCTGGCGGAAGTTTCGTCGTTGTGATGTTATATCAGTCAGTTTTTCTGTCTTCTCTTGGTGTGCTGCAGACATCGACGACAGAAGCGCTGGGAATCCCCATGAATCAGATATGCAGGGTGGCGGCGACCGGCAAAGAACTGAATGAGGAACAGCAGCAGTTGATTGAGAATTTGGTTGGCACGGATGTAAAAGATGTGTACAAACCATACGGGTATGACCCAATCAAATTCAATCCAAAATATCATCAAAAAGCACTGGATGAACACGTGGATGATTATATGAAGCTTTGGGCTGATCTGCTGATTCGGTATCCGGATGTATACGTCGAATCATATTTCTGCCAGACGCTGGGATATTGGTATCCCGATATGCAGAACGAAATAACCGACGCATATGTACATGAGAATCCGTCCGGAATTTATGAGTTAAACCTTGTGCCCGCGCTCAGGGATTTTCTCTTCAACTATGCAAAACCGGAGAACTTCTTCAACAATCCTTTTCTATGGTGCTTTAACAATATGGCATACTATGTGTGGGCGGTTGGTTTCCTCATTGCATACTGCTTTTATAAGAGGAAAGGCATACTGCTGTTGGCGTGGATGCCGCTGGTTGCCACCTGGCTGTCGATTATGATATCGGCGCCCGTCAACCATGTTTCGAGATACATCTACATTTTCTTCATTGCGCTCCCGCTGGTTGTCGTGGAGAGCATATACAATATATCTGATTATGAGGTAGATCAAAAAAATGCTAAAAAAATTACTGATAAAGTATAAGGAAATTATCCTTTATGTTTTTTTCGGTGGACTGACCACGGTGGTCAATTTTTCCATGTTTTTTATTTTCAATATGCTTTTGGGAGAAGACAGGTACATTGTGTCACAGGTCATCTCGTGGGTCGCGGCGGTACTGTTTGCCTTCATCACCAATAAGCTGTTTGTTTTCAGTAAAACGGAACGGACTTTCCAGCAGGTTTATCGGGAATTTCTAAAGTTTGTGTCTGTCAGGATTTTGACAGGTCTTTTGGAAACCATCTCGCTGATTGCAGCGGTGGATGCCTTGCATTTTCCAGTAAACTGGAGCAAAATCATCATTTGTTTTGCAGTGGTGATACTCAACTATGTGTTCAGCAAACTGCTGATCTTTACAAGCAAGAAGCCGGAGGTGTGATAACATGAAGAAACTTGTTATAATCCCAGCGTACAACGAAAGCATGTCCATCAAGCGGGTGGTTGAAAATCTCCGGGAAAAAGCGGCAGACTATGACTACATCATTGTCAACGACTGTTCGACCGATCAAACAGAGATGGTACTGAAGGAAAACGGATACCATTATATATCCTTCCCATCCAACCTCGGTATCGGAGGGGCTGTGCAGGCGGGATATAAGTACGCCAAACAGCACAGCTATGATATCGCTATCCAGATGGACGGCGATGGACAGCACGATCCGCAGTATTTAAAGGATATCGTCGAACCGGTGAAACATGGTATGTGCGATATGGCGATCGGTTCGAGGTTTATCAACAAAACAGGCTTTCAGTCCTCGCTGATCCGCCGTCTCGGCATTAAGTTCATCAGTTTTGTCATCAGACTGTGCTGCGGTGAAAAAGTTTTTGATACCACAAGTGGATTCCGCGCCTGCAATGCACAGCTGATCCATTATTTTTCAGACAATTACGCGCAGGACTATCCGGAACCAGACGCTATTGTGTCCGCTTCGCTGAACGGATGGAAGATCCAGGAGGTTCCCATTGTCATGTGCGAGCGCAGCGAGGGCGTTTCATCGATCAACACCTGGAAATCGGTCTACTATATGATAAAGGTTCCGCTCTCCCTTATTTTACACAGGATCTCAACCGGTCGGAAGAAGGTGAAGAAATGAATATTATATTGCAAACATTTTTATTGATTATGGTTCTGATCTATCTGATTTTTATCATCTACCTTCTGCGGAAAAGCAAGCTGGAACTGAAATATGCGCTGCTTTGGCTGTTATCGGGTATCATTGTCATGGCGGTACTCATCTTTCCTGCATTCTTTCTAGGGTTGGCTTCCAAGATCGGCATCGTCGAACCGGTCAATATGATTTTTCTTCTGCAGGGTGGCTTTTTACTTCTGATCTGTATCTCTCTTTCCGTGATCGTCTCCGGACTCAATAAAAAAATAAGAATCCTTGTTCAGGAAACCGCTCTGTTAGAAAAGCGTATCCGGGATCTAGAAGAGAAAAGAACGGATGCTGAATAAACGCAGTAGCTGTATATTCCCCATGATCTTGAAAAAGACGCCGTTATAAAACGGTGTTTTTTTGCTTTTCAAAATTATCGGTTCGGCCGACAAAGATTCATAAGAAATTTTCTGGTCCAGGGAGCGATGAAACAGACAAAAATAAAACAATTGTATATGTCTGTCCGTAAATATTCGTTGTATGCTTCGCATAGATATAAAAGTAGAGAGATGTGACAGGACGATGTGAATCTTGTGATATTCCACATTTTTACCGAATTTGGGGATGGTATTTCTATCAATTATTTTTGCAGACGCCAAAGATTCTTCACAATTGTGTATTATAATGAAAGAGAAGACAGATAGGAGGCTTGTTGTTTGAACCGCAGAACCTAAGACTTCAGCAGCCTGCGCTCCGGCAGGCCGGAATGCTCCGGAGAGACAATGACGGTGGATTAAATTGGGAGGTAGCTATGAAGCAAATCAATCCTGCACAGCCGGACGTTCCCGAATTCGGCGGAGATAAAAACTCCACGGTGGTCTGTGTCACCAACCAGTTCGGATGCGAAAGGCTGATCAAGGCGGGCCGCATTCTCGCAGACCTGAGCGGCACGGTTTTGTATGTCATTCATGTTGTCAATCCCGCGGTGAAGTATGCCGATACTTCTGCGCTCGATTATCTGTTTGAATTGTCCAAACTGAACAATGCGGCGATGTCCATTTTATATAACGAGGATGTATTCCGGGCCATCTCTACATTCATTAAGGAGAACAAAACGGTCAATGTGGTGACGGGATTTCCGGGGGATGAAATCCAGCATAACGAAAACAATGTCTTGGACCGGTTGTGGAACAGATTCTGCAACACCAAATTTTTTGTGGTCGATTACGACGGCGAGCTCAAGGATGTCAAGCATCCGGCGGCGCGTACATAGAGCAAATGACAGAATAGAATGATGAACAGGGAGCATCTTCAATAGATTCCCTGTTCTTTTTTTGTCATTTCTGTCTAATCAGCACGAATGAAATTGTCAAAACCGACTAACTTATGACCTTTTGTACATATTTTGTTGATATGTGAACAATTTTATGGTATGATGACAGATAGAAATTGGAAGGCCCGCATACCTGTCTGATTTTCCCTGCCTGAGCAATGGAGTGGACGGGATGTGACCTTCACAGCATCGTGCGATTTCAAAAATACAAACAAAAAGGAGAAGAAACGATGGCAGAATCTACAAGCGCTTGGCTTACCGCCTTGCCATGGCTGTCCCTGCTGCCGCCAATCATTGCGATTGTGCTGGCACTCATCACCAAGGAGGTCATCTCCTCGCTTCTGATCGGCGTACTTTCCGGAGCTTTCATCTTTTCGGACGGCAACCCGATCAAAATGGTCGTAAACGTCTTTGAAATCATGTCCACCAAGATGGGGGAAAACGCGTATATCATCCTGTTCCTGGCGCTTTTGGGCGTACTGGTCATCCTGATTACGATGGCAGGAGGGTCCAACGCCTATGGCGAATGGGCCGCCCGGAAGATCAAAACCCGCGCGGGCGCACAGCTTGCGACCAGCGTGCTGGGATGCCTGATCTTTATCGACGATTACTTCAACTGCCTGACCATCGGCACCGTCATGCGTCCGGTCACCGACAAGCATCGGATTTCCAGGGCGAAGCTCGCGTACATCATCGATGCGACGGCGGCGCCGATCTGTATCATCGCGCCGATCTCAAGCTGGGCGCTGGCCGTGACGTCGATCATGTCCTCCAGCGGCGTCAGCGCCACCAGTACGATGGATGCGTTTATGAACACCATCCCGTACAACCTGTATGCATTCCTGACCATCTTCATGGTCGTGATCATGTCGGTCACAAATCTGGAATTCGGACCGATGGCGAAATTCGAGAAAAACGCGATTGAAAAGGGCGACCTGCATTCCAGCTCCGGCGATGTCCAGAGCCAGGAGGAGTTCGACAACATGGAGATCTCCAAGAAGGGCCGTGTGTTCGACCTGGTCATCCCGATCCTCGCATTGATCATCTTTGCAATCCTTTCGATGCTGTATCTGGGCGATTTCTTCACCGACGCCTATGCGGGCGAGCCGTTTATCAACCAGCTGATGTCCGCCTTCGGCAACACCAATTCCGGACAGGCATTGGTCATTGCGGCGTTCGGCGCGTTGCTTGTCGCCTTCTTCCTGTTTGTCCCGCGCAAGCTGATGTCCTTCAGGAAATTCATGGACGCCATTCCGCAGGGCGTCAAATCGATGGTTTCGGCCATCATCATCCTGTGCCTTGCGTGGAGCATCTCCGGCATCTGCAGCGCGGATTACCTGCAGACCGGCAACTATGTCGGACAGCTGGTTCACGACGCGAACGTTCCGCTGCAGTTCATCCCGGCGGTGATCTTTGTCGTCGCCTGCCTGCTGGCATTTGCGACCGGCACCTCCTGGGGTACCTTCGGCATCCTGATTCCGATCGTCGTTCCAGTGCTTGGCAGCTCGGCCTTCCTGTATCCGGCGCTCGGCGCAACCCTTGCCGGCGCGGTATTCGGCGACCATATCTCCCCGATTTCCGATACGACAATTCTATCCTCGACCGGAGCGCGATGCAATCATATCGATCACGTGTCAACCCAGCTTGTTTACACGATACCGGTCGCCATCTGCTGCGTGATCGGTTATATCCTGGACATCTTCATCGGAAACGCATGGATTACTTTGGCAATCTCGCTGGCACTGCTGGCGCTGACGCTGTTCATCCTGCACCGCGTTTCTGTGAAGAAAACGGCAGAAGCCTGATTAAAACAGTTTTCTATCATATACACCAAACAGGAATCCCGCCGCTGAAAACAGCGGCGGGATTCCTGTTTATTTCCCGGACATTCGGCGAACCGGAACAACCCGGAATGGTGCGCAATCTTTTCTGATCATACCCGTTTTGAAAATCGGATGGAAAGCTGCGGATGAGACGCAGACTTCACGCACCATACAAAAAACCAAAGGGATGGAAGCTCAGCTTCCATCCCTTCGGCCCCTATATCATGAACATCAATGTAAGTGGCAGGCGTCACACGCGTCGCTGATGTCCCCGACAATCGGCGTCGGGTCAATGCCCTGCCTGGTGTAATAATCCGCGATAGCGGTCTTGATCGCCTGTTCCGCCAATACGGAGCAGTGGACCTTGACCGGCGGCAAACCGTCCAGCGCTTCGATGACCGCTTTATTGGTCAGCTTCAGCGCGTCCTCGATCGGTTTTCCCTTGATCAGCTCGGTTGCCATTGAGCTGGTTGCAATGGCCGCACCGCAGCCGAAGGTCTTGAACTTGACGTCGGTGATCAAGCCGTCCTTTACTTGGATATACATCTTCATGATATCGCCGCACTGAGCGTTGCCCACTTCGCCGATACCGTCCGCGTCTTCTATCTCCCCAACATTTCTCGGATTCGAGAAATGCTCCATAACCTTTTCACTGTATAACATGCCTTAGCTCTCCTTTCCTTCCTTCACGATGCGTTCCCACAGCGGGGACATCGCGCGCAGCCGTTCAATGATGCCGTCAATGATGCTGCAGATATATTCGATATCCTCATCGGTGTTGTATTCGCTGACGCTCAGCCGCAGCGACCCGTGTGCCACCTCATGCGGGAGGCCGATGGCCAGCAGCACATGGCTTGGGTCGAGTGAACCGGAGGTGCAGGCTGAACCGGAGGATGCGCAGACACCGCTTAAGTCCAGCATCAGCAGCAGCGACTCACCCTCCACGCCCTCGAACGAGAAGTTCGCGTTGCCCGGCAGCCGTTTTTCCCGGTCGCCGTTGAGGCGCGTGCGGTCTATTTTTAAGATGTGACCGATCAGCCTGTCACGCATGGCCGCCATCTTTTTCGCATTCTCTTCAAGATGCTCCGTTGACTCAGTGATGGCCGTGGCCAGTCCGACAATGCCGGCGACGTTCTCGGTGCTGGCGCGCTTGCCGCGCTCCTGCGCTCCGCCGTCGATCAGGTTGCGGATGACAACCCCCTTGCGGCAGTACAGCGCACCGACGCCCTTCGGACCGTGCAGCTTGTGTGCCGACAGCGACAGCAAATCGATGTTCTGTTCCTTTACATCGATCGCGACATGTCCGACCGCCTGTACCGCGTCGGTATGGAACAGCACCTTCTTTTCGCGGCAGATCTTCCCGATCTCGGCAATCGGCAGAATTGTGCCGATCTCGTTGTTCGCGTACATGATGGTCACCAGCGCCGTGTCATCCCGGATAGCATCCGCTACCTGGCTGGGGGAAATGAGCCCCTTTTCATCGACCGACAGATAGGTGACATCAAACCCTTCCTTCTCAAGCGCCTGCACCGCATGCAGCACCGCGTGATGTTCGAAGTTTGTCGTGATGATGTGGGTTTTGCCCTTGGCCTTCTGGGCATAAGCCGCACCCTTGATCGCCCAGTTGTCGGCTTCCGAGCCGCCCGAGGTGAAGAAGATCTCCCGGGGCTCGCAGCCGAGCGCTTCAGCCACCTGCTTGCGTGCGTTCTCAACGGCGATCTTGGCATCCCGTCCAATCGAATAGATGCTGGACGGATTGCCGTAATGCTCCTTCAGATACGGAAGCATCGAATCAAGCACAGCGTCCGATATCTTCGTGGTCGCCGCGTTGTCCGCATATACAAAACGTTTCATAGAAACCACCTTGCTTTCAAAAAGATTACACCTCTATTATATACCTAAACAGTATACTTTTCAAGCTCCTTTTTCAGGTCTATGTACCCAATTTCATAAATTTATTGTGAATCGCTTCAAATTACTGGATATCCATTATCATGTGCCGCCCATGCGCATTTATACCCATTGAAACGGATATGCATCCTTGCAGCCGACGCGGGTTGTCTGCCTGTTTGGATAACAATCTTATAGAAGGTCCCATACAGCCATCCATGGAGACGGATATGCCTGCTCAAAGTCTCATGATTTCAACACAGGTTATCCGATATGTTTTTCAGCTCCATAGAAGTACACCATCTCTATTGTCATGATGGAAAGGCCGAAGCATCTGGCTTTATCGGTATTTTCAGCCTTCGCTGAACGAAGCGTCCATTGCAAAGCTCATCCCGTATTCCTCCGCTGCGGATGCCCATCTCTCTCCCATGACGGGTAAAGAATAAAACAACCTGTTTTACCGGTTCTTTTCGGACTGCGCAACCGCGAGCTGGTCGCAGCGTTCATTCATTGGATGACCTGCATGTCCCTTGACCCAATGAAAGGTGACATCGTGCTGCCCGAGCAGCCCCAGCAGCTGTTCCCACAGGTCGGGGTTCAGCGCCTTGTCCTTTTTATTGCGCATCCAGCCGTTGGCCTTCCATTTGACGGCCCAGCCCTTGGTGATGGCGTTGACGATATATTGGGAATCGGTGTAGAGGTCAACCCGGCACGGTTCCTTTAACGCGGATAAGCCGGAGATGACCGCGGTCAGCTCCATGCGGTTGTTGGTGGTGTCCCGGCTGCCGCCGGACAGCTCCTTTTCGCGGCCGGCAAACCGCAGGATCGCACCCCAGCCGCCGGGGCCGGGATTGCCGGAGCAGGCGCCGTCGGTGTAAAGCTCCACAGTTTTCATGCCGGTCCCTCCTTTATAAAAACAATAGCACTGTTAAGTCAACCTATCAAAAGGTTCTGAAAAGACACTCGTTTCATAAGGTTTCAGTCTTTTGGTATTCCGCCCGCCCGCGGAGGGAAAACGCCACCGCGGTTCTGGTTTTTCTGTTAACTTCACAAAGCCATAAACAAATTCGCATCGAAATACTCATATTTATGATCAAAAAAGAAACCGGATAAACCGGCTGCTTTGACCTTTTACAGTGATAACGTATTATATTATATACCTTTTGGATACAATGTACAAGTCCCAATCGCAAAAAAGAAACAGAATTATTCGTATCTTTGCGGGTATGAAACGCTCTTTGGTGTAATAATAATGCTAGTAAAAGAATCAATCAAGAAAGGCTGGTGTTATCTTTACATGAGAGCTGTTATCATGGCGGGAGGAGAAGGAACCAGGCTGCGTCCTTTGACCTGCAACCTGCCCAAACCGATGGCCAGATTATGTGGGAAACCCATTGTCGAATATATATTGGACCTTTTAAACGAACATCAAATCAGCGACGCGACCTTTGCGCTGGGCTATCTGCCGCAGGTGATCACCGATCACTTCGAAGCCGGCCAATATAAAACCGTCAAGCTGTCGTTTGTGGAAGAGGACAAACCTCTCGGCACAGCGGGCGGCGTGCGGGGCGCGCTGAAGTCGCTGGACGAGGATGTCCTGGTCATCAGCGGGGACGCGATGTGCGATTTCGACCTGTCGCGCGCCATTCGGTTCCACCGCGAAAAGAAGGCGGATGTCACGATCCTGACCAAACGGGTCGAGGACCCGCGGGAATACGGCCTTGTCGATGTCGACAAGGAGGGCCGAATTGTCGGATTTATCGAAAAGCCGTCCTATTCGCAGGCCGTGACCGACTTCGCAAACACCGGCATCTATATCCTCAGCCCAAGCTGCCTTGCCATGATTCCCGAGGGCGCGAAGTACGATTTCTCCTCCGACCTGTTCCCGAAGATGCTCAAAAATCGGATGCGGCTGTTTGCCTGCGAGGATACCGGCTATTGGTGCGATATCGGGGATCTTGGCAGCTACATCGGCTGCGCGAAGGATATCCTGTACGGAAGGGTCAAATGCGAGACCATCGGCCGCCGGGATGAGGACGGCAATATCTTCGGGGACAACGTGCGGGTGGACACCGATTTCATGACCCCGCCGGTCTACCTCGGAAGCAATGTCTCCATCGGCAGGGACTGCGTCATCGACGCGGGCTGCATGATCGACGACGGCACCGACATCGAGCGCCAGGTGCGGCTGAGCGGCTGTATGGCCCTGCAGAACTGCTTCATCGAGAAGGAAGCGTCGCTCAAGGACTGTATCCTGTGTGAAGGCGTGTCGGTCAAATCCAAAGCGATGCTGTTCGAGAACGCCGTGATCGGCACCAAGACGGTCATCGGCCGGAATGTGCATGTGAATCCCGGCGTGAAGGTCTGGCCGTTCAAGAATGTCCGGGACGGCGAGCTGCTGAACGCCAACCTCAAGGATGCCAGCCGCAAGACCGAATACTTTGACGACGACGGCATCTCGGGCGACACCGGCGTGGAGCTGACGCCGGAGCTGTTCGCAAAGATCGGCCGCGCCGCGGGCAGCGTCTGTACAACCGCCATCGGCGTCGGCATCAGCGACGAAATGAACGGCGCCGCACTCAAGGATGCGCTGATCTCCGGCATCCTGTCCACCGGCGTCAACGCCTATGACTTCAAGGAGTGCTTTGAAAGCCAGTTCGGCTTCTGCGTTGACAAGATGAACCTGAAGCTGGGCATCTTTATCGAATATGGGGAGAAGAGCAGCATCCACCTGTGTGTGGAAAACGGCCTGTCCTCCACCCGCGAAATCGAACGCAAGATGGAAAACATCCTGGCGCGTTCGGAATTTAAGCGCTGCCGGTACGACGAGTTCGGCAAGCGCACCGACATGTCCGGCATGAAGCACCTCTACACGGTGTATCTCGAAAGCATGATCCGCCGTCCATACGATGGGTTCGGCGTGCTGCTGATCTCGCCGGACAACAATCCGAGCAGACTGTTCAAGCGAGTTCTGGAACACAGAAAATGCCGCATCGACGACAAGGGCCTGCAGATCAGCTTTGAGGACAGCGGCCGCAGGCTGCGGCTGTACCACGGCCAGACCGGCTATGTGTCCTACGAAAAGGCGCTGGCGCTGTGCGCGCTGATCGAGTTCAAGCAGGAGCACGACGTCTACCTGCCGTCGGATGCGCCGTATATCATCGATGAGCTGGCGCAGTGCTATTCCCGCAGGGTGTACCGTTATCTGGAATGCCCGGCCGGCGGCTGTGACAGCGAGATCCGCCGCAAGGCCGCCGCACAGCCGTGGGCGCGGGACGCTCTGATCATGGCGGTAAAAATCCTCAACTATATGCAGCTGGAACGCATCGGGTTCAAGCAGCTGATGGACGGCCTGCCAAACTTCGATATGGTCTGCCGGCAGGTCCCGTGCGAGGGAAATCCGGGCAACATCCTGAAGCAGCTCAAGAGCACAGAGGAACCCGGTATGGTCAGCGAAGGGGTGGTCATCCCCTTCCAGAACGGCTATATCTTTGTGAAGCCGTCCAAACAGGGACACACCCTGAAATTGTTCGCACAGGCAAAGAATTATGAATCCGCCCGCGAAATCTGCGACGGGCTGGAACAAAAGATCAAACGTCTGAAAGAGACGCGGAAATAATAAAAAGGGAGGGCCGGACGCCCTCCCTTTTTTTATTGATGCGGTAATTGACATCATGCTGTTAAGAAAAGATATCCGCACGTATTCAAGTTGAGCAGATAGCCGCATCGCTCCCTCCGAACCAATGCGTTCACATACCAGCCGGAAGTATTGGGGTACTATGCGAGAAACCCGTAACCGGGGAAGCGTCCGCTACTAGCTGTGCCCAACCACCCTGCCAAAAACAAAACGCCGCCCGCAGGCGGCCGAAGCGGATAATGGGATATCAG
>NZ_CCYH01000046.1 GCF_000820765.1 Candidatus Soleaferrea massiliensis AP7
AGGGGATTTTCAAGGGGGCCATCTGGCTAGGAGCGGTACACTGCATGGCCCCCTTGAACGGCCTTTCTTGGTTACTTCTTTGGCCGGCAAAGAAGTAACGACCACATTGCTAAGTGTCACTTGGTAAACAAAGAAAAACCACTGCACTGCAGTGATAAAAGCCACACTGCTAAAGATCATCTGATAAACAAAAATATGCTACATAATGGGCATTTTCCGAGGAACTAAATGTCTAAAAAGATAATATTTTGTCGAAAAACATCTTGATTTTAGGTTGCCATTATTGTACAATATAGGTAACCCCCAAAAGGAGGTGCGATATGGGTGAAAAAAAGCGAGGTCGGCCGACAGACAATCCCAAGCGCCACCGTATCGCGGTCAAAATGGATGATGAAACCAAAGAAATCCTTGACCGATACTGCGCGGAAAAACAGGTCAACATGATGGAAGCCGCGCGGCGTGGGATTCGCAAGCTTAAGGAAGACCTCGACTAAAAAAACAGGAGAAACGCCCCTCGCAAAAGAAAGCGAATCTCCTAAACAACACTAGAGACGTTTCCGTCTCTGAATCCATTATAACAGAAACGGAAACATCTTTCAACGACAATTTGAAAGGAGCTTTCCAAATGGAAAACAAATTTGCAGAATACTTTTATCAGGCCGCGAGCGATTCCTGCCTTGCCTGCAGTGTCAGCAGACAACATTCCAGCGAAGAATTTCGCAATTTAAGAGATACCTCCATGCAGCTGTTCCAGGAAATCGAAAACAAACTCAGCGAAGCGGACCGCCAGAAGCTGTTTCGCCTTGAAGAGGTCGAAAACCATATGGACGCCATAGCGGAAAATTGGGTCTATCAGCAGGGCTACCGCGATTGCCTGTACTTACTGCAGTGGATGGGCTGCATCCATATGGATTAAGTGAAATTTTCCCGCTTACACCCTTGATTTTTGGTATCATATTTGATACAATGAAGACAGAAAAAAGAGCAACCGCCCACAAGGTGGGTTGACCTTTAGGAGTAGTAGAAAATTCCACCCTGCTAACCGGTCAAAGTTTTGAGGGTGGTTTTTTCTATATCAGCTCAGCGACAAAACATCAGGTTGATGAATGTCAGCAATGCCAATAGAAACATTCCGAAGGCCATCAGATCTTTAAAATCAAAATGCTTCATCCGCATCACCTCCATTCTATGTAGAATGAAGGTCAGCGCCACCCTGTAACACGGTTGCTCTTTTATTATTCTATCATATCCGCCTTTTTTCGACAAGGCTTTCCAGCAAAGTTTTCTATTTTTATCCATAGATACAAACAGGGCTTCCCAAATTGGGAAGCCCTTCTTATTATTCCTGATTCCGAATTATACATTGAAGCGGAACAGCACAATATCGCCGTCCTGCATGACATATTCCTTGCCTTCCAGCCGCACGAGACCCTTTTCCTTAGCGGCCGCCATGCTGCCGCAGGCCATCAGGTCGTCGAATGAAATGACCTCAGCGCGGATGAAGCCGCGTTCAAAGTCGGTATGGATCTTTCCAGCCGCCTGCGGCGCTTTTGTCCCCTTCTTGATCGTCCAGGCACGCACCTCCGGCTTTCCGGCGGTCAGATAGGAGATCAGTCCCAGCAGGGCGTAGCCCTCCTTGATCATGCGGTCCAGCCCGGATTCCTTCAGCCCAAGCTCCTCGAGGAAAATCTGCTTGTCCTCCTTCGACATGTCCGCGATGTCCTCTTCCAGCTTCGCGCAGATCGGCAGCACCGCCGAGCCCTCGGCCTTGGCGATTTCGCAGACCTTCTGGTAATGCCGGTTCTGATCGATCGAATTGATAAAGTCATCCTCGCTCATGTTCGCCGCGTAGATGATCGGCTTATCCGACAGCAGGCCGATCGAATCGAGCAGCTCCTTCTGCTCGTCGTCCTCGCATTCGAAGGCGCGGGCGTTTTTGCCCTCCTCAAGAAATGCCTTGAGCCTTTCGAGAAACTGCAACTCCAGCTGATACTTCTTGTCCGCCTTTGCCATCTTCGCGGTCTTGTCGATCCGTCTGGTCAGGATGTCGATATCCGAGAAGACCAGCTCGAGGTTGATCGTTTCAATATCCCTCGCCGGGCCGATTTCACCGTCGACATGGATGATCTCGCTGTCCTCAAAGCAGCGAACCACATGGATAATCGCATCCACCTCGCGGATATGGGACAAAAACTTGTTGCCGAGGCCCTCGCCCTTAGACGCGCCCTTGACCAGGCCCGCGATGTCCACAAACTCTATGATGGCCGGCGTCAGCTTGTCCGGGTCATGCATCTCAGCCAGCTTGTCCAGCCGCTCGTCCGGAACGGCGACCACGCCGACATTCGGTTCAATCGTACAGAATGGATAATTGGCCGCGCCGGCTCCCGCGTTGGTAATCGCGTTGAACAAGGTGCTCTTTCCGACATTCGGCAAACCCACAATTCCTAATTTCATACAGTACCACCATTTCTCCGCACAGAAAAAGATTTCATACGGCATCCGGACCTGATGCGGAAGGTTCGGACCTGCCCTTGGGACAGTGAAAGCCTATGGCCGTCTCCGGCTTTCCTGCGTCCATACAAAAAGACGGAAAAGCGTTCATTTTACGCGGTTTCGCCGCGCTGTGCAATTTTAGTATGAACTGCATATTTCCGCCTTAACTGACCTAATATATGTATTATACATGCAAAACGGCCGGCGGGCAAGAGGTGTTTACGTGAAATGCCCAAAAGATTAAAGAAATCTTAACCAATCCTGGTATCCGTAGGGTATAATGATACTAGGTAAGTATTCTATTTTTCAAAATTCACAAAAATACAAGCTATTTTATGATAAATGGAAGAACAACAGAAATTGGAGGTATACAATATGTCAATGGGTAAAATTCTAGTTGCGGATGACGACAGAAATATCAGCGAGCTGCTTCGTCTCTATCTTGAAAAAGAGGGTTACGATGTGGTGATCGCCAACGACGGCGCCCAGGCGATTGAAGAATTCAATCTGCACCTCCCCGATATGGTACTTCTGGATGTCATGATGCCGCGTTTGGACGGCTGGCAGGTTTGCCGTGAAATCAGGAAGAAATCCAATGTGCCGATTATTATGATCACAGCCAAAGGCGAGACCTTTGATAAAGTGCTTGGACTGGAGCTCGGCGCGGACGACTATGTCGTCAAGCCATTCGACGCAAAGGAGATCATCGCCCGCATCAAAGCGGTGCTCCGCCGTGTGGGACAGGTCCAGACCGAAAGCGACATCAAAGAGGTCCGTTACGATAAACTGGTGGTCAACATGACCAAATACGAGCTGCGCGTGGACGGCAAACAGGTTGACACGCCGCCGAAGGAACTCGAACTGCTGTACCATCTGGCCAGCAATCCGAACCGCGTATACACCAGGGATCAGCTGCTTGACGAGGTCTGGGGCTTCGAATACTACGGCGATTCCAGAACGGTTGACGTACATGTAAAACGACTCCGTGAGAAGCTTGAAGGCGTGTCCGATGAATGGACCCTCAAGACTGTCTGGGGCGTTGGCTACAAATTTGAGGTAAGAGAATAACATGCAAAAAAGCTTGTTTACTAAATATTTTGCGATCTGCTCAATCATTACGCTGGCAAGCTTAACGGTATTAGGGGCGATATTTTTAATATTCGCCTCTCAATATTTTACAGAAGAACGGTATACGCTGCTTTCGGAGAATGCATCCAAAGCGGCGTACACCTTTTTGAGGGATTATAGCCACGACCTGGAGGACTCCTCAAGCGGAACGCTGATGAGCACCTTCCGGATTCTTGGCAGCTCGGTGGATGCGGATATTTTTTTGGTCAACCTGAAGGGCAATGTCGTCAAATGTACAGAGGAAACCTGCGTACATAGCTCCTATGTCATTCCTGCAAAGATTCTCGATACCATTGAACAAGATGAAGAATATCATGAACTGGGCAACCTCGGCGGTATTTACAAGGGACAATACTATACGGTGGGCATTAAGGTTTCGGCTGCAAATGCGGAGACCATTTCGTATATCTTTGTCTCCTCATCCGCGGATGGTCTGTTCAGTTTTTTATTGGACCTTTTAAAAATGTTCGCTATCAGCTCTCTGGTTGTCATGATCTTCGTATTCTTCATCATATACATTGTTACGAGCCGGATGGTCCAGCCGCTTCGGCAGATGGCGGTTGCGGCCAAGCACTTCGGCAACGGGGACTTCTCGAGCCGCATCCCGGTCAAGGGGTATGATGAGATCGCGCAGCTTGCCGTGGCGTTCAACAATATGGCGTCCTCGCTCTCGGTCGTCGAATCGATGCGCCGAAGCTTCGTCGCGAACGTCTCGCATGAGCTGAAAACGCCGATGACGACCATTGCGGGCTTCATCGACGGCATTCTGGACGGAACCATCCCGCCGGAAAATCAGGAGAAGTATCTCAAGATCGTATCGGATGAGGTCAAGCGTCTGGCAAGGCTGGTGCGTTCGATGCTCAGCATCGCCAAGTTTGAATCCGGCGAAATGACGCTGGAACCCATGCCGGTCGACATCAGCGATGTCATCCTGAAGGCCGTATTCACCTTTGAACAGCGGCTGGAAGCCAAACACATCGATGTACGCGGGCTGGATGTCTCGAAGATCATGGTCATGGCGGACCGCGATCTGATTCACCAGGTGGTCTATAACCTGATTGAAAACGCTGTGAAGTTCACCAACGACGGCGGCTACATCGCGTTCAACTACATCGAGATGGACGACATCACCTACATCAGCATCAAAAATTCCGGCGCGGGCATCTCAAAAGAGGAGCTGCCGCACATCTTTGACCGGTTCTATAAATCGGACAAATCCCGCAGCCTGGACAAGACCGGCGTCGGTTTGGGACTGTACATCGTGCGTTCGATCATCAACCTGCATTCCGGCGACATCATTGTCCGCAGCATTGCGGGAGAATACACCGAATTTGTCTTCACGCTTCCCCACGCGCAAAAGAACAAAATCCACCAAGCCAAATTAAAGAAAAATTAAAACAAACTGGTCCGGGAATTTAGCCTGCGTTTATCCTATTTTCATATTTGAATCCTATAATGAATAGTAGCCTTTATGGTGCAACATGTATAAGAATATCTTTCCAAAGAATTTGGAACTTATATAATTCATGAAAATATCAGGGGGTATATGGGATGGATGATTTCAAGCATGATGTTGATCCGCTGAACGACGCAGATCAGGACCTCCCTTCCGCCGAGCCGTCCGGCACAGCAGACGGACCGGCGGCACAGAATGAACCCGCAGACGTATGGGAAACAGCGCAGGAAAGACAGGACGCGCAGTCGGACAGCAGTTCTGACGGATGGCGTTCATCGGAGGAGCATTCAGAGCCTGTCTCCGATTGGCCGCAGGCACAAAGCAACGAACCCATCACGCCGCAGAACACCGATGCCGGACAGGAACCTCAGGCGTTTTCTTCACATACACAACCCGGCTGGCAGCAGTCCGGACACGCTGCATCCGAGTTTCCGCAATCTGATTGGGACAGCGGACACACATCTGAAGCTCCGCAGTCTGGTTGGAATGACGGACGCGCACCAGAAGCCCCGCAGTCCGGCTGGGACAACGGGCACTCTTCCGAAAGCTGGACAGCTGGAAACGGTACACCGAACGGATACGCAGCGTCGTCCGGCGCTGCTGATTTTCGCAATCAACCTTCCGGCGGAGAATCCTATTCGGATTTTCACAGCTGGAACAGCCGTTCCGCGCATGGCGGATGGCAGCCGGGGACACAGTCAAATCCATTCGCAAGGCCCGGCGATCCTTCCAGCCAGCAGCAGTACTCCCAGCAGGAATACCGCTGGAACTACAATGAGTACGCGGATCAATCCAGCTACACGGCGGATGATGTGACCGGCACTGTTCCGGATATGGAGATGCAGTCTCCCAAAAAGAAAAAGCGCACCGGGTTGGCTGTTGCGGGCATTGTTCTCGGCGGTATCCTGGCTGTCGGCGTCTTTTCTCTGGCAGGCGTCGGCATCTACTCATTGGTTTCCGACAATTCGTTTGTCTCCCATTCCAGTTCTGGCAGCAGCGGAGGAAACGCCGATTATCCCGGTCTCACACTGGAGGGGAAACCCAGCGGCGGGAGCTCCTCAAGCAGCGCTGCATCGGGCGGAGAGCTTTCCACCGTGGAGATTGCGGAAAAGGTAAAGCCATCGGTGGTCGGCGTTGTACAGTACCGCAGGAGCGGCACACTGTCATCTTCGGGCGAGGGTTCCGGCATCATCATGTCGGAGGATGGATATATCGTAACCAATTCCCATGTTGTCTCAGGCGCTGACGGCATCAAGGTGGTGCTGGAAAACGGTGAGGAATACGAAGCAAAGCTCATTGGCGCAGATTCACAGACCGATATCGCGGTTATCAAAGTACAGGCCAGCAACCTGGCGGCGGCGACGTTTGGAGATTCCGCCGAACTGAAGGTTGGGGAATCGGTCGTTGCCATCGGCAATCCCGGCGGCCTAGAATTTGCGGGCAGTGTCACGAAAGGCATCGTCTCCGCACTGGACCGGCCGATCCGCAGCGAGGTCGGGTATACGATGAACTGCATCCAGACCGATGCGGCCATCAGCCCGGGCAACTCCGGCGGGCCTCTGGTCAACAGCTATGGTCAGGTCATCGGCATCAACTCCTCCAAAATAGCACAGACCGATTATGAAGGCATTGGCTTCGCGATCCCGATTGCACAGGCGAAACCGGTCATCGATGAGCTGATGAAGAACGGACGGGTGACCGGCCGTGTCAAACTGGGTATCACAATTCAGGAAATCGATTCTGTTGCCGCCGGCGTATACAATATGCCGTCCGGCATTCTGGTCATCAGTACGGAGGATGAATCCGACGTGGCCAAAAAAGGGGTTATTCCCGGTGATATCATCACCAAGGTGAATGGACAGAACGTATCATCGCTGGCCGATGTACGTGCGATTATCGGCGATGACAAGCCCGGGGATCTGATTGAGCTGACGGTATTCCGCCGCACCAATGGACAGGCCGACAAGACCTTCGAGGTCAGCGTTGCACTGATGGAGGATGACGGCACCAGCAGTTCCCCATCTCAAAATAATCAGCAGCAGTCCCCTTTTGGATCCGGTGAAGAATCCACGCCGGACTTCCAGTTCCCACAAAAAATCAATTAGTTTCTTACGATAAGCGCAATGCCGGTGAGCAAGAGAATAACTTCTCCGCTCACCGGCATTTTTTCTGTTTTTGCGCTGAACACACAATCCCTCATCAGATTCCAGATGATTTCTCATAGATTCTATGATCGGAACATATGGTACTGACCATGCTGCTTTGTATGCGCATATTCCATCGTCTTTCCATCGATTAAAACTGCAAAGGAATTATGGTCCTTATAATAAAAGTATAACTTTAGAAAACAATGTGCTCATGTCAATTTGTGTTATTCTATTCTCTCTGCTGTTTGATTTTCTCAATGGAATAAAATTATTAACTGCGTTTACTTACAGAAAAAAAGGGCTGTTTCTTTCGAAACAGCCCTTTTCCATTGGTTTAGAATGAAAATGTGGTTAATTCACATTATCCGGTTTTGTATCTAAATGAAAAACAAGGGAACGTCTTTCGACATTTTTGTTTCAGAAGATTGCTCTTCCGTCATTCGTAAGCAACCAAATCCTCTTCTGGGATTAGCCCTGGAGGATAAACATCTTGATAGCGAGCAGGTCAAGCACGCTGCCTTTGCCGTTGTTGTCAACGTCAAACGCTCTGCGCTGGAGCTGTTCCATGACATCCGTGTCATCCTCGTTGAGGAAGATGAGGGATTTACCCATGACCAGATCCACTGCGCCGATTGCGCCGTCGCCTGTGATATCGCCCTGCAGAACCACCTTAACGGTCTGGCCGTTGATGGTGACGTCTGCACCGGTTCCGAAGGTATCGCCGAATACGACATCGCCGAACGCCTCTTCGAGAGCGGCTTTCGCGTCGTCAGCACTCATCATCGGAATGACAACTGCCTGGACATCGTCCTGTCCTTTAACCGGGATATTCTCAAAGTTCAGTTCTCCATCCTTCGGAGCGTACTGAACAGAGATCTGAGAGCCTTCCACGACGACCGGCATGAAGATATAATCAAAAGCTTCTATATTCTCATAGGACATGCTGATGTTTGCAACATCGAAGTTAACAGGCACAAGACCTTCTTCACCTTCGATTTCCTTCGCAACCAATTTTACCTTAGCAAAATCGTTCGTCGGTACCGGTTCACCCTCAACGCCGCCGAGGATCATCACTCTGACGCCGCCGTCGATGCCGAAGATGTTTCCATTTTCAGGATCGTCGATAACGGCTTCGAATCTGTCGGTATCGAACAGCAGGTCAAACTGTACAGTTGTCAGGTCGTAGGAACCGATCGCCGCTTTGTCAACCGTCAGGGTCAGTTCAGCGGAATCGCCAGCCATGATAAACGCTTTGTCAAACGCAGAGGTAACTGCGACTGCATAGACGTCTTCAACATCTGCTGTGTTGAGGATATACATATCGCCACCGACTACTGTCGCGGCCAGAACTTCGCTGGTCTTGATGGCGGTGTCGCCCTTTGCGCCAACCTGTGTAAAGTTGATGGCAACCAGATCGTCAGCCTTCAGAGCGTTGAAGCTATTATCGACTCCGCCCTCTTCGCTTCCGACTGCCATGCAGACTACGTTCAGCGTGCCGTTTCCAAGGTCGTAAACTTCCAGACCTTCGGCATCGTTCAGCGCTTTGTAATCTTTGTAAGCGTATACGGAAGGATCATAGTTGACGATGAAGGAATAAGCTTCCATACCGAGGTTGTTGGTAGCTTCCATCAGGTTGGAACCGTAGTTGACGGTGATCACGTCCGGATAGCCAGCCATGGATACCGGCATGGATGCTTTAACTGCGAAGTCCGCCGGATCGGCAACGTTGATCGAAGCTGCGCTCTCGTTTCCAGCTACGTCGTAAGCTTTTACGTCATAAGTACCCGGGATCAGAACCAGAGTCTTCGATGCGCCGTCAACCTTTTCGCCGTTGATGGTCATGTAATCGAGATACGTATCTGCGGCGGAAACGGTGATTTCGTCGCCCAGACCATAGTCTTTGTCTTCAATGCCGCTGATGACCGGAGCAATGCTGTCGATCATGAACGCTGCGGTATTGAATGCGCTTTCAGCTTCCCACTCATTCCAGATGCTCAGATCTTCATTGACATAAGCTGCGACAGCTTCTGTAATGGAAAGGGTGGCCGCATTGGTTTCTGCTTTGCCCTCTAAAACTTTGAACTGGTAAGTACCGACATTGTTGCCCTGGAAATAGGTCCAGTCTTCCGGATTCTGTTCCAGCCAGCCTTCAGACAGTGCAACTTTGACAACACCGTTGCCGTCCGCATCGACCACTGCATTGGCTTCTACACCATTTGCTGCGGCTTCAGCGTCCACGCCGATGAACTCAAGCGCATCTGCATCGTAAGGAATTTCGAATCCAAAGGTCAGAATGCCGTCCGGAGACAGTTCGCTGAAGTTGGACAGGACGTTCAGGCTGACGGTATCACCAGCCTTGTAAGCGCTCTTGTCAATAGCAGGCTGCAGTTTCATCTCCGATGCTGTGCTCACTACACTGAACAGAACTTCAGATGCGTTGTCAGCTGCATCGGTTGCGGTCAGCTTGTACTGTCCAACTGCCAGATCGGCAATGGAGAACGCGCCGTCTACAACTTCTACATTCTCTGCGACTGCGCCTTCTTCCATCTTGGTGATGGTCAGGGTGTACGCGCTGTCGTCAGCTACATTACCGGAAACTACAGCGCCCAACTCATACTGAGAAGCAACGCCGCTGATGACCGGAGCCTCGGTGTCAATCTTTGCGGAAGCCGGAGTGGAAGTACCCATTACGTACTCAACGCCAGTAGCGCTTCCCGGTTCGCCATTGATCTGCGCGCCCAGGAAGCCGACTACTTTAAAGTTGACGTCTGCGACGCCTGCTTCGGCTTCTACAACAAAGCTGTAATCGCCCAGCACGGTTTCATTGGACACGTCCAGAGTTTCGCCTGCATAGAGAACCTGAACAAAGGTTCCCAGTTCGCCGGTTTCAGCAAAGAGCGCATCGTCTTCGCTGTCTACGACAACTTTCTTGGCCGAAAGCGCATCTACTTCCTTGTCTGTAAAATTCAGCTTGTCAGCGTCATATTTAATAAAGAAGCTGTACAGGTCGAAATTGACATTTGCCGGCAGGTTTTCAGGGGTGACTTCTACAGAAATAGCGTCGGCAGCTCCGTAGACGTCCTGTGCGTTTTTGAGCGAAGCTTTCACATCAATGGGATCACCTGCTGTTACATCAGCGGCGAAAGCGGACAATGAAAGTGATGAAGCTAGGATTGCTGTTGCTACAAACCCGGATAAAAGTTTTTTCATCTTCATTTATTCTTTCCTCCATTTTCTTTTTTTGTGTTGTGAAATAAATAAAGCCAAACCAATAAAACGAATAAAATTAACCTTGTCCCTTGCAAAATTCATTATAGCACATATTTTTAGACTTGTACATACCTATTTGACAAATTTGTATCTAAATAATAACAAATTCTCAGTAAAATCTGTGGAGTCTAACCGTGAATGATAAATTTTTTTGAGGACAGGGCCATCCCTTGGTTTTCACCTGCTATTATAGTATAAACGATGCAAAAATCCAAGCGATTCCATCAAAAAGATCAAAAAATCCATATAAAAGTTTTTTTACTTTTTTTGTTGATTCTGACGGACAAGAAATAAAGCCGTATTTTACACCTATAATTTCCCATCATTAAAAAACAGGCAGATATGATGCATCATATCTACCTGTTCCTATAAAATCTAGTCGCCGAACGAGATTCCCGCGCGCTTCGCGCACTTGATCAGACGGTGGTCGGCCGGCACCAGCTTGGTCTTTCCCGCGACCTCGGACAGCGGGTTCGCGACCACCTGATCATTGAGAAGCGCGACGCTGACGCCGTACTGCTCCTTTTCCACCAGCTCCGCCGCAAAGACGCCGAACTGGGTGGACAGCACCCGGTCATAGGCGGATGGGCTTCCGCCGCGCTGCAGATGCCCCGGCACCACCAGGCGCGATTCCATGCCGGTCGTATGGGCGATCGCATTCACGATGCGCTGGGAGATGGTGTGCTCGCCGTTCTCCTGGCGCAGGCGCAGACGCTCCTTCTTCTTTAAGGCGGCTTCCTTCTTGTCCATCGCGCCCTCCGCGACGGCGATGATCGAGAACGCCTTGCCGTCGTGCGCCCGCTTGACGACCGCTTCGATCACCTTGTCCATATCAAACGGCAGCTCCGGCAGCAGTATGATGTCCGAACCGCCGGCAATGCCCGCATAAAGGGTCAGCCAGCCGGCCTTGTTGCCCATCAGCTCCACGATCATGACCCTGCCGTGGCTGGCCGCCGTAGTGTGGATGCGGTCGATCGCTTCGGTCGCGATGTCCACCGCGGTGTGGAAGCCGAAGGTGACCTCGGTTCCCCAGATGTCATTGTCGATCGTCTTCGGCAGGCCAATGACGTTGAGCCCCTCCTCGGCGAGCAGATGCGCGGTCTTATGGGTGCCGTTGCCGCCCAGAATCAGCAGGCAGTCCAGCCCCATCTTTTTGTAGTTCTCCTTCATGTTGGCGACCTTGTCCACATCGTTCTCGATCACCTTCATCTTTTTGAAGGGCTGCCGGGAGGTTCCCAGGATTGTTCCGCCGATTGTCAGGATGCCTGAGAAATCCGACGGCTGCATCTCGCGGTACTCCCCATTGATCAGCCCGGAGTATCCGTCCACGATGCCGACGATCTCCACTTCGTTCATCCGCTGATAAGCCGCCTTTGCAACGCCCCGGATGACCGCGTTCAGTCCCGGGCAGTCTCCGCCGCTGGTTAAGATACCGATTCTGCGTTTCATATGACACACCATCCTCATTTTTATTGGAGCCGGCCCTGCGGCCGGTTCCGTAGTCCTGTAAATTTATTATATCCATTCTATCCATGGTTTGCAAGAAGTTTTAGCAAATCCCTATAGAAACCGGATACTTTTTTTACCGGGTTTCTTCCTTATATATAAGGGGCTTGACAGGGATAGAAGAGGATGCTCGCAGGCATCCCCTTTTATCTTTATGGAACGGGCTCTGAAAAAACCGGGGTTTTTATCTGCAAAGGATGTTCATCCCGATTCGCATCAGGTAAAGACGCCGGCATGGCGGGTGTTGTTCCACTGTAGTGCGGCGGTTTCACTTTGTTTGCCAAGACTCC
>NZ_CCYH01000047.1 GCF_000820765.1 Candidatus Soleaferrea massiliensis AP7
CCCTTCATCTTCTTCGGCCGCCTGCGGGCGGCGTTTGGCTTTGGTCAAGGTGGCTGAATGGCTGACAGCGGATGCTAACGTTCCCTGTGACTGTCTTTACCGGTACCCCAAATCCCGCAGCTGCTGCGTAAATCATTCTTCGGCCTCAGAACGCCGGTAGACGATTGCTCCACCGCCAGATGGCGGATGTTACGTTCTCTACTACAGCCTTTACCGATACACCAAATCCTGCAGCTGCTGCGTAAATCATTCTTCAGTCTCAGAACGCCGGTAGACGGTTGCTCCATCGCAGGTGGCGGACGTTAACGTTCTCTGCTACAGCCTTTATCGGTACCCCAACTCCCGCAGCTGCTGCGGGAATCATTCTTTAACCGAAGAACGCTGTAGGCGATTGCTCCACCGCCAGGTGGTGCCTCGCCGCTAGGTGCTGGTATATAACATGCAAAAAGGTTCTGTCCGCCGTTTAGCACAGCAGACAGAACCTTCTTTTATTTCATCTATGGGCGGCAGATCAGTCGACCTTCTTCACATCCAGCGTGATGATCTTCTCTCCAAGCTGTTCGGAGGAAATCTTGACCGACGCTTTGCCGCTGCATCCGACCGTCTTGACCCAGAACGCGCGCTGAGATGCGATCAGGGCAAAGGTCTTCGGGCCGATGACCTCGACCGGGCCGCTCACCTCGACGCTGACGACATCGTTTGAGAACGGCAGCAGGTTGCCGTATTCCGAAACCGCTTTGACCGAAATGCGGGCCACGTCGTAGGTCTCGTCCTCGATGAGCGTGCCGTTGCTGGCCTTGACCTCGAGCATCGTTTTGGATGCCGGCGTTTTGGTGACTGAACAGACCTTTTCATCGCCGTTATAGCCGTCGAAACGGTAGGTCACCTGCTTCTCGCCCCAGTTGCCGACATACTTGCCGTAGAGGTCGATGCATTCGTCGTAGCCGATGCCGATCTCCTTTAAGTAGGCCATCTCCTCCGGGAATTCGCTGGGCGCGTTGAAGCCGAGCTGTGTGATGCCGACCAGGATCTTCTTGACAACGGCGGCGTCCTTCTCGGAGAAGCCCTCCTCGTCGACCAGCTGGTTGCCGATGAAGTCGTCGATGACGACCGGCGGATGCGGCAGGCTGCCGAACTGTTTTGTATCCGCGTGGTAGTCGCCGATGTATTTGTCGTTCTTATACAGCTTGACGGTATCGCAGTTGGTGTAAACATAGACCGTTCCGATTTCGCAGGCGTTGTACTCGCCGATGTTCATCTCACTGGACACGGCCATGACCGGCTCGCCGTCCTTCTGCGACGCATAGGCCGACGCGGCCTGCTTCGGGCAGCGGAACATGTCCAAAACGCCGTGGTAGCAGACGCGGTCGCCGCTGCCGAAATCCTTGTGCGTGTTGTAGTCGGCCATGCACCAGCCAATCGAGCCGGAAATCTGCTCGGTCGCATACATCTTGTTCATCACCCGCAGATGCCGAAGCGCATGCTCGGTACACTTGGACTCGTGGTCGAAGCTCTTGGTCGGGAACATGTGCCCGTTGTGTTCGGTGACCAGATACGGCACGTCGGCCTTCGCGACCTCCATCGGGTCGTCGAGCGGCTGGTTTTCGCCGCGGTGGATGAAGTCGTTGTAGGTGTACACATCCTCAAGCAGATGGCTGCCGGCAAACTTGCGCACGCCGCCGGTCGGACGGGTGTCGTCGAGCTCGTGGGCGATCTTGTTGGTCAGCGTGTACAGGCCGTCGTCGTCCGGGGATTCGTTGATGCGCACACCCCAGATGATGATGGACGGATGGTTAAAATCGCGCCGGATCATCTCGCGGATGTTCTCGCAGACGACGTTCTTCCAGCTTCCCTCGCCGATGTGCTGCCAGCCCGGAGTCTCCTCAAAGACCAGCAGGCCGATCTCGTCGCAGCGGTCCAGGAAGTGCCTGGACTGCGGATAGTGCGAGGTTCTGCCGAGGTTGACGCCCAGCTCATATTTTAAGATGTCCGCATCCTCGCGCTGCGCGCTCTTGGGCATCGCATAGCCGACATACGGATAGCTCTGATGCCGGTTGAGGCCGCGGATCTTGACCTTTCTGCCATTTAAGAAGAAGCCCTTCGGCGTGAACTGCACTTCGCGGAAGCCGAAGCGGGTCCGGTACTCGTCGACGACTTCATTCTGGGAAAGCAGGAACACCTTCATCTGATACAGGTTCGGGCTGCCGATGTCCCAGAGCTTCACATATTCGCAGGCGTGCTTCAGGTTGACCTTTTCGCCAAGCTCGCCGGTATGGTTCCACTCCATCACGGTGTTCTCTTCGGCATCCTCCACAACCACGCGGATGCCGTCGCAGCCTTCCGCGGAGCTTAACAGGACATCCATGTCCACGAGCTTTTCAGGCTCCAGCACATTTCTTGTGCGGACAAAGACGTTCTCGATGTAGCTTTTCGGCAGTACCTCCAGGGAAACCTCACGGTAGATGCCGCCGAAGGTCATGTAGTCGAGCGCGTGGCCGAACGGCGGGATGTCGTCCCGCTCGGTGGAATCCACCATGACGGCGATCGTATTCTCTGCGCCGTATTCAACATACGACGCGATGTTGCATTCGAACGGCGTGTATCCGCCTTTATGGAAACAGACCTGTTTGCCGTTGACATAAACCTGCGCATAACAGGCGACGCCTTCAAACCGAAGCATCAGGACCTTTCCCTCATATTCCTCGGGAATCAGAATTTTGCGGCGGTAACAGCTGATGAACTGATACATCTGCTCATCAAAGTTGTTGTACGGAGTCTCGATATTGGTGTGCGGCAGGTTTACCGTCTGAAAGCCGCTGTCGTCAAAGCCGGCGGCCGTGTACTCCTCCTTGAAGCTCGGGATGTATTTCCAGTCATAATTCAAATGTACCGTACTGCGCATGGCAAACAACTCCTTTTCTGCTTATGTATATATTATGAAACAATGCGGGCCCATTTAAACAGGGTCCGGTTGCCCAGCTTGGTGAACAGGTTGACAAAGATACCGGTCAGCAGCACGGCAATCAGCGTACCGACGCCATAGGTTCCGCCCAGCAGAAAGCCGATGAGGAAATAGGTGGCATCCTGCACAATGCGGGCCGTGCCGAGCTTGATGTGCGCTTTGTCCGACAGGATGACCGCAAAGCAGTCCATCGGGGCGGTGCCGGTGTGCGAGTTGAGATAGAAGCATAGCCCCATCCCCAGGAAGATGCAGCCGACAAAGGAACTGAGCACCCGCAGCGCCATCGGCAGCTCCGGCGTGATGAAATCGCGCATCAAGAACATGAACAGGTCGATGATCAGCCCCGGCACAAAGGTCGGGATCAGCATGTCCAGCCGGACCATTTTGCGCTGGAAGATCAGCAGCAGTACAAAAAACGACAGATGCAGCAGCGTCAGCGCCATGCCGTTTGTGATGCCAAGATGCTTGTGGATGCTGTCCGCGAACACCTGTCCGGGATCGCCGCCCAGTCCCACCAATAAAAACAGTGCCACGCCGAACGCCATGACGATAAATCCGATAAATGCGACGCCCTGCTTTTTGAGATATTGCAGAGCCTGTTCCTTCGTTACTTGTTTCATTCCCATTTTACCTTCTCTTTATAAAATCAACCGCCGCGTATCCGCAGCCGCGCGCCTGTATCTCTGCAAAATCCACTGCGGAAACAGTGGGTATCGTCAGACTGCATATTCGCAGCCGCGCCTGCGTCTTTGCAAAATCCTTTGCGGAAACAGTGGGTTCATCAGGCTGCATATCCGCAGCCGCGCCTGTATCCTTGCCGGCCGGCGTTTTTTGCGCACGGGAAGAAACCCGGATTTTTTGACAAAATCCCGGCATATTGAGCGCGTCGACCGGTCAGGGGCGGTGCAGGATATTTTCGGTTGGCTGCATTATACTACATCTCAAAAACAAAAACAATTGCTATATTGTAAAAAGTCACATCAATTTCATTGATTTTGACAATAATCTATTATATACTTAAGGTGGAATCGATAGCAGTATTTTTATGCGTTCTGCATGAAAAATACCGCTTCCCTTTCATCATTTCTGCAAAACGTCCAAAGGACAAATATGATGCAGTCTGACTGCGGTCTGGAGTGATTGATTGATATGAGGAAAACAAAAATTATCTGTACCTTAGGCCCTGCGACCAAGGATGAAAAGATCGTCAAGGAACTGATGCTGGGCGGCATGAACGTCGCGCGCTTCAACTTCTCCCACGGGGACTACGAACAGCACGACACCAATATGAAGATGATTTCCAAGCTGCGCGAGGAATTGGGCCTTCCGATTGCCACGCTGCTGGACACCAAGGGCCCGGAAATCCGGGTCGGCAAATTCAAAAACAAACAGGAAACACTGCAGCCGGGCGGACTGTTTACACTGACCACCGACGAAATCCTGGGCGACGAGTCCCGGGTTTCGATCTCCTATAAAAACCTGCCCAAGGATGTGCACATGGGCACCAAAATTCTTCTGGACGACGGCCTGATCGAACTCAAGGTCGTCAACATCGAGGGGAACGACATCAACTGCCAGGTCGTCAACGGCGGCACCATCAGCAACAACAAGGGCGTCAACGTCCCGGGACACGCGCTGAGCATGCCGTATATGAGCGAGAAGGACCGCAGCGATATCATCTTCGGCATCGAGCACGGATTTGACTTTATCGCGGCTTCCTTCACCCGCTGCGCCGACGACATCATGCAGATCCGCCAGATCCTCGACGAGCACAAATGCACCACCATCCGCATCATCGCGAAGATCGAGAACGCGGACGGCGTCGCGAACATCGACGACATCCTGCGCGTTTCGGACGGCATCATGGTCGCGCGCGGCGATATGGGCGTCGAGATCCCGTACGAGGAAATCCCGGTCCTGCAGAAAATCCTGATCAAGAAGGGCTATAAGGCCGGCAAGCAGGTCATCACGGCCACCCAGATGCTGGAAAGCATGATCCACAACCCGCGCCCGACCCGCGCGGAAACCACCGACATCGCAAACGCGATCTACGACGGAACCAGCGCCATCATGCTGTCCGGCGAGACGGCGGCCGGCGACTATCCGGTCGAGGCGCTGCGCGCGATGGCTTTGATCGCCGAGCGCACCGAAAACGACATCGACTACGGCAAACGCTTCTCGGCGCACGGCAACGATTCGAGCCAGGACGTCACCAACGCGATTTCGCACGCGACCTGCACGGTCGCCTACGACCTGGGCGCCACGGCGATTGTCACGGTCACCCAGTCCGGTCAGACCGCGCGGATGATCTCAAAGTTCCGCCCGCAGGTCCCGATCATCGGCTGTACGGCGATTCCGACCGTCTACCGCCAGATGAACATGTCCTGGGGCGTGGTCCCGCTGATGATCGAGCCGAAGACCAGCATCGACGACCTGTTTGAGCACGCCGCCGAAGCCGCCAGAAAGGCCGGCTATGTCAAGGACGGCGATTTGATCGCGATCACCTGCGGCGCGCCGCTGGGCATTTCGGGCACCACCAACCTGCTGAAGGTACATGTGGTCGGCGATATCCTTGTCACCGGACGCGGCGTGACTTCCGGCATCACCTGCGGCAAGGTCTGCGCCTGCCGCGATTATGAGGAAGCGCTCAAGAAATTCAACCAGGGAGACATTCTGGTCATCCCGGAAACCAACAACCGCATCCTGTCCCTGATGAAAAAATGCTCGGGCATCATCACCGAGGAGGACGGCTTCACCTCCCATGCCGCCATTGTCGGCATGGCGCTGGAAATTCCGGTCATCATCGGGGCCAAAAACGCCACCCGTATTCTGAAGAGCGGTACCACCATCCGCATGGATGCTTCCAAGGGACTGGTCTCCAACGGCGCCTTAAAGGAGGGGCTTACGGATAAATCATGAAAAAACGTATTATAGCCGGCTGCGTCTGCGGCGTGCTGGCCATCTGTCTCATCGTCCTGTTCTCATCCGACATCCTGCGCGGTCCTGAGGTAAAACCGGCTTCCGATCTCCCATCCAAAACCGACATCAGCGCCGAAGCGGCCAAGGATTTGAGCGAGGTGCCCGAGGACATCGCGGCCAAGCTTCAGGAGGCCAAGGACATCAACGACGACACGAAGGGCTGGCTGTACATCCCGGACACGCCGGTCGACTACCCGGTCGTGCAGTATGAGGACAACGAATACTACACGCGCCGCGGACTGGATGGAAACTACAACTTCGAAGGCGTGCTGTTCTTCGACTACATGGACAAGGTCACGGGCAGCTTCAAGGACTTCACACAGAACACCATCATCTATGGGCACAACACCACGACCTCCGGCATCGGCACCGAGATGTTCGCGTCGCTGCTGAACTACGAGGACCAAGCCTATGCGGAGGCGCATCCCTATCTCTATCTTGTGACCGACGAGGGCCAGAGCGTTTGGGAAATCTTTGCGGGCTTCCATACCGACATCGATTTCTACTATATTGAAAACGAGCCGGACGAGCAGGCGTTCAAGGATATGGTGGACACCGCGAAGCGCCGTTCCACCTTCACCTACGAGGTCACCCCTTCCGGCGATGACAAGATCCTGACGCTTTCCACCTGCGCATACAAATACCGCACCGCCGCGCAGGGGGATGAACGGTTTGTCATCATGGCAAGGCAGATTGAGAATCCGACCTCCGATGATATCAGGGAAATCAAGGTAACGCCGAACACATCCATGGAAGAACCGGTGTTTTCATAAAACTTATGACTGTTATCACCAATAAAAAAAGGGAAGACAGACGTTCAGCCGTCTGCCTTTCCTTTTTTCTGTTTTCTTCTGTAGGGTGTAGGGTTGTCGGTCAGCTCCAGCAGGTAATCCACACTGGTATCAAAAAACAGCGCAAGAAATCGAAGCGTTTCGGCTGGAACGTTCACCTTCCCCAATTCATAAGCGGAATAGGTACTCCGCGAAACAAACAGCAGCGCGCTCAATTCCTTCTGCGTCATATCCCGGTCTTCCCGAAGATTCCGTATCCGTTCAAGCATGGTGATCCCTCCCGCTCTATGATAACACAACTCATATAGGAATGGTAGATTTAGGACAGATGGTCCTAAAAGATTATTTGCAGGGCGACACCCTTCCGAAAACTCATTTTCAAAGCGCTGTCCTCCCAAAATTTAATTTGCCAAGTGCGCCATCCATCTGTGTTTGCGATGAACGAACTGTATTTGTAATAGAACACAGGACAGGCGATTGTACATTTTTCCTGAACTTTTGGGAAAAACGCTGTGCGGCGCGCCGAAATGGTGTATAATGAGGTTGAAACTATGAAGCCCAACAAGGAGGTATTTCCATGAATATGCAGGATGATCTGAAGAAGGTTCTGCTGGCCGGCATCGGCGCTTTGGCCCTCACGGCGGAGAAATCCAAAGAGGTGGTGTCACAGCTGGTCCAGAAGGGCGAGCTGACCGTGGAGCAGGGCAAGGTCCTGAACGAGGAGCTCAAACGCAATGTGGCCGATAAGCTGCATCAGGATAAGCCGAAGGCCTCCGTTCTGGCAGAGGAGCTTTCCAGCATGACGCCGGAAGAGCTTGCCGCGCTCAAGGCCAAAATCGCCGAGCTGGAGAACAGGGATCATGAATCGGAAGAAGCATAGGCCTGAAACGAAGACAGCCAGCAGTTCCCGGCTGCGGGAGCTGCTGGCTGTGCTTCGCAGACGGGATATCATACATGGCATCACGCCGGTCAAGCTGCGGGAGATTCTGGAGGATATGGGCCCGACCTACATCAAGCTGGGACAGGTCATGTCGATGCGCTCCGACATCCTGCCGCAGAGCTACTGCGACGAGCTGGTGAAGCTGCAGACGACGGTGCGGCCCGCCCCGTTCGAGGAGGCGCGCCAGACCATCGAGGAGGAGTACGGATGCCCGCTTGAAAAGGTCTTCTCCGCGGTCGACGAACAGCCGCTCGGGTCGGCCTCGATCGCTCAGGTTTACCGCGCCGAGCTGCGGGAGACAGGCGAGAAGGTGGTCATCAAGGTGCAGCGGCCGCGCATCTATGAGCTGATGGCGCGGGATGTGAAGCTGATGCACCGGGCCATCCGGATTCTGAAGCTGGTGGACCGCACCGACGGCGTCGTGGATTTTGACGCGGTGATCGACGAGATGTGGGCCGTCGCGCAGCAAGAGATGGACTTTCTGCTGGAGGCCGCGCACTGCGAGGAATTCGCGCGCAACAACCGTGAAATCCGGTATGTCTGCTGCCCGAAGATCAACCGCGCGCTGACCACATCGCGCATCCTTGTGATGGAGCAGATATCCGGCACGCCGATCGACCGGCAGGAAACGCTCGAAAAGCAGGGCTACGATATGGAGGAGATTGGGAAGAAGCTGGCTGAAAGCTTCTGCAAGCAAGTGCTGGACGACGCGTTCTTCCACGCGGACCCGCATCCCGGCAATCTCTGGATTCGGGATGGAAGGATTGTGTTCCTGGACCTCGGCATGATGGGAAGGCTGTCCCACCGCGACCAGACGCTGTTCCGCGGCGCGCTGAAATCGGTCGTTGAAAACGATGTGCATGAGCTGAAAAGCATCCTGCTGACACTGGGAACGGCAAAGGGCAAGGTCAACCACACACAGCTTTACACCGACATTGACGACATGCTTGCCAAATATGGGGACGCCGAGCTTTCCAGCATCAATCTGGGGCAGTTCATTCAGGAGCTGATGGAGCTTGCGAAGCGGCACAGCATCAGTATGCCGGCGAACATCTCGATGCTTGCGCGCGGCACGGTCACGCTGGAGGGCGTGCTCAGCAAATGCTGTCCGAACGTCAGCCTTCTGCAGATCGCCAAGGCGCATCTGGCGGGCGACGTGCTTGAGCAGCTGGATCTGAAGCACACCTTCGCCAAGGTGTCCAAGCGGATGTATCACAGCGCCAGCAAGGGCGTCGAAATCCCGGCGCACCTGTCCGACCTTCTGAAGATGTCGGTCAAGGGACAGACCAAGGTCAATCTCGAAATCGTCGGGTCGGAGGAACCGCTTCGGAAGATCGACCGGATGGTCAACAAGCTGATCACCTGCATCATTGCCGCCGCGCTGCTGATGGGATCGAGCATCATCTGCACCACCGGCATGCAGCCGCTGGTGCTGGGCATCCCGCTGCTGGGGCTGGCGGGTTTTCTGACCGCGATGTTTCTGTGCATCAAGCTGATTGTTTCGGCCGTATGGAAGCGGAAGAAATGAGGGGCTTTCCTCTGCTATAGAAAAGCTGGATGGTACACTTTCACTGGAAGTGTACCATCCAGCTTTGTTTTTCAATGAATAGCAGTTCATCGATCTTTGCTTATGAAGGTAGATGGGGCTGGGAGATCATTGCGGTACTGTGGCTCAGCAGCTTCACGCTGTTTGCCAAGTGACTCTTGGCCATGGGGTCGCTGGATCGCTGCGGCTCAGCGGCTTCACGCTGTTTGCCAAGTACTCTTGGCCATGGGGGCGTTACTTCTTTGCCGGCCAAAGAAGTAACCAAGAAAGGCCGTTCAAGGGGGCCATGCACGGTGCCACTCTAAGCCAGATGGCCCCCTTGAAAATCCCCTCCGATATTCCGCTTTCCCCTTCGGCCGCCTGCGGGCGGCGTTTTGTTTTGGGCTGTGTGGTTGGGCATAGCTAGCAGCGGACGCTTTCCCGGTTTCAAACTGTCCCTATGGTACCCTGACACTTCGGCTGGTACGTACATTTTAACAGGTTTATTAAAACAAATATGATCTTGTAAAACATATTCCTGGTCATTTATAAGGAGTTAGCCTCTTTCGTCTCGCATCACTCTACCTTGCCAAATGCTGCTGAAAAGGTGGAGGGTGCACTTTTATTGGAAGCGCACCCTCCACCTTTGTTTGAAAAATCGGTATCGGTTGTCCCCTGCTGGATTCTTTGCAGGATGACCAGCAGGCAAATCCATACGGGACAATACAGAACGAAAAAACACAAAAAAGTATGCAAAAGGGTTGACAACGATAACTGTAACTGATATAATAACAGATAGAAACTGAGACTATAAATATTACAGTTTGGAGATGTCATGATGAAACATCGAATCAAAATATTGCTGCTGGCGGGAACGCTGCTGTTTTTGACGGCCTGTTCGGTACAGGACGGTGAAACGTCAGGCGCATCCGGTTCGCAGGGCACGCAGTCCTCTCAGGGGATGCAGTCTTCACAGCAGGAACAGCCGGAAAGCTCGTCCGCTTCAGATGAAGCGTATCACAAAATCACGGCGGAGGAAGCGAAGAAGATGATGGATGAGGGCGGCGTCACGGTTGTGGATGTCCGCACACAGCAGGAATACGAGGAACGGCACATTCCAAATGCGGTGCTGGTGCCCAACGAAACGATCTCGGACACACCGCCGCAGCAGCTGCAGGACAAAGACGCCGTCCTGCTGGTATACTGCCGGACCGGCGTGCGCAGCAAACAGGCGAGTGAAAAGCTTGTCTCCATGGGATATACGAAGGTGTATGACATGGGCGGCATCGTGGACTGGTCTTATGATACGGTATCGGGGAGTGAGCAGGCATGACGGGGGAATTCACCATTGCCGTACACGCGCTGGTATTTTTAAACCATAAGGCAAAGAGCCTTTCCAGCGAGGAGTTGGCGAAGAACATCTGCACGAATCCGGCCCGGGTCCGCAAGGTCATGGCAAAGCTCAAGAAGGCCGGACTGATCGAAACCAAGGAAGGGGCCGACGGCGGCTACCGGTTTTCACTTGACCCCGCATCGGTGAACCTTGCGCGGGTTGGTAAAGCGCTTGGAACGGCCTATGTATCCGCGGGATGGCGCAGCGGGGACAGCGACATGGACTGTCTGATCGCATCCGGCATGGCGGGCATTATGGACGATATCTATGACGCGCTCAACCGGCGATGCGAATCATATCTTGAAACGGTCACAATTGCCGGGATTGACGAAACAATATTTCATGCCCATACAGGCAATCATAGGAAAGGGGAATCCTTATGAAACAGTACGACGCACTGATCATCGGGTTCGGCAAGGGAGGAAAAACACTGGCCGGCGCGCTCGGCGCCGCAGGCAGGAAGGTTGCGGTTGTGGAACGCTCGGAAAAGATGTACGGCGGAACCTGCATCAATGTGGGCTGTATCCCATCCAAATCGCTGGTGCACAGCGCATCGCTTTCAGCCGCCACCGGCGGAAGCTTTGCAGAGAAGGCCGCGCGCTACCGGGCGGCCATTGAGGAAAAGGACCGTCTGACCGGCATGCTGCGGCAGAAAAACTATGACAAGCTGAACAGCCATCCGAACATCGACGTGATCCATGGGACGGCGTCCTTTTTGGACGGCAGTGCCGTCGCGGTCGAGACGCAGGGAGAAACACGGGAATTCAGGGCGGAGCAGATCTTTATCAACACCGGCGCGCGGCCGTTTATCCCGCCGATTGATGGCATCCGGGAATCCGCGCATGTCTACCTCAGCGAAACGATGCTGGACCTCAAAGAGCTTCCCGAACAGCTGGTCATCATCGGCGGTGGGTACATTGGTATGGAATTTGCCTCCATCTACACAAACTTCGGCGCAAAGGTCACCGTCGTTCAGGACCTGCCCGACTTTTTGCCGAGGGAGGACCGGGAGATTTCACAGGCAGTCTTCCAGAACCTAACCAGCCGCGGCGTCGAAATCCTGCTGAACGCGAAGGTGCAGTCGGTGCAGGACGGCGAAGGCTTTACGTCTGTCACCGTCAGAACGCCAGCGGGCGAACGGAAGCTGGACGCACAGGCGGTGCTGCTGGCAGCCGGACGCCGCCCCAATGTCGAAGGGCTTCATCCCGAACGCGCCGGCGTAGAGCTGACCGGGCGCGGCGCGGTCCGCGTGGACGAGAAGCTGCGCACCGCGAATCCGAACATCTGGGCGATGGGCGATGTGACCGGTTCCCTGCAGTTTACGTACATTTCGCTGGACGATTTCAGGATTGTCAAATCCCAACTGCTCGGTGCAGATGACCGCAGTACCGGCAATCGCGGCGCCGTGCCGTACAGCGTCTTTCTCGATCCGCCGTTCGCACGCGTCGGGCTAAGTGAAGAGGAAGCCAGAGAACAGGGCTATGAACTGAAAATCGCGCGGCTTCCCGCTGCGGCGATCCCCAAGGCGCAGGTACTGCAGAAACCGGCCGGCCTCCTGAAAGCGGTCATCGACGCGAAGACCGGCAGGATTCTCGGCGCGCACCTGTTCTGCGAGGAAGCGCATGAGATGATCAACATCGTCAAGCTGGCGATGGACGCAGATCTTCCCTATACCGTCCTGCGGGACGGCATCTACACCCACCCGACCATGAGCGAAGCGCTGAACGATCTGTTCGCCGCGGTTGGATAAATGCCAACACATCAACATATAGGAGGTTATCATGGGCTTTTCTATTGAAACAGGTGTCCCGATACTGACCGTATTTCTGCAGGGCATCCTGAGCTTCTTCTCCCCCTGTGTGCTGCCGCTTGTGCCGCTGTATATCGGCTATCTGGCCGGCGGGGCCAAGATCGTCGATGCGGACGGCACCATCCGTTACAAACGCTCCAAGGTGATGCTCAATACGCTGTTCTTTGTCATCGGCGTCAGCTTTGCCTTCTTCCTGCTGGGCTTCGGCTTTACGGCCGCGGGCCGCTTCTTCAGCGGAAACCGCTTGCTGTTCTCCCGGATCGGCGGCGTGATCGTCATCCTGTTCGGCCTGTTCCAGCTCGGCGTGTTCGGCTCAAAGTTCCTGAACCGCGATCACCGTCTGCCCTTCTTTTTAAATAAGCTGTCAATGAATCCGCTGGTCGCGCTGGTACTCGGATTCACCTTCAGCTTTGCATGGACGCCGTGTGTCGGTCCGGCCCTCGGCAGCGTACTGCTGATGGCTTCGTCCGCAAATTCCTCTGCGGCCGGGTTCGCGCTGATCGGCGTGTACACCGTCGGCTTTGTCCTGCCGTTCCTGGCGGTCGGACTCTTTACCGGCACGCTGCTCGACTTCTTCAAGAAGCATCAGAAGGTCGTCAAATACACGGTCAAGGTCGGCGGCGCGCTGATGATCTTAATGGGCGTCATGATGATCACCGGCTGGATGAACAGCCTGACCGGCTACCTGTCTAGCTTCGGCGGATCGGACAGCCCGTCCGCATCGCAGTCGTCTTCCGTACAGGGCGAATCCCCCTCAACGCCGCCGCAGGACGCTTCGGGCGGGGCATCCTCCTCCGGCAGCGCGTCGGAAAGCTCACAGCCCGCGATTCCCGCGCCGGACTTCAAGCTGACCGACCAGTACGGCAAGGAGCATTCGCTGTCCGAATACCGCGGCAAGGTGGTGTTCTTAAATTTCTGGGCGACCTGGTGCGGACCGTGCCAGCAGGAGATGCCGGACATTCAGGAGATGTACCTGAAAAACAATGAGAATCAGGATGACCTGGTCGTGCTGGGCGTGGCGAACCCGAAGACAGCTGAGAACCGGTTCAATTCGGATGTCTCGATCGACGAGGTGAAACAGTTCCTAACCGACGGGGGCTACACCTATCCGGTCGCGATGGACCTGACCGGCGAGGTGTTCCAGCAGTACGGCATCAGCGCATTCCCGACCACCTTTATGATTGACCGGGAGGGCAATGTGTTCGGTTATCTGACCGGCACGCTGACCAAAAGCATGATGGAGGACATCGTCCGCCAGACCATGGAAGGAAAACGTTCCTGATCCAGTAACCACCTGCGGTGGGGCAATCGCCTACGGTGTTCTACGACTGAGGAGTTGTTTGCACAACAGCTTCGGGAATCGGGGTACCATTTAAGAGAAACTTAGGGAACGTAAGCACCTGCTACTAGCCATTCAGCCACCCAGCCCAAAACCAAACGCCGCCCGCACCACCTGCGGTGGAGTAATCGCCTACGGCGTTCTCCGACTGAGGAGTTGTTTGCACAGCAGCTTCGGGAATCGGGGTACCATTTAAGAGAGACTTAGGGAACGTAAGTATCTGCTACTAGCCATTTAGCCACCCAGCCCAAAACCAAACGCCGCCCGCAGGCGGCCGAAGAGGATAGTGGGATATCTGAGGGGATTTTCAAGGGGGCCATCTGGCTAGGAGCGGCGCAGTGTATGGCCCCCTTGAACGGCCTTTCTTGGTTACTTCTTTGGCCGGCAAAGAAGTAACGACCACATTGCCAAGGTGTTACTTGGTAAATACAGTAGAGCGGCTGCACTTCAGCGGTCCAGCGGCCACATTGCCAAGGTGTCACTTGGTAAATAGCGAAAAACCGCCGCGCCACAGCGGTACAACATCCCCCTCACAAGTATCCTGGCATACAAAGACAGGGTCCCCTGCCTTGACAGCCTGACGCGCCGCATCCCATTGAGGATGCGGCGCGTTTTTTCAGTGCCCGGCAGCTGGACGGGTATAGAAAGCCCCCCCAACGGGCAAAAAAGTTTATAGAAATATAGAAAAAAGGATTGACCCTCACGCATCGTGATGGTGTACAGTAGATATAGAAAAATTCACAATGAAAGAAGGCACATCAGGATGATGACGGTAAAACAGGTTTCTTTGCTGACCGGTGTCAGTATCCGGACACTCCAGTTTTATGATGAGATTGGTCTGTTCAAACCGACAAAGATCACCGATGCCGGCTATCGGCTGTATGATGAAAACGCATTGGAAACACTGCAGCAGATTCTGTTTTTTAAGGAGCTGGATTTCACATTGAAGGAAATCAAAGCGATTATGGAAAATCCCCGCTTTGATAAGACGGCCGCATTTAAAAAGCAGCGGGAGCTCATCCAGTTCAAACGCGACAGGCTCAACGCGCTGCTGGAGCTTCTCGACAAACTGATTAAAGGAGAACGATGCATGGATTTTAAAGATTTTGATATGAGCGGATATTTCCGCGTCCTGACGGCATTCAAACAGACACACGCGGATGAGATCATCGAGCAGTTTGGGAGCATGGAACACTTTGACGAGATGGTCTCCGAAATGAAATCCCGTGAGGATGAAATCGCTGGGATGGCGGTGAAGCAGTACGGCAGTCTCGAGCACTACACAAAAGCAATGGAAAAGAACCTCGAACAGTTCCTGTCCCACGGCCCGCATATCACACAGCAGGATGCGGGCGATCTGACTAAAAAAACGGATGAGATTACGAGAAGGCTGACGGCGGACCTCAAAAAAGACGCCGCGTCTTCCGATGTTCAGGAGATTGTGCATGAATTGATCTCATTCACAAACGCCTGCAGCGGCGGCATCGATATGGGGGAAAATTATTGGCCCTTTATGGCTGAAAGCTATCTGTCCAACTCTGTGTTTATCGAAGCGACCGACAAAAAATATGGAACGGGCGCGTCCATATTCATAGGCCATGCCATTCAGGCATTCCTCGGTATGGATTTGGCAGACAACTAGGATGGGGTTCTTCAACCTGTTAAATATATACGCGCGCTCCCTCAAGCCGCTTGCGCCGTGGGAGGACTCGCTATATAATAAGAAGAAACAGCGAATAAGGGGGAGAGTTTCCGGATGATTGATCAGAATATGGTGCGCCATCTGGCGCAGCTGGGAAAGCTGAAGCTGACAAATGCAGAGGTTACAAAGTTCGCGGCGCAGATGGACGACATCGTGAAGCTTATGGACACCATTCAGAAGGTGCAGTTAAAAGAGGATGCCGAAACCGAGCGCCGCGAACAGCTCCCGTTTCACCGGATGCCAGAGGGCTGTCCTGATGATAGAAATGGCCCGGATGATCCGGACAGCCGGGACGCGCTGCTGCTGAACGCGAAAGGGCGGCAGGACGGCTTTTACACAGTGCCGAAGGTGGTGAAGGGATCATGAAGCTGGAACAGCAAAGCATTGCCGGACTGCGGGGACTGCTCGACCGCCGCGAAATATCAGCGGCCGAGCTGACGTGGGAATATCTGCGGAATATCCGTCGGAAAGACCAGGCGCTTAACAGCTATATCACGGTTTTGGAACGGGACGCGCTGATCCTCGCAGAGCAGGCCGACCGGCGTTTGTCCTGCGGGGATGGACGTGCGCTGACCGGAATCCCGCTGAGCGTCAAGGACAACATCTGCACAAAGGGTGTGCGCACCACCTGCGGCTCCAACATGCTTCGGGACTTCGTGCCGGGCTATGACGCATATGCCGCGGAACGGCTGCGCGAACAGGACGCGGTGCTGCTGGGCAAAAACAATATGGACGAGTTTGCCATGGGCTCCTCCAGCACGACATCCTGTTTCGGCGCCGTACACAACCCCTATGATATCCGGCGAATCGCGGGCGGTTCCTCGGGCGGCGGCGCGGCGGCGGTCGCGGCGGGACTTGCCGTGGGCGCGCTCGGTTCGGATACCGGCGGGTCGGTGCGCCAGCCGGCCGCGCTGTGCGGCATCACCGGCATCAAGCCCACCTACGGCACGGTTTCGCGTTATGGCCTGATCGCCTTCGCTTCGTCGCTCGACCAGATCGGCGTGCTGGCACGCTGTGCAAGGGACTGTGCGGTGATTCTGCAGGCGGTCAGCGGCAGGGATCCACGGGATTCCAGCATGGCGGGCCGGGACATTCCGGCCGTCGACAGCGATGCGCGTGCGGAACGCTTTACCATCGGCGTGCCGAAGGAGCTGTTTGGCGATGAGATCGACGATGAGATCAAAACGCTTGTGTCGAACGCCATTCGGAAATATGAATCGATGGGCTGCCAAATCCAGTCCGTCTCCCTGCCGGCGATGCGGTATGCGGTGGCGGCCTACTATCTCACCGCGTCGGCCGAAGCGGCCAGCAACTTAGCGCGGTATGACGGCGTCCGGTACGGGCATCGGGCAAAAAACGCGGCGGGCTTCGAGGAGCTTGTCGAGCTTACGCGCGCCGAAGGCTTCGGCGACGAGGTCAAGCGCCGGATTCTGCTGGGCAACTATGCGCTGAGCAGCGGCTACCGCGACCGGTATTACAAGAAGGCCGCCTTTGTGCGGGCGGCGCTTTCATCCCAGCTGGAGGAAGCCTTCGGGACCTGCGACTGCCTGATCAGCCCGGCCACACCGGCTCCAGCCCGGTACATTGATGAAGAAGAAAGCCCGGCGCAGGCCTACAGCGCGGATCTCTGCACCGTGGCGGCAAATCTGGCAGGGCTTCCGGCGGTGTCCACAACCTGCGGCTACGATCAAAACGGGATGCCGGTCGGCATGATGCTGACAGGACCCAAGTTTTCGGACAGCTTCCTGCTGGCGGCGGCCGACAGGTTCGAACGGGAATTTGAACGAAGGGAGTGTTTCTGATGTGCTATGAACCGGTCATCGGACTGGAAATCCACGCGGAGCTTCTGACCGACCGCAAGATCTTCTGCGGCTGCGAAAACCGGTTTGCGGGTCGTGCGAATACCCGCGTCTGTGCCGTGTGCACCGGCCAGCCCGGCGCACTTCCCAGGCTGAACCGGCAAGCGGTTGAGCTTGGCGTCCGGGCCGGTCTTGCGCTGGGATGCGAGATACAGCCGGTCAGCGGCTTCGACCGAAAAAACTACTGTTATCCGGACCTGCCGAAGGCCTATCAGATCACGCAGTTCTTCCATCCGCTCTGTCTGGGCGGGGGCATTGATCTTCCCGACGGGTTTGTGCGCATTGAGCGCATCCATCTGGAGGAGGATGCCGGGAAGCTGCTGCACGACCAGGATGAAACCAGGACGCTCGTTGACCTGAACCGGTCGGGCGTGCCGCTGATTGAGATCGTCACAAAGCCGGATCTGCACAGCGCGGCACAGGCGAAGCGGTTTGTGGAGGAGGCCGCAAGGCGGCTCCAATATGCCGGCGTCTGCGACTGCAAGATGCAGCAGGGCTCCCTGCGCGTGGATGTCAACATCTCTGTGCGCCGGAAAGGGGAACAGCGGCTCGGCGTGCGCGCGGAGATCAAAAACCTCAATTCCTATAAGGCGGTGGTTGGCGCCATCGAATACGAGACCAGACGGCAGAGCGAGCTGCTGCGGGGCGGCGGGCTAGTACTCCAGCAGACCCGGCGGTACGACGACAGCAGCGGCATCACGCTGCCGATGCGCGACAAAGCCGAAACGCAGGATTACCGCTACTTCCCGGAACCCGACCTGCCGGTGCTCACCCTGCGGCAGGAGGACATCGCGCGGATTGCACAGAAGCTGCCGCGCATGCCGCAGCAGCGGCGCGAGCAGTACCGGGATGCGTTCGGGCTGCCGGATGCGGACATCGCCGTACTGCTGAGCCAGCGGGAGCTGGCGGATTTCTATGAAGAAGCGGCGGCTGCCAGCGGTTTGCCGAAGGAAACCGCTAACTTCGTGATCATGGATCTGCTCAAGGCGCTGCGCCTGCGGGGAAAGACGGTTGTGGACGCGAACATCACGCCTGCCCAGGCCGCGACGCTCGTCGGGATGTATTGCGGAAACGACGCGCGGATTACCCATGCCGGTGCGGCACAGATTCTGGACATCCTGCTCGACGAGGGCGGACAGCCGGAAGAGATCGCGCGGGAGAAGGGATATCTTCTCATACGTGACCGGACGGTGTTTGAAAATGCCGCACGGGAGGTGATTGCGGAGAATCCCCGGCCGGTGCGGCAGTATCGGGATGGAAGCGGCAAGGTGTTCGGCTTCCTGCTTGGCCGCATGGCCGCAAAGCTTGGAAAAAGCTTCGACGCAAAGCTCGCGGCAGAGACTTTGAAAAAGCTGCTGTGAAATCGAAGCGGTCAAATGGATGGACAGAAACCTATCAGGTCATGTTTTCCAGAGCAAAGCCACAGCTGAGTGGCGAAACCATGCATGTTTATAGATTGTAATTTGAAGCCATGAACCGCAGCGATATGACCCTGCAGGGATACCAACAGGTTCCCGTTTCATTCTATACAAGCATAAAAAAGAAGCGGATTTACAGATGATGGCAGACTCTATACAAACCGCCAGCTGAACTGGTGGTTTGACCAATCTTAAAAGGGCATCGCTCGCTCTCAAGAGAGCCTGAAAAGCTGTCATCTGCGTCGCACGCACCGCAACCCGTAAACGGGTGAATTTTTAACTTTCGTTCTCTATCAGCAGTAAAAGAATTGTCATTTTGCTTTACTGCGAGGAAGCAAATATAAAATTCATAAGCACTTTCATCCGCACCGGCATAGCCGGTGGTTCTTTCACGCGAAAGCATAAAAAGAAACCCGCGCCATCATGGCGCGGGTTTCTTCAAGTATACCATACTGGTGCATACCGTTATGGCTGTGTAAATGTGATGTCGATGCCGCCGTTGCTTGTGACCACCTGCAGCTTGTTCTTTGAATCCGACAGCTGATCCTCCAGGTTGCTGCTTCCGTTGGCCGTCTGGGCCAGGATGTTGTATTCGCCCTTCTTCCCCGCGATCGTGCCGCGCACGCCGCCGTTCTCGGTTCTCAGCGTCAGATCGGGACCCGCCAGAGCTTCCACCACCACAGAGCTGTTGGTGGTCGATGCCTTCACAGACTCCTGTGCCGTGACATCTTTCAGCTGAATCCTGCCGTTGTAATTGCTGATGCTGAGCAGGCCCAGCTGCGCGCCGTCGAATTCGACGCGGCTGTTTGAGTTTTTCACGGTGGTCTTTCCGACTTCGATATCCTCAAAGTAAATCGAACCGTTCGAATTCTGAACATGAAGCTTTCCAGTACCGGCAAACTCGATGAGTTTGATGGAACTGTTGGAATCCTCAATGGTGGTATCTTCCGCGCGGACATCCTCCATCTTGATCGAGCTGTTCGAGTTCCGCACCTGCATCGCGCCCGCGCTGCTGACCTTCTGAAGGCTGATGTGCCCGTTCGAGGAAACCGCGCGCAGCGTTCCCGCCGTGACGCCCGTCAGCTCCACACTGCTGTTGGACGTCTCGCAATCGAGATCGGTCAGTGACGCATCCTCAACCGAGATGCCGGCGTTCCCGTTCTGCACCTTCAGCGCCTGGGTGTAATCCTTCGGCAGTTCAACCGTGATGTCATATTCTAAAAGCGCCAGGCTGCTGAACAGCCCGAAGCGAAACTGGTCAAACCAATTTTGGAGATAGGTGCTTTCTACAACCAGGACACCGTTCTGCTCGGTGATCGAGCAGGTGAGCTGGTCGCCTTCGAGATAGTGCACGACGATATCCTTGCCGGCCGTCGGCACCACTTTGACGCGGATGTTCTCCGAGCGCACATCAATCCCGGTCAGACCTTCGATCTTTGCCGTATGTTCGCGCTCTTCGACCCGCGGGCCGTTTGCGATATCCTGAAAGGAGAATCCCGTAGCTGCGAACGCGCAGCCGCTGATGACCAAGCCCGCCGCACAGAGCAGACCCGCGGCCAACAGCAGATATTTGAGCTTATGCATACTGGCGCACCACCTTTCTATTCCAGAAGCTTCTTATCTTATTCATCAGATATGCCGAAGCGCGGACCATCAGCCTGGTCAGCACAATCGTTCCAATCAGGGTCAGGATGCCAAGCCCGCCGCAGACAAGCCCCGCGCCGATTTGGAACAGCCCTGCAGCCGGATTCCCCGCGATAAACACAAAGGATGTGATCACGCCGACCATACAGACGACAAACATACAAAACGCAATCACATAGAAGCAGACCAGCAGTACCCAGGCCACCACATACAGCACAAACGCCACGGCGGCGAATGTGATGCCCAGTGAAAGCCAGACCGGGCTGCCGAGTATCAGCCCAACGATCGTCCACACTTTGGCCGATGTGGACTTCTTTTTTATCTGCCCATTCTCCGCAAGGATTTTTGCGGCAAGCAGTTGGATATCGCCGAACTCCGCGATGATGTCGGCCTCGTTTTCTCCGGCCTCCACCCGGTCGTCGATGATCTCTGCATAAAAGCTGAGCGCCTTTTCCCGTTCGGCTTTTGGAAGCGTGCTGATGAGCGACGCGAGTTTTTCAAGAAATTGCTGCTTATTCATCTTTCTCCTCCTGTACGATAAAGTCATAGACACGCACGATCTCGGACCATTCCGCAATAAAACTTCGAATACGTTCCCGCCCCGTATCGGTGATGCTGTAATACTTGCGCAGCCGTCCATTGTGCTCCACCGAATAGGTGGTGAGACACTGGCCGTTCTCCAAGCGCTTCAGGATCGGGTAAAGGGTCGATTCGGAAATTTCTATGTAGTCCGAGATGTCGCGGATCATCTTGTATCCGTAGGAGTCCTCACGCTGCAGTATCGCAAGCACGCAGACCTCCAACAGTCCCTTTTTGATCTGAATGTCCAACGGAACACCTCCTGACGTGTTATATTATACATTGCATAGTATTATTTGTCAACCCTCATCCGCATAAAACATTCTGATCCAAATTTATACAGGCTGTACCCCAAAATCTTCAGGCGCATCCCGATTCGCCGAGGGCGTCTGATGGGACTCCCATTTTCCTGTTTCAGCCTCAGCTTCATCTGACCGATATCCCCCATACGCCGAAAGAACGGCGCGTCTCCAGAGGGCACAGCAGGACGGCACTAAAAAGATGCACAAAACCGCCAAGCATCCGGCACCGGCGGGACGCAAAAGAAGCCCAGGGAGCTTTCCCTGGGCTTCTTTTTTGATGTCCCGCACGCCGGCCGTCAGATTTCTTTCGGCCGCTGCCGTTCGGGCATCGGTTTATTCTTCGAATTTTTTCTTCCTGGTGAACATCACGCCGATTCCGCCGAGCAGAATCGCGCCTGCCGCCCACGCGATCGGTGCGGCGTTGCCGGTGTAGACGTTCTTCTTTTTACCGTTTGACGCGCTGGCCGAAGAGGTCGTGCCGCTTGCTGAACCCGCCGCATCGGAACCGGGTTTCGTGTTTGAAGAGCCGTTCGCATCCTGGTCAGGATCGGATGTATCCTTGCCGGAATCGGAGATTTCCGGATCCTCTTTGCTGGTGTCGTCCCTGCCTGGATCACCCTTTCCGGAATCGCCAAGCTTGACAAGGCCGTCTATCGAGGACCGCAGGTTCGTCTCGGCATTGTCCACCGCATCCTGTTCATCGATGCTCGGATCGGAGCGCAACACCGCGTCCGCCGCCGCCATCGCGGTGCGCAGCAGGTTTGCCGATTCGGCGGTGTACAGACTCAGGTCCATCGTTCTGGCCTGGCTGAGCAGCGCGTCCAGATTGGCCGTGTTTGCCTTCAGCCGCAGGGCCAGAATCGCGTCGACCAGCGCGCCGGTCGCGTCGTCGACCGCATCCTGTTTCGCAAATTTGTCCTCATAGACCGACTGCGCCGTGCCCAGGGCATCCCGGAAGTCCTGTTTGCCATCCTCGGCATAGTTGTCCAGGTTGTAACCGCCGGCCGCCGTGATCGCTTCGAGCAGCAGCGTTTTGTCTCCGGTCATGATGCCGAGTCCATGAACCCATTTGACCAGTGTCGTCCAGGCTTCCTCGGTTTCCTTCTGGGTGGACCGCAGGTTCGCGCTGACCGCCTTCGCGTTTTCGAGCGCGGCCTCGAAGCCCTCGCGGACCTCTTCCACGACATACTGGTAGTCATCCTTCTTCATCTGCTCTTGCGCATACGCAATGATTTTATTCAGGGTGGTTTTGTTCGCCTCCACAATGTGTTCCGGATAGACCGTGGTGCTCCAGGACAGGTCGTCGGAGGAGGACCCGACATACAGCGCACGCTCACCCTCCGCGAGCACCCATTTGCCCCTGGTGCCGTCGTCGTATTCGATCAGGTTGTCGTCCTCAATCGAATCATCCCAATAGGAGAGCATCCGCTCGCTGACGGTCATTGTGATGGTTTCGCTCTGTCCCGGCTGCAGTTCTCCAGTGCGTCCAAAGGCCGCAAGCTGTTTTTCGGACATCTGTACGTTGTCCGGCACCTCGATGCTGCCCAGATAAACCTGTACGATCTCCGCGCCCGCGGCGCCGCCGGTATTGGTCACCGTCACAGTCACGTCGATTTCATCGCCGCGGTCGTCAACGGCAATATCGGAATATTCAAAGGCCGTGTAGGAAAGGCCGTAGCCATAGGCATACTGCGGCTGGATGTCCTTGAAGTCATACCAGCGGTAGCCGAAGTACAGGCCTTCGTTGTACTGCGCGTAGTACTCGGTTCTGGTGCCCTGATAGAAGACCGCCGCACCCTGTCCATAGCGCTGCCATGCCAGATAGTTCTCGTAGTCTTCGCCCTCGTCGTATTCGCCGTTGCCGTTCGTATCCCACTCCTCCCAGTAAAGGAGCATATCCTTATAGGATTTCGGCATGGTGACGGACAGCTTGCCGCTCGGATTGGTCTTGCCGGTCAGCAGGTTCGCAATGGCGGTGCCGCCGGCCTGTCCCGGATAGAACGCCGCCATCAGCGCGTCGGTGCCGTCCAGCCAGTCGCCGTCGAAGCTGTAGGCGGAACGGTTGTAGGTGACGACCGCAAGCTTGTTGCCATTCTCGCCGCATCTTTCCTGCAGTTCCTTGAGGAACGCGGCATCCTCGGTGTCCATGCACATCTGATCGTTTGCGATGTTGCTGCCGCCGTGGCCGGTCGGGCCGACACGGACAAAGTATACGACGGTCGTATTCTCCTCAGCAGCCGCCTTCAGAGGACGCGTTGTTCATGACCTCCTCTGTGTTGTCGGTGACATAGGAGTTTCCCGCAAATACCGGCATGGAGGAGGAAGCCATCAGCGCTGCAAGCAGCAACGCGCCGCATTTTTTGAAGAGATGTCTTTTTCCCTTATTCATGGTTTTTATAATCCCCTTTCTCTGTATGGTGCTTCTTTTGACAGTCTACAAAATGTCTATTTTCATGAAACGGATTCCCATGGGATAACTTAGCCCCCTTTCCACCCCAAACATTTCAGAAATCCGTATTTTGAAACAAACCGCTGTCATGTTCGACAAAAATTCCTTTTGGAATTCTGATCATGATGACCGTTTTTACAGTCAGATCGTAACATTTATCCCGGACGGATGCAACAGACCCCGCGCGAACTGTTTCAAATCGGGTGTGATCTGCACATCCGTTTTTTCCGCGGGCAATCAGTGCAGGAGGATCTTTCCAGACAAATTAATCATCCGTGAAGCGCCGCAGGTCCAGCCGACCTGTATCTGTCTCCCAGTACTTCCGTCATGATGTTCCTCTTGCAATAGGTACAAAGCATGACCACGGTCTGTCTCCGTTCAGTTTGTTAAAACACCGGCAAATGACAGCATCCGACCTTTGTTTGTAGAAATGCTTTTGCGCTCAAGGGACACAACTTCGTTGAAATCCAGCAGAGAACTTTTGCTCGTCAAGCTCTTTTAGAATTAAAAGGAAGCCATTTCATTTAAAATTCCCATAATCTCATGAGGAGCCTAAAAAATACACATGCCAGCCAAAGCATCGGGTTATCATAGGAGTTAATTGTAACCGGGGAAGCGTCCGCTGCTAGCTATGCCCAGCCATCCTGCCAAAAGCAATACGCCGCCTGCAGGCGGCCGAAGCAGATAATAGGATATCAGAGGGGATTTTCAAGGGGGCCACCACCTGCGGTGGGGCGTTCGGCTGCGCCGTTTTTTCCGCCTCGTTGTTGTGGTGTGTTTGTCATAGGCTCTTTTTTTATTTCAGTGTCGCGTAGCGCGTACACCAGCGCAGCTGGCCCCTTGAACGGCCTTTTCTGGTTACTCTTTTGGCAGCGCAAAAGAGCAACTGTCACTTTGCCAAGTGCTACTTGGTAAACAGTGTAAAACCGCTGTACCATACAACACCACCCTGCAAAATATAACCTTACAAAGAAGCAGCGGTCACACTCCGCTTCTTTGCGACAAAAAAAGAAGCGGGACGGCGTATAAACCATCGTCCCGCTTCTCTTACAGACACTGTTAAAAGGATTCTAAAGACATATTAAAGAAATACAGATTATCGTTTCTTACGGAGTGCGAAGGCACCCAATGAACTGACCATTGCCATTCCGACGAACATGGCAATGACGGTGCCGTCGGCAAGCGGATTTTCTCCGGCGCCGATGGCGGCGATGTTTTCCTGTCCGGCAGGCAAACCTTCCTGCCGGGCGCTCTGCTGAAGGAGCGCATGCGTTGTTGTGAAATTGTCATCTGCTTGCAGGATCTTTGCCAAAGAGGCTCCGACCCCGTCCCGGCCCTGCATCCTCTGTGCCGTCAGCGCTGACGCGCCAACACATGACAGCGGCAGACAGATCATCAAAGCGAGAGACGCAGATAACAACCGTTTGACCTTTCGCATCTGGTTATCCACCTTTCTCAAGATGACCCTTTCTATGATCTTTTGACGTAAAGGACCCGCGCTTTCCGGCCGGAAAACATCTTTTGACTTGTCCTGTCTGTACTATAACACCGCCTGAAGGCTTCGTCAAGAGGCCCTGCGTGAGTGGGCGGCAACTCTGCGCAAGTGGGCAGTTTATACAAAAAGGAACAAAACCGATCCTTGCATTTCATCCAAAAATACGGTATGATAAAGGGGAACGGACACCGGTACGCCGGCATCCGAAGTGCAGGAAAATTTACACAGATTTAAAAAGCTCTGCGGGACTGACCGATCCTTTTGACCGGCGTCCCAAACAAAGAAAAGGAGGTGAGCATCCATTGCTGAATATTGCAGTCTGTGACGATGAGGCTGTAACGCTGGATTATCTCACCAGAGAGATCGGCGCGCTGTTCCGCAGTCATGGGCTGGAATGCATTGTTGAACCATTTCAGCACGGAACGCTGCTGCGGAAAAAGATCATGACCACCCATTCTTATGACGTCCTGTTCCTGGACATCGATATGCCCGATGTCAACGGCATCGATCTGGGCAGACATCTGCGCGAACAGCAGAACGACAGCCTGATCGTCTTTATCTCCAACCGGGAGGAGTATGTGTACCAGTCCTTAAAGGTCAAACCGTTTCGGTTCGTTCGCAAAAGCCGGTTTGACGCAGAGATCGGCCAGGTCGTACAGGATATCGTCCATGAGCTTTCCCGGGAAAAACCGCACGATATCGTGCTGACCATCAACAAGACCTTTGTTTCACTCGACCCGTTCAAGATCATCTACGTCGAATGCACCAACAAAACCCTTTCGATTGTGATGGAGAACGAGAAGCTTGAAATCACCTACAAACTCGCCGATCTGGAAGAGATGCTGAAAGGCTATGGGTTCATCCGCATTCACAAGGGATATCTTGTCAACTACCGCTATATCTTCAGCATCGAGCGCGGCGAGGTTGTGCTGGATATCGGTGAGCGGCTGCCCGTCAGCAAATACCGCATCTCCGAGGTGAAGGAGAAATTCAGGAGATTGGCCTTATGAGTACCTTTCTATCCGCCCTGCAAATCATAATGGACTACGGCAATAAATTTGTGGATGTCATTTTGATGCTGGACATCCTGTTCCGGATATTCTCCTATAAACGCAGATTCACCAATACGCGGCTGGTCTTTTTATTGTCCACACTGGCCGGAACCGGATTCATCCTGCTGATCGATAAAACGATGGAGCTCAATTTCCAGACCTATCTATCCCTGTATTTTCTGGTCGGGCTGCTGTTCAGCCTGGTCTTCCTGAACGGCAAGATCTACCTCAAGGGCATCACCCTGCTGGCCTACGTGTCCTGCCTGATTCTGGTACGGTTCATCACGACCGGCACGCGTATCCTGCTGCTGGACGGCGCGGAGCTTTCCGGGAACCTGCTGATCCTCTCGGATATCCTCCAGCAGCTTTCCGCACAATTGATGCTCTTTCTGATCACCCGCTTCATCGTTCACCATGCCGTCAAGACGCGGTTCAAGCTGCCAACCTACTATTGGATCATCATGCTGGCGATCCTGGCGGTCAACTTCATCATGATCGTGCCGTTCCGGGACTCCGGCAGCAGCGATTCCACGCTGAACCTGCTGCAGATGCTCTATTCGCTGGTCATCGTCATGCTGCTGTACTATCTGTTCTCCAAGATCATCCGGGAGTATGAGGAGAAGTACAAATACAAGCTGCTGGCCCAGCAGCTTGACATGCAGAAGAAGTATTTAGAGGAAACAACCCAGTCCTACAACAATCTGCGCCAGATGCGGCATGAGCTCAAGAACCATGTATTCTGTATGAACCTGATGCTCAAGCAGAAGCGGTACGACGAGCTGGAGACGTATTTCTCCAAGCTGTACCGCAGCGAATACACCGTCGATATGATTGAATCGGGCAACAACATCGTGAACGCGATCCTGAACCAGAAGGCGGCCTACGCGCGTTCCAAACAGATTGACGTGCAGGTGCGCGCCGCGCTGCCGCAGCAGATGGGTGTCGAGGAAAGCCAGCTGTGCGCGGTGATCTCCAATCTGTTCGACAACGCAATCGAGGCATGCGAGGAGATCGCCGATCCGCAAATCGATCTGGAGGTCAAGGTCGTCAAGAACTACATCGCGGTCGTCTGCACCAATACGGTGGATCACGATGTTCTGCGGGCCAACCCGAACCTGCTGACCACCAAGCGGGACCGGAACAACCACGGTATCGGCCTGCAGGTGGTACGCAGCATTGTCGACCAGTATGACGGCATGCTGCATTTCGAGGTTGTGGACTCCAAATTCGTCGCGAGCGCCATGCTGGGGACAAGGTTTGGACAGGAGTTGGACATTGCTTAAGCACCGCTTTATACAGAAGGCCCCGATGCTTTGACATCGGGGCCTTCTGTATAAAGCGGTGCGGGACTTGGTCTATCGTTTGTTTGATTGGCTACCTTGGCAGGACGGATATTGTCGTACCGCTGTGGCGCGGCGGCTTCTCTTTGTTTGCCAAGTGACACTTGGCGGGGTGGTGGTTACTTCTTTGCCGGCCAAAGAAGTAACCAAGAAAGGCCGTTCAAGGGGCCAGCTGCGCTGGTGTACGCGCTACGCGACACTGAAATAAAAAAAGAGCCTATGACGAACACACCACAACTATGCAGCAGAAAAAGCGGCGTAGC
>NZ_CCYH01000048.1 GCF_000820765.1 Candidatus Soleaferrea massiliensis AP7
TGGTTACTTCTTTGCCGGCCAAAGAAGTAACCAAGAAAGGCCGTTCAAGGGGCCAGCTGCGCTGGTGTACGCGCTACGCGACACTGAAATAAAAAAAGAGCCTATGACGAACACACCACAACTATGCAGCAGAAAAAGCGGCGTAGCCGAGTGCCCCACTGCAGGTGGTGGCCCCCTTGAAAATCCCCTCTGATATTCCGTTATCTGCTACGGCCGTCTGCGGGCGGCGTTTCGTTTTTGGCAAGGTGGTTGGGCGCAGCTAGCAGCGGACGTTTTTCCTGTTGCGGGCGGCTTTTCTTGTACCCCGATACCTTGGCTGGTTCATAAGCTTATATGGAGCACTAATGAATACAAAGTAATCCTCCAAAAAGTATTTTATTGACAAGAACTACAGGAATTCAAGTTGCTGTAGTCAGGTATTTCGGACAATCCCTTTGTTCATTTATAACCGCTGGTACCTTTCGAATAATGATATCATCTTCCAACCACAATCGGACAGGCCCCCGACTTTCGTCGGGGGCCTGCCTGTTGATGCGAAAGAGGCAGACAGGCCTTCTGCAAAGCCGGTCTGCCCTTTCGCTGTCAAAAGATTTCAAGACGCGGGGTCTTTATCGAGATCATTCCTTATTGTTTCTTTTTCCTGCCGATGGTCAGCACTGCGAGCGCGCTGAGTCCGGCAAGGCTGAACGCCAGAGCGATCGGGGTCGCGTCGCCCGTGTAGACGTTCTTCTTTTTGCCGTTCGATGCGCTGGCTGTGGAGGTCGTCTGATCCTTCGCACCCGCTACATCGGAGGCCGGTTTCGAGTTGGAGGAGGTGTCCGTATCACTCTTGGAGCTGTCATCCTGTTTCGGATCCTCGGTCTTGCTGCTGTCGTCATCCTTTTTGGAATCGTCGGCCTTCTCCACAAGTCCGTCCATGCCGTCCTGGATGCCGTCCGCCGCGCTGTCCACGATCGCCTGATCGTCCTCGCTCGGATCGGATGCCAGTACCGTCTCGGCATTCTGGATGGCCGTCTTTAGCGCCATGACCGATGCGTCGGTGTACAGCGCGAAGTTGACAGCCTTGGCCTGTTTCAGCAGTGCGTCCAGATTGGAAGTGTTCGCTTTCAGCCGAAGCGCCAGGATCGCATCGACCAGGGCGTCGGCCGTGTCGTCGATGGTCTTCTGGTCGATGAATTTGTCCTCGTAGACCTTCTGTGCCTCGGCCAGCGCATCCTTGAATGCCTGCTTGCCGGCCTCGACATAGTTGTCAAGGTTGTAGGTGCCGGCCGCGGTGATCGCTTCGAGCAGCAAGGTCTTGTCGCCGTAGCGGATATCGAGTCCGTGGATCCATTTGACCAGCGTGGTCCAGGCCTTTTCAGTCTCTGGCTGGGTCGATCTCTTGTTGTCGCGGACCGCGACCGCTTCTTCCAGAGCCGCTTCGAAGCCCGCTCTGACATCCGCATCTACAAATATATAATCATCCTTCGCCATCTGCTCTTCCGCATAAGCGATGACCTTATTCAGGGTCGTCTTGTCGGTATCCGGGAGCAGCGCTTCGTCGATGACGTCGATGGTGGTACTCCAGGTCAGGTTGTCGGAGGAGGAACCGACCATGATTTCACGTTCTCCGTCCGCGATGACCCATTTGTCCTTGGTGCCGTCTTCACGTTCGATCAAATCAAGCTCGCTGTCCCAGTACTGCAGCATGCGCTCCTCGATGTGCATGGTGACAACCTTGCTTTCGCCCGGTTTCAGGTCTTCCACGCGTCCGAATGCGCAGAGCTGTTTCTCAGCCTGCTGGACATACTGAGGCACGCTGGCCGCTTTGCCCAGATAGACCTGTACGATTTCGGAGCCGGTGACGTCGCCGGTGTTCGTGACCTTGACGGATACGTCGAAGCCGATGTCGCCGGTGCGCTTGACGGAATAGTCGGAATATGCAAAGGTGGTGTAGGAAAGGCCGAAGCCGAACGGATACTGCGGTTCGATGCCCTCATCGTCATACCAGCGGTAGCCGAAGTTGAGGCCCTCAGTGTACTTGGCTGTGAAGCCGTCCGCGGTCGGGTTCTTCTGGTCGCCGCCGCGCTCGATGCAGGTCTCCTCATCGATGGTCAGCAGCGTGTCTTCCGATTTCTTCGGGAAGGTCATGGTCAGCTTGCCGGATGGGTTGACCTTGCCGGTCAGGATATTGGCAAGCGCGGTGCCGCCCGCCTGTCCCGGATAGTACGGTACAATCAGCGCGTCGGTGTCGTCCAGCCAGTCGCCTTCGAAGGAGAAGCCGGTGCGGCCGAAGACCACGAGCACAAATTTGTTTCCATGGTCCTTTGCGGCCTTCTGGACATCCTTGATCTGGCTGATCTCGTCCAGGGACAGGTCGTAATCGGTCACAGAGACCGGGCCGTGTCCGGTTGCGCCGGTGCGGGTGAACATGACGACGGTGTCGTTCTGGGCCGCTGCCGTCAATGCGTTCTGATAGTTGTCCGTCACGTCGGATGGGGTGATCCAGGTAAATTTGAGTCCCTGATCACGGTACGGGCTGGTCGCGTTCGCGGTGACAACCACCTTGTACAGCTGATCTTTCTTGAGTGTGACCTTGGTGGCGCCGTAGTTGAGTCCGTCGTTGGTGTAGAAATCCCAGGATACGCCGTCGGAGGCCGATGCGCTCTTGACCGCGCCGTCCACGGTGATCTTCGCGGTTCCCTTGCCTCCGTTGGACTGCATGACCAGGGTGTATTCGCCGTCTTGAGGCGCTTTCAGGTAGCCCTTCCAGGTGTAGGCGTCGCCGTCTTCAAACGCGGTGCCGTTCTCGTTGTTCTGGAAGCTGCGGTGCCCGGTTGTGAAATCGATGGTGCTGTCCACGGTGCAGAAGGAGCCGGTCTCAAAGCCTTCCATATCGACCGGTTTTTTCTCTGTGCTGCCGCCCTGACCGCCCGGTCCGCCCGGGAATCCGCCGCCGGAGGTGTTGTCCTCGGCCAAGATGCCGTAGGTTCTGACAAGTCCCTGTTTGGTTCCGGCTTCGTCCTGATAGAGGTAATCCGCAGGGATCACGGTTCCGTGCACATCCTGCATGACTTCCGCTGTGATGTTCGCATTCTCCCCCGCGATCTCTTTGATCGCTTCAAACGGGGTCTTCATATATTCCAGTACGCCGAAGGAACGTTCGCCGCCGGTGCCGCCGACCAGATTGGTCGCGCCGTAGCCGATGAGTGCGACGGAGTTGTCCCCGGTGTAGTCGTCTTTTGTGAGCGGAAGGGTCTCATTCTCATTCTTGAGCATGACGATGCCCTTCTCCGCAATTTCCTGTGCCACTTCGTTGGATTCATCCAGCATGCCGTTTTTACGGTCTTCGGCATAGGTGCGCTCAAATTTGATGGGATCCTTGTCCGGCGTTCCCTTGGTCGGGTCTTCCTTGGCAAGTCCGGTCTCTTCGTCCAGCTCAACCAGATTCAGATAGCCGGAGTAGCCCAGCGCATACAGGGAATGCTCGACCGCGCGGTCGACTGTAACCATATCGACGGTTCCGGCCGACATGGATTTCAGGACATCGCTTCTGACGGAGGAGAAGTTGCTCTGGCTGATATCGGTGCCGAGTGCCATGGAGAACTCCTGGTTTGCGCCCCAGTCCGGAACCATGGCGCCTCTCCAATCCCACATGTTCCGCAGGATGTTAATCTGCAGTTCCTTGTTGGAGGAGACATAGAAGCCGTTCAGCCGGTTGTAGGTGCCCATGATCGAGTTGACGTTTGCTTCCTTGGCCGCCGATTCAAACGGGTACAGGTAGGCGGTGTGGAGCGTCTGTTCGTCGACCTCAACCCACAGCAGGGTGTCGCCGTCGGTGCTGTACGCGCCGATATGCTTCGCCATCGGGATGCCGCCGGTAGAATGGATGCCGTTTGTTTGGGCGACCGACAGCTTCGAGGTCAGCAGGTAGTCCTCTCCAAAGGAGTCCTTCGCGCGTGCCCAGAACGGGGTGCGGGCCATGTCGTACTGGACACCCAGCTGCCAGCCGGAACCGATCGATACCTGCTCGCGTCCCAGAAGCGCGCCATACTGCGCGACCATATCCTCGCTCCAGGAGTTGGACGCGAGCAGCTGCATCGGCGGGTTGGTGGTTTCAACATACGCGTCTCCGCTGGTGCTGATGCCCGCGGGGCCGTCATGCAGCCTGCTTTCCGGAATGCCCAGACGTGGGATGCCGGTCATATAGCCGACGCCGTTGCGGTTCTCGGGGTCGCTGTTCATGGAAATCATGTAGATCTTTTCGTCGAAGGTCATCACCTTCATGAGTCCATCGATGATCGGTTTGAGCTCCTCATCGCTGCGCGCTTTGATCAGCTCTTTCGGGTAGCTGTCCGGATAGGTCGTGGAGCTTGTCGGCAGGGCGGTCTCTACGATCAGGGATTCGTCCGCCTCGTAGTCATTCAGGTATTCCCTTCCAAAGACGGTGCCTTTTCCGGTTCCACCCATCGCGATGACCTGGTCGGTGTAGTCGTCGGCCTGTCCTTCATTCAGCGCCAGCGTGGCCGCCGGCCCGACCGCCAGCGTCGCGGCCAGAACGATTGATAGGATTCGTTTGCTCTTACTGTTCATTTCTTTACTTGCCTCCTAAGTCTTTTTTTCAAGCTTTTCCGCTGATACATCACAAATACCCGGTTCGGAAGCCGCCCTTACAGGCTTTTGCCGTCCCCGCGCCACGGGCGTCTTCACGGTCCGTTCTCTTTGTCATCACAAGTATATCAACCTTCCGTTACATTGTCCTAAAATATTCGCCAAATGCTTGAATTTGTCGCGAACTGTATGTCTTTGTTCACAACACTCCACAGTTTGTTCATGATAATCCCCTGTGCCGGCCTGATCATTTGTTGCAAATGATAACAGCTTGCGTTATAATAGAAACAATTCAGAAAACGAATCACCGTATGGATTATCCAGCCGGCCTTCCGGCTTTTCCAAAGGAGGAAACAGCATGGTTTATCGACTGGCCGTCTGCGACGACCTGCCCGGAACCCTGTCCTTTCTGTCCTGCGCAATTGAAAAATCCTTTGCGCGCCATAAACAGCTGGCAATCATTGACACCTACCAGAGCTCCACGGAGCTTTGGCGCGCGGTGCTGCACGGCAAGCAGTACGACGCCTACTTCCTGGACATCGATATCCCGGAGCTTGGCGGCATCGAGCTGGGGGAAAAGCTGCAGAAGCACCACGACACGCCGCGTGCGCTGATCTACATCTCCAACCGAGAAGACCGTGTATTTGAAACCTTCCGGACAAGCCCGCTGCGCTTCGTGCGCAAGCGCAACTTCGCCGACGAGGTGGACGACGCGGTGCGCGCCGTTCTGGACTTCCTCTCCCGGTCTGTCAGGGAGGGGGTCGTCAGCGTCGACACCGACGCGGGACTCATCTCCCTCAGGCTGCAGAACATCCTGTATGTGGAGAGCTTCAACAAGGTCCAGCAGATCGTCACCACCGCAGGATCCCACCGGACCGCATCGACGATGGAGGCACTCGAGCAGCAGCTTTCCGAAAAGGGATTCATCCGCACCCACCGGGGCTATCTTGTCAACTGCCGGCACATCTACCGCATCGAGCAGGACTGCGTGCTGCTTGACCAGGGGGAACAGGTCCCGATGAGCCGGCTGCGCCGTCAGGAGGTCAAATCCGCTTTTCAGAGGTGGATTCAATGAACACGGTTTTACAGATCATCTCGATGAGCAGCGACTACTTTGCAACGGTCTTTCTGCTCTTTGTGCTCTATATGCTCTATCCGGCCAAGCGCTTTATCAAGCATCCGTGGGCACTGTATGAGATTGTCAGCGCGCTGGCGGTGATGCTGCTGTTCGTGTCGAATGTGCTGGAGATCAACAGCTTTTACGCCAACACGCTGCTGTTCCCGGTCGTGGGGCTTGCGTATGTGCTGGCGTTTCTGGATGACAACCCGTTCTGTATGAGCGCGGTGGTGCTGCTGTTCTTCTCCGCCCAGCTGCAGCTGACCACCGTCTTCAGCAACCTGTGCAGCTTCTTCTTCCCGGATGTGTTTTGGCTGAGCATAATCAGCAGCCGGGTTCTGCCGCGGCTGTGCCTGATCCCGCTGTACTTCTTCGTCAAGCGGTTCCGCGTCCCGGGCAAGGAGCGCATCCCGCTCCCCTACTGGCTGGCCATCGCGGTCACGTCGCTCGCGAGCGCGCTCTGCCTGATGGTCTTTCTGCCGGGCCGCGTTGAAGGGGAAGGCATTGAAATCCTGCTGGCAACCTTCGCCGCCTGCTTCTTTATCACAAACATCCTGATCTACTTCCTGTTTTACCGTGTAACGCGTGATTACCGCGAGCGCATGGAACGGCAGGCCATGGACCAGCGGCTGGCGCTGAACCGGCAGCATGCCGACGAGGTGCAGAGCCTATACCAGAACCTGCGTGAAATCCGCCACGACCTGCTCAACCACATCACGGTTATGGACGGGATGATCCGGCAGCAGCAATACGGCGAGCTGGATGCCTATTTCCAGACGCTGCGCAAAAACAACCAGTCGATTGAACAGTTTATCGACTGCGGGCATGTCTCGGTCAACGCGCTGATCAATCCCAAGCTGTCCTATGCCAAAGGGCTTGGCATCCGGATTTCGGTCGAGGCCGCGCTGCCGCCTCGGGTCCAGATTGCGGAAACCGATCTGTGCACGGTGCTGGCCAATCTGCTGGACAACGCCATCGAGGCCTGCGGCGGACTGCCGGAACCGGCGATTTCCCTGCGAATGCGTCCCGAACGCTCCTATCTGTCGATCATTGTGCGCAATACAGCCGCCGCGGATGCGCTGAGCGGCAATCCCTCTCTGCAGACCACCAAGCCGGATAAGCAGTATCACGGCATGGGCCTTAACATTGTGCGTTCGGTCGCCGGTAAATACGACGGCGCCGTCTCGTTTGAGGTCATCGACGGCTTCTTCACCGCCAAGGTTCTCCTGCTGGACCAGGCCCCATCCCGCTGACAGAAACCGGTTTTCGATACGGACGGGCATATGTTCTGCTGCAGGCGGTTCAGACACTATCCCGCTGACAGCCGGGGTTCCAGTATGAGCGGTCATATTTTTTCCGCAGGCTGGATCGGAACCGGCTCCGTTGACAAGGGCAGATTTCCAGTGTGGATGGACATATGCTCTGTTGCAGGCTTGATAAGACGTCATCCCGCTGGACAAAGCAATCAAGGTGCTTTTATCATAAATAACAGGAAAAAAACCTGAATCACAGATTTACTGGTGTGTTCCCATAGAAGCACATCAAACACATTTTACAACGATCAAAGCCCCGGCGAATCGGTTCGCCGGGGCTTTTCTGTGCTTCCCGCATCACCTGGCGGATATGGAACGCAGGAAACCGGCGGGGAGCACTGTCCCTGCCGGTTTCCGTTTATGTGTTATGAAAAAGAAAGAAGGAAAACAAAACTTTCGTTGTACGCTTATGCCTGCTGGAATCACCGAAAACCGGATCGGTCTCTCATACAAACCCGATGTATGGCGGCCGCCTTACAAATTCGTGCATAAAAGAACGGCCGGGTTTTCTAAAACCTTTCAACTTGACTTCTTTACGCTTTTACGATCCTGGATGCATGGGTTGAGCACTGGATTGCTTCAAATAGCGTTAAAATCGTTTTTTGCGCAGTTCTCATTATAGCAGTTCTTTTTTACGTGTCAATGCCCAAAGCGCAAGTGGCAGGCAACTCGGCGTGAATGGTAACAAACAGGGCTTCTCCGGGGCAATTCCGCTTCCTTTACCCCGCTCCCCTGATCATCCGCAGGCTGATGCGGTGTACCCTAAAATCACATCCCCCTACCATTATAAAAAGCATATCCACATATATCGCTGGAAATGCGGACAGGAAACAGGCACAGATTGGTTTTTTTCTGCTATACTGATCCTATAAGCAGATGATTTGAACATTGAAATACAGGAGAACATCATGAAAAATCTCATCCTCAATTCCCAATGGCCCCGGGGCCATCCGGAAGCCCCCGGCTTTTTTCCAGTACCGGTCCCATCACGTTTGATAACTTTTCTTTGGAAGGCAGCTGAACCTGCAGCATCACCATGCCGGCCGGCACAGCCAGGGCCAGGCTGACCTATGATCCCCTGATACCCGTTTTAAACCGAAGAGCGTTGAACTTCAGCTATAAAATCCGGACCATCGACGCACACAGCATTGTTATGGTTGCAGATTTCTTTGATACGGCGGAAAAACCAATCGAAGCGTCCCGTATATCCATTACAAAACGCGTAACATCTGAATTTACCCGTCAGAGCGTCCGGTTCCAGATACCGCGCCGCGCCAAAACCGTCCGGCTCTCCATAGAGTTCGGCGGTAAAATCACAGCCTGTACCTTCTGTGCACCCGAAGCATCCCTTGTATAGAACCGCAGTGCTTTTTTGCTATGGGCCTTCTTTGAAAACAGATGACCGAATGGTATCCGGCCTGCTGCCGGTTTCTCGAACCCGATGAAATGTACCGTCAGGTTTATAACGCTGAATCCATATGTCGTTGAAAACAGGTCCCTCCCACGGCTGACCCGTCGGAGGGACTTTCTTTATTTTTCAGATAGGGTGTATTTTTTGAAAAATTTGTTGTAAAAGCAACGGACATTCCACAATGATTCTGTTAAAATGAAGGCATCCCAGAAAGGAGGCTGCCAGTCAATGAGAAGGATCGACCGGGAAATGGACGCGGCATTCGCATACTCCGTCGCCGACAAGTGCGAATATGCCGTGCTCGGCATGACATTGCCGGATATGACGCCTTACTGCATCCCGCTGACCATCGTTCGCGAAGGCGGGCTGATCTACTTTCACAGCGCGATGCAGGGACAAAAAACAGATGCGCTCAAAAAGCGCCCGCAGGTTTGTCTGACCTGTGTCGGAAGCACACGGATAGTACAGGAGAAATTCACGACGGAATACGAATCGGCTCTGCTTTTCGGCCGGGCCGAAGAGGTATTGGACAGGGATGAAAAAATCCACGCCCTGCGTCTGCTGTGCAAACGGCATACGCCGGACAGCCTGGATACCTTCGACGAGGCCATCCGGCGCAGCCTGCACCGGACAGCCGTCTGGAAAATTCATATCGAGCAGGTCACCGGAAAACGAAAACAATATGATCAAAATGGCATGGAAATGAAATGCAGGAGGATGAAATAAATGATTCGTAAAATCATAAGAATTGATGAGGATGCTTGTATTGGCTGCGGCCTGTGCGCCGACGCCTGCCATGAAGGGGCCATCGGCATGGTCGACGGCAAAGCGAAGCTTCTGCGGGACGATTACTGCGACGGCCTTGGGGACTGCCTGCCGGTCTGTCCAGCCGGCGCCATCACGTTTGAGGAACGGGAAGCGGCCGCCTATGACGAAGCCGCGGTCAAATCGAAGCAGCAGACGGACAAGCTTCCCTGCGGCTGCCCGGGCAGCCACGCGAAACGCATCGACCGGGCGCAGGAAGAGGATCAGCAGGCGCTCAGCGCCGACACCTCCAGCCGGCTGTCCCAGTGGCCTGTCCAGATCAAGCTGGTACCAGTTAACGCGCCTTACTTTGACAAAGCCCATCTGCTGATCGCCGCAGACTGTACCGCCTTTGCCTGCGGAGACTTTCATAGCCGCTTTTTAAAAAACCGCATTGCGGTCATCGGATGCCCCAAGCTGGACGGCACCGACTACACAGATAAGCTCGCTGAGATTCTGCGAAACAACGACATGCAAAGCGTCACCGTCCTGCGTATGGAGGTTCCCTGCTGCGGCGGAATCGAGAACGCCGCCCGCCGCGCGCTGGAGCAAAGCGGAAAAGATTTGCCGCTGCAGGTTCACACGCTGTCGGTTGACGGCAGAATCCTGTAGGGCTGAATGCCATCCTGAAAAAAGAAGGGCATGCCGGAGCCGATGTTCTGAAGGACATCCAACCCACAGAAAAAACGCCGGGGGAACCGCTCCACGCGGATTTTCCGGAACGGATGCTGCCGGCATCGCGCTTCCAAGCGCATCCTGGAATTCTCCGCCCCTCTGTACCAGCTTTATCGGCGCTGCCGATGTTTTTTGAAAAAGCCATAAGCCCATGAAGGAAGCCGGCTGTCGTAAGCAACCGGCTTCTTTCTGTTTTGTGGATACCCCGGTAAAAAGCGCATGGAAAAACGGGCGCAAAGACAACCGCTGATGCCAGGCGGAGCCATCTGTCCAAGACACATCCCGTATGGTTGCGCGATACGCCCCTTGCTTTTGGAAAAGGCTTCTACGTCCTGTCCGCCGTCACAGCAATCGGTATGGGCTTATAAAAAAGCACGGCAGGGAGACCGCATTAATTCCCATCAAACGGAAAGCGTCCGGAACACGCATCGGTTCCGGACGCTTTCCGCTTTGTACCATTCAACCGTTTGCACTTTTAAGTAAGGAAACTGTCCCCTTACGGGTGTGTATTGTAAGGCGGTGGGCTGTAGCCCGGTGTTTTCTGAGTGTCACAATGCGAAAAATGCGAACCTTCTTTCTTTGTGCGTGAAAAAGCGTTCAGTTGCAAAAGATTGCGCCGTTCGCCTCCTTTTCAGGCGGCGCGGAACACGTTTCCCTCTCTATGCCGCAAGGATTGCCGCGGATTCTGCTGCGGAGCCTTCCGGCATTGCGACATTCGAAAGGGCTTGGAAATCCCAATCGCAGGCTTGACCCGCGCTGTTCCATCCTTCTGTTTAATGGACACGGTCTCTTTACAGCAAAAACCAGCACGAGATGGAAGTCTTGCCCAATCTCATGCTGGTCCTTATCGTTTTTCCTATATCTGCTGACGCGGCCTGCGAAAACAAAAGCGGTCCGCCTATGGAACAGACCGCACCTGCACTGCGCCAAAATCCACGCGGAGGTATCCCGCCAAGAGAACGCGGCTGTATTCATGCCATCACTGCATCCCGCTTTTCAGCCAAGCCTTTCGTATGCCTTAAGAAACTGCAAATATTTAGCTTGACAACGATATTGGTTACATTTGACCGCACCATATCCATGCAAGGCCAAAGGAAATCCCCCTTTTCCCTGCCGAAAAAAGATAACCCATAGCAGCAAATTTGATTCAGATAAATGACAAAACCGAACCCATCACAGGCCATGCCCATGATGGGTTCGGTTTATATAAGCTTGGTGCCGCTGTAGGGAGTTGAACTCACTAAAAGCGGTCTTATTACCTGTTTTTCTTCCAAGTTTTGGCGCATATTTTAACATGCCAGGCTCGACGTGCTGTAAAAACTCAGTATTTACGCCACTTTTCTGGATCCATGCAAAAAAGAATTTTCTACAAAGTGCTGTTATACCATTCGTCCATATACCGCAATAAGAGGAGTTGGTACAATAAAACTGCTGTACGGCATTACGGTGGCCATGGTAACCACGATCACGCGAGAAAACCGGATGGACTATGCGATAATGGGACGGCCGAGTTCCTGATCCAAAAGGGCGTGAGCTACCTGTACGCCTGCGGTACGGACGACGAGATGTTCCACCTGACGACAGCGGAACGGATGGGGCTGGCTGGTCAAGACGGCGGCAGGCCGGGAGACTGTATACATGCACTTCGGTGCCATGACACGGAGGAACCATGACGCTCATGCGCCATGCGGAATCCATCGGCGCGGAAGCAGTGGGTGTGATGACGTCAGCCTGCTTTCCGGTGAACGACCGGGAGATGGAGCATTACCTGACGGTATCCCAGAGCCTCAGCGATATCTGGGGGCCGCTGCAGACAAAATCCGCAGCGGTTCTCCTTTGCACTTTAATTTCGCCCACTCGCTGTCATTTGTCAGTCAGATTCTCTTTGGCAGATATAACAGGGCTTAGGCGGCGGCAGCCGTCTCCACTGGGCGTAGAGACAGACGTCCCCCATCACAGGGCCAATGGTCTGCCCCGGGCAAAACGTCTGTCCCCTTCCGCATGGATCGGTATTCCAGCCGGTAAAACAGTAGCAGGGCCGGCAGGGAGAGCAGCAGGAAATCCGGGTGCACTGATCAGCCGGGATCCGCTCGGGACATGGAATGCAGCAGGCAGGCGGTCCACCGGCGTCGTTGCCGCAGTAAGTCAGTGTATAGCAGGGGGACGGCAGGGGGTTCCACTGGGCGTACAGGTCCATATCCGCCCGCACATCAAGGATAGTGTCACCGGGCTGATAGGTGATTCCCATACCGGAGGGATCGGTATTCCAGCCGGTGAATGCAAAACCCTCTCGGGTGGGGATCGTGCTAGAGAGCGTGACGCTTTGCCCATCCAGCACTATGACTGGGCCGGGAATATCTTGGGCAGGCGGGCCGCCCGTATCGTTGCCGTAATAGGTCAGCGTGTGCATGAGGGGCGGTATCGTTTCCCACTGGGCGTACAGGTCGGCGTCAGAAAAAATAGGGCCAAACGTCTCGCCGGGCTGATAGGACGTTCCACTCCCGTCGGGCCGGGTGTTCCAGCCGGTAAAGAGATAGCTCTCCCGGGTGGGGATCGCGTCCGGCAGAGCGATGATCTGGCCTTCCGGTACCTGTTGGGGAAGGGGGATCCACTGGGCGGGCGGGCCGCCCGTATCGTTGCCGTAATAGGTCAGCGTGTGCATGAGGGGCGGTATCGTTTCCCACTGGGCGTACAGGTCGGCGTCAGAAAAAATAGGGCCAAACGTCTCGCCGGGCTGATAGGACGTTCCACTCCCGTCGGGCCGGGTGTTCCAGCCGGTAAAGAGATAGCCCTCCCGGGTGGGGATCGCGTCCGGCAGAGCGATAATCTGGCCTTCCGGTACCTGCTGGGGAAGGGGAATCCACTGGGCGGGCGGGCCGCCCTCGTCGTTGCCGTAATAGGTCAGCGTGTGCATGAGGGGAGGCAGCGCAGCCCACTGGGCATAGAGTGTGAGGTCCGCATAGAGTGGGCCTACCGTCTGCCCCGGCTGGTAGACCGCGCCGGAGCCGTCCGGCTGGCTGTTCCAATTCAGAAAGCGGTAGCCGGTTCGTGTGGGGATCGCGGCGGACAGGGAGACCGTCTCGCCCTCCGGGACCTCCTGCTGTTCCGGAAGCCCTTCCACGGATAGACCATTTGGTTCGTAGGTGATGAGGTGGATCGTGGGCGGCACTGCCTTCCACTGGGCATACAGCGCTAAATCCGCCGTGACGTAGATGGTATCGCCGGGCTGATACGCCGTGCCGCCGCCGTAGGGGTCGGTATTCCATCCGGTGAACTCATAGCCCTCACGGGTAGGCAATTCTTCGGACAGGGGTGCACCTTCCCCCACCGGCACCCGTTGGGGCGGGGGGACATTTTCAGCCGGGGGCCCACCCTCGTCGTTGCCGGAGTAGAAGACCGTATATCCCACCTCCTGCCGGGGATACAGCGTCCTGCCACCTGTACGGCCCAAAGGGATTTCGGTCACCTCGGTCCCATCGCCGTTGCCTGCTACGTTGTCGCGGACCACGGCGTCTCCCCTCATGATGATGTTGATGGGGCTGGTTTCGCCGTTGCAGCTGACACCGCCCCCCTGAACCATCCGATTGTTTTGCAGCACCGCTCCGGTGTCCAGGATCAGCGTGCCGGTGGGCACCCCGATCAGCGAACCGGTATTAGAAGAACCGGAGTGGGTCTCCTTGGCCCCATCCAATATGATGTTTGCCAGGGTCAGTGAACCGCGATTTTCGATAAAGAACAATGAACCATTATGGCCGTCGGCCTCGGTCAGTGTATAAGGGCCGCCCGCTCCACTTGAAATCGTGGCGGAATAGGTGATTCTCTGCGCGGTATCTATCTTAAAATCGGCGGTTACTTCTATTTCAGCTTCCTGAGCCGCGATTGCGGCCTGAAGCTCCGTCTGGGTCGATACTTGTGTCATAAAAAAATTCACAACCTTTCTGCCTTACCATTCTATGCGGCGCGGTGAATCAACGCGAAAGGTTTTATAATAGGATTTGCCGGTAACAGCTTCCCATCTTCTTTGTATCGGTGTAGTTTAGTCTGGACCTTCCAATGTTTTGCTCTGGAAACAAAAAAACGCAAAGGGCACCCACCTTGGGCCACTTTGCGCTCTGCCTTTTTAACATAGCTGTCATGCTTGACAGGGATTGGTGGTTCGACTCCTGCCGGAATGACTTGGCAGTGGTAAAAATTTAATAGGAACCCACCAGCTAAGCTGGTGATTCTACATATGCGGGCAAAGCCCTATGATACTGGCAGCGTCTCAAGACGCATATTACGAACGACGCTCGCAAAGGTTCATATCCGGTAGACAATTGCAGACGGGCAGACTTTTTATATTAGTTAGCGCGGTTCACGTCCTAATGTCAGTCACTGTCACATCTCCCTAACGTATACTTTTGCTATAGCCGTTTTTATTTTGCATAATTGCTCTCGCTTTGCCTATTTTAAGTCTCTGCTTTTTCTACTCACCGCTAAAGCTTTTTCGGAACCCCCGGCATAGCCGGGGGTTTTCGCTTACAAGAATTGAGACCCTCAACTTTTCATAGTTGAGGGTCTCGCAAGGCTTGAAAACACTGGCTTTTTGAGCCATATATCTTTTTTGCCTTGTACTTTTGGTGCCGCTGACCGGACTTGAACCGGTACGTTGTTGCCAACGAGGGATTTTCATGCTACTCTCAGTTGCCTGAGCCATCGGATGATGTTGTAGTCTGGACTATACCTTCACCCTGCTGAACAGGTCAGTTTAGGCGGCTGCCATCTAGTCTCTACACCTTTCTTCCCGATTGGGAAGACTTGGCTCGGTATTGTCCCGTAAAAAGGAGTTCCACCGAATTTGACAGCATTCACACGGAAGTTTCCTGACCGTGTGCTCAAATTATTTTAAGTCCCTTGTGTCTGCCGATTCCACCACAGCGGCATATCAAATTCATCTCTTCATAAATAATGGAATGACGCCCTCGTTTACATCAGACAATTCCCAAACCGCAGAAATATGAATGCGTACCACCTGCATGCCTGCAGCGCAACGAGCGTTTCCTTCTTTATAAACGACAAAAATACCGGCCAAAATCGACCGCTTATATATGATAGCATACCAACTTTAAAAAGTCAACACCTTTCCCGCCGCATGAAATTCAACAGCAGGCGACAGAAAGAAAAAGAACTGCAACAATCCAAGCAAATTACGCCCCTTGCTTGTGGATGGTCCCTTGCTACCATCCGCGATTGTTACAGCTCTTTCAAAAGAAGGTTTGAGAATGAAAAAAGATTACTATCTATCCGCCAAAACGTCTTCCGTTTTGGCTTTTTCATTATAAACTTTATATATGATCAAAATATGATATCTTTATGAAACATTCCACTTTTTTATCTTTTTATCCGTACAGAAACGAATTCTATTCTTTTGTTCCGAATACCTCTTCGTGTATGCGGAAAAAGACTGTGGTGTGTATGATTTCCCTTTTCATATGCGGTGGCTGCATGATGGCGGGTTCCTGTTGACACGATGTCCCCTGCCCATCACATTTGCGCAAAAAAAGCCCGGCGGGCGGCTCTGGAGGATAGGCTCCACTCAGGCGGTTTCCCCGCCCTGCCGCGCACCGGTTAAAAAGAGAAAAGAGGATAAAAAATGAAAAAAGACTTTGGCTTCGAAGCTTCCTTTGCTTCGTTGACTTTATTATATCCCTTCCGCATGTGCGCTTTATGATATCTTTATGATGTTTCGGCAAAACTTCCCATTGCCTTCCCATCACATTTCCGCAAAAAAAAGCCCGGCGGGCGGCTCTGGAGGATAGGCTCCACTCAGGCGGTTCGTCCGCCCTGCCGCGCACCGGTTAAAAAGAGAAAAGAGGATGAAAAAAATGAAAAAAGACTTTGGCTTCGAAGCTTCCTTTGCTTCGTTGACTTTATTATATTCCTTCCGCATGTGCGCTTTATGATATCTTTATGATGTTCCGGCAAAACTTCCCGTTGCCTTCCCATCACATTTCCGCAAAAAAAAGCCCGGCGGGCGGCTTTGGAGGATAGGCTCCACTCAGGCGGTTTCCCCGCCCTGCCGCGCACCGGTTAAAAAAAGAGAAAAGAGGATGAAAAAATGAAAAAAACAATTTGGCACCGAAGCTTCCTTCGCTTCGTTACTTATATCATACCCGATCAATATGATATTATTATGATCTTTTTATGTGGAACAGTTAAAAGCATTATGACATTTTTTTAACAAGCAAACGAAAAAAGGACGATAACCACAGCGTACAGCGTTGGGCAGACTGTACAGCCGAATCCTGATGGATTTCAAGTTATCGTCCTCTTTCCAAGAAGGTTAGAAGAATGAAAAAAGATTATCTATGTAGAACGAAACACTGGTTGGTTTCGATGGCTTTATTATATCGGTTCATTATGATAGGCATATGATAAGCACAAGTGAATCTGATGATTTTTATTATCACACAACCCACAAAAAAATGAACAAAAGAAATGGCAACCGATCTGACAGCCTTTCCGCTCTGCTGCCTGGATGCCCCTTGCTAACATCCAATCGGTTGCCACTTCTCCATAAAAGAAGGTTAAAGAATGAAAAAAGACTCTATCTATCTTTTTATCGAAACCCCTATCCGTTTCGACATCTGTATGATACCATTCCAATTTGATACGCCTATGATTCAAACCTGACGGTTACGCGAATCCTATGTGTTTGTTGTGTGGACAAACCCGCGTAAAAAATATGAGGACTACGGCAGAAGCGGCAAGCTTTGCAGCCTGCTTCCCGGACATGTCCAGGTCCTGCTGTAATCCTCTTCAAAAGAAAGTTCGGAGAAACAATGCGACTATGTTCTGTTCTTGCGAAACAATGGTCGGTTTCGACTCTTTTATTGTAAAAAATCTGTATGTTCTGGGTATTAGGGTTTCGTTAAGAATCTGAATTTCCTCTGTGTATTTTTATTGAAACTGCATGCGGTTCCCATCCAGGGCCCCGCAACAGCCTTTATATACCAGTCTGTTTAAAGCAATGCACACTCTCCCAGGCATTCAATAAACCTCCGATAACCGGATTTGATGCCGGCCGCGCCGTTTGCCTTAATGGGTATCTGCTGTCCGTTCTGCATAAGAAAGGTGTTTCCGACAATCCCCTTCACATATATCATGTTGATCAGCCAGCTCTTGTGGCAGCGCAGGAAATATCTTTCCGGCAGATTCTGTCCCATCACATCGAGCTTCTCATACTTTTGCAGGATGCCTGCGCTCCTGGTATGGATATGCAGAACGCGCAGGTTGCTTTCTATGTACAGAATGTCCATCACAGGCAGCCGGTAGATACCGCCCACCGTTTTGAGCACCACCATTTCATGTACCGGCTGCTGTATTTCCGCAACCGCGCTCTGCAGGCTTTGGTATAGACGCTCGGGCCGCACCGGTTTGATCAGGTAGTCGTACACATGATATTGAAACGCTTCCACAGCTTTTTTTGCATCATGGGACAGATAAATAACCCGGCAGGCACGGTCAAAGTCCTGTATCCTGTTGATTGCCATCACCCTGGCCTCTGCAGCAAGCTTCACGGTGATGAAAACAATGTCGAAAAGATGGCGTTTACTCTGATACCGCTCGATGATATCCTCTCCGCTTTCGAACAGTTCCACCTCCGCACACAGGCTTTCCTGTGTGATGTAACGTTCCACCAGCTTTTTTAAAGAGTCTGCATCCGCTCCATTGGAATCACAGACTGCAATCCGTATCATATAGAAACCCCTTTCTGTCCGTTCTAAGTTGTCGAATGATGGATAACGTTTTGAATGAGAACACAATAATTACATGAAATTCCATAATAATTACATTCCCGCCAAATCCCTGCGTATTATGATATAATGAATTCAATTCCATGAACAATTATGATCAATCCATTGATCTCTACACGATTTGTTAAGGCATTCTCTATGTCTGTCAGATTGTTTTCCCTTCTAATATTTACACACAACAGCGACCGCCGCCTTCCCACACACGGGCGGCGGTCATCCACTCCCATTCAATTGACGCAGACCTAGTTTATGTAAGTAACCGCTATTGTAATATAGCGGTTATTTTTATTTTCGTCATATTTTCGGGCTGTCGGCGGCCTACAGGTCAAACTTTGCCGGTGTAAAGCCCTGCTTGCGCAGCTCGTCAATTGCTCTGCCGAGCACCTCGGCATTGTCCGCGGACACGGCATGCAGCAGGTAGATCGCACCGTCGTGCGCATTCTCGGTGATCAGCTTAAAGGCTTCATCCGATCCCACCGGGTTGTCGACATCCCAATCCTTATAGGCATAGCTCCAGAACAGCGACTTATAGCCGCATTCCTTTACCATGGCGAGCGTCTGTTCGCTGAACTCGCCGCATGGGAAACGGAACAGCTTCATGTCATAGTTGAAGTTTGTCTTCATGTAGTCGTGCAGCTTCATCAAATCGGCCTTGGCCTCTTCGACCGATACATCCGGATAGGAAACGTGGGAATAGCTGTGGTTTCCCACAATATGTCCCTCTGCGATCATCCGTTTAACGAGGTCGGCGTTCCGGTCAACATAATCGTAGGTGACAAAAAATACGGCCGAAACCTTCTTTTCCTTCAATGTATCCAGGATCTTCGCGGTGTATCCGTTTTCATACCCCTCGTCAAAGGTGAGATAGATGTTTTTGTTGGCGTTCGGAGAGATGAAGAACGCATCATACTTTCCATATTTATTCTGAAAGTCCAGCGATCCGATCGGCTGGTTCAGCTCATTTTTGTTGCGTCCCTGTCCCCAACCCTGTTTGGTTGAGGACAGATCTGCCATGTTGCCGACCGCTTCGTTGGCTCTGGCTGCGTTCGAATCTTTGTTCGGATTCAGCTCGTCCAGACCGGATTCAATTTTGGAACCCGCTTCTGAAATACCCGATTCCACCTTCGATCCGGCTTCCGAAAGACCGCTTTCCAGCTCGTCTCCTAAATTGGAGCCGTTGGAATCAGAGGCAGCGGAATTGCCGGAACCATTCGATGTCGACGGATTCTTGTCGTCGGTGCATCCGCACAGCAGAAACATCATGACAAGTGTCATGGCTAAAACTTTGAAAGTCTTCACTCTTTCACACTTCCTTTCTGTTTGCATGTGGCCGTCCCGCTTCCATCCTGGCAACCCGCTAAGTCTCCTTAACAAATATTACAATCTGGATGCGGCATGTTTTGTGCTATAAAACCACAGCTGTTGTCACATACTATAGTGTATCAAAAAAAGCGCTGTTTACTACAGTTCCAGCAGATTTTCGCTTTTCAATGTTTTCCAACGCTGCCGCACCGGCGTGCTGCCGGCGCTTCGAAGGATTTGATACGCTGTGTATATAGAAAGAAAGCAAAAGGAGGAAAGATCCATGCATCATTACAGCAATAAAATTGTGGACATCAAGGCCCGCGAGATCATCGATTCGCGCGGCAATCCCACCGTCGAAGCCGAGGTCTATCTCGCCTGCGGCGTGATGGGCCGCGCCGCCGTTCCATCCGGCGCATCGACCGGAGAATATGAAGCGCATGAGCTGCGCGACGGGGATAAAAGCCGTTTTGGCGGCAAGGGCGTCAGCCAGGCCGTCGAAAACATCAACCGCATCATCAAGCCGGCACTCTGCGAAATGGACGGCATCGACCAGCTTTCCATAGACCGCCGCATGAACCGGCTGGACGATACGCCGAACAAGAAAAACCTCGGCGCAAACGCGGTGCTCGCCGTTTCGCTTGCCACCGCCAAAGCTGCCGCGAAGGCGGTCCGCCTGCCGCTCTACCGCTATGTCGGCGGCGTGACGGCGCATCTGCTGCCGGTTCCAATGATGAACATCCTGAACGGCGGCGCGCATGCGAAGAACAACATCGATATCCAGGAATTCATGATCATGCCGGTCGGCGCCAAGAGCTTTAAGGAAGCGCTGCGCTGGTGCTGTGAGATATTCCACACGCTGGGCGGCCTGCTTGCCAAGGAAGGTCTGTCCACTTCGGTCGGCGACGAGGGCGGCTACGCGCCGAACCTGCCGAGCGACGAAATGGCCATCGACTACATCTTAAACGCAGCCGAACAGGCCGGCTATATCCCCGGCAAGGATATCAAGATCGCCATCGACGCCGCGAGCAGCGAATGGTATCAGAACGGAAGCTATGTCCTGCCTAAGAAGAATATCACCATGACGCCCGACGAGCTGACCGCCTATTGGCAGAAGCTCTGCTCGAAATACCCAATCATCTCGATTGAGGACGGCGCCTCTGAAAACGACTGGGACACCTGGGTCAAGCTCACACAGCTGCTCGGCGACAGGGTGCAGCTGGTCGGTGACGACCTGTTTGTCACAAACGCAAACCGCCTGGCGACCGGCATCGAAAAGGGCGCGGGCAACTCTATCCTGGTCAAGGTCAACCAGATCGGCTCGCTGAGCGAAACGCTGGAGGCCGTCAATCTGGCGCAGGCCAACCATATGACCACCGTCATGTCCCACCGCAGCGGAGAGACCGAGGATACGACCATTGCCGATCTGGCGGTCGCTGTCGGCGCAACGCAGATCAAGACCGGCGCGCCGTCGAGAACCGACCGCGTCGCCAAGTACAACCGTCTGCTGCGCATCGAGGAAGAACTCGGCTGCAGCGCAAAATACGCCGGCGAGCACGCTTTCTATCTCTAATGCCCAATGCTGCGACGCGAAATTGCGCAATCGCTATAGTTTTCCCATGAAATCGGCGTTCATGCTTCAAGCAGCCGCGCCATAGCCCCGCATGACGATGTGTTTGAACAACGTATCACACAAGCTGGTTACCGATGCGCGATATCCTCATGTAACAATAAAAACCGCGCCCGATCCCTGTCTGCGTTGATCGAACGGATTCGGCCAAATTTAGAAAATCTTTTAAAACTTAAAACGGTATGTCGGACGCACCGACGGGGCCGCAGGTCTGCGGCCCCGTTTTTTTGCAGCTTTAGCGTTACAAAACCACTGGCTCTGCCGGTGAGAATAAAAAGCTTTGACTTTCAGGATAGAGGGAAACGAATGACAACGATCATTTCGCTCAAAGTGAGAAGCTATGGAAATTTATAACCACTTCAGCAGCTGCCGTGCGTGTGATACAAATGACGGTTATTCAGTGTTTCTTAAAAGGCCGGCCGGTATGATGCCCTTCCAGGGATGGTGCATGCCACCAGTTCAACTGGTGGGTTTGCTTCATATACATAAATTTAATCCGTAATTTTTCTGCATTCGAGATAGTACCGCTTGTCCGGTGCATGGCCCATCGAAAAGGTTTTGCGCGGCAGAACGCCGTCCAGCACGACCGTTTCAAACAGCTGGGACTTCTGCATGCCCGGCAGCAGGAAGCCGATGGTCTGCGGCTTTTTGCAAAGCGTTTCGACGACATCCTCGCCATGGATATAATCGCAGCTTCCGCCATGCGCCTTCGTATAGGCGTCGATGAAATTCTGCAGGCTGCCGACCGGCAGGTTGGAGGACGGGTTCTGAATCCAGATGCTGTATTTTTTCCCGTTCTCGACGACCTCGATGCGCTGTCCGTCGCAGCGCTCGTCGGAAACGCGGTAATAGCCGCGCATGGCCTCCATCATCTTTTCGGCGTCGACATCGAAGACCACGCGGTGAATCGGCTCGAACTCCAGCGCGTCGTCATGGACGTTGACCACCTCGACGAGCGCGTAGCGGGCCGGATGGTTCTCCCACTGCTCCTTCGGCATGGTCTTTTTGAGCTGCTCGAAGCACTCCTTCGCGGTTGCCAGCGAATGGTTGCCGTCGCCGACCGCAAACAGCAGCACGCCCTTGTCCTGTACGCCGTATTTTTGATCGAAGGCATCCTGATCCGCCAGTTTCTCAAGGCTCTGGAACACCGCCCGCTTTGCGCCTTCGTCCAGACGATAGCCGCGGATGTGCCCGCCGCCCATCATCATATCAAAATCGTAGACCTTTCCGAACTGTTCCCTCTTCGAGGCCAGCGAGCCGATAACAGCGTCCTCTTCATCGTCGATCAGCAGCATGATGTGCGGCAGCTCGAGCGGCGCATGCCTGCGGATTTTGACGCGCGGCGGGATACGTTCGAGAACGGTGCCCTCCGTCGCGCGGATCAAGGACTGCGAGCCCGGCAGGTAGTTGTACGCTTCAAGGTCCACCGCGCCCATCAGGCCATGACGGATTTTCCCGTCCGGCAACGTGCGCTCCACATAGATCAGGCTGTCCGCAAGCAGTTCAAAGGTATCGTCCGCAAGATAACGCTGCATATTGCCGTTGATTCCATCGATCATCCGTTCGGTATCCGTCTCTTCCAGAAGGTAGGCCTCCGGAAGGATCATGTGATAGGTGGAACGGCTGCCGCCGACGTTTTCCTTCACCTCCTGCCAGTATTCCGGCTGGGAGGTGAACTGGTCGCATGCCACGACACTCCATTTTTCCATGTCGGCCGGCTGCTTCGGAAGCAGGATGTCCGCCGCTTCAAACGCGATATTCTTCATACCTTGTCATCCTTTCTCATTCAGAACAAGCCGTGCGGGATTCGCGGTTCGCGCGGCTTTGTAAGGGACCCCGCGCCCTGACCGGCCGGGGAATATGATAGATCTTCAGTAAGAAACGCCCAATCCGCCGGAATCCGGCCGTCAACAGGGCGCTATGTATCGGTCTTATTTTAATATGTCATGCCGGTTTTTGCAAGTAAATTCTTTATAAACAAGCCGCCGCCATTTGAAAGCCTTGAATAACCACCTGCGCAAAGCCCAAAGGAATTTCCATTTCATCCGCATTGCGCTGGAAATATTCTTTTCCGCCTTAAAATATCCGGCATTTCCTTTTTAATTCAAAAAATAATCGTACATATTTACATATCGATTGACACATTTTATGAATTATTGTATAATGGATCATGAATGATCGAAACGTTTTCGACATTATGGAAACGATTACACTCCCAGACCACCTGGAAATGAGAAAGGAAGTATGATGATGAAACACAAGAAGCTGTTATCCTGGCTGCTTTCGGGCGCCATCGTCGCAACGATGATCCCGGCCTCGGCGCTGTTTGCCGCTTCGGCCGAAGAGGCTCCGCAGAATATTGCGCTGAAGGCGACGGCAACCGCCTCCTCTGAGATGTCGCGCGCTCCCGCGAAGGGCGCGATTGACGGCGTCATCGGCGGCTATCCGAACAACCGCGCGAACGAATGGGAAACCGACCACGGAAAGGGAGGCACCTGGATCAGGCTGATGTTTGACAACACCTACAAGGTCAGCTCGGTCAAGCTGTACGACCGGCTCAACGCCGCCGACCAGATCACTTCCGGTACGCTTTATTTCAGCGACGGAAGTGAAGTAACGTTCGGCGAACTGCCAAACGACGGCTATACGCCGCTTGAAATCAAGTTTGAAGAACGGGAAGTCGAATGGGTCAAGCTCGTTGTGGACAGCGTCCTGAACGACGACGACACCACCAGCACCGGCCTTGCGGAGTTTGAAGTCTACGGCATCCCGGTCAGCAACAAGACCAACATTGCAAGAAACGCCATCGCCTTCGCGTCCTCCGAGGTCGATACCGGACCGGCGGGCGGCGCCATCAACGGCGTAGTCGGCGGCTATCCGGGCAACCGCGCGGATGAATGGGCGTCCGACCACGGCGTGGCAGGCTCCTGGATCATGCTGCTGTTCGATCAGAACTATCTGGTCGATTCCATTCGTCTGTATGACCGCCCGAACACGAACGACCAGGTCGCCTCCGGCACGCTGGTGTTCAGCGACGGAAGCCGCGTCGCGGTCGGCGCACTGCCGAACGACGCAAAGGATCCCCTGATCGTAAAATTCGATGAAAAGGAAGTTTCCTGGGTTAAATTCTACATTGATTCCGTTTCCAAAAACACCACCAACATCGGCCTCGCGGAATTTGAGGTGTTCGGCTCTCCGATCGGTGAAAAACCGGAGGGCACCGACATCGGCCTGCTTTCGAAGGTAAAATACAACGGCGCATGGTGGGATATGCCGGCTGTCCTAGAATTCGGCCAGCTTCTCGGCGACGAAATGCAGCTGTTCTGGAACGGCAAACAGCGGGTCGATACGATCAACCTGTACGATCTGCCGAGTGAAACCGACCATGTCCTCTCCGGCCGCCTCGTCTTCGACGACGGCAGTGAAATCGCGGTCGGCGAGCTGCCGAACGACGGTTCCGCGCTCAAGGTGGACATCGGCGGAAGAAAGACGGAGTTCATCAAATTTGTCATCGATTCCGTCTCGGAGACGACTGAAAACGTCGGCATCGCCAAGATCAACGTCTTCGGCGAGATCATCAACGAAAGAGAAGCCATCTCGTACAGGGATGTCCAGGTCACCGAGCGCTGGAAGGGCGGCTCCTTATTCGAAAAGGACGGCAAGCTCTGCTACGCGAAAGCCGGTGAGACCCCGGCAGACGCGTTCTACTGGGATATGATCCCGGACAGCAACGGCCTGTACACCATCCAGAACAAAGCGACCGGCAACTATGTCACGGCGGTTGACGGCGCGGACTATATCGCATCCCAGCCGGAGAAGACCGCAAAGAGCCTGTGGAGAATCTCCCCGACCAGCGGCTACCAGCGCATCATCAACGCAGAAAACGATCAGATTGTCCTGAACGTTGAGTCACAGACCGAAATCATGGAACCAACCTATGCGCCGGAGCACTACTTCAGCGCGCATTGGTCCTTCACCGACAAGGACAGCTTTGCTCCGTACACCATCTCTTCGGATAAAATCGTGGACGGCAGCAACGTTGCGACCGCATACACCGGCGATATGATCAAGGCAAATTCCTACGGCAACAGCAGGACCTGGTTCCTTTCCAAGGATATCTCCGGCCTGCCGCAGTTCTCCGCGCCGAACATGCCGATGGGCGAAGCGATCTACAACATGGCGCTGGAGGAATCGCTGAAGAACGTCAACCTGACCAGCGACGGCAAAGAGGTCTTCTACACCGGCGCGAACTGGTCCAAGGTCTGGAACCGCGACACCGCGATCAGTGTCCAGTACTCCCTGGCATGGGCGTTCCCGCAGATCTCCAAGAACAGCATGCTCGAAAAGATCATCGGCGACCCGAAGGAGCTCGTGGAAGACACCGGCACCGGCGGTTCGTACCCGACCTCGACCGACCGCATCATCATGGCGATCTCGATCTGGGAATACTATCTGGCAACCGGCGACACCGAATATCTTTCCGATATGTACGATATCATGGCATACACCGCTGAGAAGGATTTCCATGTCAATTACAGCGGAAAACTGGGTCTCTTCAAAGGCGAGACCTCCGGTCTGGACCACCGTTCCAAGACCTACCCGGACTATTTCGACGAGCAGAACTTCTCCGACATCGCAGCATCCTTCGCGACCAGCACCAACGTCGAATACGCGGCGATGTTTGAAATCCTGGCAACCTCCGCTGAAATTCTCGGCAAGGATGCCGCCGAGGCCAAATACTGGACCGAATGCCACAACACCCTGGTCAATAAGATCAACGAGAAGATGTGGCTCGAGGACCGCGGCTACTACACCTCCTTCCTGTATCCGGACTACATGGGCGCGCCGATGGCCGACAAGACCGACGTCCTGGCCTGCGGCTATGCGCTGATGTACAACATCGCTCCGGAAGACCGCGCACAGAGCATTATGGAAAACTATCCGATGGTCAAATACGGCGCGAACACCGTTTACCCGCAGAAACAGGGCAAACAGTTCGGCGCGATCTATCACAACCGCGGCGTGTGGCCGGGCTGGGAAGGCACCCTGATGATCGGCGCGAAACGACAGGGCAACAACCAGCTCGCGGAAGAAATCATGCGTTCCTGCATGATCGGCGCGGCAATGAATCTCACAAACAACGAAGTCATCCACTACCAGACCGGCAAAGCGTCCGCCGGAGACCGCCAGCTTTGGTCGGTGGCCGCACAGCTCGCGGGCTACTACCGCGTCCTGTTCGGTATGGATTACACGGTGGACGGCATCACCTTCGCCCCGTTCGTACCGGAATGGATGGACGGCCCGTTTGAACTGACCGATCTGAAATATCACGACACAACCCTGAACCTCAAGCTTTCCGGCAAGGGCGATACCCTCGTTTCGATCATTGTCGACGGCGAGGAAAAGGACCTTTCCTACATCTTCCCGACCGACCTGACCGGCGAACACACCGTCGAAATGGTGGTTTCCGATTCCGGCGAGCGCGACAGCATCAATCTCAAGGAAGAAAACCTCGTCATCTGCCCGGAGCTGCCGACCATGCAGCTTAACGGCGATACCCTGACCTGGAACGAAGACAGCCGTTACACCTATAAGATCTGGGACGGCGCGAAATACATCCCGGTTTCCGGCGGCAGCTATCAGATCCCGATGGATCATTATGCCACCTATTCCCTCGTGGCAATCGACGAGATGGGCGTCTGCTCCGAGCTTTCCAAGCCCATCATCGTCAACCCGGACACACCGCTCACCTATGAGCTGGAGGACGCTGAATACGAGGCGAAGAACTTCGCAAACAAAGAATCGGGCTTCACCGGCTCCGGCTACATCGTCAGCGATATGGGCAACAACACCGACATCAAGGTTGAAGTGGAGATTCCGCAGGGTAAAGCGGGAAGCTACCTGCTGAGCATGATTTACACCAACACCAAGAACGGCGACGACGGCAACTGTTCCGCCATCCGTTCGATCTATCTGGACGGCAAGGATTACGGATCCCTGTACTTCTCCGCATCCCGCGGCAAATGGCAGGAATCCCCGCATCTGGATATGTACCTGACCGAAGGCAAGCACACGATTGAGATCACCTACAACCGTGACGATGAATACGACATCAATATGCACCGCACGATCAACGATGTGCTGCTTGACAGCCTCACGCTGGAACGCCGCGGCGAGATGCTGCGCGTATCCGAAGGACGGATTGATGAGAACATCCTGTCCGGCGTTATGGGCAACATCACAGCCGGCGAACTCAAGGACATCATTCAGGTTGACGCTTCCAGCCTGCGCGTGGTTGACAACACCGGCGCGTCCGTTGCGGACGACGCAAACGTTGCGACCGGCTACCGTGTACAGCTGCTCCAGAACGGCATGATTGTACAGGATGTCACCATTGCAGTCGGCGGCGATGTCGGCGGCACCGGCAGGCTTGGCGTTCAGGATCTGCTGAGCATCAAGTCCTACATTCTCGGCAGGGCCGATTACAGCAAGCTCCAGAAACTGTCCGCAGATGTCAACGCAGACGGCATTGTCAACATCTTTGATTTGGTTGCCGTTAAGTTTGCCATTCTGCGCGGCTAAACTTCATCACACATAACAACAAAAAACAGGATGCTTCGGCATCCTGTTTTTTGTTTCTGATTATTTTTTGCTGCTGCACAGCGGCTTTCTTTATGTTTACCAAGAACCACTTGGCAAAGTGGAAGTTCTTCTTTGCGCGGCCAAAGAAGAACCAAGAAAGGCCGCCAAAGGGGGAATGCCGCTTCGGTACAGTCAGTATGGACGTCATTCCCCCTTTGGATTCCCCCTCTGCCAGTCCACTTCTCAACGGGGCAAGGAAACTTAGCGTTCGCTGGGTTCGAACGTCCGCTATATAAGCGATTGTATCTATATCTCTGCTCGCTCTATATTCCGAATCCATCAGCATAGTGATCTATTCTACGCTATGTGGTAAAGGTTTTGTTTTGTACTCTAAATAAACAAGGTGGTTTCCCAACATGCCAATCTGAGAAACTTGAATCCCTGTGGAATTATTCGTGAGGTGCTTATTCGAAGATGGCATAATATCATCAGTAGCTGATGTCAATCTACGAACCAGCCAAAGTATTGGGGTACCATATGCACAACTTGTAACCAGGGAAGCGTCCGCTGCTAGCTATGCCCAACCACCCTGCCAAAAGCAATATGCCGCCCGCAGGCGGCCGAATCAGATAAAGGGATATCTGAGGGGATTTTCAAGGGGGCCATCTGGCTTGGAGTGGCACTCTGCATGGCCCCCTTGAACGGCCTTTCTTGGTTACTTCTTTGGCCGCGCAAAGAAGTAACCAAGAAAGGCCGCTGCGCCACAGCGGAAGTAACAACTACATTGTCAAGTGCCATTTGACAAATTAAAACAGGGCACTATTTTGATGCTTGGTTATTGATAACAAGAACCTAAAAAACGGTCTTATGCCTTAAACATAAAGCCGTTTTTTAGCTCTCTTATTCATTCAGCAACTCATCAGCAGACACACAAAGAATTTTTGCAAGTGCTTTTAACTCAATATCTGTGACAAATCTTTTACCACATTCAATGCGTTGAATTGCATTTTTATCCAAGTCGACTCCCGCTAACTGTAGCATATCAGCCAAAGCCTTTTGTGACACTTTCGGTTTTAATTCTTTTCTAAGTGTGGCAACCTTGGCACCGCAAAGATTCGCCGTACCATCTTTATTTCTGTTTTTATACATAACAATCCCCTCTTGACATTTAGTAGTTGTCAACAGGTGTATTTTATGATAAAATAAAGGGCAATATGACATTCACTGAATGTCATATTGCCCTTTATTTTCAAAGTGAGGTATTCGAGCATACGATTCTACAATTTTATTGATATAAAACCAAACAAAGCCTTCTAAATGTTCTTTCTTCTCAACTTATACGCAAAAGAGGTGATCAAATGGAATTCTATGATGAACTGATTTATCAGGAATTGGGCAGATTTATGATAGAACATTTCGAACCAGCAAAGTTTGACTATCATAATATTATTCAAACAAAGGCCATTCACATCGTTCAGGAAATTCAAGAGGTTCTAAAGCAAACAGATTTAGAAGACTTTTATAAGGTTGAACAGGTTGTATGCATCTTCGAAAAATATGGACTAGACACCGGTGGGTGTCATGACTTTAGATGAAATCCAAAACATAAAGCGGGTAAGAACCCTGCGTTCTTACCCGCTTTATGTCAAGCATCAAAATCTGTGTTCAGATAATTCTGACAGATTTCCTTCATACAGCATTTCTCACAGTCCGGCCGCCGCGCTTTGCAGACCGCGCGTCCGTGCAGAACCAGACGATGGCAGAAATCATTGGAATCCTCAGGCGGCAGGATTTCGCGCAGCTGGTTCTCCACCTTCAAAGGATTCTTCGAAGTGGACAGCCCCAAAAGATTGGTGATGCGGATGCAGTGCGTGTCGCAGACCACCGCCGGCTTGTGGTAAACATCGCCCACAACCAGGTTCGCCGTCTTGCGCCCAATGCCCGGCAGCTTGGTCAGCTCCTCAATCGTGTCCGGCACAACGCCGCCGTAAACGTCCCGCAGCATGATGCACATGTTCACAATGTCCTGCGATTTGATGCGGTAAAATCCGCACGAACGGATGATATCCGCGATGTCCTCGATATCCGCGCCGGCCAGCGCGTCGATGCTCGGATATTTCCCAAACAGCGTGGGCGTCACCATGTTGACCCTCGCATCGGTGCATTGCGCCGCCAGCCGTGTCGAAATCAAAAGCTCATGCGGCTTCTCATAGGTAAGCGAACAGATCGCATCCGGATATTCCAGTTTTAACAGCTCTACAGCCTGATAAGCGCGTTCTTTTAAAGTCACAGTCGATCCTTCCCTCTCTTCAAACAAATCCGCTTTATTTGATTCTATTGTAAAGAATTCCTGCTGGATTGTCAATCGAAAATCATGACAAAACGGAGAAAAGTATATGAAATGGGTATATTTTGTCGCCCCTTTCCGGAAAAAAATCTGATTTTGTGAGTTGACAAACGCTCAAAACTGTAGTAAGATAAAAGGCACGATAGAAGAAAAGCGTTGACAGGGACAAAAAAGCATCCCTCCCCTGGTTTTCAGAGAGCCGCCGGTTGGTGCAAGGCGGCAGCAGGCAGGATGTTCTCTCTCCCTCCAGCTGTCCGCCAAAGCCCGTTTGGGTGCGTAGACCGGACCGGGTTTCTCACCGTTATCAACGAGAGCATATTCAATGGATATGCAGCGAGTGGGCAGAAGTTTTGTTCTGTCAAAAAGAGTGGTACCGCGAAGCAATTCCTTCGTCTCTTGGTGTGAGAGATGGAGGTTTTTTTATTTCCCATGCAATTTTTCCTGCGTGAATGCGGCAGTTCACAATACTCCGTTAAAACAATCACAATTTTCTTCTATCATGAAGACCGTGTTCTTTCGTGCATCCGGATAACGGCGGAAGGCCGGAACGCTGTTTTTAATGAAAAGAACCCATCCATACCAATTCGCGGAGAAATCCGCTTGATATCCAATCAGTTTTGAAAAGGAGTGCTAACGAATTATGGGAATGACGATGACGCAGAAGATCCTGGCAGCACATGCGGGACTGGACAGTGTATCGAAGGGCCAGCTGATCAAAGCAAAGCTGGATATGGTCCTGGGCAACGACATCACCTCCCCGGTGGCCATCAATGAATTCCACAAAGCAGGCTTTACACAGGTATTTGACCAGAACAAGATTTCCCTGGTCATGGACCACTTTACCCCGAACAAGGACATCAAGGCGGCCACGCAATGCAAGCAGTGCCGTACATTTGCGGACGATATGGGAATCGTCAACTTTTATGATGTCGGCGATATGGGCGTCGAGCACGGACTGCTCCCGGAAAAGGGACTGGTCGGACCGGGTGAGCTGGTCATCGGCGCGGACTCCCACACCTGTACATACGGCGCGCTCGGCGCGTTCTCAACCGGCGTCGGCTCGACCGATATGGCCGCGGGCATGGCGACCGGCGAATGCTGGTTCAAGGTCCCGGGCGCCATCAAATTCAACCTGACCGGCAAGCTCGGCAAACATGTCAGCGGCAAGGATGTCATCCTGCACATCATCGGCCTGATCGGCGTGGACGGCGCGCTTTACAAATCGATGGAGTTTTCCGGCGAGGGCCTTTCGTGCCTGAGCATCGACGACCGGCTGTGCATGGCCAACATGGCGATTGAAGCCGGCGCGAAGAACGGCATCTTTGAGGTGGATGAGGTTGTTATGGACTACATCAAAGACAAGGTGTTCCGTGAGGTCAAATCCTACAAGGCGGACGCCGATGCCGAATATGACCAGACCTATGACATCAACCTGTCCGAAATCAAGCCGACCGTAGCGTTCCCGCATCTGCCGGAGAACACCCGCACCATCGACAATGTCGGCGATGTTGAGATTCAGCAGGTCGTCATCGGCTCCTGTACAAACGGCAGGCTGTCCGATATGCGGATCGCCGCGGAAATCCTCAAGGGCAAAAAGGTCAAGAAGGGCGTGCGCGCGATCATCATTCCAGCCACCCAGAAGATCTACAAGGAAGCGATGTTAAACGGCTATTTTGAAATCTTCCTGGATGCGGGCTGCGTCATTTCCACCCCGACCTGCGGACCGTGCCTGGGCGGACATATGGGCATCCTGGCGGCAGGCGAACGCGCCGTCGCCACCACCAACCGCAACTTTGTCGGCCGGATGGGACATCCGGAATCTGAGGTTTATCTCGCAAGCCCGGCTGTCGCCGCGGCGTCGGCCATCGCGGGCAAGATTGTTTCGCCCGAAGAAGTACTGTAAAGGAGTGTGGCACAGATGAAAGCATGTGGAAAAGTATTTAAATATCAGGACAACGTGGATACCGACGTCATCATTCCGGCACGGTATCTCAATACATCCGATCATGGGGAGCTTGCCGCTCACTGCATGGAGGATATCGATAAGGATTTTGTCAGCAGGGTGGAACCGGGCGACATCATCGTCGCGCGCTACAACTTCGGATGCGGCTCATCCCGTGAACACGCGCCGATCGCCATCAAGGCAAGCGGCGTCTCCTGCGTCATCGCGAAGACCTTCGCGCGCATCTTCTACCGCAACGCGATCAACATCGGTCTTGCGATCCTAGAATGCGAGGAGGCCAGCGATAAGATCGACGCAGGCGACAAGGTCGAGGTCGATTTCGATACCGGCGTGATCACCAACCATACCAAGAATGAAACCTATCAGGCCGAACCGTTCCCGGAATTCATCAAGGAAATCATAAACGCAAACGGTTTGCTGAATTCCATTAAAAACCGCTGATTTCTATCATAAATAAAAGCCGATGCAGATTATCTGCATCGGCTTCTTTTATGGCTGCTGTTTGCGTGGATACGGTAAATCATCGAAACGCGGGCGGGAATGACGACAGAGATAAAACATCATTGACAGCTGTATCAAGGTTTTGCCATTCAGGATGGGATGGGGAGACGCTTTCCGGATTTTTATCCCATTCTGAATCAGGCAATCCGCTGCAGCAGGATCGACGCCCTGTTGACGGCCTGATTGTCCACGCCGGTACCGGCAAGATGATCCACATAGGCGGATTTATTCCGCAACGCGACGGTCGCCCCCGCTGGAATGGCGGTTATGAAGCTTCCGCTCAGCTCGGCCCTCTGGGTATCGGCCGCATTGTCGGCATACAGGCCGAAGAAAGAAAGCGGATTCTCCAATCCGTTGATCGCCACGGCATATGCGGCGTTGAACTGATTATTCTCCGGGCGCAGAGTCACCGTATAGTCAATCCGATAGACCCCAGCCGTATTCACTGTGATGGCTGAGGTGTTCGGCGTAAAGGCGAAATCCCCGGACTGGTAGGCGAGCAGAAACGTCACATCTCCTTCGGCAGGAACATCCTGTGCCCCGCCGTTGACAGCGGCGTTAAAATACGCCGGTTCAAAACCCGGGCCAGCTACGCCCTGTGCGCCTGTCGGGCCGGTGGCACCTGTTGCTCCGGCGGGGCCCTGTGCGCCTGCCGGGCCGGTGGCACCCGTTGCTCCGGCTACGCCCTGCGGGCCTGTCGGGCCGGTGGCACCCGTTGCTCCGGCTATGCCCTGCGGGCCTGCCGCGCCGGTGGGGCCGATGGGCCCTTGACAACAATAATAGCATAGATTATTACAATTCATAATGGCCTCCTGGCAAATAATTAGGACTTTACTTTTATCATATGCTTGGCAATTATGATGCGTGTAACAACCTGTACGGCAGACCGGGTTTTAAAAGCTAAAACCGAAGCTTTTATTGTCCAAACTGCCTGTTTTAAAAATCGTGCCGTCCGCCGGTATTCATTCCATATCTCTCTAAAATACAGACTATTTGTTCCACAACATAAAAATCATCCAATGTATCATCTTGAATTGTCTGTTGTATCTCATATAGGGCCTTCAATGCTTGTGTTTGAATAACAGAATGATAGTCAAACTTTGTTTGATCAAAATTCTCAATTAGAAATCGTCCTAATTCTTTATAAAGCAGTTCATTGTAGAATTCCACATCAGTACACCTCCAAAATTAACATGTTATATGTTATAAAATTATAACATATAATAATAGCATCAGTCAAGTTATAATCACATATGAGGTGATTGCCGTGGAAGATAAACTGATTATTCCTAAAAAAGATAAAAAACTTAAAGGTGATGACGGACACAAAATTTTTTCAATCAGAGTTAAAGAAGAAACAGCTGCTGCCTTGGAAGAAATAGCAAATATGTCCGGCAGAACTAGAAATGAAATTATAAACCTCTTTCTCCTATATGGCATCGAGCATTATGAAATTGAGGAAGAATGCGATAATAAGCAGAACACTTAGAATATTAAAACAGGCGTTTATCGTTCGTATTGCTAAGCTGAAGCACAAAGTCTCGAAATTGATTTTTTATCTAAATTCTAAACAAGGGATATCAAATAATAGTGTCCTATTTTTATCTACCAAGTGACACTTGGCATAGTGGCAGTTACTTCTTTGCCGGCCAAAGAAGTAACCAAGAAAGGCCGTTCAAGGGGGCCATGCAGTGTGCCGCTTAGGACCAGATGGCCCCCTTGAAAATCCCCTCAGATATCCCGTTTTCTGCTTCGGCCGCCTGCGGGCGGCGTTTTGCTTTTGGCTGGGTGGTTGGGCATACCTAGCAGCGGACGATTTCCCGGTTACAAGTTGTGCATATGGTACCCCAATACCTTGGCTGGTTCGTAGATTGACATCAGCTACTGATGACATTATGCCATCTTCGAAGAAGCATCTTACGGGTAATTCTACAGGGATTCAAGATTCTAAGACAGGCACGTCGGGCAACCACCCTGTTTATTTAGAGCACCGAACGAAACCTTTACCACACAGTATAGTGCAGATCAATTGTCCCTATGGATTCGGAATACGGGGCGAACGGAAATATAAATATGACCAACCATAAAGCGGACGTCCGAACCCAGCGAACACTGCACCTCCTCGCCCCAAAGAAAATTAGGACGGGCAGAGGGGGTTTCCAAAGGGGGAATGACGTCCATTCTCACTCTTCCGAAGCGGCATTCCCCCTTTGGCGGCCTTTCTTGGTTCTTCTTTGGCCGCGCAAAGAAGAACGTCCACTTTGCCAAGTGGTTCTTGGCAAACAAAAGAAAACCGCTGCGCTGCAGCAAAATATCCAGCCATAACAACAAAAAGCGCCCGGGACAGACCGTCCCGGGCGCGGATTTTCGCATGATTTTAATTTAATATTGATGGGTGGAAGGAGTGATGAACCCATCCACCAGACTGTCCAGAAATTCGAAGCATTTTCCGGTTCCCAGCGCAACGCAGTTGATCGGATCCTCCGCGATGGTGGTGTGGATCTTGGTGCGCTCTGAAATCAGCCGGTCCAATCCGCCGATGAGCGCGCCGCCGCCGGTCAGGATCGCGCCGTTCGTATAGATGTCTCCAACCAGCTCCGGAGGCGTGCGTTCCAGCACCCCATGCACAGCGTGCGCGATGACCTCGGCCGGCTCCTTGAGCACATCATAAAGCTCGTCGGTGCAGATCGTGATCTTCTGCGGCAATCCGGTGATCAGATTGCGGCCCTTGATGTCGATCTGCCTGTTCTCATGCTCCACATAGACATTGCCGATCTCCCGCTTGACCATCTCGGCCATCTTTTCGCCAACGACCAGGTTGTACTCGCTCTTCATATATTTGATGATCGAGCTGTCGAATTTGTTTCCGGCAGTCTTGATGGAGGTTTCGGTAACGATGCCGTTGAGGGAGATCACCGAAATGTCGGTCGTACCGCCGCCGATATCGATGATCATGACGCCGTTCGGTTTGGAGATGTCAATGCCCGCGCCGATGGCTGCCGCGACAGGCTCCTTGATCAGGTAAACCCTGCGCGCGCCGGACTGGGTGGCCGCATCCACAACGGCGTTGGATTCCACGTTGGTGATAACGGAAGGAACGCAGATGGCAACCCGTGGCTTGATGACGGAATTGCCGTAGACCTTGCGCATAAAATATTTGATCATATGTTCGGTCAGCTTGTAGTCCGAGATGACGCCGTCGGAAAGCGGCTTGATCGCCTTGATGGTGCTTGGGGTGCGTCCAAGCATGACATATGCGTCCTGCCCGACGCTGAGCACCTCCTCGGTTCCCGATTTAATTGCCACTACCGAGGGTTCGCTGAGTACAATCTCATTATTCATGGAGATGATCACCGTTGTCGTGCCCAAATCGATGCCAATATCTAATGCTGCCATAGTATCCTCCCGATCTTCCGTCATAATGTATCGGAACGCCCGGCTGCGGACGATCCACGCTTATTATAGTATAGAATGGCTTTTTTTACAATATACATTTAAATTCTAAAGCATAGATGAGAAAAAAATATAAAAAAGATGTGTACGTTATCAAAACAAATCATTTTTTGACAAATGAATATCCAAGGGATAAAATGTCAGGGCGATATCATATTTTGTTAACAAAAAGATGGTGCATTTTGTGCGTTTTTTATGATATAATCCACAAAGAAAACGATGCGGAAAGGGAGGGATGTTTGTGACCGGCTTTAAAGAGAAGACACAGCCGTTTACCGAGCGGCCGGAAAGCTTACAGAACGATTCCTCCAATGTATGCGGCTACGGCTTCACGCCGCCGCCGAAGGATGTCATTGAAAAACGGAATCTGCGGTATACCGGCAACATGATCGGCTTTGTCGTGGTGATCAGCTTCGGGCTGATGCAGATCATGCCGGGGACGCTGCAGGCCATTGCAGGCTCTTTTGTGGAGGGAAGCATCCGGTCGAACGCGTTTGCCGTACAGCTGCTGAACATGTGTTCCTATCTGCTGTGCCTGCTGACGCCGTTCTTATTGTATGCCGTGCTGATGAAATTCCCGCTGCGGACCGGCATCCATTACCGAAAGCCCGATTTCGGCGTGGCGGTTCCGGCCATGCTGATCGGCTTGGGCGTATCGATGGTCGGCACCACCTTTTCATCGATGCTTTCGGGAATTTTTTCATGGTTCCGGCTTGTGCCGATCACGCCGAACTTCTCGACGCCGACCGGCTTTGACGCGAGCACGGTGCTGTACATCATCAACATCGCCATCCTGCCCGCGCTGGTCGAGGAGCTGATCTTCCGCGGCATCATCATGCAGACCCTGCGGAAATTTGGAGACGGTTTCGCGCTGCTGGTGTCGTCGGTGGTGTTTGCGGTGATGCACCGCAACCTTGTGCAGGGGCCGAACGCCTTTTTGATGGGACTGGTCATCGGCTACTTTGTGATGTACACCGGATCGATCTGGACCGGCGTTCTGATGCACTTCATCAACAACGGTTTGACCGTGGCCATCACGCTGCTGATGCTGGTTCTGGACCCGCGCACGGCGACCATTGTGGAAAATGTCATCTATCTGCTGTACATCGTCGCGGGCGTGCTGGCGGCGCTGTATCTGGCGAGACGGTATAAAAATATGTTTACCCTGCGGCGGTCAAAGACCGAGCTTGGGGAAAGGCAGAAGTGCCGGACGCTGTTTTTGACCTTCGGCATGCTGCTCGCCGGCGTGATGACCATTGTGCTGACAGCAGGCTATTTTCAAAGATTATCCTGACACGCCGTTGCAGCCTGGGCCGACAAGTTTGACGGTGGAATGATATCATAAAGGGATGCGCCCGCAGAGATGTGCTTGGATTTGGTCTGCTGATCTGTTAAACAGTGCTGCGGCCTGTGCGCACAGGCACGGTTTGGACTGCCGGCGGTAAACCGGAGAAATGTCCGCCCAGACCGCGGGATGCGCGCACAGCAGTACGATTGGTTTATTACGTCGTGGGTCTCTTTTTTTATCTATACAGCGGCATCGGTAAACACAGAAATCGTTGTTTTCCGCGTGTCGAAGTGGGCAGCGTTGCGCCGACGGCGGCTGCCGGATCGCAAGGGTCTGTCCTTAGCCGCTCCGCTGCGGTGGGAAATGACGAGGATCATAGCGTTGACGTTTTTTTGTATGGACAGGAAAGATGCTGTCGTTGCGTCAAGAAAGACTGCAGATGCGGTTGAATTTCAGATCCGTACAGCATTTTCGGAAGAACAGGAAAGGGTGAACAGGGATCGAACAGGATCAGCTCTTTATGAAGCTTGCCATAGAGGAAGCAAAGAAAGCGTATGCCATCGGGGAAGTGCCCATCGGCGCGGTGGTTGTCCGGGACGGCGCGGTCGTCTCAGCCGGGTATAACCGGCGCGAAACCGACAAAAACGCACTGTACCACGCGGAGATACTCGCAATTGACGAAGCCTGCCAGAAGCTGGGCGGATGGCGGCTGCACCAGTGCGATCTGTATGTCACGCTGGAACCCTGCCCAATGTGTGCCGGCGCGATGATAGGCGCCCGGATCAAGCGGGTAATCTTCGGTGCGTATGATCCCAAGGGCGGCGCCTGCGGCTCGGTGACCGGGCTGTTTGAACTGCCGTTCAACCATAAGCCCGAACTGATTGGCGGGGTGCTTGAGGAAGAATGCGCCTCTCTGCTGACCTCCTTTTTCAAGGAACTGCGCAGTCGATTGGACGAAAGAAAAAAAGAGAAGCAAGCTTGGTCGGCATCGCCCGCTGCGGACTGAACTGTCATGGCTGACTTGTCCGTCAGGTGGACATCCTGTATGGCAGCGAGATGAAGCAGCGGACTGGATAAAGCATTGGGGATTCCCGGATAAGTGTTTATATTCAAGAATATGAATATTCGTGCACAACAGTTTGCTGGAACGAGGGATTGTACGCTGTGTGTCCTGCTTGGTTTTTGCATCCCCTCACATGTCTTTTCTGAAAGGCAGTAAACCGTTTCGTCTGCTGCAAAATCAATGTGATAAATAAACATAAAGACACCTGGGATAAATCTAATAGATTTATCCCAGGTGTCTTTATGTTGGAAACCACTGGACATGCCTGCGGCCCTTGTCAGCATTGAGCTAAAAGAATGACAATTATAATAGTTTATTGCGTCTGACAGTAAATCCATACATAACTGCTTTAGCAGCAGTAAATGCAATACGGTCTGGCAAACAGATTCCGTGTCGGTTTCCCTGTAAGCAAACAGATAAGCGGTAAATTCCACCGATTCATCAGGATTTGGTGGAGAAAGAGGGCTTTTAAAGGTTATACAACCTGTAGAATGTTGAAAACCCAGTGGAAAGTGTTTAAAACTGATGTGAAAAGTGCGGAAAAACAAGCTTTTTACGCTGATTTTCTTCGTTGAATTCATCTGTGTTGAAAAAAAGCGATAAACGTTGATCATCGCGTAAAAGGTAAATATATGAATTTGCCGTGGAAGATTATGAAATCCAGCATGAAGTTTGTGAAGCGATCCTTCAAGCATCCGCGCCGAAAAATCGATGAATATCGACCGGATATTTGTGCAAAAGGAACTTCTTTTGTCCGATTTTCATAATAACGCTTGCATTTTGGGCAAATCTTTAATATACTATCCTTAGGTTGTCCCAGGACAACACAAATGAACGATTCATGTACGAAAATGACCGCAATGATATCCGGAAGGCACAGGATTTATACTGGATGTCATAACGGCCCTTTTGGTATGTGAAAAAATTTTTGAGAGGGGTTTTAGGATGTTGGATCGTTTCTTCAAGCTGAAAGAAAACGGCACAAATGTCAGGACAGAGATTGTCGCAGGACTTACCACCTTCTTTACGATGTCCTACATCATCTTTGTCAATCCGACCATGCTGTCCGCAACCGGAATGAGTTGGGGCGGCGTATTTGTTTCGACCATACTGGCGGCGGTAGTCGGAACACTGATCATGGGACTCTATGCAAACATCCCGTATGCGCAGGCATCGGGAATGGGACTCAATGCGTTCTTTACCTTTACGGTCTGTTTTGGACTGGGCTTTTCCTGGCAGCAGGCTTTGGCGCTGGTCATCATCTGCGGTGTATTGAATATCATCGTGACGGTGACAAAGGTCAGAAAGCAGTTGATTCTGGCCATTCCAAAATCCCTGCAGAAGGCCATTGGCGGTGGTATCGGCCTGTTCATCGCCTATATCGGCATCAAAAACGCGCATTTCATCGACTTTACAACCGATCCGCAGAATGTTGTCGCCACACTGGAGGACGGCACGGTCGTCTCGAACAGCGGCATTGTCCCGGCGCTTTCGAACTTTACCGAGGCGATTGCGGTTGTCGCGGCCCTCGGCCTGGCCATCACGATTATCCTGATGGTGTTGAAGGTCAAGGGCGCGATTTTGATCGGCATCATCGCGACCACCATTGTTGCGATTCCGTTCGGACTCGTTACAATGCCGGAAAAGATCTTCGACATCAGCTCGGTCGCGGCGATTCAGGACACGGCGTTCCAGGCGTTTACGCCGGAGGGCTTCGGTTCGCTGTTCAACAACATTGAAAAGGTTCCGCTGGTCATTCTGACGGTCTTTATCTTCAGTTTGAGCGATATGTTCGATACGATCGGCACCTTTATCGGCACCGGCAGAAAATCCGGCATCTTCTCCGAAGAGGAAGAGAAGAAGCTGATGGATGGCAAGGGCCTTAAATCGAGAATTGAAAAGGGACTGCTGGCGGACTCCATCGCTACGATGACCGGCGGTATTCTGGGAACCTCGAACGTCACCACCTATGTCGAAAGCTCCGCGGGCATCGGCGTGGGCGGACGCACCGGTCTGACCGCCGTGGTTGTGGCGATCCTGTTCCTGCTGTGTCTGCCGTTTGCTCCGCTGTTCGGCATGGTGCCGGCGGCGGCGACCGCACCGGCGCTGATTGTCGTCGGCATTTTGATGATGAGCTCGATCAAGGATATTGACTGGCACGATTTCAGTGTCGCGGCGCCGGCCTTCCTGACCGTGGCCATGATGCCGTTTGCTTATTCCATCTCCTATGGTCTGGGCATCGGCTTCATCTTCTACTGCATCATCAAGCTGTTCACCGGCAAGGCCAAGGAGCTGCATCCGATCTTTATCGGCGCGACGGCGCTGTTCCTGATCAACTTTATCATCATGGGTGTTATGAATCTGTAGAATCGGTTTCGTTCATAAAAAAAGTGGTGCTGTCCCGGTTTTGGGACAGCACCACTTTTGCTATAGGAATTTTGTTATGACTACGTATTCTCTGTGACACAGCGGTTTTACGCTGTTTGCCAAGTGTCACTTGGCTGGGTGGGTTGCTCCGCTGTGACACAGCGGCTTTACTGTGTTTGCCAAGACACCTTGGCTGTGTGGTCGTTACTTCTTTGCCGGCCAAAGAAGTAACCAAGAAAGGCCGTTCAAGGGGGCCATGCAGTGTGCCGCTTAGGGCCAGATGGCCCCCTTGAAAATCCCCTCTGATATTCCATTGTCTGCTTCGGCCGCCTGCGGGCGGCGTTTTGCTTTTGGCTGAGTGGTTGGGCACAGCTAGCAGCGGACACTTCTCTGGTTACAGGTTTCTTTCATGGTACCCCAATACCTTGGCTGGGACGGATGTTGACCTTTACATTCTATATTCTTTCTCCTTTCAAAATTGGAAGCATTTTAACAATCTTTGCGTTCATTAATTTACACCACTTTCTTCTATCAAAAAAAGGTTGATAACATGTACTCCTTTCGACTTTGCATATCGAACAGTATAAGCTGTCCCTCCCATATCGCGCCGCAAGTAACAGATACAATGCCCGCTGTGGTCTACCAGATACCGATTTCGCTGATGCATACAGCCCCTGTAATATTGATCTGCCAGATAGACCACCTTATCCGCTCGAGAAAGAATTGCATCATAGATTTGCTTATCCTTCTGATTCCACCTTTGGGTTTGGTCACGACACGGCAAGACTAAAATCAGTCGAATCTGTGGGTGTCTCTCTCTCATTTTTAAAACAACCTGAGCCGCAATGGTATCGAATCCCTGTGCCCCACCAGCACCAAAATAGCATACACCTTCACATATTAGTTTTTCCACCTCATATTCAAGCAGCCTTACTATGCCAGCCGTGTCTCCCTCTGAAATATCACGATGCCCTGTAAAACAACAAGTTTGTTCTTTCATATATTCACGCCTCCATATTTGGTAATACTAAAATTAATTCTATTATATTTGGTATTGCCAAATTTGAAAAGACCTTTTTATCTTAAAATATAGAAAAGGGGGCGTAATATGAACACTAGAAAGCTGGCGTTAGGCGACCGAAACAGAATAGGTGCCCGGGTCACTTTAATGCGTAAAAAAAGAGATATGAAACAGGTTGAGTTGCTGGCCAAGCTACAGACCGCAGGAATTGACATCAGCATTCCGGCTCTTTCGCTTCTGGAAGGTCAAAAGCGTCCGGTATCTGATTTTGAACTCTGCGCATTGGCAGATATTTTTCAGGTTTCAGCCGATTGGCTGTTAGGCCGTAAAACTTAAAAAACACCGATTGAAGTTTTCTTCAAATCGGTGTTTTTTTATATAGCATTTATTTCAACTGGCGCTTTCGCCGTACATCTGCCGGTAATATTCTTCATATGCGCCGCTGACGATATGTGCCAGCCAATCTTCATGTTCCAAATACCAGCGGATGGTTCGTTCCATCCCCTCTTCAAATGGAACCAGCGGCTTCCATCCAAGCTCCCGCTCGATCTTGGACGCATCGATCGCATAGCGGCGGTCGTGGCCCTTGCGGTCGGCGACATGGGTGATCAGTGCTTCGCTGACCGATGGGTCGTGCAGGCGTCGCACCGTCTCGATGATGGTTTTTACAATCTGCAGGTTTGTCCGTTCATTGCGTCCGCCGATGTTGTAGACCTCCCCGGCCCGACCGTCTAAGAGTACCCGTTCGATGGCGCGGCAGTGATCCTCCGCATACAGCCAGTCGCGCACCTGCAAGCCGTCGCCGTAGACCGGGAGCGGCTTTTTGCGCAGGCAGTTTGTGAACATCAGCGGGATCAGCTTTTCCGGGAACTGGTACGGGCCGTAGTTGTTCGAACACCGTGTGATGCAGACCGGAAGCCCGTGTGTGTCATGATAGGCTTTGACCACCATGTCCGCGCCCGCTTTTGACGCGGCATACGGGCTGTGCGGGTCAAGCGGGCTCCGCTCGGTGAACACGCCGGTTTTCCCAAGCGAGCCGTAAACCTCATCGGTCGAAACCTGCAGGAATTTTACATCCGCCCGATAGCCGCCGTCCAGCTTCCAGGCATTCATGGCGGCGTCCAGCAGGCTCAGCGTGCCGCCGATGTTGGTCTGCACAAAGGCGCCGGCGTCCCGGATGGAGCGGTCGACATGGCTTTCCGCCGCAAAATGCACGACCAGATCGATCTGCTTCTCCGCAAACAGGCTTTGCAGCAGCGTCCGGTCGCAGACATCCCCCAGCACAAATCGATAGCGCGGATCGTTCTCCACCCCGCGCAGGTTCTCCAGATTGCCGGCATAGGTCAGCTTGTCCAGATTGGTTATGCATAGGTTATCATATTCCCTCATCAGGTACAGGATGAAATTCGAACCGATGAAGCCGGCTCCGCCGGTCACCAGCAGATGCTTGCCTGACAGGTTCATGCGCTTCCTCCTTTCGGTCGCTGAGATATCGTTATCTGCCATATGAAAAAATCCTGAAGACCGTTTGTTTCATAGGATGGCAGTCTTCTTGGCTTTCCCCAATCTTCGATTGGGGAAAATCGCTGCAGTCCTGATACTTCCTGTCATTGAAAAAAGCCGTCACTGGGGACGTTCCTCCTGCAGCAGGCGCAGCAGATACCGGCCGTAATCGGTCATCTCCAGCCGTTTTCCGGCCTCATACAGCTCTTTGTCGCCGATGAAGCCCCTGCGCCACGCGATTTCCTCGAGACACGCGATGTACAGCCCCAGCTTGGACTGCACCGCTTCCACAAAACAGCCCGCCTGCAGCATCGTCTGCGGCGTGCCGGTGTCCAGCCAGATCATGCCGCGGCCCATCTTGGCGACCTGCAGCCTGCCCTGCTGCCGATATGTCTCGTTGATGGCGGTGATCTCCAATTCGCCGCGCGGGGACGGCCGCACCTGTTTGGCGAGCTTGACGACATCGTTTTGATAAAAATACAGCCCCGGCACAGCATACCGGGAACGGGGCTTCTGCGGCTTCTCTTCCAGCGACCGGACCTCGCCGTTCAGGTCGATTTCAACTACGCCGAAGTGGGATGGGTCCGCAACCGGGCAGCCGAAGATGGTTGCTCCGCGGCATTCCCGGATCGCCTTCGCAAGCATCGAGGAAAGTCCCTGTCCGTAAAACAGGTTGTCCCCCAGCACCAGGCAGACGTCGTCCCCCCCGATGAAGCTTTCCCCGAGGATAAACGCATCCGCCAGCCCGCGCGGCGTTTCCTGCACCTGATATTCCATACGGATTCCCAGCCTGCTCCCATCGCCGAACAGCCGCTGGTACGACGGCAGGTCCTCGGGGGTTGAGATGATCAGGATCTCCCTGATCCCGGCCAGCAACAGAACGGACAAAGGATAGTAGATCAGCGGTTTGTCATAGATCGGCAGAAGCTGCTTGGAGACCGAGACGGTCAATGGATACAGCCTCGTTCCCCTTCCTCCTGCAAGTACAATTCCTTTCATGCTTGGACATCCTTCCCGAATGATGTTGCGTCCTATACCTTGACTGTCAATAAAGACAAAAGATCACAAGCCCGATCAGAATCAACGCGTTTCCGATCAGCTTTTTTCTGGTCGGCTTCTCCTTTAAGAAGACCGCCGACAGGATCAGAATCCAGATAAACCCAGTCGCCTGCAGCGCGGGCACAAACTTGAGCTCCATGTGCTTGAGCGCCAGCACGTTGATCAGGTTGGCAATCACAAAGACGCCATAGCTGGAGATGACCCGAACATTCAAAAACTTCTTTAAAAAGCTGCGCGGCTTTTTGTTGGCGGAGGTTTTGAGGATCAGGTTGGCGACAGCTGAAATGAACTCCGCGAAGAGGTAACCGATATAACTAATGACGTTCATACTGCGACACCACCACTCCGGTCAAAATGACGACCGATCCTATAATCTGGCTCGGATGAATCTGTTCCCCGAAAAACACCACCGACCAGACCAGGATCAGCACAAAGGACAGCCCCTTGCGCAGATAGGCCGAGGACAGCGGCAGCCGTTCCAGCAGCAGCTGCCAGAGAATCGAGTAGATGCCGTAGATAGCCAGCTGTACGCCGTAGAAAAAGATAAATCCCCAAGACATGAACTCATATCGGGAAGCAAGCTTCGCCGCGACCGACACAAAGCTGGTCAGAAACACCGAGCCGTACAGCAGCACATATGCCCACAGATTCGATTTTTTCTGTTTGCTGATGGGATCTTCCATCCTTTCACTCCTTTAGCACAGGCCGTTTTGTCCCTGGACGGCCCGCACTGTATGATGCTTTCAAATATGTTCATATGGACTGCGAAACATCGTATGACACTGCAATCCATTTGTTTTCTGTTATGTTGATGTTTCCGTAACGGCCTGTTTTCTGTGGTGTTGATTGTTCCGAAACATCCTGATTCATGTGGTATTGATGGTTCCCGAAACATCGTTCCAAGTCCCTTATTGTTTAAACGGCATCCGGTCCTTCCCCTCGATCTTCCAGGCAATCCTTCATATCCTGCAGCGCGGATTCCAGATCATAGGAAGCTGAGAAGCCCAGTTCCCGGCATGCTTTGGATATATCCAGCTCTACGATCAGTTCATCGTCCGGCCGGTCTGACAGATACATGATCTTCGAATCGCTGTGCGCCACGGCCTTGGCCGCTTGAGCAAGCTCCCGACAGGAAACCGACCGCGCCGCGCCGATGTTGTAGACGCCGCTGTGTTCCGTCTTCTGATAAGCTGTCATAACCGCGCGCACGGCATCCTTTACATAGATGTAATTCCGCTTTCCCGCACCGGTTCCATAGAGCGTGAGCGGCTCCCCATCCATTGCGCGGCGCAGGAATACGCCGGGTGCGGATGAAAGCAGGTCGCCTGCGCCGAAAACCTGCGCCAACCGCAGGCTTTTGACCGCCATGTCATAGTGGTCGCGGTAGTATGCGCCCGTCTGTTCCATTTGGAGCTTGGACAGCCCATAGAAGTTCAGCGGATGACACGCCCTGTTTTCCCGAAACGGCCGCTCGTCGCGCATGCTGTAGACGCAGCGCGAGGACAGCAACACAACATTCCGGATATGTTTCTTCCGGCAGGCTTCCAGCAGATTTTCCGTGACTGCATGGTTTTCACGGTAAACTTCCGGTGTCTGTTCTGTCTGAGAGTCGACCTTCCTGGCCGCGAGATGGATCACGCCTTCACAGCTGTCCAGCGCCTGCATCAGGCTTTCGACGGTATAGTCGGTCTGTCTCCAGCACACATGGGGATGCCCATGCATCCGGCACAGCTTTTCCAAGGTCCGGTATGCCGACTGTTCCTTTTCCGGCGCAGCTTCATCCGCCGCAAACCCGGGATATCCTTCCGGCGGCAATGGTTTCCGTGTCAGGCAGACAAAGGCTTCCTCTCCGCCGTACTGCTCCAGCAGGCTTTGACCCAGAAAACCGGATGCCCCGGTCAACGCAATCATTCGTTTTCTCCTGGATGCACCGGTTCTATCACATAGCCGCATTTCTCCATAAAGCCGTTCAGCGGCCGCACCGTATCCCCGGTTTCATAATACCATTCGAGGTATTCGGCACCGCTTACGTCATAACGCGCGCGGTCAAACACACGCCCCGGCTGTTCACACAGAAAACGCAGCCGGTATGCGTCAAAGGCAGGACGCGGCTGAAACGACGAACATGCTCCATCCAACAGATGCAGGAAGGAGGTCTCCAGCAGGTCCACGCCGCAGCAATGCCGGATCAATCGCCACAGATGGCAGCCGTCCAGCCGCGGCGTCACCTCAATCAAATAGGGCTGTTCCCGTACCCGGTCGAGCTTGATCTGAAGGTAGGCCGGCCCGTCGTTGATCTTCAGCTTTGCGCAGACCCGCTCCGCCAGATCCCGCACCCTCTGTTCACCTGCTTTTGACAGCCCGTGCGGCAGCAGGTGCTCCTTGATAATCCCGCCCGGATATTCCCCAAATACGCCGCGCGCGGAGATCAGAAGAAAAACGGTTCTGCCATCCTGCCGGTAGACGTTGACCGAAACCTCCGGTCCGTCGACGAGCTGTTCCAGAATCACCGTTCCCGACGCGGAAAAGCTCCGCGATCGCGCAAACTGCGCTTCGATCTCCTCGCGGCTGCGCACCGTACAGACACCGCGCTGTCCCTGGGAATCCACCGGCTTCATGATGCCGGGGAACGCATCGAAGAACAGCGCGTCGTCCAGGCTTCGGGCCTTCTTATATGGGAGGTTCCCTTCAAAATCCGGCCCCAGAAAGCGGCGGAACTTCTCCTTGTTCTGGCAGATGCGCGCCGTTTCCGAGGAAATAAAGCGCGGAAGGCTCAAACGCTCACTGACCGCGGCGGCGGTCGGCATCGCAAGATCGGAGCCGACCGAATAGACCGCGTCCGCACCGATGGCGGACGCATAGGCCGAAACGTTTTCCACATCCCTGATGTCGATCCGCCGAAAGCCGTCGAGCAGCGGGATGCCGCGGTCGGCGTCGGTATAGCTGCATCCGTATACCGTAAAGCCATGCTGCTTACAGAATCGGATCGCGTCGATCTGCGCGTTTCCCGCGCCAAGTATCAATATCCGCTTGATCATCTTTTCCTCCCTTTCCCGCAAGGTTGCAGGTTTCCCGCACGACATACTGCGGGCTTTGGTTCACCGACAGGAACATCCTGCCGACATATTCGCCGATAAGCCCCAGAAAGATGAGCAGGACTCCGCTTAAAAAGAACATGCCCGCCAACACAGGCGCCACGGAACCGACAGGGTTTCCAAGCAAAGCCAGCACCATCAGCACGATGCCCCAAATCCCGCCAAGCGCCAGGAACAGCGTACCGAGCATCGCCGACAGCCGCAGCGGAACGACCGAAAAGCTCGTGCAGCTTGACCAGAGCTTGACAAGCTTGCCGAAGGTATAGTTCGATCGGCCGGCCGCGCGCTCAAAATGCTCGATCGGGACATTCGCGATGTTCGATGTCGTCCGCAGAAACAGCCCCTGCAGGTTCGTATACGGATATTCGTACCGGATCACCTCGTCGCGCACAAACCGACGGCAGACCCAGAAGCTTGAAATGAGAAGCTCCTTTGGTTTCCCGATCAGCCTGCGCACTGTGTAATGGTTGAACCGGCTGCCGATGCGCTGCATCGGCGTGTGCTTTTTGTCCGTATAGCAGCCGTAGACCACATCATAGCCCTCGCCGAGCTTGGCGAACAGCTTGGGAAGCTGGGACGGATGGGTCTGCAGGTCGTCGTCCATCCCGACAAAGATGTCTCCCGACGCGTAGCGCAGCCCGGCCATCAACGCGTTGTGCTGCCCGAAATTACGCGACAGGTCAACGACCCGCACAAAATCGTAGCGGCGCGCAAGCTGCTTCAGTATCAGGATTGTTCCATCCTGCGAGCCGTCGTTCACCAATATGAATTCATACTGGCAGTTCACAAACGTGTCCATCTGCCGGCAGGTCTGTGTAACCACCTTCTCGATCGTGTCCTGTGAATTGTAACACGGGATCACAAATGAAACCAACATACCAATCCTCTTCTTCCTCATCAGCTTTCGGCCTTCCCCAAGCCGGATATCTCCCATTCTTCTGTTAAACCGCCGCCAAAATCATAGACAGCTCCCTGTAAAAACGCGCACATTGCATCCACTCGTCCGAACGCACCTCCGGGCCGTCCGGCCGAATCGTCTGTCTGGGATATCCTGGCCGCTTGAGCAGGACAGGTTAAACCGTTCATCTGACGCGCACGTTCGGGTCCTTAGCCAAACTGTCTGACCGGGATATCCGAAATGCCCGGACAGCTTGGCCGGAATGAGTCATAGCCGCATGTCCGATGCGCACATTCAGCGCGCCCCGCCGAATCGTCTGTCGAAACGCGCACCGAGCCGTCTGTCCGGGATGTGCGGGCCGCCTATTCAGATATCCCGGCTGTTTAAGATGCCGGCGTATCCTCCATCGGCTTGATGACCTGCGCCACCTTATAGACAAACAGCTGCTTGTCATAGATGTCGTCCACCTTGACCAGCGTCAGCTCCTCGCCGTACTTCTCGCGCATATAGTCGCGCAGCGCCGTCGGATACTTGGTATCGATATAATAGACATTGCGGTGGTTGATCAGTCCCTCCGTCAATCCCTGGATGCCGTAACGATCCAGCTTCTCATAGTACATCGGGGATTTGACCGACCAGCCGCCGATCGCGCTGGAGTTTTTAAACACCGTCTCGTCATCCGAAAAGACGTAGCCGATCGCGCCGCCGAATTTTGACACGCTGTAAAAATAGAAATTCTCCGGATGCGCCTGGCAGTACGCGTTCATCGTAAAGACCGCTTCGCTGTTTTTGATCTTGTTTTCCGCGATGGTCTCGAGCGTATAGTAATTGGCCACCACCAGCATCACGGCCGTGACAGCAGCCGTCACGCGCATGGCGATGCCGGCAAGCGCGCGCGTATTCTTCTTTCCCTCTGCCGCTTCTCCCGCGATATTGGGCAGCTTGTCGGGAATGTAGCGCAGAAACAGCGATACAAACAGATTGAGCAGCAGCATGCCGAACAGCAGCACCATCGACTCGATCAGACGCAGCACCATCCTGCCGCCGAAGATGAGCCATGCGATCTCCAGAAACACCGCCGCAATTGCCGCCGTTCCCAGCGCAAAGATGCTGCGCTCGCCCTTCACAAAGGCGAACGCCAGCGTCGCCAGCGAAAAAATCAGCAGGATGATGGACGGCACCGGCAGATAGCTTTTGAAGAACCAGCCCGGCGTTTCAAGCAGCGCATCGGCGATGCGGCTTCCAAACGGCTCCTTCTGCACCATCTCATCCTGATAATCGCTGATCATCCGGAAGGTGTCGGCATTGATGACCGGGTCGACGTCAAAATACCCGCCGATCATCATGCGGTACTGGTACTCGTCCACGGCCAGCGCGTCATACAGGCCCCTGTTCTCCTCATAATCCGGGAAGCCGTAGTAATCCTGCACATCGCTGCGCGCCTGGTTGAACTCCGCATAGACGCGGTAGTCGTCCGAATTGGTCATGGCAAGGTCGATGCCGAGCGTGCCCGCGTAGACGAATGCCGCCACCCACACAAAGGCCAGCACCCGCTTGAAGAGCCGGCGCTTCAGCAGAAACCGCACCACAAGAATCAGCACGGTCACCGGCAGGATCATCAGGTAGACCTTCTGCCGCACACAGACAGCCAGAAAGCTCAGGAACCCGAACAGCACCAGGTTCGGCACGACATGGGAGAGCGGGCGTTCGGTGTCGAGCGTCAGCGGGATCAGCGCCGCCGCTGCCGAAAGCGCCGCCGCCGTTGTGGTGAACTGCGGCGACTTGACGCAGCTGAGAAAGACCGTACAGAAGAAGAACAGGTATAGCATAAGCACAAGGGTGTAGTGCCGCCAGGTCCGGCACCGCTCAAGCAGCTTGTAGAGCAGCACGGTCAGCGACAGGCCGACGCAGAACAGCAGGAACACGCCATACCAGGAGACTGCCGGGAACCAGGTATACAGGCCCGAAAGCAGCCATCCGACCGGAATCTGCATAAAGACCAGATACGGGGAAGGCGCGCCGGAATAGGAGCCGGAAGCAAAGCTTCTGATGGCCGTATCGTCATTGGTGGCAAGGTAGGTGTCCCCTGCCAGATATACCGCCGCGATCAGCGCAAAATTGATGAGCACCGACAGCACGCACAGCCACACCCGCCGGCGTTTTTCATACGCGCGGTGCATCTCCATAAACGTCTTCTCCCAGTTATGCTGCATCCGACCGCCTCCTTTTCTCTTTATCAGGTCATGCTTTTCCTGTCCGATGCTTCCGGGGCATCCTGTCCGGCATGACCCGTCCAAATCTTTTCTAATATCAATTTCTATTGATATGAATCGTCAAATTTATTCCAATTCCATAGCAGTACAGTGCTTGTACCATCTGACGGAACAGTCATTGTCCGTCATACCTGCGTTTGATAGACCTTGTAGACCATGACTTTTCCGCCGGCTATGGAGCCGGCCTTCAGCAGTTCATGGCCCTCGTACCGCTGGCTGATGTACTTGATCAGGACGGTCGGCCGGGTGGTTGCCAAATAATAGACATTGCCGTTCTCGACCAGCCCCTGCGTCATCGTTTCAAAGCCCCGCGCACGGATCTTCTGTCGATACTGCGGCGAGCGCAGCAGCCAGGAGCCCGCCGATTCCATATTCTTATAGCGCGTCTCATCGTCGTCGAACACCGGTTCTGTCAGGGTGATGAAGTCGTCCGCATCGAGGTAGTAGAAATTGTCCGGATTTTTGCGGCAGAACGCGCGGGTTTCCAGCAAGAGCTCCCCGCGGCTTTGATAGCTCGCCGCCGACTTCTGATAGGCCTGATACGCCCCCGCCGTCAGCGTAAGGAGCAGCGCCGCCGAGCAGATACCCGCCGTCAGGATGCTGCACACCCGCGTCAGCCGGCTTCGCTTCATGGTCGCAAACCCTTCCGCCTGCGTCTTTGCGGCCGACACAAGCGCGCGAAGACGCCCCAGGGAAGCCGGCAGCATGCACAGGGTCATCGACGCCAGCACAACCAGCATCGATTCCGGGATGCGTGAAACCATCCGCCCCTGAAACAGCAGGAAACAGACCTCAAAAAGCAGCAGCAGGACGCCCCCGCAGATCAGGATGATGGGTTCGTGCCTGCGCCCGGCGAGCGCCGCGAGCAGCAGCGCAAATAGCAGCGTCAGCAGCAGCATGGACTGCGGCAGCAGGATGTTGGAATTGACAAAGCTTTCAAAGGTATCCGACACCGCATTGCACACCCGCCGGATGAACGGGGTTTCCCGCTCGATCTCGCGCATATAGTCCGCCAGCTGTGTGAGCGTCTCGGTTGTGACGCGCTCATCCAGCTCATAGTACCGGGAGCGGATGCTCTGGGCAAGCGTCTTGTCCAGGCCGATCGATTCATAGAATTCCTCATGGCCGGTCCAGATTGGGATGTCATAATAATCGTACACCTGCGAACGCGCGGTGTTGAATTCCTGATACGCACGGGATTCGTCGGTCTGAACCGCCTGCTCCAGCCACATCACGCCGCCGTAAACCAGCACGAGCGACAGCGTAAGGCTGAGCGTGCGCTTCCAGAGCCTGCCGCAGCCGAGCTGCCGCACAAACAGGATCAATAGCAGCAGCGGCACAAACATCAAAAAGGTCTTCTCCCTCACGCAGACGCTTCCGAAGCACAGAAGCGCGAACAGCAGCAGCTCCGCTGCAAACCATCCGGGCCGCTTCGGCGTCCTCGGCATGGTGAGCAGCAGCGCCGCGGCCCCCGCTGCCAGGAAAGCGGCGCTGGTGGTAAACTGCGGCGCGGCGATGTGCCGCTGAATGATCACCCAGAACGCCAGCAGGTAGACGAGATAGACCACACCGAGCTGCTTTACACTCGCGCACTGCCGGCTGGCCCGGTACAGCGTCACGATACAGGGCAGCAGGATGCAGGCATAGAGGAACAGCCCATACCAGGAGACCGAGGGAAAATATGTATAAAGGCCCGACAGCAGCAGGCCGACCGGATATTTCATGAAAACCAGATACGGCGTCGGCTCCCCAAGATAGGCGCCGGATGCCAGATCCCGCATGCGGTAGTCGTCATTCTGCGCGAAGTGGCAGGTACGGGTCCCGCAGACATACAAAAAGCCGAGCAGGTTGACCAGCACAGCCAGCAGGAACAGCAGCAGCGCCTGATGCCGGTGATAAAACGCGCCGATCCGCCGTGAGAAATGTCCGTCTGTCGCTGTCATGTCCGCATCCCTCCTTTTTGTTCCGACCGTATGTATGGCCATGAGAATGTAAAGGCTCCGATACTGTTTCAGGAAATCCGTTTGTATCTGCCCGGTCCCGCATTTTCCAGCAGGGCTTGGCCTCCCCAACCCCATTCAAGCGCGCGTCGCCCGCATATCTTCTTTGTTTGAAAGCCATCCGTCATCCAGCTGGACTTGTCCTGATTCTTTACGGACAGCATCCTGTCTTCCATGGACAAAGGCCACCGCCGCTTTGAGATCAATCATAACGTTTTGACAGCATATCGGTACGATATGGAATCCTGCTGACCGAAGCAAACGCTGTTCCTACAGGCATTCGGTCACGCTTTGGATGACCTGTGCGGTCTCTTTTTCCCGCATGCCGCAGTACAGCGGCAGACGCAAAAGCCTTTCCGCACAGTCCTCGGTGACCGGCAGCGTTCCCGGCCGGCAGCCGAGCGACAGCCCCTGCGGCGATGTGTGCAGCGCGACATAGTGGAAGCATGCCTGGACGCCTCTTCGCCTCAGGTCTTCTATCAGCCTGTCCCGCACCTTCCGGTTCTCCAGCAGCAGGTAATACAGATGCGCGTTGTGTCCGACATCGTCGGGGATAAACGGCCTGCGCGCCTTTCCGGCTTTTTCAAGCTGCTGAAAGCCCTCATGGTAGGCGTTCCACACCCGCATGCGGCTCTCCATGATCTCATCGAAGCGTTCAAGCTGGCCGCACAGCGTCGCCGCCAGCACATCGGACGGCAGATATGAGGAACCGGGCTGCTGCCAGGTATATTTATCGACCTCGCCGCGTACAAAACGGCTGCGGTCGGTGCCCTTCTCCCGGATGATCTCCGCTTCCCGCAAGCTCTCGGAGCGGTTGAGGATCAGCGCGCCACCCTCGCCCATCGTGTAATTCTTCGTCTCATGGAAGCTGAAGCAGCCATAGTCCCCGATGCTGCCGGCCGACCGGTTTTTATAATGCGAGCCGACTGCCTGCGCCGCGTCCTCCACAACCGGAAGCGCATGTCTGCGGGCAATGTCCATGACCGTATCCATTTCACAGGGAACGCCCGCATAGTGCACGACATAAACCGCCCGCGTTCTCCCTGTGATCAATTCCTCCAGCTTCGACGCGTCCAGGTTCATCGTCCGCGGGTCGATATCCGCAAAGACTGGAACCGCGCCGCACTGCAGCACCGCGTTGGCGGTGGACACAAAGGTGTAGGAGGGCAGGATGACCTCATCGCCCGGCTGCAGCTTCAAAAGCCGCGCGCTCATCTCCAGCGCATGGGTGCAGGAGGTCGTCAGCAGCATGGGGCTTGCAATGCCGGTTACCCGGCGCAGCAGACGCACCGCTTTTCTGGTGAACGGGCCGTCCCCGCTCAAATTCCCGGCAGACAGCGCTTCCGCTACATACCGTCTTTCCAGCGCGGTGACGCTGGGCCTGTTGAATGGTATCATCCTGCCGCTTCCTCCCCTGCGCGTGTCCGGCTGCGTTTCGGTCAGAAAAAAAACGCGCCCTCACCATAGTCATTTTCCGTGGTGGGAGCTTTCGTCATTGATTGTCATCCTATATGCAGTTTCACAGCAAAAACCCAGCCGGGATTTTTCGCGCTTATTCACTATTCCTTTATATTTTATAACAATCCCTGTGAAAAATCAATAGAAACCTGTCAGGTTTTAAGATTGTATACAAAACCTTTCACAATCTTTCACATCGAAAATCGGCCGTTCCATTTGACAGAAAAACAGGCAATATGCGGGATCTTGGAAATATCCTAAGATCCCGCATATTGCCTGTTAAAAAAAGCTTTATACGGCAGCCATGCCTTGAGGCTGTCCGCTGAAATCCATTCTGTCCGCATACCCAACCGCCTGACGGGCTGCATCGCCGCGCTTCATGTCACAGCCCTGCAGCCGCATACCGCAGGCCGTCTCGCGGCCCCACGACCATCCCTGGATGCGTTTTTCGGATGACCTGTCCGCCGGCATCAATGAGAGATGCGCTTCAGCGCCCGCTTGACGCCGCGAAGCACCCAGTACAGCAGAAACGCCGCGCATGGGATGTACACCAGGCGAATCGGCAGCTTCAGCCCGATGACCGCCAGATATCCCTGTCCATAAAGCAGATATGCCCACAGCGGGTTCAGGATCAGATCGATGCCGACGGTGACCAGCAGAACAGTCAGCAGAATCCGCACAAAGCTGAGCTCCTTTTTATGCAGCATCATGCCGTAGACGCCGCCCTTGATCAGTGCCGAGATGGTCCAGCCGATGAAATAAGGCTGTCCGGCCGAATTGATCACCATGCCAAGCAGGTCCGAAACGACGCCGGAAACCGCGCCCCAGACCGGGCCGAGCAGGAAGCCGCACAGTCCCTGCGGCAGAAAGGTCAGGCTGACCCGTTCCACATTCATGATCGTCACCGAAAAGAACCGTGTGAAGACAATCTCCAGCGCCACGAACAGGGATGCCAGCACCAGATTTCTGACATAGTTTTTTTTCATCATAAAACTCCTTCATGAATGGATGGCGCCTTTGCTCTTCCATCCTTTTTAAAAGACGGCGGCCGGATCGAACACCTCCAAAACCACACATCGTTTCAGTCTGTATATGAAACGGTGCGCATCCTGGATGCTTTTTGCCCCCGCTCTAACCTTTTTGACCGGGCCTGTCACACTTGCCCCATATGCCGAACAAAGCCGCTTTGGCGGGAATCACTAACAGGACCCGTTTCCGTTCTCCGGCCCATCTGCCGCATGGAAGCAAGCCCTGTATGTTCATTTATGATATTTTCCGCCGCGCGAAATCTGAAAGGCGCGGTAAATCTGTTCGAGCAGAATCACCCGCGCAAGCTGATGCGGAAAGGTCATCCGGGACATGGAAAGCTTCAAATCGGCCCGTTTTACCACGTCATCCGACAAACCGTGCGAGGAACCGATGGCAAATACAAAGCTGCTTGTCCCGGCCGTCTGCAGGCTGTCCAGCCGATGCGCGAGCTCCTCGGAAGAAAGCTGTTTTCCGTCGATGCACATGCACACGACATAGTCTCCGGGACGGATTTTGGAGAGCATCTGCACGCCTTCCTTCTGAAGCCCCTTCTCAATCAGGCTTTCCGAGGGATTCTCCGGCAGGCGGTATTCGTCCAGCTCGGTCACGCCGATCCTGTCAAAGCCGCCGATGCGCTTCTCATACTCCGCCGACGCAGCTCTCAGATAGCTTTCCTTGAGCTTTCCAACACACAAAATCCGGATCATACGACCAGCCCCTGTCCGGTCAGGACACGTTCGGGTTCGCCCAGAACAAACTGCCGGCCGGCAAAGCTGCGCGGCGCGATATGTAACGAATAATCCCTGCCCTCACGCATCTCCCGGCCTTCCAGATAGCTGACCGCCGATTGAAACGCCAAATCCGGCAGGTTGTTCTCCTTACTCAGATGCGCCAGGATGAACTGCGTACAGCCGCTGCCAATCAGCCTTTCAAGCTCCAATGCGCAGTCGTCGTTTGAGAGATGCCCGCGCGCGCTCATGATCCGCCGTTTCAGCATGTACGGATAAGGGCCGCATTCCAGCATCCGCTGGTCGTAATTGGATTCCAGCACCACCAGGCCGCAGCCGCACAGCGCCGCGTGCACCTCGTCGGTCACCCGCCCGAGGTCGGTCGCGATGCCGATCTCCCGCCCATTGTCTGTCGAGATGCGGAAGCCGACGCTGCCGACGCTGTCGTGCGAGGTTTTGAACGGATGAAGCCGCATTGTGGAGAGGTCCAGCACGTCTTCCAGAATATGTACCGGCGTGTCGCCGAAGATGTGGTCCTTGCTGAGCAGGTACCGCGCGACCGGCTCGGTGGCAAAGACCGGGATGCCGAACTTCTTGGTGATGATCCTGAGCCCCTTGATGTGGTCCGAATGCTCGTGTGTCACAAAGATGCCGCTGAGCTCGGCGATTTCAACATCGACCTGGCGCAGCGCCTCGGTGATGCATTTACAGCTCATGCCCGCGTCGATCAGCAGCTTCTCCCCGCCGTGCTCGACCAGCAGGCAGTTTCCGCTGCTGCCGCTGTAAAACGGAATTACCCGTGTCATCGTTTGATCGTTCCTCCCCGCTTCCTCAGAAAATCGCTTGAAAAAACAGACAGAACCTGAAAAACTCCAGATTCTGTTGTACCGCGTTGTTTACTTGTATGTGCGGACGCACCGCATCCGCGCTGGCCTGCCCTTTGACGGGTTAAAGCGCCTGTGCGAGCTGGCTGTCCGGAATTTCAATCTTGCGGATATCCGCGCCCAGCTGCGTGAACTTGCCGACGATGTCGTCATAGCCGCGCTCAATGTGGTTGATATCCTCAATTTCGGTTGTCCCGTCCGCCGCAAGGCCCGCAATGATCAGCGCGGCGCCCGCGCGCAGGTCGGTCGCCTTGACCGGCGCGCCAGTCAGCTTCTCAACGCCCTCGACGACGGCGACCTTGCCGTCGACCGAGACGCTTGCGCCCATCCGGCGCAGCTCGTCGACATAACGGAACCGGTTGTCCCATACCCCTTCGGTCACAATGCTCGTGCCCTCGGCCAGCGACAGCAGCACCGTCATCTGCGGCTGCATGTCGGTCGGGAAGCCGGGATGCGGCATCGTCTTGAGGCTGCTCTTCTGCGGCCGCTTGACGCCCGCCACACGGATCGCATCGTCAAATTCCTCCACCTCGACGCCGCATTTGATCAGCTTTGCCGTGATGGATTCGAGATGCTTCGGGATGACGTTCTTGACCAGCACATCCCCGCGGGTAGCCGCCGCCGCGACCATATAGGTGCCCGCCTCGATCTGGTCCGGGATGATCGAATAGTCCGCGCCGTGCATATGGTCGACGCCGCGGATTTTAATGACATCGGTGCCCGCGCCGCGGACATCCGCGCCCATGGAGTTCAGGAAATTCGCAAGGTCCACAATATGCGGCTCCTTAGCCGCGTTTTCAATGACCGTCAGGCCCTTCGCCTTGACCGCCGCCAGCATGATGTTCATCGTCGCGCCGACCGAGACCACGTCAAAATAGATCTGGTTGCCGACCAGCTCGTCGGCATACACATCAATCATGCCGTGCTCCAAATTCACCCGCGCGCCGATCGATTCGAACGCCTTGATGTGCTGGTCAATCGGTCGGACGCCGAAATCACAGCCGCCGGGCATCGAAACGGAAGCCCTGCTGAATCTGCCCAGCAGAGCGCCGATGAAATAATAGGACGCGCGCATATATTTGGTCAGCTCATACGGTACGACCGGCTGCCGGATAAACCGGGAATCGATGCGGACCGTCGACTTGTTGAGCACCTCAATTTTGGCGCCCATTTCGTGTAATATCTTAAACAGAACGAATACATCGCTGATATTCGGTATATTTTCAAGAACACATACATCTTCTGACAGGATAACGGCCGGAATGATTGCAACCGCGGCATTTTTGGCGCCGCTGACTACAACTTCACCCTCTAACTTTCTACCACCATGAATGATAAACTTCTCCAACACCGTTTCTCTCCTTCAACCATGTTTCTAACATTCTTATTATATCACTTACCCTACCAAATTAAAAGTGAATTTTTCCGAATGCCAATCATTTTCGTTATTTTTTTGAAATTTGTGCAATTTACATATATGATCAATCGTTTTTCTGTGAGAGGTACCCATTTTATGGACGATAAAGACGGTATTTCACTGATTTACTGGATCTTTACAGAATCAGGCATCCCACACGGTGATTTTTCACTCTATAACCAAAAATATTATAAACGATGACTGCTTCCCCCCTGTAAACAAGATATGAACTTTCAGAATTCGACAAAATTTTGTCTGCGCTGTTTATGGATATTTGCATCCGCATGCGATTAGTTTTGGGTGTTTTAAACGCATCTATACAATCCATTTTTGATATTCTTTTCTGCCAAAACCATGTTCAAAATGAAAGAAAAAAAATGTTTTTCAAACAAAAAGCGTCTTCGGGAAAATCAAATATCCCAGCCCGCCGAACGTTTAAAAAATTTATTTTCTTGACATCCGTCCCTGATGTATGGTAAAATGATGCGCAAAGGGAATGAAGTTCTCCCCTGGATCCATCCTAAACCGCTTTTTAAGCTGATGACTTCTGTGATTTTATTGCAAATCGCAGACGCATCAGCTTTTTTGTGCGCTGCGAGGGAAAAGGAGCGAATGCTATGCTGCTGTCACTGGCGCTTGTATTTTTGTGCGGAATGGCTTTGGGAACCATCTTCCAAAAGCTGAAGCTGCCCAGCCTCTTAGGGATGCTGCTGACTGGAATCCTGCTCGGCCCCTATGTGCTGAACCTGCTGGATCCGTCCATTTTAAACATCTCCACAGATTTAAGGCAGATCGCCCTGATCATCATCCTCACCCGCGCCGGACTCAACCTTGACATCAGGGATCTGAAGCGAGTCGGGCGCCCTGCCATACTCCTGTGCTTCGTCCCGGCCTGTTTTGAAATCGCGGGCATGCTGATCTTCGCGCCCATCTTCTTCGGCGTCACACTTTTGGAAGCCGCCGTTATGGGCACGGTCGTCGCGGCTGTCTCGCCTGCGGTCGTCGTTCCGAAAATGCTGAAGCTGATGGAGAGCGGCTACGGCAAAAACAAAAGCATCCCGCAGATGATCATGGCGGGTGCCTCTGTGGACGATGTGTTCGTCATTGTGCTGTTCACCGCCTTTACCGGCCTTGCAAAGGACGGCCAGCTCTCACCGATCCGCTTTTTAACGATCCCGACCTCGATCCTGTTCGGTTTGATCGGCGGTATCCTGGCCGGGCTGCTGCTCTATTTGCTCTTTTCAAAAGCACATATCCGAGACAGCGGAAAGGTCGTGATCATCCTGTCCGTATCGTTTTTGCTGGTCACGGTTGAGCATACGCTGACGGGCGCAGTCGGCTTTTCGGGGCTACTGGCGGTTATGGCGCTGGGCGCCGCCCTGCAGCAAAAGAATTATCCGGTCTCCAAGCGGCTTGCCAACAAATTCTCCAAGCTGTGGGTCGGCGCGGAAGTGCTGCTGTTTGTCCTGGTCGGCGCTACCGTCAATATCAGCTATGCGTTAAAGGCCGGAGCGATGGCCATTCTGCTGATTTTCTGCGTGCTGGCTTTCCGTTTGGCCGGTGTGTTCGTATCCCTGATCAGAACCCCGCTCAACAAAAAGGAGCGCGTTTTTTCGGCGCTGGCGTATATGCCGAAGGCGACGGTGCAGGCCGCCATCGGAGGGCTGCCGCTCGCAATGGGATTGGCCTGCGGCGAAACAGTCCTCACCGTTGCGGTGCTGTCCATCCTGATCACGGCGCCCTTAGGGGCGGCGCTTGTGGACGCAACGTATCAAAAGCTGCTGATCAAGGCCGGGACGGAAGGCGGCAAAGAGGACACCTGATCTTCCCGCAGCGGCTGCTGTTGGAAGATAACACTTTCTTCCATCGAAAAAACGCCCTGGCAAGAGTTCGGACGAATTCCTGCCAGGGCGTTTGTTGTAACATTTACATATTTTACTTTGTGCTATTGATTTATCGACGTCGCTAAGTTATAATATTAGCGACCCCTATAAGTGAGGTGATATTTTTGGGGAATAAAAAGATGGGCCGTCCTACTGACAATCCAAAGGATATCTCTCTTAAAGTCCGGCTTGACCATGATACCGCCGAAAAACTGGAAACATGTATTGAACAAACAAAGGTATCAAAGGCTGAAATTGTGAGAAGAGGAATCCACAGGATTTATGACGACCTCGACAGAAATCAATAGGATAAAGCTTGACATTTGGGTTCCGATAATATATAATTATTATGGGTCCCGAAAGTGAGGTGAACTTGTGCCCGAAAAAAAGAAGTTGGGGCGCCCTACCGATAGTCCCAAAAGACACGAGATAAAAGTAAGACTTGACGATCAATCCCTGCAAAAATTAGACGAATACTGCAGGATGAAAGGCGTCACCCGTGTACAGGGAATCCGGGACGGCATTGATGCCCTGAATCATTAAAGAAAGCGGCGCAATCCCACCAAGATAGCCACCGCTTTCCACACGCCGACCACCGCCAAAGACGATGACCGCGTAAATATTATAACATGCGCGGGACGAACTTTCAAGGTGCTCGGCAGACATTCGAGAAAGGAATCGTTTACGATGAGCAACAAAGAAAAATTCGACTTTATGACCGAACAGATGCGGGACAACGCCGTCAGAAAATTTCAGGCAACCAAACAATATCACCTGCTTCAGGACAAGCTAGACCAGATGCATCAGGACTGTGAAGGGATGCTGACTAAGGGACAGCAGGAATTTGCATATGAGTGCTTCACACTGCTGTCCGCCGTCCATGGCCAGCAGGAGCTTTATGTGTACAGGCAGGGCCTGCGGGACGGCATCCGGATGCTCAAACGCTTGGGCATGCTTGTCTGACGGCAGCTGCATCGTCTCTCTCCTCTATTGAAAAAAGCAATTGCCAAGGCCGGTATCTATCGCGATAGATACCGGCCTTTTATCATTCAGGCTTCGCCGTCTGCTCCGATAAAAACGGCGAATACATCATGATAGCCGCGTTTTTGATCAGCAGCTTTTCTTCTATCATCTGTCCCTGGAGGTCAAATTTCTGCTGATAGATTTCGTTATGCCTGCTGTATCCGCCCCAATATTCGCCCTTCATCTCGTGATTCCTCTCGACCACCTTATATGTATACCGCGGCCGGGCGGATACCCGCCATTCCCCTTCGAGGTACTGTTCCCCCACCGTTATGATGAGCTGATAGTCGTCCTCCGTGTCGTTGCGGAGCATCAGATCGCCGTGCGGATAAAAACAGGTCGCGCCGCTTCCAAAGGGCTGCGTCCGGTTCGAGTCGGGAAATACATCATATCCGTGCCGGTGGCGTTCTATGACGGTCAGCGGGGTGTGCATCGTCATCCAGAAGATCAGGTTGGACAGCTGACACAGCCCGCCGCCTGTCCCCGCGTGAAAGGAGCCTCCCTGCAGGATCAGCCCATCCAGATAGCCCCTGCGTTTTGTCGGCTTCCCGATCAGCTTCCAGTAGCTGAAGACCTCCCCCGGATGCAGGATGATCCCATTCAGCTTCTTCGCCGCAATCTTCAGGTTGGTGATCTTATTGTACTGCAGCCGCATATCGACATCCTTCAATTTCCTGAGAAGCAGCGTCTGATGGGAAAAACAGAGGAAGGGCAGCTTCTCATCTGTCAGGGAGGAAGCAAACATCCGATTCATCCGTATCCACAAAAAACGCCGCATCAGCCCGTAATAAGCCATGCCGGCCTTCTGCCTGAACGCGGAACGCCGGATCGGCTTTTCTATCGATGACATGTGTTTTCCTCCCTTCTGATCTCTTAGAAAGATGCTTGATGCATCCGTTTCCCCGTTTTGATAATCAAACAGATTCATCCCATCTTTTCCGGGATCAACCATCTGAGCCTTGTAAAAAAGCGATATCCGTACACATTTACAGATATCGCTTTGGATAACGTATCAACTGCCCTCTGCAAATGCATCGGGATTCTATTCGTTTGGCACCTCAAACGCCCTGTTTATCGGGGCTTTGTCTTGTTTTTGTATCTGATATGCCGCTCACTATTTACTGCACAAAACTTTTCAAGTCAATCATAACACATATTCTGTACATTTTCTATATTTATTTTTATAGAAAGCACTTGACATCTTGAGGCACAAGTTGTACTGTTAACTCGTACCTAAAGATAGGAGGTGATCATGTAGTGGAGCGAAAAAAGCCGGGGCCTCATCCAGAAAAGCCTTTGGAGATTGAAGTTAAGGCCAGAGTAGACAAAGAAACCTTTGACCAGCTTGAATACTGCCAAAAGCTCTTAAATGTAAATCGTTCTGAAACGATAAGAAAAAGCATTAAAGGCCTGTATGATGACCTCAATAAAAAATGACAGGAAGCGGCGTCCCTCCAACAAAGAAACACGCCACTTCCCGGACGACAGCTATCTGAAAAGACAACTTCGACTCAAATATTATAACATGGGCTGCGGTTCCTTTCAAGATAGGCTGTACAAATCATCCCTGCTGAAAAATATATTTTCAGCGATTTCTAAAAACCGCTTGACTTTTTGTTGATCAAATAGCATGATACTTATAAGCCGACAGAAAGTGAGGTGAATCTATGTCGGAGAAAAAGATGGGACGTCCTCCATCTGATAATCCTTTATCTGAAAGAATATATCTTCGGGTCGACAAAGAAACAAAGGAAATTCTTGACGAGTGTGTCAAAAAGCTTGACTCGTCACGCTCTGACGTGGTCAGAAAAGGAATCTATCTGGTGCGGGATGACCTCAATAAAAAATGACAGGAAGCGGCGCCCCTCCAACGAAGAAGTAACGCCGCTTCCCGGACGACAGCTATCTGAAAAGACAGCTCCGACTCCAATATGATAGCATGAGCTGCGGTTCCTTTCAAGGGCAGCTGTACAGATTTTGAAAGGAAACATGATTGTGACTACCAAGACCCGCAACGCACTCCATTCCCTGATCGGAGCAAGAGATGATTTTTCATTACCGCTCAAGACAGGACAGACGAAAATAAACAAACCATTTGACAATCTTACGATTATATGATAGTATGATCATAAGATTGGAGGTGAACATTTGAGAATCGGTTTTAAGACCACATTGGAAGAAAGTTTGATCTCAGATTTAAAGATTGCAGCCGTTAAAAACAAGGTCAATGTGAATGACATCTTGGAAGAACTCATCACAAAGTTTTTAAAAGGCGAAATCGAGCTTGATGTGGTCTATAAAAAATGACAGGAAGCGGCGAACTCCCACAAAGAAACACGCCACTTCCCGGACGACAGCTATCTGAAAAGACAACTTCGACTCAAATATTATAACATGGGTTTCGATTCCTTTCAAGGGTAGCTGTACAAATTTTGAAAGGAAGCATGTTTATGAATACCATGACCCGCGACGCACTCCGTTCACTGATTGGAGCAAGAGAGGATTTGGCATTAAAAGAACTCGAACAAAATCTTGAATACTTATCTGTCTGCAAAGAGCAGAAGAAAACCGAAGAGATGGTGGAGGAACTTCTATTGCGGTTTGAAAAACCGGACCGCATAGCAATCAGGCGGCATTATGAGGGTGAAGTACATAAGTCAAATTATGAAATAAAGGCCGCCTACATACAAGGCCTGCGCGACTGCTTTCTCTTATTTGGTTTTTTATCTGGGAATGAGGTGTGCATATAAGCCGCGTCGCCGAAATTGCTGACCGGTTGGACACGCAGCACCGGAGCGTTTCTTCCATATGATAATACAACAAAAAAACCCGCCTGACAGGCGGGTTTTCTGGTTCTGAATCATAAACCTGATTATCTCTTCGAGAACTGCGGAGCGCGGCGGGCCGCTTTGAGTCCGTATTTCTTACGCTCTTTCATACGCGGATCACGGGTCAGGAAGCCCGCTTTTTTCAGGGCCGGACGATAGTTTTCATCGGCCTGAAGCAGTGCGCGCGCGATGCCGTGACGGATGGCACCAGCCTGTCCGGATACGCCGCCGCCGGAAACATTGACCTCGATGTCAAAGCTGCCGAGGGTATCGGTCAGGTTCAGAGGCTGACGGGCGATAACCTTCAGGGTTTCCAGTCCGAAATAATCGTCGATGTCTCTTTTATTGATGGTAAAGCTGCCCTTTCCCGGATACAGTCTTACCCTTGCAACAGAATTTTTTCTTCTGCCGGTTCCGTAAAAAAATGCTCTATCGTTATACATGGAATTGACGCCTCCTTCTTCTTTCAATTAAAGTGTCCAAGCTTCGGGACTCTGCGCTGCATGCTTATGTTCGCCGCCTTTGTAAACGCGAAGACGGGTCAGCGCTTTTCTTCCAAGCGTGGTGTCAGGAAGCATTCCCTGCACGGCCAGAGCCATTGCTTTTTCCGGGTTATTCGCCATCAGGGTTTTATACTGGATCTCTTTGAGTCCGCCGACCCAGCCGCTGTGATGACGGTAATATTTCTGCTCGAGCTTCTTACCGGTCAGAACGGTCTTCTCGGCATTCAGGATGATGACATGGTCACCGCAGTCAGCGTGCGGCGCAAAGGTTACTTTGTGTTTGCCGCGCAGGATGTGGGCGGCAGTCGCTGCAACACGGCCCATCGGCTTGTCTGCTGCATCGAGTATATACCATTTGCGGGTGATTTCTTCAGTCTTTGGCATATAAGTGGACATAGAAAAGGTTACCCCCTACATATTAGAATATTGTTGCTCTTCCAGTCATGCTGAACAGTTAAAAAGCTCCGCCGAAGCAGCGGCGTTTTTTAACTGTTCAGGTTTCTCTATCCATCCGACAGGAAAGAACAAACTATATTATAGTGGTTTTTCCCCCGTCTGTCAAGACCTTTTTACCAATTTTTTAATTTATAAACTGCTATCTCCTGTTTTCTCTCGTTTTTACGTCTATTCTCCCGCATACGCATCTGTCATTTTATTTTTTGACATCCCCGCACTTGTCAAGCAGATGCTTTTTTAGTACAATAGGAGCAGTGAACAACGCATATCTGCGTACCGAAGGAGAACACGATGCAAGCTTTACTTGGATATATGCGCAAGGCGATTCTGGATTATGAGCTGATCGAAGACGGGGACCACATCGCGGTCGGCGTCAGCGGCGGCAAGGATTCGGTCGCGCTTCTGGTCGGACTGTCCCGGCTGCGGCGGTTCATCGGCATCGGCTACCGGCTGACCGCCGTCACGCTGGACATGCAGATGGATGGCTCGCCGACCGATTTTTCCTCCATCGAACGGCTCTGCGAAGAGCTGGATGTCCCATATCTGATCAAGCGCAGCGAGATCGGCGACATCATCTTTGGCGTCCGCAAGGAGAAGAACCCCTGCAGCCTGTGCGCGCGGATGCGCCGCGGTTCCCTGCACGACCTCGCAAAGGAGCACGGCTGCAACAAGATCGCTCTGGGACACCATTACAACGATGTGACCGAGACCTTTTTGATGAACCTGTTCAACGAAGGGCGGGTCGGCTGCTTCTCGCCGAAATCCTATCTGTCGCGCAAGGATCTGACGCTCATCCGGCCGATGGTCTATGTGCCGGAGAAAGAGATTGTCAGCGCGGTGAACCGCAACCATCTGCCGGTCGTCAAAAGCCGCTGCCCGGCCGACGGGCACACCGAACGGCAGTGGACCAAGGAATTTCTGAACGAGTTGGAGCAATCCCATCCGGGCGTGACCAGCCGTATCTTCGGCGCGATCAAGCGCGGGCATGTCAGTGAGTTCTAACAGCGGCATAGACGACCTATTATTGACGAGACCGGCGGAAATATCCAGTTTCAGGTCGGGGACGCATTCGAACAGCGGATGCAATTCCCGGCCGGAAGACAAACCGCTCTTTCGATGCGATGGCATACGGAAGCGGTCATGCGCTTTTTTCATATCCTGTTCCTGAAAATTGACAGATCGGAGGACAAGCCATCATGCAACAGACCATCCGAAGCGGCACCCTCTATGTGGTGGGCACACCGATTGGAAATCTGGGCGATCTCTCGCCGCGCGCCGCCGAGGTGCTTGGGGCGGTGGACTTCATCGCCGCCGAGGATACCAGGGTCTCCCTCAAACTGCTGAACCATTTCGGCATTAAGAAGACCTTGGTATCCTACCATGAGCACAACAAAAAGGAGCGCGGCGCCGAAATCGTCGCACGGCTGCTGTCGGGCGAAGCCTGCGCCATCGTGACCGACGCCGGGATGCCGTGCATCTCCGACCCGGGCGAAGACCTCGTGCGGCTCTGCCGTGAAAACGGCGTCGAGGTACAGGCGGTTCCCGGCCCCTCCGCGGTCATCAGCGCGCTTGCGGTCAGCGGCCTTGTGACCTCCCGCTTTATGTTCGAAGGCTTCCTGAGCGTAAACCGCAAGAACCGCTACGAGCATCTGGAGAGCATCAAGGAGGATACGCACACGCTGATCTTTTACGAAGCGCCGCACAAGCTGCGCACCACGCTCGAAGACCTTCTGAAAATCCTCGGCGACCGGAAGATATCGATCTCCCGCGAGCTCACCAAGCTGCACGAGCAGACCGTCTGCACCACGCTCAGCGAAAGCATCCTCTGCTATCAGGAAACCCCGCCCAAGGGGGAATTCGTGCTGGTCGTGGAGGGCGCAAAGCCGAAGCCCGCCGAACAGATGGCGCTTGCGGACGCGGTCCAGCTCGTGCACCGGCACATCGAAGCGGGCGACTCCGTTTCCGAAGCTGCCAGGCAGGTGGCCAAAGAAACCGGCTTCCGAAAAGGAGAGCTTTACAAGGCCGCCTTACAGGATTGATCTGCCTGACCGGCGTTTTTGATCGTTCTTTCCGTGCAGCATCCATAGAACCGACCTGTTGCAAGGGGTATTCCCAATGGTATTCCAACCCTCCTGAACGAACTTTTCACCGTCAGCATGCAAAATCTTGTCTAAACAACGATGTCCGGCACATCAACGCAGATGTGCCTTCCGGTCATCAGCATGTACGGAAAACAAACCGGCCAGCGTCAGGGATGGTTCCTGACATCAGCACGGGCCGTTCTGACAGGGCAGAACGGCCCGTGCTTATACATACGGTTTCATAAATTGGCGATGCTGTCCGCACATTCTATCATTTCCCTCTTGACAGGTGAACAGTTGTTCACTATAATAGTGGTGAACGATCGTTAACTTATTGAGAAAGAGGGCCATGATATGGATAACAGCACCCTGACAAGCTATATGAACCAGGCGATCGAACAGATCGTATCGGATGTACTGAAAAACACACTGTCCAATCCGCGGGAAACGGCTTTCCTGCTGCAATTCCGCAGACACAGCCGGAAAGCCTCGGCCAGGCGGGCCCAGCTTCAGCGGGAGGGCCTGCATGTGCCGGCGTTTCTCATTTCCAGCATCACACACGCCTGCAACCTGCACTGCCACGGCTGCTATGCGCGCGCAAACGGCACTTGCCAGGAGCATCCTTCGCGGGAGCCGCTGCGCGCCGGGGAATGGGAGCGCATCTTCTCGCAGGCGTCTGAACTCGGCGTCGGCTTCCATCTGCTGGCCGGCGGAGAGCCGCTGCTGCGGCAGGATGTTCTGGAAAAGGCCGCACAGCATCCCGAAACGGTCTTCCCGGTCTTTACCAACGGCACGATGCTCAGCGGCGGGCTGCTGGACCTGTTCGAGCAGCACCGCAACCTGATTCCGATCCTGAGCCTGGAGGGCGGCGCGGCTCAGACGGATGCACGCCGCGGAGCCGGCACCTATGAACGGCTGCAGGCGAGTATGCGGCGGATGCATGCGCGCGGCATTCTTTACGGCGTGTCCATCACGGTGACGATCCGCAATCTGGATGCCGTGACAGATCCGTCATTCTTTGTACAGTTAAAGGCGCTCGGCTGCCGGGCCGCGCTCTTTATCGAATATGTCCCGGTGGATGAAGCGACCAGACCGCTCGCGTTCACCGAGCTTGAACGAACACAATTGAACATCAGACAGGAGATGCTGAGAAAGGCATTCCCCTCGGTGCTGTTTCTGTCGTTTCCGGGAGACGAAGCGCAGATGGGCGGCTGCCTTGCGGCCGGTCGCGGCTTCTTCCACATCGGTCCGTACGGGGATGCCGAGGCCTGCCCGTTCGCGCCGTATTCCGACCTCAGCCTGCGGGACCGCACGCTGCTGGAGGCGCTGCGCTCGCCGTTCTTCGGGCGGCTGAGAGAGGCGAATCTGGCAAGCGAAGCGCATCTCGGCGGATGTGCGCTGTTTGAGCAGAAGGAACGCGTCGAGGCCATCCTGTCCCAGAAAAGCTAGGAGGAAACTATGCCCGTCAGGAACACCAAGGAACGGATACTCGAGGAAGCACTCACACTGTTTTCCAAGCGCGGCTACGACGGCGTATCGGTGCGGGAAATCGCCGGCAGGGTCGGCATCCGGGAGAGCGCCATCTACAAGCATTTCAGCGGCAAGCAGGGCATCTTTGACGCCCTGCTGCAGCGGATGCAGGAAAACTATGACCAGGCGACCAAGCGGATGTTTATGCCGTCCGGCGACACCGCACAGATGGTTGAGGATTATGGAAGCATCGGCCTGGAAACCCTGTCCAGAATCGGGGAGCTGACCTTTCTGTACTGGCTCAAGGACGACTATGCCGCGCGTTTCCGGCGCATGGTGACCATCGAGCAGTTCCACAGCAGCGAGGCGGGCAAAACCTACCGCCGCTTCTTCATCGAGGAGGTGCTGCGCTTCCAGTCCGGCCTGTTTGCGGGTATGATGGAGCGCGGATACTTTCATCAAAACGATCCGCAGCTTCTGGCAGTCGAATTCTACGCGCCGTTTTTCCTGCTGTTCCACGACTGCGAGGGGCATCCTGAAAAGGAAGCGGAAGCGTTGGAGCTGCTGCGAAAGCATATGGCGATGTTCGCGCAGCAGCATCAGGTGGCGCCGAAAACATAACCATCGTCCAGACCGCCGTGATGCGGTGAGCCGTATGGTACTTCGTCATCAGTCAATATCTTTCAAATTCCAAAATCCATATCCGGATATATCAAACCGTACCATCCATTTTTCAACTTTCAGCATGGATGGTACGGTTTTTTCTGCATGTTTTGATTCTTTTTTTATTATTTTTATCCACAGCCTACTTTTCATGCGCTTTTGACAACACCCTGATACTACGGTGATTCTATCTTTCTGTTTTCAGATATGGTATGATGGTCAAAACGTTTGAGAAAAGAGGTATTTCATGGATGTCATCGAACACATCGCCGAAAAAGCAATGCGGCCTCAAAAGAGCACCGACAATCTGGAACAGAACTGTCTGCTGATCCGGGAAGGCATGGAAAGACCTAAGCGCGTTCTGCTGCTGCGCATCCTTGACGAAAAGGACCGATTGATTGACAGCGCCGCCTGCGATGGATTCCGGAGCGGATTCATCCTCGGCCTGAAAATCGGGATGACCGCCGGCGCTTTGGATATCCCCTTCGAATAAGCTCATACTAAAGGCGGAGGTGTCACTCATGACATTCACAACCGTCTACTATGAGCCGGACAGTCTCAATTATCCGCTTGGCAAACAGCTGCGGGAACAGTACAAATCCCTGCCGTGGATCCCCATCGAAAGCCACAACCGCATCCCGGAACTGACCGCAAGGGACAACCGGGATTTTGCCCGGATGAAGCAGTACCTGATCATCGGCACACGCAAAACCCATCGGTATGTCGAAAACCAGAAGATTTCGGATTACCTTGTCCCCTTCACATCGTCGGGCTGCAGCGCGATGTGCCTGTACTGCTACCTGGTCTGCAACTACAACAAATGCTCCTATCTGCGCCTGTTTGTCAACCGGGAGCAGATGCTCGACCGGCTGATACGCACATCCCATAAAACCGGTTCGCCCTGCGTTTTCGAGATCGGCAGCAACAGCGACCTGCTTTTGGAAAACACCGTGACACAGAATCTGGAGCAGGTCATTCCGGCATTCGCGAAGGAAGGCCGCGGACAGCTCACCTTCCCAACCAAATTTGATATGGTGGAACCGCTGTTATCCCTCGACCACCGCGGCAAAACCATCTTTCGGATGAGCGTGAATCCGAACGAGATCATCCGCCGTGTCGAGCTGGGCACATCGCCGCTCGAAAAGAGGATATCCGCGCTCAACCGCATGGCGGAAGCGGGCTATCCGGCCGGGCTGCTGATCGCGCCGGTCATCCTGCTTGACGGCTGGAAAACGCTGTACGGCGAGCTGATCGACCAGCTTGCCGATACGCTCAGCGGCAAAACCCGCAAAAGCCTTCCCATAGAAATCATCCTGATGACCTACAGCTATGTGCACCGCGCCATCAACCAGGACGCATTTCCAAACGCGGTCGAGCTGTACAGCGCAGAACAGATGATCGGCGGCGGACGCGGAAAATACCGCTACCGGCAGGAGCATCGCGAACCCGCTGAACAGTTTTTCAGAGAACAGCTGGCCCGAAAGCTTCCCGAAGCGCATATCGCATATATCTGCTGACGATCCTTTCCATATCCCTGACGATTCCTATTTTCAGCCATGATGTACAAACAGATGTCTCTCAAGGCCCTGTGAACCGATCACATCGGTTTACAGGGCCTTTTCATGATGACAGCAGCTTCAGCCAGATCTCCATGCCTGTCGTATCGTGGTCATGGCTTTGATACCGTTCCGCCGAAAAAGGACACGTGCGCAGACCGTGACCGGGAAGCCACGTGTCAAACAGATACCGGTGCGCCTTGTAAAGCGCGTCCATGACCAGCGTTTCGAAGTCCTCGGCTTCAAAGGTGCAGACCAGATATTCTCCCGCCGGCAGCTCCCAGCTTTTAAACGGCTGAACCGCAGAAGCGGACCGCGCCGCCGCACCTGCGAAATAACAGAAATATCCCTCTTCGCTGCCGGGATACGCCGCCCCCAATTCGTCGCCGTGTGGGATCAGATTGGGGATTTCTTCTTTTCGGCTGTGAAAGGTCCTCCAAACCGTGTCCAGAGGGTCGATTCCAGACTCAACGCCGAGTCCTTCCACAAAGCTGTTCGGCACCTTCTGTTCTATACCGATGTAGAATTCCGGTTTGGCAAGCTTTTTTCTCGTGATTTCCAGAACGATGCCGTCGGTGATCAGCGGCACATCCTCATCGACGACCGTATAGTTCAGCAGCAGCTGCGGCTTTGTCATGCGGTTGAGCGGCCGGGGGGACTGGCGGTACGCCTGCGGCGTCATGCCGAAGGTGTCCTTGAAAATACGAGTGAACTGTTCGTGGGATGAAAATCCAAGCTCCAGCGCCGCATCCAGAATCCGTTCCTGTGTCTGCCCCAGGATATCAGCCGCCTTTGCCATCCGGCGCAGTTTGATGTATTGGGCGACCGGTTTTCTCACCAGCCGCGAAAACAGCCGCTGATAATAGAACGGGGAAAGCCCCGCCATCCCGGCCAGATGTTCGATGCGCAGTTCCTGCCCTAAATGCTCCTCTATATAGTCCAGGGTGATTTGTATTTGTTCCCATGCGTGCATCATGAGCACCTCCTTTGTTACAAGCATATCACAACACGGCTCTTATTCGCTTGTCTGTCTCTGCTTTATTTTGCGTTTATCCGATCATCCCCATACAAAAATCTGATAGATGTGACGCCGCACGACGGATTGCGTGGTAAATTCGTTGTGCCGGCCGCAGCGAACCCGGCCGGAAGCGGCGCGCATCATGCTATTGATCCCTTTTGTAAAAGGATGCTGGAGGGCTTTTTTACCGGATCTCCCCGGAACCCATTCACAGTGAGCTGCTATACACAAACGGGACACCCTGCAAAAAGGCTGTGAGAGAGCGGTGAATCCGCTCTCTCACAGCCACTTTTTCGAAGAAGCACCTTCTTCCATATGACAGCATCTCCTGGGATTGTCGTATTGGATGCAGGTACCCTTCAACTATTTCAGTCAACAGACCGCCGTCATTCGGCAGTCTCCTGTTCGATCAGTTTTTTCGCTTCGACGCCGGACTGCGCCACATCGTATTCCCAGTTCCACGGGTCCTTTTTGTAGGTCCAGTCGGCAAACGGCAGGAAGATCGAAAGTATCGCAAAGACCGCCAGAAGCTGCTGATACCACAGGAACGGCAGGACATCCACCGGACTCAGCGCGCCGGCTGTCAAACTGCCCACCAGCAGAAGCTGCGCGCCGTACGGCACAATGCCCTGGAACACACAGGAGAAGATATCGAGAATCGACGCGCTGCGCCGCGGGTCGACCTTGTATTCCCGGCTGATATCCTTTGCGATCGGCCCGGTGATGATGATGGCCACCGTGTTGTTGGCCACCGCCAGATCCGCCACCGAAACAAGGCCCGCCATGCCGAGCTGCGCGGATTTCGGTCCGCGGATGAGCTTGCGCACCTTGCCGATCAGCCAGTTGATGCCGCCGTAATGCGCGGTCAGCGCCGCCAGGCCGCCGATGAAGAAGGACAGGAAGAACACCTCGTTCATGTTTTTAAAACCGTCCCAGATATTCTGCGCGAAGGTAAAGATGGTCAAATCCCCGGCGCCCAGCCCGATGATGCCGGCTGAAAAGATGCCGATGGTCAGCACCAGGAAGACGTTCATGCCGCAGAGCGCCAGAACAAGCACCAGCAGGTACGGGATCACCTTGACGATGTCAAACGTGAGGTTTTCCAGCGGTACGGCTTCAACCGGCGCGCCGAACACCAGCAGCAGGATGATGGTCAGAACCGCCGCCGGAAGCGCAATCATAAAGTTCACCTTGAACTTGTCGCGCAGCTCGCAGCCCTGCGTCCTGGTCGCTGAAATCGTCGTATCGGAGATCATCGACAGGTTGTCTCCGAACATGGCGCCGCCCACACAGGCCGCGATGACAAGCGGAAGATTGAGGCCCGCCTTATCCGCGACGCCCAGCGCAATCGGGACGATGGCGCCGATGGTTCCCATCGACGTACCGGTCGCAACGCCTAAAAAAGCTGAAATGACGAATACGCCGGCCGTGATGAACTGTGCCGGAACCAGGGAAAGGCCCAGATTGACGACGGCGTCGACGCCGCCGGTCGCGCCCGCCACCGCGGAGAACGCGCCGGCCAGCACAAAGATAACCAGCATCGTGATGATGTTCTCATTGCCCGCGCCCCTTGCAAAGACCGCAAATTTCTCATTGATCGAGCCCTTTTTCAGACAGAACGCAACCAGCACCGCAATGAAAATCGCCACAACGGATGGGAACTGGTAGAATGCCATCTCCTGTCCCTGTACCGTCATAAAAATGCCCGCTCCAAGATAAATCGCGATGAAAATCAGGAACGGGAGCAGCGCCAATGCGCTCGTCTTCTGTTGTGGTTGTTTGTTTTCCATATGAAACCTCCTTGTCTTTTCGCCGGATGGTTGTGTCGTTCCGATAGGCATCCGGTCGATATGATTGGTTTTATTATATCATGCAATTCATAAAACGGCAATCTAATTTCAAGGATTTATACATGTAAATTTACCCGGGTTGATGATATTTGTCAAAAAAGAGCGTGTTCTCCCTCTCATCCAAAGTATCCAAAACAAAATTTCTGCGGGATAACATTTTTTCCATCTGTCTCACAGTCCATATGGAACTCACCGCAAGACTCCACATCGTATACATGCACTGTCTTCCGAACCAATTCTTCTGCGATCGAAACAAGTCCATTCTATTTGCTGTATCGCTTCTTCCAATTGCCCAACATTTTCATCGTTCCCTATTACAACAAAAAAGCCGCCTTGCGGCGGTTTTTTCAATACACACAGGAGCACATCAGCAGCCGTGTGCTCCCTGTTCTTCGGAATCTGCCAATTTAACTGGAGCATGCTTTTCAGCTGAATCGGATATTTCCTGACGGATCTTTTCGATAAATCAATACGCTTTTTCAATCTTGATTCCCTTTATTTTTTTATAGATCGGATTGCAGTGACGGATTAGAATGGATTGCTTCACCATGGGAATCGCGGCGATATCATTCATATACCGGGTTGACATCTCCTCCAAACAGGTTTTCACCCGCACCTCAACCGCGCCGGTTTTGGTGTTCGTCTTTGTCCTGACCCGATATGCAGACAACTTTTGACCCAGATAGGACAAAACCGCATCCTTTGCCATTGCATTTTGACAGACAGCAATCATATACAGTGCCATGATATACCCCCTCAGAGATTTTATCCCTCCAGATAAATCCCTTATCTTTTACTTCCATCTGCTTCAATTTTTCTCTTGCTCCGCCAAGCTCAGCCGCCTTTGTCATGCGGCGTCTGCCCTTCTTTTTTCTGATATGGTTCGGTCTGTTGGGTATACAGCAGGGCATTGATGGTGTTCAATACATAGGACTGATCATTTGGCGTCAGCTGGTCTGCAAGGGATGCAATTTCACCTGCTGTTTTAACCGTTTGGGATTTCATATGCCATCACCTCCATTGTTTGTAACATTACAATTATCGACGATATTTGCTTTTTCATGTACAATATAGCATCTCTTCTTGCTTGTGTCAATACTCATTTTCTGAATATTTTGCTTATTTTTAATCATTTTGTATTGACATAAACATTTCTAGATGGTAGTATAACTGCTGAGGTGATACTTCTATGAAATTTTCTGAAAAGCTGAAGCTGCTTCGTAAAGCCAACAACATGACACAGGCAGAGTTTGCAGCCTCCATCGGCGTCTCCCGCGGAAATCTGGCAAATATTGAGCTGGGAAACGTCACACCGACCCCTGTGTTCGTCAACTGTGTATCTTTGATGTATCATGTTGATAAGCACTGGCTGACCGATGACGGCAACGACGATTTGAGCGCTCTGAATGAATCCGCCAATATGGTTTCGCAGATCACGACAAAGTATGAACAGCTGGACGACAAATACAAGAGGTTTGTCGAAAGTCAAATCATGCAGCTGCTGGAATTGCAGGAGAAAGAACAGCATGGATGCCAATAGCCTGCGGAATGTTCTTTCCCGATTCTACCGTTGGATGACAACAGATGACGGCCTCACTACATGATAACAAATATTCACTATCCCGGCGGCAACAGGCAGTATAAGACTCCTCATTTACTTTGAAGAACGATGTGACCGTTTGCCAGGTTAAAACGGTAAATCCTCTTACATTTTTAAAGATATATTTTGCTATATCCATTCTGAAAAAACATCAAAACTGCTATGCTGCAATTGCTGCCGGAATAAAACTACTATATTTTATTTGGTACTATTCTCCTACTCTTTTAACCATTCGGCCGCATGATGTCTGTACAAAAAAGAAAAGGAACGTAATGTTACGGTTCCCTTT
>NZ_CCYH01000049.1 GCF_000820765.1 Candidatus Soleaferrea massiliensis AP7
CGTTCCTTTCTTTTTTGTAACAGGCCTTCTTCTTATATCATTTACTGCTTCACTTTATTCTTGATATAAAAACGAAGGATACTCCTGCAACGGCAAGTCGGCAATTTCCAAAACAATAAAAAATTAAATATATCGTAATTTAGAAGTATAGAAAAAAATAGTAAAATCTTCGGAGTTATATGTAATGTGTATACCCAAAGTTATTTTTTCTCAACCAATACATCAGTGTGATATTTGTTGCTGTATTTTGAAATAAAAGATGTAATATTCAATTGATATTTTTTTATATATGAAGTATAATAAATGCAAAATAATATGAAATTAATGAGTAATTTCTAAAAAATTCTATAGGTATATTTTTATGACAGTACAACTGTCTGTTATCGAATCAATCATCATAGAAAGGAGGTTTAAAAATGAAAAAAAGATATAAACGAATGATTCCTTTCATGTGCATATTGGTTTCTCTATCCCTGGTGTTTGTCGTATATGCAGCCAACGGTTTCAGCCCAATTAAAAAATTATTTATCAATGAGGATGGCTATGTGATGGAAGGATCACTTATGGAGCAGATTGAAAGAGCGTCCCGGTCGCAGTCGGCTGATAAATTAATCACAACGACCTATGACGAAAATATGTTGGAATATCTGGCTATCTCCCCAGCAGGCGAATTGTACAATCTTAATCGTATCTCACGTTCCCTTTACGCTACGAATGCGTATTATCCTGTTGAATATCTTCAAAAAATTAATTCCGAACTGATCTACGCCGTTTACCGCATTTCCTCTTATGGACAGCCATGTTATATGTATTGTTTCTTTCAGAAAATTGATCATGAAAAAGATGCTATGGTTCAAGATGAAACCGAAATATGGTGGATGACTGGACGTGCCATGTTTTCATGCAAAGAATTGTCGCACAAAGACTTTGAGACCATTCAGGTGGGGTCAGCGTTACAGGAAGTAGCAGAAATTGATCCTATGGCCATTGTATATCGGCCACAGGATGAAGAACCATATCTTAACCAAAGATACGACGAGGAAACTGAACAATATGTTGAGGAATTAATCACACCGCCCCCCACCCTTTCATATGAGGCGTACCACTACTTAACGGATGGGATTTTGCAAATTACCTATTCTCGCAACAGTGAAAATGAAGAATATACTGTTTCGAATATTCAGTACAGCGATTCCTATGAGATGATTGGTATTTATGAAGAAAACATCAGTATCCGCATTCAGTCTAAAGACTTCCCGAACTCAGAGAAAGACGAAGATGTTTCCGCATCTTGAGTAAAGTAAGAGACGGAAATACACAACCCTCCAGTATCAGATAACATAGAACTGATACTGGGGGGTTTATTTGGTACTTAAGGCAGACAGAGCCCCCCGCCATGTCAATCTTTTTCAATCTATCTATTGTGGCAAAGGCTGCAGCTGCTCCCGAAACTGACAAAAAAGAGCTGATTTTATAAATCTATTCTCTTGCAACCCAATAAAATTGTCAGCAGCTCGATATACTGTCCAAAAGGCTGTACTGCAAAGCAGGCTGTTTTAGACAGGAGAAACAGAAAAATACTCTGCTTCACCTGTTTCGTAGGAATCCCCTTTACACGTGCTACCGGTTTTATAAAAAAAGATCTTAAATTTTATTGCAGTAAAAATTCGAATGGAAGATGAGTAAAATGGACATGAAAAATCCGCACAAACGCAGTGTTCGTGCGGATTTCCTGGAGCTGCTGACCGGATTCGAACCGGTGACCTCGTCCTTACCAAGGACGTGCTCTGCCTCCTGAGCCACAGCAGCAACTATGTAATTGTCAAAAGAAAATGGCGACCTGGAAGGGACTCGAACCCTCGACCTCTAGCGTGACAGGCTAGCGTTCTAACCAACTGAACTACCAGGCCATCTTTGGCAGGGGCAGAAGGACTTGAACCCTCGGCACGTGGTTTTGGAGACCACTGCTCTACCAACTGAGCTATACCCCTAAATTTTCAACTGGTGGGCCATCAGGGACTCGAACCCCGGACCAACCGGTTATGAGCCGGTTGCTCTAACCAACTGAGCTAATGGCCCATATCTCATGGAGTTTTTAAAGAAATCGCCGTGAACCGTGCAGGCTCACGGCGGTCTCCCTAATGGTT
>NZ_CCYH01000050.1 GCF_000820765.1 Candidatus Soleaferrea massiliensis AP7
GCGGACCTTGAAAATTAAACAACATGAAAAAGTTGAGAATTAAAACCCTTTCGATTCTTTAAGAAGAAAGTAATTCAGAACGAACGAAGAATAGCATAGCTAAGCTTTGTCTAAGGTTTTGGACTTACGATTAATTAGGTTAGAGCATGTCTTTGCCGAGAGGTAAAGGGATGATTTAATAGCATATAATTAAGAGTTTGATCCTGGCTCAGGACGAACGCTGGCGGCGCGCTTAACACATGCAAGTCGAACGGGGTTGTTTCTGACACTCAGTGGGTAATCGGTAGATTGCTGATTGAGTGTTGGGAATAACCTAGTGGCGGACGGGTGAGTAACACGTGAGCAACCTACCTTTCAGAGGGGGATAACGTTTGGAAACGAACGCTAATACCGCATGATATAATTGGATGGCATCATCTGATTATCAAAGGAGCAATCCGCTGAAAGATGGGCTCGCGGCCGATTAGGTAGTTGGAGTGGTAACGGCACACCAAGCCGACGATCGGTAGCCGGACTGAGAGGTTGAACGGCCACATTGGGACTGAGACACGGCCCAGACTCCTACGGGAGGCAGCAGTGGGGAATATTGCACAATGGGCGAAAGCCTGATGCAGCGACGCCGCGTGAGGGAAGACGGTTTTCGGATTGTAAACCTCTGTCTTATGTGACGATAATGACGGTAGCATAGGAGGAAGCCACGGCTAACTACGTGCCAGCAGCCGCGGTAATACGTAGGTGGCAAGCGTTGTCCGGAATTACTGGGTGTAAAGGGAGCGTAGGCGGGAATGCAAGTTGAATGTTAAATCTACCGGCTCAACCGGTAGCTGCGTTCAAAACTGTATTTCTTGAGTGAAGTAGAGGCAGGCGGAATTCCTAGTGTAGCGGTGAAATGCGTAGATATTAGGAGGAACACCAGTGGCGAAGGCGGCCTGCTGGGCTTTTACTGACGCTGAGGCTCGAAAGCGTGGGGAGCAAACAGGATTAGATACCCTGGTAGTCCACGCTGTAAACGATGATTACTAGGTGTGGGGGGTCTGACCCCTTCCGTGCCGGAGTTAACACAATAAGTAATCCACCTGGGGAGTACGACCGCAAGGTTGAAACTCAAAGGAATTGACGGGGACCCGCACAAGCAGTGGAGTATGTGGTTTAATTCGAAGCAACGCGAAGAACCTTACCAGGTCTTGACATCCAACTAACGAGGCAGAGATGCGTTAGGTGCCCTTCGGGGAAAGTTGAGACAGGTGGTGCATGGTTGTCGTCAGCTCGTGTCGTGAGATGTTGGGTTAAGTCCCGCAACGAGCGCAACCCTTACTATTAGTTGCTACGCAAGAGCACTCTAATGGGACTGCCGTTGACAAAACGGAGGAAGGTGGGGATGACGTCAAATCATCATGCCCCTTATGACCTGGGCCACACACGTACTACAATGGTGTTCAACAGAGGGAAGCAAAACTGTGAAGTGGAGCAAACCCCTAAAAGACATCCCAGTTCGGATCGTAGGCTGCAACCCGCCTACGTGAAGTTGGAATTGCTAGTAATCGCGGATCAGCATGCCGCGGTGAATACGTTCCCGGGTCTTGTACACACCGCCCGTCACACCATGAGAGTCGGTAACACCCGAAGTCAGTAGCCTAACCGCAAGGAGGGCGCTGCCGAAGGTGGGATTGATGATTAGGGTGAAGTCGTAACAAGGTAGCCGTATCGGAAGGTGCGGCTGGATCACCTCCTTTCTAAGGAGCAATGGAATGAGAGATCATACCGGAGTTTCGAAGGTCAGGGGATCGGGAGAAGGAAAAGAATTCGAAACGAAGTAATGTTGTTTAATTTTGAAGGTCTGTAAAAAGGCTTTCAAAAGGGCGAAAGCAGCCTTGAGAGGAAGAGAGTTGGGGGTGTAGCTCAGCTGGGAGAGCACCTGCCCTGCAAGCAGGGGGTCAGGAGTTCGATCCTCCTCATCTCCACCATCATTCTTGAAGGCGGAGAGAAAGAACACCCGACGGAAATAACTGTTATGGGCTCATAGCTCAGGTGGTTAGAGCGCACGCCTGATAAGCGTGAGGTCGGTGGTTCGAGTCCACTTGAGCCCACCAGCACACAGAGATGTGTGTAAGAATGTACCTTGAAAATTGAACAATGAAAAACTGCGAATGAGAAGTAGAAGATACTTTTTTTAATAAAGGGTAACAAAAACTACAATCATGCCGAAGTAGAAATGTAACAATAACTCATTTCGAAAGAGAACCAAAAAGCATAATGGTCAAGCTAGAAAGGGCACAGGGCGAATGCCTTGGCACTGGGAGCCGATGAAAGACGTGGTAAGCTGCGAAAAGTCTCGGGGAGCTGCAAACGAGCTACGATCCGGGAATATCTGAATGGAGCAATCCACATGGAGTCATGTCCATGTATCATATACTGAATACATAGGTATATGAGGGGAACCGCCTGAACTGAAACATCTAAGTAGGGCGAGGAAAAGAAATCAACCGAGATTCCGCAAGTAGTGGCGAGCGAACGCGGAATAGGCCAAACCGGATGTAGAAATATGTCCGGGGTTGCGGACAGCATAATGCATTGTCAAAGTTTAGCTGAATGGTCTGGGAAGGCCAACCGAAGAGAGTGAGAGTCTCGTAAGTGAAAAGCTGAGACAGCAGGCTGTATCCAGAGTACCGCGGGACACGAGGAATCCCGTGGGAAGCCGGGGGGACCACCCTCCAAGCCTAAACACTACCCAGTGACCGATAGAGAATAGTACTGTGAAGGAAAGGTGAAAAGCACCCCGGGAGGGGAGTGAAATAGAACCTGAAACCCTGAGCCTACAAGCACTTAGAGCACATCAATGTGTGATAAGGTACTTTTTGTAGAACGGTCCGGCGAGCGTATGTATGTAGCAAGGTTAAGTACTTGAGGTACGAAGCCGAAGGGAAACCGAGTCTGAATAGGGCGTCAAGTTGCATGCATAGGGCCCGAAACCGGGTGACCTATCCATGTCCAGGTTGAAGTGGAGGTAAAACTCCATGGAGGACCGAACCGACCTCCGTTGAAAAGGCGGCGGATGAGGTGTGGATAGCGGAGAAATTCCAATCGAACCCGGATATAGCTGGTTCTCCCCGAAATAGCTTTAGGGCTAGCCTCATATTAGATTACCGGAGGTAAAGCACTGAATAGGCTAGGGCCCGAAAGGGTACCGAACCTTATCAAACTCAGAATGCCGGATAATTGATGTATGGGAGTCAGACTACGTGAGATAAGTTTCGTAGTCGAAAGGGAAACAGCCCAGACCCACAGCTAAGGTCCCAAAATGGATTTAAGTGGAGAAGGATGTGGGGTTGCGAAAACAACCAGGATGTTGGCTTAGAAGCAGCCATACATTTAAAGAGTGCGTAATAGCTCACTGGTCGAGTGACCCTGCGCCGAAAATGTAACGGGGCTAAAATTCATACCGAAGCTTGGGATATATACTTTTAGTATATGTGGTAGGGGAGCGTTGTATGAGGGGTGAAGTCGTAGCGTAAGCGGCGGTGGACTTCATACAAGTGAGAATGCCGGAATGAGTAGCGAGAATTATGTGAGAATCATAATGGCCGAAAGTCTAAGGTTTTTGGAGGAAGGTTCGTCCGCTCCAAGTTAGCCGGGAGCTAAGGTGAGGCCGAAAGGCGTAGCCGATGCACATACGGTAGAGATTCCGTAGCCACCAAAAGATTTAAGCAAAGGGACACTGGAAGAAGTTGCAACCCGGGCGATGGTAGACCCGGGCGTAAGGGACCGAAATTAAGTAGGGAAGTGTGATGGAATTCAGGCGAGAAAAGCTTTGTGAATATCTTAGGTGCCCGTACCGCAAACCGACACAGGTAGACGGGAAGAGAATTCTAAGGCCAACGGGAGAAGGGTTGTTAAGGAACTCGGCAAGTTGACCCCGTAACTTAGGGAGAAGGGGTGCTCATAGGAATATGAGCCGCAGAGAATAGGTCCAGGCGACTGTTTAGCAAAAACACAGGTCTCTGCTAAATCGAAAGATGAAGTATAGGGGCTGACACCTGCCCGGTGCTGGAAGGTTAAGAGGAGATGTGAGAGCATTGAATTGAAGCCCCAGTAAACGGCGGCCGTAACTATAACGGTCCTAAGGTAGCGAAATTCCTTGTCAGGTAAGTTCTGACCCGCACGAATGGTGTAACGATCTGGACACTGTCTCAACAGCCCGCCCGGCGAAATTGTAGTACCGGTAAAGATGCCGGTTACCCGCGACAAGACGGAAAGACCCCATGGAGCTTTACTGTAGCCTAATATTGGATTTCGGTATTTCATGTACAGGATAGGTGGGAGACTGAGAAGCTATCACGCCAGTGGTAGTGGAGTCGCCCTTGGGATACCACTCTTGGAGTGCTGAAATTCTAACCTGCGGCCGTGAAACCGGTCGGGGGACATTGTTAGGTGGGCAGTTTGACTGGGGCGGTCGCCTCCGAAAGAGTAACGGAGGCGCTCAAAGGTTAGCTCAGCACGGACGGAAACCGTGCTTTTGAGTGTAAACGCATAAGCTAGCCTAACTGCGAGACTGACGGGTCGAGCAGTAACGAAAGTTGGAGTTAGTGATCCGGTGGTATGTGAGTGGAAATGCCATCGCTCAACGGATAAAAGCTACCCTGGGGATAACAGGCTGATCTCCCCCAAGAGTCCACATCGTCGGGGAGGTTTGGCACCTCGATGTCGGCTCATCGCATCCTGGGGCTGAATTCGGTCCCAAGGGTTTGGCTGTTCGCCAATTAAAGCGGTACGCGAGCTGGGTTCAGAACGTCGTGAGACAGTTCGGTCCCTATCTGTCGTGGGCGCAGGATATTTGAAGGGAGCTGTCCCTAGTACGAGAGGACCGGGATGGACGCACCTCTGGTGCACCAGTTGTCACGCCAGTGGCACAGCTGGGCAGCTATGTGCGGAACTGATAAACGCTGAAGGCATCTAAGCGTGAAACAGACCTTAAGATAAGATATCCCACTGAGTTAATCAGGTAAGACCCCTTGAAGACTACAAGGTTGATAGGTTCCAGGTGTAAGTGCAGCGATGCATTCAGCCAGGGAATACTAATCGGTCGAGGGCTTGACCAAGATGCAATTGGTAAAAGGCGACGCAGTAAGACATTGTTCAATTTTGAGGGTATGTGGATATATGCACCATTAGCTCAGCTGGTAGAGCAACTGACTCTTAATCAGTGGGTCCCGGGTTCGAGTCCCTGATGGTGCACCAGAACCTTTCCTTTGGGATGTGTATATATCATCTCTCTCAACAACTGAATACAGCCGGTGTTTATTATGATGAGGATCCACCTGTTCCCATACCGAACACAGTAGTTAAGCTCATTTATGCCGAAGATACTTGGCGGGTGACTGCCCGGGAAAATAGGTCTTCGCCGGCACTTT
>NZ_CCYH01000051.1 GCF_000820765.1 Candidatus Soleaferrea massiliensis AP7
ACCTCCCTATATAGTCAAGTGTTTTTTCCTTATTTTTCAAGGAATTTTTAGTTACATATCTCAGATGAATGAGCCGTGAAGATGGGTATTTCTGTGTATCTGGTACGAAAATAGCTGATTTTGGGCATACAAAATAAAACGTCTCATTATTCCGCTTTATATGGCCTTGTGTATGCCCCTCCATCTATGGCAGCTTACCTCCCGTGTCTACCAGGATCATCCCACCTGTCGGTGTGAGTCCTAACTTCCTTCGTTCTGCCTGCCCATATCCAGGGTGTCAGCTTAGCTCCTTTGCAGGGTCTTGCCCTATGGTATTTATTTCTGCCGACTACTGGCTCATTCTTTATTTTAAGTCTTACTGACCTGTTAATATCCTTCCTGTACCGGCACCTTTCGGTGGACGTTTTTCCGGTCCATCCCTGATATTTCCAGCTTTTCTGTCATAGCTGGATTCAGCTTTCAATCCTCTTTGAAAGTTCAATCCAACCATGACAGAGCAGTGCTTTTAGTACTTGGATCGTTTGGTTTCGTTATGCTGTCTGCATCTGCGGATGCTTGATATCACCCAGCAGCCTTGCAGCGTCATAATCGACTCCTTTTGTCAGGATCGTATAAAACACCCTGATCACCTTACATGCCACTGCCACTACTGACTGCATCTTTTTCAGCGGATTCTCTTTTCTCGTCCGATAGTATTCATGGATCTCTCGAAATTCCGCATTCTTTCCGACTAGTGATATCGCCGCTTCATACAGTACATATCTCAGTCGTTTTCTTCCTCGGTAGCTGATACGGCTCTCTCCATTATGCTTGCCTGAATCGTTCGCCACGATCGCATAGCCTGCAAGCTTTTGCAGCTGTTTGGGGTTGTCAAAACGTCTAATGTCGCCCACCTCTGCAATAAATCCACTTACTGTCACCATACCGATCCCTTTGATCTCCAGCAGCTTATCTATATATGGTATTTCTTTCAGCTTACCTTCTATCTTTTGCACCAGTTCTTCCAGTCTTGATGTATATACATCCATGTCGTCCAGCAGATTTTTCAGTTCCATTCTCGCTGCCTCCGGTGCTTCCTTACTGCCTACGCTGTGCTCTGCAGCTGATACCAGGGTCTTTGCCCTCTTCATTCCAGCCCCTCTCAGCTTTGCGTCTCTCCAGATCTGGTTTACACCTTCCACGCCCAACTTCCCGATGTCCTCCGGCAGCGGCGCTGCCTTCAGTATCATCCGCCCGCTGACTGCCTTTAAATCCCTATAAACGTCTTTGTATTCAGGAAAGTAAATGGCAAACCATCTGGCAATGCGGTTCTTGATCCGGGTAACTTCCTCCTGTGTCTGGAAGCGTAGATTGGATAAGCTTCTCATCTCTGCATAAATCCCGGTTGGTATATAAGGGTAGGAAAAACGTCCCTCATTCACCAGTGCGGCAATCGTCTTTGGATCTTTGCGGTCATTTTTATTAGGATTGTTATCATCCAGTTCCTTGGATTTCTTGACATGATGGGGATTTACATGCACAGGTTTCATTCCGTTGTCCTGCAGGAACTTTCCTAAAGCGAACCAATAGTGTCCTGTTGGCTCCATTCCGGGAATTACAGCGGTTTTACCATTCTTTTCTTGTATTTCCTCGATCCATGCCTTAAATGTAAGGAACCCTGCTTGTGTATTGCTGAAAATCAAAGGTTTTCTGGTAAACTCGAAATTTCTCCAGTCAAATGCTCTCGCATAGTGCGTTTCGCTTCCGACATCAATACCAACGATCAAAGTTTTTTCAGTTATGGATGCAATTTTTGTGTTCTGTGTGTTACAATTCATTTTAGATACCTCTCTGTTTAATAAGATTTTATACTAACCGCCAAAGTCAGTAATCTTATTTTACACTGAGGTATTTTTTTCTCAACCTTCTTTCTTGGAATTCCCTATATTTGAATTATACAGGAAGCTCC